>NZ_CP117267.1:2006250-2675000 GCF_007000325.2 Rhizobium rhododendri | reverse complement strand
GGCTGCGACAGGTCGCAGGCGAATGTTCAGTTCGCGGCGGGTGCGTCGGCTGTGGCTGCGGGTGGCTCGGCGTCCTTGTGGTGGCGGGAGCTACTGAGGGCATAGGCTGCCGACATGATGAAGCCGATGACCATCAGGGTCATCATCAGGCGTTGTCCAAAACGTGATTCCATGGCCACATCCTTCCAATTGCGGGACAACGGACTGCCGCGGGGAACGTTCCCTCGAGGGCGCTATCGTTTCATGGAGTAGGCGGGGGGAGGCCAGTACGGCCTCCCGGGTTTGTTTACGGGTGATTGTTTCAGGTCTTGGGAGCGTAGGGTTTTAGCGTCCGCCAGGCGTGGCCGGCGCGGGCGAGGAGATCGTCGGATGCTTGCGGACCGGCGCTGCCCGAGGCGTAGTTCGGGAAGGCGGGTTCTTCCTTCGCCCAGGCGTCCTGCAACGGCTGGACAACCCGCCAGGCCTGCTCGACCATGTCGGCGCGCATGAACAGCGTGGCGTCGCCGACCATCACGTCATAGATCAGCGTCTCGTAGCCGACATTCGGGAAATCGGCAAACCAGTCGTCGTAGCGAAACAGCATGCCGACATTGGCAAGCGCCATTTCCGGGCCGGGCTGCTTGACCTGCAGCGACAGAAATATGCCTTCGTCGGGTGCTGTGCGCAGCACCAGCCAGTTTGGCTGTGGGGCCTCGCCCTCCTTGTGGAACGGCTGGCCGGGGGCTGCCTTGAAGGAGATGGCGATCTCGGTGCGCCTTTCGGTCAGGTGCTTGCCGGTGCGCACATAGAAAGGCACGCCTTCCCAGCGCGGATTGTCGATCGACAGCTGCATGGCGACATAGGTCTCGACGCGCGAAGCCGGATCGACATTGGCCTCGGATCGGTAGGGGACTGCGGTCTTGCCGAGCACCGAACCGGCATCGTACTGGCCGCGCACAGCTTCCGATGGCTGGCACGGACGGATGGCTTCGACCACTTCCGCCTTTTTCGAACGGATGGAGGCGGCGTCGAAGGAGGTTGGCGGCTCCATTGCCACCATCGACAGCAAGGTAAAGAGATGGTTCGGGACCATGTCGCGCAGGGCGCCGGTGTTTTCGTAGAATTTGCCGCGCGTTTCGACCCCGACTGTCTCCGTCACGGTGATTTGCACCTGCTCGATGGCATCGCGGTTCCAGATGCGCTCGAAGAAGCCATTGGCAAAGCGGAAGGCCATGATGTTCTGCACCGTTTCCTTTCCGAGGAAATGGTCGATGCGGTAGATCTGATCCTCCTTCAGGACCTTCAGAATCTGCGCGTTCAGGGCCTGCGAAGAGGCGAGATCGTGGCCGAAGGGCTTTTCGATGACGACCCGTCTCCAGAACTTCGCCCCGCCATCCGATCCGTCAGATTGGGTCACGAGACCGGCCGCACCCAGCTGATCGATGACGGTTCCGAAAAACTGGCCGGCGACTGCCAGATAGAAGATGGCGTTGCCCTGGGTGTCATGGCCGGACTTGGCGGCATCCAGCGCCTTGCCGATCGCGGCATAAAGGTCCGGTTTGGTCAGGTCCCCCTGGATATAGACCATTTTCGACACCAGCGTCGCCCAGGCGGCCTCGTCGATGGCAGTAATGTCGAAATCCGAGGAGCGGTTGCCGATGAAAGTTTCGAGCATTTCGCGCAGGCGTTTGGCCCAGCTCTCGACGTTGCCATCGGCAAGATCGACGCCGATCAGGGCAAATTTGTCCGGCAGGGTCTTCGACAGCAGCAGGTTATAGAGTGCCGGAATGACCAGGCGGCGGGTCAGGTCGCCACCGGCGCCGAACAGGACCATGGCGCAGGGGTCGGCCGGCGCGGGTGTGGTGCGTGTCTCATCGGCCTTGGCGGCCAGTATCTCGGGCGCAGTTGCAGACATCGGCAATTCCTTGGGGATTGGAAATCGGAGGTGGCGGCTTCGTTGTGATCGTTTCGTCAAAGGCCTGCAAGACCTTTCCGGTGCCTGCATGGCATGCTTTGTAAAGCTGGCATTGTTGCGGCAGAGGTCAAGGCGATGTAGGCTCGAGGTCAAGGAACCTTTTGCCCTCTCGAGACCTTATCGGCGTGCCCACCCGGAATGAAAAGCGGCACGACGGTGCTTGCCTTCCCGCAGCCTGCCGACCGATATCCGGACATAAAACATGACAGATTTATCGATGCGGGCGATGGTCCGCACAAAAGATATCAGAGGAAGATCATGACCAAGAACAATGCATCCTCAGCAGCTCTCGCAACCCCTACCGATCTCGGCCGTAATGACAAGACCAAGGTCGCCGATGCGCTGAACGGCATCCTCGCGGACACCTTCGCGCTGTATATGAAGACCAAGAATTTCCACTGGCATATGTCAGGCCCGCATTTCCGCGATTATCACCTGATGCTCGACGAGCAGGCTGCCCAGATCATCGGCACGACAGACGATATCGCAGAGCGCGTCCGCAAGATCGGCGCGACCACGCTGCGCTCTGTCGGCGACATCGCGCGTCACCAGTCGATCTCGGACAACGACGCCGAGTTCGTTGGGCCGGTCGCGATGCTGAAGGAGCTGCATGCCGACAATCTCTCGCTGGTGGAAGCGCTGCGCCAGGCCAAGGAACTTGCCGACGACGCCAAGGACAACGGCACCAGCGGCGTCATCGACACCTGGACGGATTTTGCCGAGCGTCGCGCCTGGTTCCTGTTCGAAGCAACCCGCGGCGAGAACTGATCGGGG
Organism: Rhizobium rhododendri; assembly: GCF_007000325.2. Taxonomy (GTDB): domain Bacteria; phylum Pseudomonadota; class Alphaproteobacteria; order Rhizobiales; family Rhizobiaceae; genus Rhizobium; species Rhizobium rhododendri. The sequence continues at coordinate 2,672,272 of NZ_CP117267.1, read as the reverse complement.
GCATCCGGGACGGCCGGCAATTTGGCCGCTTCCCGATTACCGTAAAGCACATGCGCGCCCGGCAACAAAGCCGGGCGTTTTACGTTGGAAGGGCTGTATAGCAGATCTTTCCGTTATTGTTTCACAGGTCTCCGCGTCATCAAACTATCGGATAGCAGAGCTGCTTCAGTCGTGCGGAAGCTGGAACAGGTGGCGGATGCGGGTTGCGAGCGATCCGCCCTGTGCACCATTGCCGATGGTGCCGCCCCCGGCGAACAGGTGTTTTTCGGCATCGATGCGCTGCGACATGATCTGGCCGAGCTCTTCGGCAATCATCGGCCTGTCTTTCAGCAAGGGCGACAGCTGTTCCTGGCCGAGTTCGTAGATGACGACGAATGTCAGCGCCCGGATGCTGCCGACTTCGTTGGCTCCCATCAATACGCCACCTTCGCCGAAGCAGTCGCCGGGCGCGAGCCGGGTCAGCTCTATCTCGCGACCGTCCTCGCTGCGCGTGATGCTGACGACGCCGGTGCGCACGATCATCAATGCCGTCAGCTGGCTGTCCTGGGCGGCGATGACAGTGTCCTTGCGATAGGTTCGCCGGGTCATCTGGCCTGCAAGGGCCTCCTTTTCCTCGGATGTCAACGGCGCAAACAGCGGGATATTGCTGAGCAGGCTGAGCGGAGTGCTAATCTTGCGGACCTTGTCCGTATCCGCCAAGGCCTCCGCATCGCCGTAGATGCCGCTGCCCACCGGCGGCGCCATCCTGTAGCCGGAGGATTTGACGTGGCGGTAAATCAGGTCGAAGATCTCGTTCTTGGCCGTTGTCGTCATGGCGATGTTCTTGACGCTGAAGGAGAGGCCGAGCTGTACGGCCTGGCTGTCCAGGGCATCTATGGAAACCGACGGTGCCGGGTTTGCGAGGATCGAATTGCTGCTGAGCAGGACATTCCGCATGACCTCTGCCATGAACTTGGGGGCCGTCGTGGGTACCAGGCGAACCGTGATGGTGACGCCGTGCTGTTCATCCGGGCTCGACAGGTTTGTCAGTCGCGCCTTTGCCAGCGCGCTGTTCGGAATGACGATCAGGCCGTTGGTGCCGTTTAAAAGGTAGGTGGCCCGCCAGTTGGTCTCGATCACCTTTCCCTGCATCCCGTCGTCGAGCACCACCCAGTCACCGACCGAATAGGGTCGGCCGAGGTTGAGCGCGATGCCTGAAAACAGGTCGTTCAGCGTGCTCTGCAGCGCGAGGCCGAGGATGATGGCAAACACGCCCGACGTGGCGAGCAGCGTGCCGACGGGGACACCGAAGACGTCGGCGACAATTGAGAGACCGGCGCTCATATAGATGACGCCGACGACGAGGTCCTGCAGCAGCCGGCCCTCGCGTGGCTTGCGCTCGAAGATCAGAAACACGCGGACAAAGGCGACCAGCGTCCAGGCGCCATTGATCCACCAGACGATCTTGGCGAAGGTCGTGAAGATGCGCAGCGTTACCGAGGTTTCCAGCGTCGCCTTTTCATAGGGGACGATGTCGTTGTGGAGAAGCACTACTGTCAACAGGATGAACAGTGCGATCTGCGCGACTAGACGCCAGACCTGCCGGCGGCGCAGCAGGATACGGCTGACAACAAAACCGACGATCATGACGAAGCAGAACTGAACGACCGGATTGGCGATATCTTCGAACGTCATAAGGGACCAATCGTCTACGCGGAGAGAACGAGGTGCGCAGCCGAGGCTGAGCGGGCGTTACAGTCGCACGAACGCCGGCTCAGTTCCATCCCTGACGCCATGCGAACGTCGACGATGACTTACCCGATGTGCGACTTGAACTTGCAGCGCAGGCCATCATCTTATAGCTGTCATCCGATATTGATATCCGGCTTCCGGGCGCATTTCGCGGCGTCCTCCAAACACTCGAGGAAATTTCATGACCCAGGCATTCGACATCAAGGGCGACCTTCTGATCGGCGCCGATTCCACCGGCGACAATAGAACCGTGCGCGCCATCAATCCTGCCACCGGCGAAAACATGGAACCGGCCTTCGCCGTCGCCTCCGTTGCCGATGTCGACCGTGCCTGCGATCTCGCCGCTGCCGCCCTCGACACCTACCGCGCCGTGAGCCTAGAAGACCGCGCCGTCTTCCTCGAAACCATCGCCGCCAATATCCTCGAGATCGGCGACCAGCTGCTCGAGCGCGCCCATGCCGAAACCGGCCTGCCGCTCGCCCGCCTCACCGGCGAGCGCGGCCGCACCGTCGGCCAGTTGCGCCTCTTCGCGTCGGTTGTCCGTGCCGGCGAGTGGCTCGACCTGCGCGTCGATCCGGCCCTGCCTGATCGCCAGCCGCTGCCGCGCCCGGACCTGCGCCTGCGCCAGATCCCGCTCGGCCCGGTCGCCGTGTTCGGCGCCAGCAACTTTCCGCTCGCCTTCTCGGTCGCCGGCGGTGACACGGCGTCGGCGCTGGCTGCCGGTTGCCCTGTTGTCGTCAAGGGCCACCTTGCCCACCCGGGCACGGGCGAACTGGTCGGCCGCGCCATCCGCGCCGCCGTTGCCTCCTGCGGCCTGCCGGAGGGCGTGTTCTCGCTGGTCACCGGCGCCAATGAAACCGGTGCTGCGCTCGTGAAGAACCCGCACATCAAGGCGGTCGGCTTTACCGGTTCGCGTGCCGGTGGCCTGGCGCTTGCAGCCATTGCCGCTGCCCGTCCCGAGCCTATCCCGGTCTATGCCGAAATGAGCAGCGTCAACCCGGTCTATCTGTTCCCGGCAGCGCTTGCCGCCCGCGCTGAAGCGCTCGGCAAGGCTTTCGTCGGCTCCCTGACCATGGGTGCCGGCCAGTTCTGCACCAACCCGGGCCTGATGTTTGCGGTCGACGGCCCCGACCTCGACACCTTCATCGCTGCTGCCACCGGTACGCTTACCGAAAGCGTACCTGCCCCGATGCTGACCCCCGGCATCCACGCTGCCTATGACAAGGGCGTCGCTGCCTTTGCCGGCAACGAGGCCGTCAAGACGGTCGCCCAGGGCAAGCCTGCCGAAGGCGCCAACCGCAGCCCGGCGATCTTCTTCGAGACCGACGCCGAGCACTTCATGGCAGACGAAAGCCTCGGTAACGAAGTCTTCGGTGCTGCCAGCCTGCTTGTCCATTGCAAGGACGTGGCGCAGATGGTGGCTATTGCCGAGAAGCTGGAAGGCCAGCTGACGGCAACGCTGCATCTCGACCCCGCCGACCATGACGATGCGCGCAAGCTGCTGCCGGTGCTCGAGCGCAAGGTTGGTCGCATTCTCGCCAATGGATGGCCAACGGGCGTCGAAGTCAGCCATGCCATGGTGCATGGCGGCCCGTTCCCGGCCACCTCGGACAGCCGCACCACCTCGGTCGGCACCATGGCCATCCGCCGCTACCTGCGCCCGGTCTCCTACCAGGACCTCCCGGACAGCCTGCTGCCGCCGGAACTCAGCAACGACGGCGTGAAGACGCTGCCGCACCTTCTCGACGGCGTGCGCGCCGGGAAGTAACCTTGGGCTCACTGTGAATATGAAGGCCGCTGTCTGAAAGGACGGCGGCTTTTTTGTTCTGGGGCTTGGCTGGTTGCGGGCGAGATCGTCTCTGGGGCTTCACCCCCCTCTGCCCTGTCGGGCATCTCCCCCACAAGGGGGGAGATTGGCTGGAGCGCCATTGCCTGCCCAACTGGCTTCGACATCGCAGAATTCCTGAGGTCACTGTTTCGGATAGCCGGCGCGACGACTTGATCTCCCCCCTTGTAGGGGAGATGTCGGCCAGGCCGACAGAGGGGGTGCTGCATCCATTGGACGGCGTCCGCATCGGTAGTGAGCGCTCGGGCTCACGGTGAATGGGCTTTTTTGTCACGAGCGCGGGGCGTCCTCCCTGCGGAAAACCGTGGCGGGTCTACCTCGGTAATTGTCCAGGAGACCATCTGATTTTACTGTCTGCCCATGACATGATGCGCGTCCGCGCTAAATGCGTTGCGACATGGTCCTGTCCGGAGTTTCGTGTGCCTAGAACCTTTTCGGTCATAGTCGCTTTCGCCGCAACGGTTTCGGCCGCACAGCAACCCATGCCTCTCACTGCCGATCAGCTCATCGGCATCTGCGAATCCTCAACTGTTGTCGAGGCCTCGAAGAAAGGTGATGTGTTGGGCTGGCAACCGGTGGAGGACAAGGCTTGGAAGAAGAGCTTCGAGAACTACAACGGCGGATCGGTCGACGTTGTCGGCTGGCGGCGCGGCGCAAAAGATAGCGACGGCCTCCTATCGTTCTGGATTTCGACAGGACCGGTTTCGACCCGAATGTGCTCGTTTTATGCATCAGGTGACGGAGCAGCGCTGCTCAGCGCCTTTTTTTCCCATTTCGGCAAGCCCTCCAAGCTCGACAAATTCGAGCTCGGTCTCATCGCCGACTGGGAGCGAGCGGGGGATGTTGTCGAACTCAACCAGACCGGTAATCTCTTGTCGGTCAGCTACACAGCTCGCAAATAAGATACCAGCGTCCGGTTCGTCGACGGCATGAATCCTGCCGCTCGTGCCGGCTCTGTCTCTTGTGCTTTGCGGTCTCATCCCGTTTGAAAGATGGGAGCGACGCGGGTAGAGGAAGCAGTCTCCGAAGCCAGCTTGGTCCCCGCAAAACGCCGCCTCCCTTTCGGAAGACGGCGCTGATCATGCCATAGCCTATGTGGCTTAGCTGCGGGGCAGCATGCCTTCGACGTCGGCGGCTGCGTCGTCGAGGGCTTCCTTGGGTTCGGCTGAACCGTCGACGATGCGCGACAGGTTATCGACGATGGTCTGGGTGACCTTGACGCCGTTGGAGCCGGGGAAGGCGTACCAGGGGATCATCAGGGACATCTGGTTGAGGCCGGCCTGGAACAGCGGGTTCTGCTTGTAGAACTGGCCGAGATATTTGTCGGACTTGGCGGCCAGTTCGTTGTTCGGAACGTAGCCGGTGCCGGGAACGACGACCGAGGCGCCGTAGGGGCCGGCGGCAAACTTGGCGAACTTCCAGGCGGCTTCCTGCTTGACCGGGTCCTTGGCGAGAATGACGACGGCGTTGCCGCCGGTCGGCAGGTGGCCCTTTGCCGGATCGAGCAGCGGCAGCTTGGCGGTGCGCAGGTCGAACTTGGTGCCGACATTCTTGATGGTATTGCGCAGTGCGCCGGTCGTCTGGAACTCGAAGCCCACCTTGCCGGCGGCGAAGGCCTGTTCTCCGGCGGACTTGGTGAAGACGGGGAGGCCGCCTTCCTTGACCATGCGCTGCAGGGTTTCGGCAGCCTTCAGGCCTTCAGGACCGTTGAACGCGACCTTGGTCTCGTCGGCATTCAGCATCGTGCCGCCGTTGCCGAACAGCAGTGCGGAGAACATCCAGTCGTCGCCCTGCCAGCGGAAATCGATACCATCGACGCCGTTGCCGAGCGCCTTGATCTTGCCGCCTAGAGCAATGACTTCGTCCCAGGTGGTCGGTGGGACGTCGGGATTACCGCCGGCAGCCTTCACCAGGTCGGCATTGTAGTACATGATCGGGGTTGAGGTGGCGAAGGCGAGGCCGAGCTGTTTGCCGTTGACCTGGGCGAGCTTCAGGATCGTGTCCGAGAAGCCTTCCTCGGCCATGTTGCCGTCCTTCTTGATCAGCGGCCCGAGGTCGAGGGCAACGTTGCGCTCGGAGATCATCCGGAGCCGGTTGAGGCCGATGAAGGTGACATCTGGCATGGCGTCAGTACCGGCCTGGCGCAGGATCGTCTGGATGCCGTCTTCGTAGGTGGCCGACGGGCTGGCAAACTGGATCTTGATGTCAGGATTTTCTTCCATGAACTTCTTCGAGATCGTGTCCATCACGTCCTTGAAGAAGCCGGGCATGGGGTAATGCACCGTCAGCGTGGTTTCGGCATAGGCCGGCACCGACACGGCCATCGCGATGGCAGCGGCGGCAACGAGCTTGGTGAAGTGTTTCATCGAGCGTTCTCCTGTTTGACGACCGGTCAGCCTTTGAGACCGGTCATGGTAATTCCCTCGACGAAGCGCTTTTGCGCGAGCAGGAAGGCGGCAACGAGGGGAAGGGTTATGACCATGGTGGCGGCCATCAGCGCGCCGTAATCGTCGCCGGCTTCGGCGGCGCGGAAATACATCAGGCCGAGCGGCGGCGTGGCAAAGCTCTGCTTGCTGATGACAATCAGCGGCCAGTAGAGATCGTTCCAGTGGGCAACCACCGAGAAGATCGCGAAGGCGGTGACGGCCGGCCAGGCATTTGGCACGATGACCCGGGCAACGATGCCGATCTCCGACATGCCGTCAAGACGGGCGGCATGGATCAGGTCGTCCGGCATGGCGCGGAAGAACTGCAGGAACATGAAGATCGCAAAGACCGAGATCGAGAACGGCGCCACCAACGCGGTGTAGCTATTGAGCAGCGAGGCGCTGTCGAAGGCGACGTAGAGCGGCAGGGCCGTCGCGTGGATCGGCACCAGCAGCCCGAGCATGACCATCGCCATCATCAGTTTTGCAGCGCGGAACTTGAGTTTGGCCATGGCATAGGCGCAGGGGATTGCGACGATGACCTGGAAAAAGAAGATCAGGCCGCAGACGAGGACGCCGTTCCACAACAGCGTGCCCATCGGCACCCGGCTGAAGGCCTTGGTGAAGTTGGCAACGTAATAGAATGTCTGCGGTATCAGCGACAGCGCCGAGGTGAAGATCTCGCTCTGCGTCTTGCCGGCCGCCGACAGCATGAAGATGTAGGGCGACAGGAAGACCAGCGCGCCGAGCGACAGCACTGTCAGGCGGATGGCGCGGCCGGTGGTGAAGGTGGCTGTGCTCATGAGTAGTGCACCCGCTTGTCGAGGACGTTGTACTGCAGGAAGGTGAGCACCATCAGGATGACGAGGAAGACGACGGTCATCGCCGAGGCGTAGCCGACATGCAGGTAGACGAATCCCTCGTGATAGATGGTGAAGAGCAGGACTTCCGACGCCCTGTTTGGGCCGCCGTCGGTCAGCGTCTGGACCGTCTCGAATACCTTGACGGCATTGATGATGCTGATGGTGGTAACGAACAGCGTCGTCGGCGCCAGCATCGGCCAGGTGACAAGCCGGAACCGATCAATCGCCGAGCGTGCGCCGTCGACTTCGGCGGCGGCATAGAGTTCGCGCGGGATGGCGGTAAGGCCGGCCAGAAACAGCACCATGTTAAAGCCGACCGACTGCCAGACGCCGATGATCGACAGGCTGTAGAGCACGGTGCCGGCCGATCCCAGCCAGTTCGGTCCCGGGATGCCGACCATCGCCAGCATGGCATTGATAGGGCCGATGGTGGGGTGGAACAGATATTGCCAGACGGTCGCCATGGCGACGATCAGCGAGGCGACCGGCAGGAAATAGGCGGTGCGGAAGAAACTGCGCGCCGTCGTCTCGCTCTCGATCAGAAGCGCTACGCCAAGGCCGAGGATGATGGAGACCGGCGCGACGATGGCCGTGTAGACCGTCGTATTCCACAACGACTTCTTGAAGGTGCGGTCGCTGAAGAGGTGGGCGTAGTTGTCCAGGCCGACAAACCGGAACTTGTCGATGCCGAGTTCGAAATTGGTAAAGCCGAGACCGATGACGGCAATCACCGGCAAGAGCACGAAGACGACCATCAAGACGATGGCCGGCGAGGCGAGCAGCCAGGCGGTGCGCGCTTCGTTGCGGGCGTGGATGTCGGCCGTCCTCTTTGCGGGAACGGCGTCGAAGGCGATGCTAGCCATGGGCGTGCTCCCGCACCGCGTCGACGCTGACGTGAGCGGCGGCGAGGCGTTTTCCATCAGCAGCAAAGACCATTGCCCGGTCGGGCGAGAGGATCATGCCCACCGGCTTGCCGACGGCAATGCCGGATGCTTCGGCCGGCGTCAGCTTGGCGATCATGATTTCACCGATGGCGTCGAGCTTGCAGTAGACGATGACCTCGGAGCCGAGGAATTCGACGCGCTCGACACGGGCGGAAAGCGCATCCTTGCCGACGTCCGACAGGCGCACGAACTCGGGGCGAATGCCGATGGTGACGTCGGTGCCATCGACGTGGCTGTCGGCGAGCGTCATGCGGATGCCGCCGAACGAGACGATGCCGTTCTCGGCCAGCGCCGGAACCAGGTTGATGCGTGGCTGGCCGACGAAGCGGGCAACGTCGACATGGGCCGGGTCGTCATAGATGACCTGCGGCGTGGCAAGCTGCAGCAGGTTGCCGCCGATCATGACGGCGACGCGGTCGGCCATAGACAGGGCCTCGGCCTGGTCGTGGGTGACGTAGACCGTCGGCACGCCGGCGCGACGGTGGAGATCGACGATCTCGCCGCGGGCATGGACGCGCAGGTTTGCATCGAGGTTGGACAGCGGCTCATCCATCAGGAAGACGCTCGGCTGGCGGACCATGGCACGGGCCAGCGCGACGCGTTGCCTTTGGCCGCCGGACATCTGGCCGGGCTTGCGATCGAGCAGGTGGTCGATCTTCAGCGAACGCGCCATTTCGGCGACGTCGCCCTGGATCGTCTTCCGGATGCTGCGCTGGCCGGGCATGAAATTGCCGATGAGGGGCAGGCGCTGGCTGCTAGACAGCCGGCGCATGGCAAGCGGCACCGCGATGTTCTGGCCAGCGGTCAGGTGGGGATAGAGGGCATAGGACTGGAAGACCATCGCAATGTTGCGGTCGGCCGCCGCCGTCCCGGACATTTCCTTGCCGCCGATGACGATCTCGCCGCTGTCGGCATGATCGAGGCCGGCAAGGATGCGCAGCAGCGTGCTCTTGCCGCAGCCGGAAGGGCCGACCAGCGCGATGAACTCGCCCGGCTCGACCTCGAGGCTGACGCCCTTGAGGATGGCGTTGTCACCGAAGGACTTGGTAATGCCGGAAAGGGAAAGCGCGCTCATTGGGCCGCATCCCGGACGACCTTGTGGGCTGCCTGGGGATAGACCTCCTCAACGACATCGTCGAGGAAATAGGCGGTCATGCCGGGAACCGCGACAAGCTCGGTGGTGACGTCATCGGCAAACGTGTGGATAGCGGCGCCGACAAAGCGTTCGCCGGGCATTTCGCGTTCCATCTTGTCGAGGATGAAGGCGGCCGGTGGCGCCCAGACGGTGGAGGTGGTCTTGAAGCCGCCCTTCCAGGCCCAGTGCAGGTGACCGCTGCCAAACAGCGCAACATCATGGGCGGCGATCAAATCGTAGAGGCGCTGACGCTGGTTCGGCCGGACGCTCCAGTAACCGGTGTCGCCCTCGTCCGGCGTGTCTACGAAGAGCGGCTTGTGGGCGAAGATCGCGACGCGGCGGTCGCCCCGGCTGGCAAGCGTTGTTTCCAGCCATTCGAACTGGGCTTCGTCCTCGCCATCCTCAAAGCCCATCAACTGGCTGTTGAGACCGATCAGGCGCCAATTGCCTCGATCTTCAACCCAGCGGTCGGGGCCGACGAGGCGCCGCCAGCGGGCCAGCCGCTCGGCATTGACGGGCTGGGCCGAACCCGGGAGATGGCCGACATCATGATTGCCGGGGACAATCAGCATCGGCACGGCAACCTGCCGCATCAGATCCATCGAGAAGACGAGGTCCTCGTCCTTGTCGGCGCCGTCGACGCTGAGGTCGCCGGTGTGGATCACGAGATCGGCGCCGCTGTCGTTGATCCAGCGTGCCAGTGGTTCCCAGTTACCGTTGAAATGCGGCTTTCCGGGGCTGACATGGGTGTCGGTAATCTGGATGATTTTCATGCGGCGTCTCCGAAATAAAGATGGAAGCGCCTTCGGTAAGCGGCGCTCCAGAGGAGGCCGGCGCTTCTTGCCGCTCTCTCTAGTGCTCGCTCATGTCAGTTGAATAACAGCCACACGGCCATTTAGAGTTTCGCCGGATTGTCGCAAAATGTCTTGCGAGTGGCTCCCCGGATCGCTTTCCGGGAAGCTCGGATCGCTCGCTGTCAGGTCTCGATGCCGACCGGCTGACTGGCATTAATCCGGCTGTAAACTGGCATCGGCGCGAGCTTGCTTCCGTCCTTTACGATGTAAACCGGGACGGATTTGGCGGCGGGCACCTTGCTCTTTTCGGCATGTTGCCAGAGCGGTATCAAGGAGTTGCACTCGGGATAATACGCGCCGCAGCACCCTTCAGGGATGCTGTGTGGGACGGCGCGCAGGCCATCCAGCCGGCGGACGATATTGTCATCGGTAGCGGTGACCAACGACACAGTGTCGTCCTTGGCGATGCCGAGCCTCTGCATGTCCGCCACGTTGAGGAATATCACCATGCGGGTGCCTTCGACGCCGCGAAAGCGGTCGCTATAGCCATAGACGGTCGTGTTGAACTGGTCGTTGCTGCGTAGCGTCATCAGCCGGAAAATGTCGGCGTGGTCTTCTGCGAAACTTGCCGACAGTGCGGTCGGCACTTTGAAATTTGCCTTGCCCGTGTCCGTCTGCCAGTCGCGCTCGCGGGCGGCGAGCGGTTTTTCAAAGCCGCCGGGGGTAAACAGCCGCTTGTTGAAATCCTTGAATATCTTCGGGTAGGTCGCCTCTATGGCGTCGCGGACCCTAGCGTAATCATTCACCCACTCGTCCCACGGGATGTCTGGATTGTCGGGCAGGGTGGCCTTGGCGATCCCGGCAACGATTTTCGTTTCGGAATAGAGCCCGGGCCCTGCCGGAGCGTGAAAACCTCTGGAGCCGTGGATGCAGGACGTGCTGTCCTCGACGCTGACAGCCTGAGGACCGCTTGCCTGCTCGTCGATCTCGGTTCTGCCAAGGCACGGCAGGAGGTAGGAGACGCTGCCGTTGAACAGCTGGCCACGGTTGAGCCGGGTGGCGATCTGCACTGTCAGGCGCATGGCCGGCCAGCGCTCCTCCATCACTTCCCGCTCCGGTACGGCGCGAAGGAAATTACCACCGAGCCCGATGAAGCCTTCGACATCGCCCTTGATGATCGACTGGCAAGCATCAACGGTTGTCAGTCCATCCTCGTAAGGCGGCTCGAAGTGGTAGAGTTCCTTCAGCCTGTCCAGCGGAACCAGCTTGGTCTTTTCCGAAATGCCGACCGTACGCTGGCCCTGGACATTCGAGTGGCCGCGTACTGGGCAGATGCCGGCGCCGGGCCGGCCGATATTGCCGCGCAGCAGAAGCAGGTTGACCAGCATCTGGACCGCCTGGACGCCGAGCTTGTGCTGGGTCAGTCCCATGCCGTAGATGCCGATGACGGATTTGGCGCGACTATAGGTATCCGCCGCCTGGACCATTGCGGCAATTGGCAGGCCTGATTCCCGAACGAGGACGTCCCAGTTCTGAGACCTGACGTAGTCGATGAATTCTCCGGCGCCGTGGGTGTGTTCTGCCAGAAATTCGCGGTCGAGGACGCCGTTCCCGCCGGATGCGAGGTCGGCGTCGTCTGTTGCCAGCAGTGCCTTGCAGATTCCGGTTATAGCAGCAATGTCGCCACCGGCCTTGACCTGGTGATACTGGCTGCTGATCTCGGTGGCATGGTTGGTGGCCATCTGGAGCGGGCTTTGCGGATTGACGAACCGCTCCAGCCCGCGTTCCTTCAGCGGATTGAAGGTGACGATCTCGGCGCCGCGCTTTACTGCTTCCTGCAGCTGGTGCAGCATGCGCGGCGCATTGGAGCCTGTATTGTGGCCGAAGAAAAAGAATGCTTCCGCCGTCTCGAAGTCGTCCAGCCGCACCGTTCCGACGGGAATCCCAATGCTCTCCGGAAGTGCGACAGAGGTGGATTCATGGCACATGTTGGAGCTGTCAGGCAGGTTGTTGGTGCCATAAACCCGAGCCATCAGCTGATACATGTAGGATGTTTCCAGCGAGGCCCGGCCGGAGGCGTAGAACACGACCTTGTTGGGATCGACTGCACGGATTGCCTTCAGCTCGCGGCCGATGGCTGAAAAGGCCTCGTCCCATGAGACGGGAACATAGTGGTCGCTCGCGGCATCGTAGCGCATCGGCTGCATCAGTCGGCCGGCATTTTCGAGATCATAGTCGCTCCAGCCGCGCAATTCGGTGACCGTGTGCTGCGCGAAGAAATCCGCGTCGGCGCGCGCGGCGGCCAGTTCCCAGAATGTCGCCTTGGCGCCATTTTCGCAGAACTCGGCCGGGTGAGGCTTGGCGGGCTTTGCCCAGGCGCAGCTGACGCAGGCAAAGCCATCGGCCTTGTTCTGCTTGGCGAGACCTGCAACGACGCTGAGCGGCTGGCCGTTTTCCCGCGCCTGATGGGCCAGCGATCTGACCGACCCCCATCCGCCGGCTGGAGCATCGTTCGGTTCGATTTTCGGAGTGTCGGACATTATCATCTCCCGCTTGCACAAGGCCGCGTTTCGTAACTTGCCTCGAGGCCATCAGTTCCACCGAGATGGAGGGTCCGCTGCAAGATTGGGGCGGCTCTTGCCAACCGGGCCGAAAGCTGGTGTGTCGCCGCCATGGCACGATCGAAAGGAAGCCGAGATGTCTGACCAGGAAAGCCGCATTACCCAGCTTGAGGAAGTTGTTGCCTACCAGGCAAAGACCATCGACGAACTCTCCGACCAGCTGACGGCGCAGTGGAAGGTGGTCGAGGAAACCCGCTACAAGCTCGAACGTCTGGTCGAGCGTTTCATGACGCTCGACGAAGAAACTGCCGAGGCGCCGGCCAACGCGAAACCGCCGCACTATTGATCCCCGTATTGCCGAGGCCTCGCCTGGATAGCGGTCACATTTCTGTGTCTCACGCGGCTTTGTGTAACAAAACCACGGCCGCGTTCGTATCTGCTGTATGATGAATAAAACCGGGAGGACCAGAATGCAGACGAGACGCGCATTGCTGATGACTGTGGCGACCGGTGCGGCGGTGTTTTCCGCGCGGAGCTGGAACGGATCGCTGGGGACTGCTGCTGCCGCAACGTTTCCCATAACCCATACCGATGCGCAATGGCACAAGCTTTTGACCGCAGAACAATACGAGGTTCTGCGCAACGAGGGCACGGAACGCCCCTTCACCAGCCCGCTGCTCGAAGAACACCGTAAGGGAAGATTTGCCTGCGCCGGTTGCGAACTACCCCTGTTTTCCTCGGAGACTAAGTTCGAGAGCGGCACGGGCTGGCCCAGTTTCTGGCAACCGTTGCCAAAAGCCGTCGGGTCCGTCAAGGATACGTCCTACGGCATGGTCCGCAACGCCGTGCATTGTGCCCGTTGCGGCAGCCATATCGGCCATGTCTTCAACGACGGCCCCAAGCCGACCGGCCTTCGCTACTGCATGAACGGCATCGCCATGACGTTCCAGGCATCATCTGCGTGACGCACCTCTTGAAACGCCAATTCCGCCCAGCATTTGGGCTCAGACTTCAGGCCTACGCATTCACCTCCGGCTAACGGGAGATCTTCCATGACGATGACTTTGAAATATTCCATGCGCGAAGCCTTGTCCCGATATGGCCGACGGGCCGGCACCGCTGTTGCGGTCCTTCTGGTCGGCGGCACTGTGCTGCATTTCACACCTTCCCAGGCCGGCGAAGCCCGAGAGATTCCGAAAGCCACTATCGACGCAGCGCCGGGTTCCGGCACCGAGACAATCGCGCTCGCCGGGGGCTGTTTCTGGGGCGTGCAGGGCGTCTTCCAGCATGTCGACGGCGTCGTCAGCGCGGTGTCCGGTTATGCCGGTGGCGCGAAGAATACCGCTGAATACGAGACTGTCAGCACCGGCAGCACGGGCCATGCCGAGACCGTGAAGGTGGTCTTCGATCCGCACAAGATCAGCCTCGGCCATCTGCTGCAGATCTACTTCTCCGTCGCCCACGATCCAACGGAATTGAACCGCCAGGGGCCAGACAGCGGCACCCAGTACCGCTCGGCAATCTTTCCGACCACGCCTGAACAGGCGCGCGTCGCCAAGGCCTATATCGATCAACTGAACAAGGCACACGTTTTCGGTGAGGCTGTCGTCACGAAGATCGAGCCGGGAAAGAGCTTCTATCCGGCCGAGACTTATCATCAGAATTTCCTGACGACCCACCCGACATATCCCTACATCGCCATCAACGACATACCGAAAATCGATGACCTGAAGCGCATGTTCCCCAAGGACTATCGTGCCGAACCGGTACTGGTGACCGCCAGCAACTGATCGAAGGCCACCGCTCCGTCAGGTAACAACTGGCGGAGCGATCCTCAGTCTTTAGGTCTGGGGGGGTAGGTTTGGCGGATATTTATCCGAGGTCTCGTGTATATCCGATATTGCAGTCTGGCGGCATTGCCTCCCGTGTGAGGCGACAAATGGGCGCATACCCCCAGTGCACCGTTTGTGCCAATATCGGTTAGGCAGCCTATCTTTATCCGGTAAGGGTGGTGTACAGGCAGCCCCAACAGAGCATCCACCATGATCGTCCGCGAGCGCCCGGGGCTACTCCCGCTATTCTTCATCATGCGTGGATCGATCGTTCCCCGCATCTTGCCGCAGATCATCGTGATTTTCGTTATGTCCTGCCTCATCACCTGGGGCCATCACGAGCGACCGGGCATGATCCTGTCGGTCAGCGGCGTGCCGTTCGCCGTGCTCGGCACAGCGCTTTCGGTGTTTCTGTCGTTCCGCAACAACGCCTGCTATCAACGCTGGTGGGAGGCGCGGCACAGCTGGGGACAACTGGTCTACGCGGCACGGACGTTTTCGCGCCAGACCTTGCTGCTGGAAGCCTTGCACGGCGAGGAGGGGCGGCGGGTCAGGCGTAGCCTGCTGACGCTGGCCATGGCCATGCCACATGCGCTTGTCCAGCATCTTCGGCCGGAGGGCGACCAGAGCAAGGTCGAGCGGCTATTGCCGGACGATGTCCAGCCCCTCTATCACGCTGCATCGAACAGGCCTGAAATGCTGATGCGGCTGATGTCGGCCGATCTGGCAAGAATGCGGGCGAGCGACCGGATAACAGATATCCAGTACCAGATGCTCGACAGGACAATCACCGACATGGCAATTGTGCCGGCGACCTGCGAGCGCATCCGAAACACGCCGTTGCCGTTTGCCTACACGCTGCTGGTTCATCGCACGGCCTATCTGTTTTGCTTCCTAATGCCGTTCGGTTCGGTCGACGTGCTCGGCTGGGGAACGCCGTTTGCGGCGGCGGTCATCGCCTACACCTTCTTCGGCCTCGATGCGCTCGGTGACGAGCTCGAAAATCCGTTCAGCAAGGAGGCGAATGCTTTGCCGATCGGTGCGCTTGCCGATGCTATCGAGCACAATCTGCGAGAAGCCATGGGCGAGACGGATCTGCCACCGCTGCCGACGCCCACCAATTTCGTGCTGATGTAAGCCGCATTGCGATTTTTTTTGATCGTGCCGGGAATAAGTTCGCATCGGTGTCCGTATACTGGGTCATGGAACGCAACGGACGCACATTCGATGTCTTGGCACAGCTCTCATCCCTGAGACGCTACGCCCGTTCGCTGGTGCGCAACGCCGACGATGCGGAAGACCTCGTGCATGATGCCTTGCTGCGGGCCTATGAGCGCAAGTCGACCTTCCGTCGCGGCGCAAACCTGCGCTCCTGGCTTCTCTCCATCGTCCATAACGCCCATATCGACCGCCTGCGTCGGGACCGGTCGATGGCGCGGCGCCATGATGGCGCGGCCGTCGAGATGGAGCAGTCGCTGGCGGCCGGCCAGGAGCATGCCGTCCGGCTGTCGCAGGTGCGTGACGCCTTCTTCAGGCTTCCGGAAGAACAGCGTGCGGCGCTGCATCTCGTTGCCATCGAGGACATGTCCTACAACGAGGCCGCAGCGACGCTCGGCATACCTGTCGGCACGCTGATGTCGCGAATTTCGCGGGCGCGCGCCCAGTTGAGGGATTTCGAGGACAAGGCGCCGGCTGCGTCGCATCTGCGTGTTATCGGAGGGAACGATCATGACGTCAGTTGATCCGATCATCGACGCCGATCTCGATGCCTATGTCGACGGCGAACTGGATGTATCGCGGCGCATAGCGGTGGAATCCTACCTGTCGGAACATCCGGCAACGGCTGCCAAGGTCATGGCCGACTTAAGCCTGCGCGGCGAATTGCGGCTGGCACTGGCGACGGAGGCCGTAACCGGCGGGGTGCAGACCCGCGAGGCCGCCCGTCGTCTGGAGCGTGGGCTTGCCTACGGTCGCGTATTGCAGTCATTGCAGCGCATTGCTGCCGTTGCCGTTCTGGTGGCATCGGGCTGGGTGGCACACAATTCGTTCGGCGCTTTCTCGGCCACCGAGGTCTCGGCATCCGTGCCGCCGCCGGCTTTCGTCGACGATGCGGTTGCGGCTTTCCGCACCTCGGCATTGAGGGCGCAGGTCGCCTCGCAGCCGAAGTCGGCCAACTACAATCCGGATGATATCCGGGCGGCAACCGCAATCGTCATGCCGACGTTGCCGGCCGACTGGAAGGTGGCCGATGCCGAAATCTATCCGTCGGCCTTCGGACCGAGCATCGAAGTTACCGTCGATGCGAATGGCAAGCGGCTGTCGCTGTTTGCAGTCCGGCCAGGCAGTTTTGCCGTCGCCAAGGTCGACCACATCGCCCTCGACGGCGTGCAGGCATCCTACTGGCAGATCGGCGATGTCGCCTACGCGCTGGTTGCCGATGCCGCCGCCAACAATCTCGACGGGGAGGCCGAGCGGCTTTCCCGGACACTCTATTAACGCAATCAAGGAGACAGATCATGAATCCGATCAATCCCCGCTCCGGTTTCGGCGTTAACGCCGGCACCCAGGCGCTGTTCGACGAAGGACTGCGCAAGCATATGCTGCGCATCTACAACTATATGGCTATCGGTCTGGTCGTGACGGGGCTCGTTGCCTTCGTCGTCGGCACGACGCCGGCGCTCTATGTGCCGATCTTCTCGTCGCCCCTGAAGTGGGTCGTCATGCTGGCACCGATCGGCTTCGTGCTGTTTTTCTCGTTCAAGATCCAGTCGATGTCCGCCAGCGGCGCGCAGGCCATGTTCTGGGCCTTCTGCGCAGTCATGGGACTATCGCTCGCCTCGGTGTTCCTGGTGTTCACCGGCGCCAGTATCGCCCGCACCTTCTTCATCGCAGCCACCATGTTCGGCGCGACAAGTCTCTATGGCTACACGACGAAGCGGGATCTCGCCAATTTCGGCTCGTTCCTGATGATGGGCCTGATTGGCGTCGTGATCGCCAGCGTCGTCAACATCTTCCTCGGCTCGACTGTCCTGCAGTTTGCCGTGTCCGTGATCGGTATCGCCGTCTTCGTCGGCCTGACCGCCTGGGATACGCAGAACATCAAGGAACAGTATGCCGAGAACTATGACCAGGAATCGCAGCAGAAAATGGCTGTGATGGGCGCCCTGTCGCTCTACCTGAACTTCGTCAACATCTTCCAGCTGTTGCTCAACTTTACGGGCGACCGCGAGTAACAGCTCCTCCTGGTGGGGCCAGGAGTGAGCGGGCGCCCGTCGATCTGTCATGGGATCGGCGGGCGCATTGCGTTTGGGGTTAGGCTCGCTCGTCCAGCCGGTCCTGCAGCATGCTCCACGGCAGCAGCGCATTGGGCGCGTGCTTCAGGAGAGCATGGAACGGTATCGGTGCCGGCGGTCCGAAGGGGATCGCAAGATCACGGGCATCTGCACCTGTTGCCCAGGCGGCAAGCTCCTTGCCCATCGCCGTCGTCATGGCGATGCCGCGTCCGTTGCAGGCAAAGCCGGCGATCAGTCCGGGTCCGAGATCGACCAGATGCGGCAGGAAATCCGGTTCGACAGCAGCCAGACCGGACCAGCTGAATTCCAGCGGCGGTAGATCGGGGAGCCCGAGCTTTTCGGCCATGCGTCGATGGATTGTTGCTGGCACACGGGCGTCGGCGCCAGGGCCGAAGATGTGCATACCGCCCGAAATCAGCCGATTGTCGGCATCGAAGCGGAAGGTGAAGAGGTTGCGCCTGGTATCGGAAACACACTGATTTGCCGGCAGGAGCCGCTGGCGGATTGCGGCCGGCAGCGGATGTGTGGCGACCTGGAATACCTTCAATGGAAAATAGGTGCGGGCGAGTTCCGGATTGAGCCGTCCGCCGTAGGCATTTGTCGCGACCACGACCTTGCCGGCGCGCAGGCTGCCCGTCGGCGTCTGCAGCAGCCAACCGTCCGCTGCTCGGCCAATGGCTGAGACGGGCGAGCGCTCGAAGATACGGGCGCCAGCCGCTTCCGCAGCGTCGGCAAGGCCGCGCGCATATTCGACGGGATTGAGCACGCCCCCGGATTTGTCGGTCCAGCCGCCGAAATAGCCGTCTGCACCGGTCACGTCGCGGATCGTCTGTCGGTCCATGACTTCCGCCGGGCGTCCGCGGGCCTGCCATTGCGCGGCGCGGGACTGTACTTTTTCGAGGGCGTTAGCGGAATGGGCAGGCTGGATCCAGCCGCTCTGCTGCGCGGCGCACTCGATTGCGTGGCGGCGGATCAGCTCGAAGACCAGGTCGCCGCTGCCCGCTGCCAAATCTACCAGGCGCTTTCCGCGCTCGGGGCCCAGTTGCTGGATGACGTTATCCGGGTCCACCTTGGCAAAGTTTGGAACCACGAAGCCGGCGTTGCGACCGGTGGCACCCCAGGCGATGATACCGGCCTCCAGCAGTATCACCGAAAGACCTTTTTCTGCCGCATGCAACGCAGTCGACAGGCCGGAGAAGCCGCCGCCGACGATGGCGAGGTCAGCATCGAGCGGGCCTTGGAGTTGCGGCCGGTGCCGCCGGTTGCGGCCGACGACGTGCCAGAGGGACGGCGCGTCCGGCGATGCGGTGTCTGCTTTGCTCACGAGGCGGCACCATTCTGGTCGGGCATGGCCGGCGGCTGCTTCTTGCCGAACCAGCGCAAGCGGCGCGGCATGTTGCCGAGGATGCCGTTAGGGCGCACCAGCAGGATGACGCAGAGCATGACGCCGATGGCGACGATCTGCAGCGAGGCGGCGCGGGCCTGCTGGTCGGTCGGGAAGGCTGCGCTGGTCAGCGCGCCGGAGCCCGCCCAGATCGCCCAGACGAGGACGCTGCCGAGGATGGCGCCTTTGTTGCTGCCGGAACCACCGACGATCAGCATGGTCCAGACCTGGAAAGTCAGCGTCGGCATGTAGTTGTCTGGCGCGATGAAGCCGATGAAATGTGCCTGCACGGCGCCGGCCAGCCCCATGATGGCGCCGCCGACGGCAAAGGCCTGGACGCGGTAGAAGCGGGCGCTCTTGCCGAGCGAGATGGCGGCCCGCTCGTCTTCGCGCAGGGCCTTCAGCACGCGCCCCCATGGACTGCGGGCAAGGTGCTCCAGTGCCAGATAGGTAATGAGCGTGACTCCGGCGACGACGGCGAGGTTGGAGAAGTTGAAGAGCACGGGCGTTTCGGCAAGTGCTGCGAAGGGGCGAGGGATGAAGCCGATGCCGAACGGGCCGCCGGTCAGTTTCTGCGCATTCAAAGCTACCAGTTGCACGACCACGGCGACACCGAAGGTGGTGATGGCAAGGTAGTCAGATTTCAGCCGCAGCGTGGCGACGCCGGTGATGGCGGCAGCCAGGGCGGTGACGATCATGGCGCCGAGCCAGCCGACGACAATCGGCATGTCGAAGCCGCCGAAGCGGCCGACGGTATCGGGTGTCGTCAGCAGCGCCGAGGTATAGGCGCCGATGGCGACAAAACCGGCGAGGCCGACGTTGAAAAGGCCGGTCAGCCCCCATTGCAGATTGAGGCCGAGGGTGATCAGCGAGAAGATCAGCGCCGTCGTCAGGAAGAAGGCGCCATAGCCAAGAATGTCCATCATCTCTCTCTCACTCCGAAGAGGCCGATCGGCCGGACCAGCAGCACCGCCATCAGGATGACGAAGGAGACCGCCGCGCGCCATTCTGCGCCGATCAACTGGACGGCGCCGGCTTCCGTCAGGCCGATGATCAGACCGCCGAGCACAGCGCCGGGCACGCTGCCGATACCGCCGAGAATGGCTGCGGCAAACATCGGCAGCATCATGTCGAAGCCCATCAGCGGCCGGATCTGCACGAGAATGCCGATCATGACGCCGGCCATGCAGGCAAGCGCCCCGCCGACCAACCATGTCACGCGCACCACCTTGGCGACGTCGATGCCGACGACGCGGGCGAGCGCCGGGTTCTGACTGACGGCCTGCATCGAGCGACCGATCTGCGTGCGGGTCATCAGCAGGTGTACCGCCAGCACCAGAAATGCTGTCAGCAGCAGCAGCACGATCTGGTCGGGCGTGATGCGGATGCCGAACCCGACCGGCATGGCGATCTGGATCGAGCGGCTGAAATAGGCCGGACGCGAGGTGAAGATGAACTCCAGCAGGCTGCGCAGCGCCATGGAGGCGCCGAAACTGGCCATCACGACGATGATTGTCTGGCCTTTTGCCCGCAGCCGCGCAAACAGGATCTTGTCGAGCAGCAGCGCCATCAGCCCGGTAAAAGCCATGCCGATGACCACTGCAACGATCAGCGGCCAGCCGAAGGAAAACGGACCGATCGGTGCGATCTTGCCGAACATCGCACCGATGGCGCTGACTGCGGTCAGGGTGGCGTAGGTGCCCCAGGCCATGAAGTCGCCATGGGCAAAGTTTGAGAAGCGCAGGATCGAATAGGTCAGCGTGACGCCGATGGCGCCGAGGCCGACCATCGAGCCTGTCAGCAATCCGTCGATGATGAATTGCAGGTTCATGCGGCACCTCCGGTCTCGGTCGGTCTGGCAGGCTGCGTCGGGCGCTGGCCCAGATAGAGTTCGGCCACGACGGGATCGTTCCAAAGCTCGGAGGCGATGCCTTCATGGTGGTCCTTGCCTTCGACCAGCACATAAGCGCGGTCGCCGATCGCCAGCGCCGCCTTGGCATTCTGCTCGACCAGCAGGATTGTGACGCCGGATTTGCGGATTTCGGTCAGCATCTGGAACACCATCGACACGAATTTCGGCGACAGACCAGCCGAGGGCTCGTCGAGGACGAGCACCTTGGGGTCGACGACCAGCGCGCGGGCAACGGCGAGCATCTGCCGCTGTCCGCCGGAAAGATTGCCGGCGGCGATCTTGCGATGGCGGGCAAGGTCCGGAAAGGCGGTGTACATCGCCTCTATGCGGGACGGGACGTCCCTCGGCTTCAGGATGCCGCAGGCGACCTTCAGGTTGTCGTCCACCGACATCTGCGGAAAGATATTTTCCGTCTGCGGCACGAAGGCAAGGCCGAGGCGGACCATCATGTGGGCCGGTGCCGCAGTGATATCCCGCCCGTCGAGAAGCACGGTGCCGGCGGCGATCGGCACGAGGCCGGCGACAGCCTTGATGAAGCTCGACTTGCCGGCGCCGTTGGGACCGAGCACGACGACGATCTCGCCCTTGTTGACGGTAATCGAGGCGCCACGGACGATCGGTACGCCGGGCTCGTAGCCGGCGACGAGATCGCGCACGAGGAGAACGGGTTCGCTCATGCCGCACCTCCGAGATAGGCTTCGATGACGCGGGGGTCGCGCGCCACTTCTTCCGCCGTGCCCTGGCAGAGCAGCTGGCCGCCAGCCATGACCAGTACGCGATTGCAGAGCCGGGTGACCATGTCGATATTGTGCTCGATCAGCAGGAAAGTGATACCGCGGGCGTTGATATCGCGGATGCGGTCGATGATGACTTCGAGCAGGGTGGCGTTGACGCCGGCCGCCGGTTCGTCGAGGAGGATGATGGCGGGATCCGCCATCATCACCCGGGCAAGTTCCAGAAGCTTGCGCTGGCCGCCGGAGAGTACGCGGGCGGGCTCGTGGGCCAGCCGCGTCAGCAGGACGAGATCGAGCAGCTCCATCGCTTTTTCGCGTGAGCGCTTCTCCTCGGCGACAACGCGCCATGGCACCAGGAAGTTGGCAAACAGTTTTTCGCCGGTCTGGTGCTGGGCGGCGAGCATGACGTTTTCGATCAGTGTCATGTTGGGGAGCGGGCGGGGGATCTGGAAGGTGCGGCCGAGGCCGCGACCGATGCGCCGGTGTGCGGATTCGCCGGAAACGACTGTGCCGTTCAGTCGGATTTCGCCGCTCGTCGGCAGGACGCTGCCGGAGAGAAGATCGAACATCGTCGTCTTGCCGGCGCCGTTCGGGCCGATCAGGCCAAGGATTTCGCCGTGCCGCACTTCGAAGGATACGTCGTTGACGGCGGCGATGCCGCCGAATCGGCGGACGATATTCCTCGCACTCAGAACAGGCTCCCGGGTATCCTCCCCCTGCCGTTCAGATGGTAAACTCATGGATCCCTCTGGCCGGGAACGATCGTTGTCGCACCCTGATTTTTTGATTTGTGATCACACTTGCATTGATCACGCTATTCAGCTTTAATTCGTTCTGCAAGTCAAAAACGGGATCGCAATGCAAAAGGCCTCAGCCGAAAAAAGCAATGATCTGATTGCCGCCCAACTGGCCCCGGTTGGCCGCGAAACCGTTCAGGACCGTGTCTATTCCGAGCTTCGCAGGGCGCTGATCGGCGGGCTTTTCGAGCCGAGCCAGGTGCTAACAATCCGCGGACTTGCCGATGCGCTTGTTACCAGCACCATGCCGGTGCGCGAGGCGCTCGGGCGGCTGATCACCGAAAAGGCGCTGGAGGCACTGCCCAATCGCTCGGTACGTGTCCCGCCGATCACGCTGGAGCGTATCGACGACCTCCTGCGCGCCCGTATCCTGATAGAGGGCGAGGCCATCGCGCTGGCCGCAAAACGCATGGGCCCGAAAGATATCACGGTCATCGAGGGCATGCTGCACGAATGGGACGAGATGCGCGCCCTGAAGCAGAAGAAGGACGTGGACCGCGAGGTCACGCTCAACCAGACATTCCATTTCGAGATATACCGGGCCTGCAGCTCGGCCGTGCTCATCCCCATGATCGAAAGCCTGTGGCTGCAATCGGGCCCCTGTATCCGGGTGGCGATCTATGCCTTCTCCGAAGCCGGCGAGGTCGATACCGCCCATTACCATCGCAGCATCGTCGCGGCATTGGCCGCCCAGGATGCCGACGCGGCACGGGCCGCGCTGGTCGCCGATATCAGCCGGCCCTTCACCTTTTTGCGCAACAAGCTGCAGACAGACGCAGCCAGGATTTGAGACCGATCATGAGCCAGAATGCAATCCACATCACCGAGCCCCGTTCCGGACTGTCCGTGATCGCGCCGCTGCTGGCCGGCAAGGCGCCCGAGAACGTTGCCTTCTTCATGCAATATCTGTCCGAGCCGCGCATCGTGCCCGGCATCCATGCGATGTGGACCGGCCCGGAAATCTCCTGCCCGATCCCGGCGGCTCATCTCGAGGGGGCCGCCTATGCAACTGCGCTGCCGGCCGAGAACGCTACGGTGACGCCGCAGCCGGGCGATATTGTGCTGAGTTACGTGCCGGCGCGCATGTGGGGCGGCAGCCCCAACGCCATTTTCGACATCGGCCTGTTCTACGGGCAGGGTGCGCGGTTGCTGTTCCCGATCGGCTGGCTGGCCGGCACCGTCATGGCGCAGGTGCGGCCGGAGGAGCGCGAGCATTTCGCTGCCGCCTGCGGCATCATCCGCCGCAACGGCGGCTGCGACGTCACCTTCGCGCTGACGGAGGTTTGAGGTGAGCGAAACCGACGACAGTTTCGAGCTTTACGACCTGCGCGTCGAGGCGGTCATCCCGGAGGGCAAGCCAATCTATTGCGGCGCCAGGGAGGGCGATTATTTCGAGCTGAAAGGCGAGATGCTGTCGATGCCTGCAGGCCAGGGATTTTCCATCTATTCGATTTCCGCCGTGCTGCCGCTCTTGGCCGCCAAGCAGCGGCCGACGCACCGGAACGACTGGATGACCTCGGATGCCGAAATCGCCTGTCCCGACCCGAACTGCGCTAGCCGGCTAAGGATCGTGCGCACGGGCAAGCGTCGTTTCAGCCATGCCGAGACGACGGCAGTGCCGCTGCCGGGTGACGAGGCCTGAATGATGGCGCGCGGCGCAGGAGCGATATCTGTCTTCTCCCCGTGGGGAGAAGATGCCCAAAGGGCAAATGAGGGGGAGCCCTTCGCGCTCCACCGTTCTACCAATTTGAAAGCTGCATGACATGACGAAAACCTTCGAACTTCGCCCCGGCTATGCCATTTCCCGCGTCATTCGCGGTGGCTGGCAGCTGGCCGGTGGCCATGGGGCGATCGATCGCGATCAGGCCGTGACCGACCTGATCGCCGCATACGATGCCGGTATCAGGACATACGACTGTGCCGACATCTACACCGGCGTCGAGGAACTGATCGGCGCTGCCCGGGACCGCCTGCGCAATGAGCGCGGGGCCGAGGCGGCGGCCGAGATGAAGGTTCACACCAAGCTGGTGCCCGATCTCGAGAAGCTCGGCAACATGAACCGCGATTATATCCGTGGCATCGTCGAGCAGTCGCTGCGGCGGTTGCGCACGGAGCGCCTGGATCTTGTGCAGTTCCACTGGTGGGATTACTCGCTTGACGGCTATCTCGATGCGCTGGGCTGGCTCAACGAATTGCACGGGGAGGGTAAGGTCCGTAATGTCGGCACTACGAATTTCGACACCCAGCATGTTGCCGAGATCCTGAAGGCGGGTATCCCGCTGGTCAGCCAGCAGCTGCAATATTCCGTCCTCGACCAGCGGCCGGCCAACAGCCTGACGGCGCTGGCTGCGGCGAATGATGTGAAATTCCTGTGCTACGGTTCGGTTGCCGGCGGTTTCCTCAGCGACAAGTGGCTGGGCCAGCCGGAGCCGGAGATGCCGCTCGAGAACCGGTCGCTGGTGAAATACAAGCTGATCATCGACGACTTCGGCGGCTGGGACCTGTTTCAATCGCTGCTTTCGACATTGAAGGTCATTGGCGACCGACATGGCGTCGATATCGCCACTGTCGCCAGCGCCTGGGTGCTGCGTCAGCCGCAGGTCGCAGCTGTCATCGTCGGTGCCCGCAATCAGGCGCATGCGCTGGCCAATGCCGGCATCATGGATATCGTGCTTTCGGCAGACGACATGGGGCAGATCGAAGCGATTATCGCTGAAAGCAAAGGCCCCCTCGGTGACGTCTACACGCTGGAACGCGACCGAAACGGCAGGCATGGCTCCATCATGCATTACAATCTCAACGCGGGGAAAGTATGAGCCAGGATCAGTCACTCTTCGAGTGTGCCCGCGCCGAGGTCATCGCCTTCCACGAATTCTTCGTCGGCTGGTACGATGCGGCGACGGCTGACCTGACGGATTTCGGACGCTGTGAGCAGGCGTTCGGAGACGGCTTCCAGATGATACCGCCGACCGGCCGCGTTTTCGACAGGGCGGCGACCATCGATCTGATCCGGGCCAATCGCGCCACCTTCCATGGTGATTTCTCGATCGACATCGAGGACATCCGCGCGGGCTTCCAGACTGACGATACTGTCGTCGTCACTTATGTCGAGGTGCAGTGCCGCAGGGGCGTCCGGTCCCGTCGGCAGGCGAGTGCCCTTTTTACCGCGAGTTCATCGGCGCCATCGGGCGTCCAATGGCGGCATCTGCAAGAAACCTGGTTGCAGACACCGGAGACCTGACAGGATTACTGCGTAAAAATAGAAGTCGTACCTAACAAGGGGAACAATCATGAAAAAGACGCTTCTTTCCGTAACCACCGCTCTCGGCCTGATCTCTGCCGCTGGCATCGCCAATGCCGCCGATTGCAAGATCACCGTCGGCCTCGTCATGGAACTGACCGGTCCTGCCGGCGAATACGGCCAGGCCGGCGCCAAGTCGGTCGAAATGGCCTTCCGCGACCTCAATGCTGCCGGCGGCGTGCGCGGCTGCGACCTCGTCACCGATACCCGCGACAGCCAGAGCCAGGGCAACGTCGCTGTCGATGCGGCAACGCAGCTAGTACAGGTGAAGAAGGTGCCCGTCATCATCGGCGGTATCATCTCGTCGGTGTCGATCCCGATCCTGACCTCGGTTACTGCTCCTGCGAAGGTTGTCCAGATTTCGCCTGCTTCCTCGTCGCCGACGCTGACGGCGCTCGGGCGCGATGGCAAGACCAACGGCATCTTCTTCCGGACGATCACCTCGGATGCACTGCAGGGCGTCGCCGCTGCTAAATACGCGGTCGACAAGGGCTTCAAGAAGCTCGCCATCATCCACGTCAACAGCGACTTCGGCGTCAACATGTCGGCCGAATTCTCGCGCGCCTACAAGGCGCTCGGCGGCACGATCATCTCCGACACGCCGTACAACGAGAAGCAGTCGAGCTATGCCTCCGAGGTCACCGCTGCCATGTCCGGCACCCCGGATGGCCTCTACCTGATCAGCACCCCGGTCGACGGCGCGACGATTGCCCGTACCTGGGTGTCGCAGGGCGGGGTGCAGAAATTCCTGCTCAACGACGGCATGAACAGCCCTGACTTCATCGAGTCTGTCGGCGCCGATTACCTGAAGGAAGCCTACGGCACGT
Organism: Rhizobium rhododendri; assembly: GCF_007000325.2. Taxonomy (GTDB): domain Bacteria; phylum Pseudomonadota; class Alphaproteobacteria; order Rhizobiales; family Rhizobiaceae; genus Rhizobium; species Rhizobium rhododendri. Next base: position 2,645,892 of record NZ_CP117267.1, on the reverse strand, counting down.
CTTCCGGCACCAGCCCGACGGCCTCGACCGATTATTTCATGAAGAACTACAAGGATTTCTCGGGTATCGAGCCATCCAATCCGGCAGCCGACCGCTCCTATGATGCCGGTGCCATTGCCGGGCTTGCCATCGCCATTGCCGGCTCGGAAGATCCTGCCAAAATCAAGGACGCGATCTACAAGGCCGTCGATCCTTCGGGCACGCCTATCTATGCCGGCAAGGAAGAGTTCACCAAGGCACTCGGCCTGATCAAGGATGGCAAACCGATCCGCTACGAAGGCGTCATCGGTCCCGTCGCCTTCGACAAATACGGGGATATCACTGGCCCGTTCCGTCTCTGGAAGATTGCCGATGGCAAGGTCGCCACCGATGGTGAGATGTCGACGGACGACGTCAACAAGCTGCAGGCGACGCTGAACAAATAGTGCATTCGGCGCAGTGCAGTCACATCCGCCTTTACCAGGAGCCCCGCGAGCCAATCGGATCGCGGGGTTTTTTGTGCCTTGGAAAAGAAGCCGTGGCCGTTTTTGAAGTTTCATGCTGCCGCGGTCGTCTTTTGCGGGGAAAACCTTATATTGCCAATGGGGGAGCCTTTTAGGTTTTTCCGATCGATTGCCCTGGAGCGGCAGCCGCCGTCTCCCGACAACCAATCATAAGGAGCACCACATGAAGATCACACGCACGGGCTCGGCCCACTGGGCTGGCGGAATCAAGGATGGAAAAGGCGAGATCAGCACCCAGAGCGGCGCTCTGAAGGAGCATCCTTACGGATATGCCAGCCGTTTCGAAGGCGTTGCCGGCACCAATCCGGAAGAACTCATTGGTGCTGCCCATGCCGGTTGCTTCACGATGGCTCTTTCCGGCATCCTCGATGGCGCTGGCCTTAAAGCGACCAGCATGCAGACAACTGCCAGGGTCACCCTGGAAAGCGTCGAAGGCGGCTTCGGTATCACGGGTATCGCCCTGACGCTGGTTGCAAGCGTGCCCGGCACCGACGAGGCCAAGTTCAAGGAACTGGCTGAACAGGCGAAGGCCGGTTGCCCGTTATCAAAAGCGCTTGCCGCCGTGCCAATGACGCTCGACGTGCAGTTCTCCTAAGAAAAACTGCTGCCTGACATGCCGGACCAGCCAATGGTCCGGCATTTTTTATGCGTCGTGCGCTCCGAGCTCCGAGCTCCGAGCTCCGAGCTCCGCGCGCCTCGGCTATGAACTCCCGCACAGTGAAACCCGTGCCAGGTGCCTGGCAATGCGTTGACAAAGTATGACTTTCGATTTACGACTGACGAAAATAGAATTTCGTCAGTCGTAAATCGAAAGTGCCTTATGAACGCCATCGCCGATTCCTCAGAGGTCAACCGCCAGGAGAATGTTGCGCGCATCCTCGATTGTGCCGAGCGGCTTTTCCGCCACTACGGCTATGCCAAGACAACGGTGGCCGACATCGCCAAGGATCTCGGCATGTCGACGGCAAACATCTATCGCTTCTTTAGCTCCAAGGTCGAAATCCACCAGGCGCTCTGCGGGCGGATGCTCGATACCGGTTATGAGCTCGCCCTTGGCGCGGCGCGCAAGCAGGCGAGTGCCGCCGACAGGCTGCGTGCTCTCGTCCATGGCCAGTACAAGCTCACTCTCGATACCATGCTCGACGAGGAGAAGGTTCATGAGATGGTCGTCGTCGCCATCGAGCGTGACTGGCATGTCATCGAAAAGCACATCGACCGCATCCACGACGTCATGGCTGGTATCATTTCCGAAGGGATCGCTGCCGGCGAGTTTGCCGAACAGGACCCCCACATCGCGTCGAAATGTCTTGGCGCAGCAACGGTTACCCTCTGTCACCCGCAGATGGTGGCGCAGTGCCTTGCCAAGGAGAACCGGGCGATGCCCGACGATCTCGTGGAATACGCCATTCGTGCCTTGAGATAATTTGCCTGCTGCCGTCCATCCGCCGTCGACCGAGGAGTGCGATCATGATTTCGCCCATCAAACTGCGCCTTTCATCCGCCTTTGTCCTCCTCATCGCTGCTGCCGTCATTTCCGGCTGCAACGAGAAGCAGGCCGAGACCAAGCCTGTCATTCGCCCTGTCAAGGTCGTCGAGATTGCCAAGGCGGAAACAACGCGGACACTGGATTATTCCGGCTCCGTGCGGGCCCGAACCGAGATGAACCTCGGCTTTCGCGTCAGCGGCAAGATCGTCGAGCGGCGCGTCGATATCGGTCAGCGGGTGAAGCCGGGCGATGTGCTGGCGAAAATCGATGCCACGGACTACGCATTGGCGGTCAAGCGCGCTGAGGCGGATCGTCTTTCCGCCGAGAAGCAGGTCCAGACCGCAACGCTTTCTCGCGATCGCGCCCAGCAGCTGTTCGATAAGAACGTCTCCTCGAAGTCGCAACTCGAGCAGGCACAGCTGGCTTACGACCAGGCCGTCGCAACGCGCGATTCGGCCATCTCGTCGCTCGACGAGGCCAAGAATCAGGTCGCCTATGCCAGTCTCGCATCGGATCTCAATGGCATCGTCACCGCCGTCAATGCCGATGTCGGCCAGGTGGTCAGCACTGGCACGCCGGTGATCACCGTTGCGGTCGACGGAGAGAAGGAAGTCGCTATTGCCGTGCCGGAAACCGATGTTGGCCAGTTCAGCGTCGGCAAGACGGTCAAGGCCCGTTTCTGGGCGAACGACGGCCTCGTGTTCGATGGCAAGGTGCGCGAGGTCTCCGGCAGCGCCGATACGCAATCGCGCACGTTCTCAGTCCGGATCAGCCTGCCGAACGACCCGCGCGTGCTTCTCGGGATGACTTCTACCGTCGAGGCGACAGCGGAAAACGCCGTGCCTTTCGTGTCCATACCGCTCAGTGCGCTGGCCGAGAAGGACGGACGCAAGGTCGTCTGGCTGGTCGACAGGACAACGGCCACCGTGCATGCGCAGGACGTCAGGCTTGCCGAGTTTACCGGGGTCGGCGTCCGGGTCTCCGATGGCCTGAAGGCCGGCGATCTCGTCGTCGCCGCTGGCACGCAGTTCATGGCCGAAAACATGCAGGTCAAGCTACCCGATGGCAGTGGACAGCAGGCCGCCGCCGCAGAGCCTGTGGACGCTGCTGCGTCTGCGGCCGTCATGCGCTGATCGCACTCGAAAGCGGATGAAGATGATGACCACACCCACTGAACAAAAGCAGCCATTCAATCTCTCGCGCTGGGCAATCGGCCATCCGAGTATCGCCCGCTTCCTGTTCGGGCTGATCATCATCGCCGGAGCCCTCGGCCTGACCCACATGGGCCAGAAGGAAGATCCCGACTTTACCTTCCGCGTCATGGTGGTGCAGGCCATCTGGCCCGGTGCGTCGATTGACGAGATGGAAGACCAGGTGGTCAACAAGATCGAGCGCAAACTGCAGGAGACGCCGCATCTCGACTGGGTAAAATCATACACCCGCGCCGGCAGCGCCATCATCACTGTCCAGGTCAAGGGCGACACCAACGCGGCCGAGGTGAACGACGCTTTCTATCAGGTGCGCAAGAAGGTCGGCGATATCCAGAGCGAGCTGCCGTCGGGCCTCCTCGGACCCTATTTCAACGATGAATTCGGCGACACCTTCATCACGCTCCATTCGATCAGCGGCACTGGCTACAGCTATCCGGAGCTGAAGAAGTTCGCCATCCAGGCGCGGGACATGCTGCTAACCGTGCCGGGCGTCGAAAAAGCGGTGATCATCGGCGACCAGCCCGAGAGAATCTACATCGACGTCTCGTCGAAGGCGCTGGCCGAGCGCGGACTGACGCTCGATACCCTTCGTGCTGCCGTCACGGGCCAGAACAGCGTCGATTCGGCCGGCTCCGTCGATACCGGCTTGAGGTCGGTGCGCATTTCCGTCGAGGGCGATGTCAGGAAGATCGAAGATATCCGTGAGTTGAGGTTGAAGGCCGGAGACCAGGTGACGCGTCTCGGCGACATTGCCACCGTCTATGCGGGGCTGCAGGACCCCTACACGGCCAAATTCAAATATAACGGCCATGAGAGCGTGCAGGTCGGCGTGGTCATGGCCAAGGGCTACAAAGTCACCGACGTCGGCCATTCCGTCGATGCCGTTTACCAGCGGTTCGAATCGTCGCTGCCGCTCGGCGTCGCCGTTGACCAGATCGCCAACCAGCCCGATGTCGTCACCGACGCGGTCAGCGAATTCATGCATGCGCTGGGCGAAGCGCTCGTCATCGTGCTGATCGTCTCCTTCGTGTCGATCGGCTGGCGCTCGGGTCTGGTGATTGCCATCGCCATTCCGCTGGTGCTGGCCGCGACCTTTGCCATCATGTACGAATTCGGCATCGACCTGCAGCGCATCTCACTGGGTGCGCTGATCATTGCGCTCGGTCTTCTGGTCGACGATGCCATGATCGTTGTCGAACTGATGGAGCGCAAGCTGGAGGAGGGCATGGTCAAGCTCGACGCCGCCAGCTTTGCCTATACATCAACCGCATTCCCGATGCTGACAGGAACGCTGATCACCACGGCAGGCTTCATCCCGGTCGGCTTTGCAGCGTCTACCGCCGGCGAGTATGTCCGCACCCTGTTCTATGTGGTCGGCATCGCGCTGGTGACATCCTGGTTCGTCGCCGTCTATTTTACACCGTGGCTCGGCTACATGATCCTCAAGCAGCGGCATCATGCGGGCAGCCATCACGACGTCTTCGATACCCGCTTCTACCGTCGCCTGCGCGGCACTGTCGGCTGGGCCGTGCGGCATCGGATCATCGTGCTGGCGTTGACGCTGCTGACCTTCGGCACCAGTCTCTGGGCCTTCCAGTTCATTCCGCAGAATTTCTTTCCGCAATCGTCGCGGCCTGAGATCCTTGTCGACCTCTGGCTGCCTGAGGGCACCAGCATCGCCGAGGTTGAAAAGCAGGCGGCGGCGCTGGAGGCCCGGATTGCCGACGACAAGGACAAGCGCTTTGTTGCCAGCTACATCGGCGAGGGCGCTCCGCGCTTTTTCCTGCCGCTCGACCAGCAGCTTATCAATCCGAACTTCGCGCAATTGCTCGTGCTTGCCAACGACGAACCCGCCCGCGAGCGGCTGATCATCAAGCTGCGCGGCATTCTCGCCGCCGACTTTCCGGACATCCGCGCCAAGGTCGACCGGCTGTTCCTCGGTCCGCCGACCGGATGGCCCGTGCAGATGCGCGTGCTTGGCCCCGACCGCCTCGAGGTTCGTCGTATCGCCGACCAGGTAAAGCAGCGTTTCGCCGCCGATCCCCGCATGGGTGCGATCCACGACGACTGGCTCGAGCCGGTGCCGGAAATGCGCCTGGTGATCGATCAGGATCGGGCACGGGCCCTCGGCGTCACGTCGCAGCGCATTCGCCAGGTACTGGCCGCTGCCGTCACGGGGGCCTCGCTCGGCGACTTCCGCGAAGGCGAAGAGACCGTGTCGATCGTGGCACGCGAGCCGGAAGCCAATCGGCATCTGCTGTCGGCGGTCAATTCCATCTCCGTGCCGAGCGATGCCGGCGGTTTCGTGCCGCTGTCGCAGGTGGCAAAGGTCGTGCCGACCATGACGCTGGGGCTGGAATGGCGCCGCGACCGCCTGCCGACGATCACGGTGCGGGCTACGCTGCCCGACGATGTGCAGGCAAACGACGTGACGACAAAACTCTACGCCGACCTGAAGCCGCTCCGCGACAGCCTGCCGCCCGGCTATCAGATCGAGGTGCAGGGTGGTACCGAGGATGCGGCGGAAAGCCAGGCCTCCATTGCCGCCAAGGCGCCGATCATGCTGCTCGTCATCGTCGTGCTCCTGATGATCCAGTTGCAGCACTTCGGCAAGGCGATGCTGGTGCTGGCGACTGGACCGCTCGGCATCATCGGGGCTGCGGCTGCGCTCCTGATCAGCGGTGCGCCGTTCGGGTTCGTTGCCATTCTCGGTGTCATCGCGCTGCTCGGTATCATCATCCGCAACTCGATCATCCTCATCGACCAGATCGACCAGGATATCGCTATGGGCATGGAGCGCCAGGAGGCGATCATCGGCTCGGCCGTGCGTCGTTTCCGGCCGATCATGCTGACCGCGCTCACCGCCGTACTGGCGCTGATCCCGATTTCGCGCGGCGTGTTCTGGGGCCCGCTCGCCTATGCGATGATGGGCGGTATCCTGGTGGCAACCGTCCTGACGATCATCGTCTTGCCCGCCGCCTACGCCCTGTTCTTTGGCAAGGAGCCGAAATTAAAGGCCGGCAAGAACGAGGCCGGGACGGTGGACGAACAGCAACATCCGATGCCGCCGGCAATGGCTGCGGAGTAGGCTTCGCTTGGTTTTAACAGCGTCTAGAAGCGTTGTTTTCCTCATGATTCGGCGAACCGGCGTGACATTGGGGACGGCGGCGGCCCGGTTAACCGGCGGGCAATCCTTTTGTGCTCTGCAGCAATTCTGCTTGCCGATTCGATATTGCGGCAATAAAGAGGGTCGGCATTGGTAAACGATGTCGCCAGCGGTCGAGCACGATCACCGGCGGCGAAGGAGAACTCCATGTCCAACCCCATCCATGACACACCGTCCGCCCAGCTCGCCGATGTCGGAACGCGAATTCGCATTACGCGCGGCTCATTCGGCTACAGCGTCGACGATCTGGCCGAGACAGTTGGACTGACAGTTGACGAAATCGTCGCCATAGAGGCCGGCACCGACACTGATCCGCTCAAAATCAAGCGAATTGCATCTGCCCTGAAGATCGACTTGCCGGACGCCTGATACTTTCAGGCGCCTGATGTGACCGCGTCAATGTGACGACGATATGGGCGCCTTGTTTTCTACCCTACCTCAAGCCGGACTGCGGCCTTATGCCGGTACGGAGTAGGCGCGGAGAAATGTACGCACGGCGTTGCGGGCTGCTCGCGCCACATCTTCATCTTCGGGAATGCCGCCGAACAAGGTTGTCGTCTGCAAGTCTGCATGGATGAGCGCCAGAAATTGCCGGGCCGCGAGGTCTGCATCGTCGATATCCAGTAGACCCGCTTTGGCGATGCGCGTGAAAAGCCCAGAGACGGCCTCGGCCGGCAAGCCCGAGCCCTTTTGGCGCCACGTCGCGAACAGCTGCGGATACCGCTCGCCTTCGGATTGCAGCAGCTTGTGCATAAAACGGCCATCGCGGTTGCAGAGGCAGTTGCGCACCAACAGGGACACCAACGCAGTCATTTCCGCCTCTATGTCGGCTGGCATGTCTGGAAAGGTGGCGATCGTCGATGAAAGCGCCTCTACGGTGCGCGCCGTGATGTCTTCGACGATCGCGACAAAGAGTGCTTCCTTGTCGCGGTAGTGGTTGTAGATCGTCTGGCGCGACACACCCGCCTGCTCGGCGATTTCATCGATGCAGGCGCCGGAAAAACCTTCGCGGCAGAAAACCTCTGTTGCAGCCGTGAGAACGGAGACCCGCTTGGTCGAAAGCCCACGCCGGACGTCTGAAATGGTTTGCGGTGGTGCAGTTCGCGCATTTGTCATGATCGGAGAGTAAGTCGCATTGACGTTTTAGACAAGTCTGTCTAATTTGACACCAGTGTCCAAAATGTGACCGGCCTGTACCGCATCCGGCATCTGTTACCGCGCTTCCAGCGAAAGCGGCCCCTATCCAATTTTCGAGAGTATTCGCCCCATGACACCCTTCTTTCGCATCGCGCTGATTCTTGGCCTTTTGTCAGCAATCGGGCCTTTTGCCATCGACATGTACCTGCCGGCGCTGCCATCCATTGGCCATGACCTCGGTGCGCCGGACAATCTGGTTCAGATGAGCCTGCTTGCCTTCTTCATTCCCTTCGCTGCATTTCAACTGCTCTACGGTCCGCTGGCTGACATGTACGGCCGCAAGGCGCCACTTTATATCGGCATCGGTCTGTTTGCCGTCGCCAGCATCGGCTGCGCTCTGGCTACCAATATCGAAATGCTGATCGCCTTCCGCTTCCTTCAGGGCATCGGCGGCGCCGCCGGCATGGTGGTGCCACGGGCGGTTGTCCGCGACATGCATGTCGGTGTGGAGGCAGCGCGGCTTATGTCTCTGCTGATGCTGGTGTTCAGCATATCGCCAATCCTGGCGCCCCTGACCGGCAGCGCGGTCATTGCCTTCTTCGGCTGGCGCGGTGTCTTCTGGGCTGTGACCATCGCTGCCTTCATTGGCCTGGTCCTGCTCTCGACGCAGCTTTCCGAAACCCGCTCCAGAGAAGACCGCGCCGGCAGCAGTTTCCGCAGCGCGATGGCGGCCTATGTCTATCTGCTCGGAGATCGGACGTTCATGACGCTGTCCCTCATCGGCAGTTTCGGCATTTCCAGCTTCCTGGTCTATCTCGCCAACTCGCCCTTCGTGCTGATCAACCACTATGGACTGACACCGACCGAATACAGCTTTGCCTTCTCCGTCAACGCGGTGTCGTTCTTTGCTGTGTCGCAGCTGACGGGCCGGCTTGGCCAGCGTTATGGGCTTGTGCGTGTCATGCGCTTCGCCGTCACGGGCTTTGCTGCGTCGATGGTTGCTCTGGTCGCAGCGATGAGCCTCGGCTTCGAGCAACTTCCGGTGCTGGTCGTCCTTCTGTTCGTCGGATTTGGATTTCTCGGCCTTGTCATCCCGACGACGGCGGTGCTCGCACTCGAGGAGCATGGTGCCATCGCCGGCACGGCCTCGGCGCTGATGGGCACGCTGCAGTTCACCACCGGCGCGATTGCGATGGTGCTGGCCAGCCTGTTTGCCAACGGAACAGCCGTGCCGATGACGGTAGCCATCGCCTGCGCTGCAGTGACTGCATTCTTGCTTGCACAGCTGACGATGGGTCGACACGCCAGCGGCGTCAAAGCGGCCGCCGAATAGCAGGCTTTTAAGCGCCTTTCTGCAAATGCCCGCACGGATGTCGTGCGGGCTTTTGGCTTTCTCCTACTGGTCCATGACAATCTGCAGCTTGACGTCGCTGGGCCGGCCTTCTGCGGCGCGCTCGAAAGCCTGAATGGATTGTTCGAAGCCGAAAGTCTCGGAAATCAGCGGTTTCAGGTCCACGCGTCCGGAGCCGATCAGGGCGATGGCACGGTCGTACTGGTGCGCATAGCGGAACACTGTCTCGATCCGCACCTCTTTGGTGGTGGCGATCGAGACGTCGATGGCAACAGGTGCAACCGGCAGGCCGACGGCAACGATTGCTCCACCCGGACGTGGCAGCTCCATGATGGTCTCCCAGGCCTTCGGTGAGCCGGAGCATTCGAACACGACATCCGCTCCCCAACCGTCGGTCAACAGGTTCAACGCGTCGAGCAGCTTCGTCTCGCGGATGTTGACGGGAATGATCCCCTGATACTGCGCAGCAATATCGAGCTTCGGCTGGGCGAGATCGGCGACGATGACGCGCGAGCAGCCACCGGCAAGCGCTGCAATTGCCACCATTGTCCCGATGGGGCCGGCGCCGAGCACGACGGCGGTGTCGCCGGGTGCGATGCGCGCCTTGCTTGCGGCCTGCATGCCGACGGCGAATGGCTCGACCATGGCACCTTCGGCAAACGAGACATTGTCGGGCAGCTTGAAGGTATAATTGGCCGGGTGCACCACATAGGGCGTCAGCACGCCATGGACCGGCGGGGTTGCCCAGAAGACGACGGCGGGATCGACATTATACATGCCAAGCCGGCTGGCGCGGGAATTGGCATCGGGAATGCCCGGTTCCATGCAGACGCGATCGCCGATCTTCAGGTGGGTCACGCCGGCGCCGATCTCGACCACCGTGCCAGCTGCCTCGTGTCCCAGCACCATCGGCGCAGTGACGATGAAGCCGCCAATCCGACCGTGGGTGTAGTAGTGGACATCGGAGCCGCAGACGCCGACCGTGTGGATCTTGATCTTCACCTGTCCGGCGCCGACTTCCTGAGGCAGGTCTATGTCGCGCAAGGCCAGTTCGTGCTGGCGCTCGAGAACCAGCGCACGCATCTTCGTCATCGTCTTCTCCTCCGTTGTCGATAGGGTCGTCGCTTCTGCCGCCAGGGTAGCGGAAGGGACGACATTGGAATGTCCGTTCGAGGCGACTATAGAAAGGGAAAGCGGTTTGTTCAAACGGGCGTTTGGGTTTTGCAATCTGTACTGACAGCGACCTTGCCCGGATAACAAAATTCAATGGCTTTGAACAACAAAGTGTGAGGGTGGCGGTCTCGCCGCCAGCTTGTTATGGAGCGGCCGAGTTCTTAACTGTGCCCTGCACGAAGCCCGCCTGATCGATTCGGATGGTTGCGTGATCTGAGCGCATCCGGCTCTGTCCACTTTCATTTACGCGTACCGAGGCCATTTATGTCCACCCTGCAGCCTCTTCCGGTTTATCTCATCAATATCGCTCGGGCGAAGGAGAGACTGCAGGAAGTTTGCTCTCGCGGCCGTGAACTCGGCATCGCCATAGAGCTTGTGGAGGGCGTCGACGGGTTGTTGGTGCCAGAGGCGCAATGGGTCGACGTCGACCAGAAGCGCTTCGGTAACCGTCATGGCAGGCGTATTCTTCCGGGCGAGTACGGCTGCTACCGAAGCCACCTGCTGGCGCTACGCCAGTTTATCGCAAGCGGCAACGAGGCGGCCGTGATCATCGAGGACGATATTGCGCTTGATGGTGAATTCATTGCGAGGGCATTGGCCGCCAGCCGTGCTGTTCCCGGCGCCGACATGATCAAGCTCGTCAATCACCGCTGGAAAGGCTTTCGTTTCCACGCCCGCAGCGAACGTGGTGACACTATCGGCCGCTGCCTGTTCGGACCACAGGGGTCTACGGCTTGCTATCTGGTGACGCGGCGCGGTGCAGAGAAAATAGCCCAGTCGCTCGCGGTCATGTCCTTGCCGTGGGACGTCGCCATCGAGCGAGGGTGGGATATGGATATTTCGGTTTTTTCCAGCAAGACCAATCTCGTCGGCTTCAACAAATCACGACGCGAAACGATGATCGGCCGTCGCCGGGACTACCGCGCGGCCAAGCTGTCTGCCTGGAAGCGCCTTCCGGCCCATCTTTTCCGCACCGTCGATTTCTTCCGGCGCCTCGCCTACGTGCTCGTCCCTCGGTCTAGGGCGCAGACGCGCTGGTACCAATCCGCTGCGGTGCCGACGCAGGCAGATAGTTAGGCGCTTTCACGCGGCCATCGACGCAATGTGTCTATCTGTGATGGATGAGGCGGCAATATCGTTTGGGGAAATGGTGCTGCTATGGGGATTTGAACCCCAGGCCTCTCCCTTACCAAGGGAGTGCTCTACCCCTGAGCTATAGCAGCATCGTGGCGCAGCGGATGCGCCGTATCGGGCGAGGCGGCTATTGCCATAGCTGATCGGCAAGCGCAAGCCGCAAAATCCAATCTTCTTGAAACAAGCACGGGAAAACGTCGGCGTGGCTTTTGAAATATCGTCATCTGCGCTATCAAGGCAGACATGAACGAAGACGAACAAAGTAGTGGTGGCGGCACGAGTGCCACGGTCGCAGATGGCCCCTTGCTTAAACCGCAGCAGCCCTTGCTCAGCGAAGCGGATCGGCGGCGGGCGAGGGCGGCTGCCAAGCTGAAGGAGAATCTTTCTCGCCGCAAGCAGCAGGTGCGCGCACGCCGCGCCGGCGAGGCTGACGAGACGGATGGCCTGCCTGCCGCAAAAATGGACGAATTGTAATGATTAGGTCTTACACGCCGCAAACGAATTGAAGCGGCGACCGATTTCCTTTAAACACCACCTTCCTCTGCAAGGCATCAAGATTTCAGAAAGGCGGGTTCGCCCGTAATCGCACATGGATCGTATCAGGATTGTCGGCGGCAATGAGCTCAATGGCGTCATTCCGATTTCCGGCGCCAAGAATGCCGCATTGCCGCTGATGATTGCGTCGCTCCTGACGAGCGACACGCTGACGCTCGAAAACGTGCCTCACCTGGCCGATGTCGAACTGCTGCTGCGCATTCTCGGCAACCACGGCGTCGACGTCTCGGTCAACGGCCGGCGCGAGCGTCAGGACGACGCCTATTCCCGCACGATCCATTTCACCTGCCGGACGATCGTCGATACCACTGCCCATTACGAGCTGGTCTCGAAGATGCGCGCCAGCTTCTGGGTGCTCGGGCCGCTGCTCGCCCGCGAAGGCCAGGCACGCGTATCGCTGCCGGGCGGCTGCACCATCGGCACGCGGCCGGTCGACTTGTTTATCGAATCCCTGCAGGCGCTCGGCGCCAACATGGATATCGATGCCGGCTACATCAACGCCACTGCGCCGAAGGGCGGCCTGATCGGTGCCAAGTACACATTCCCGAAGGTATCCGTCGGCGCTACTCATGTGATGATGATGGCGGCAACGCTTGCGCGCGGCACCACGGTCATCGGCAATGCCGCCCGCGAGCCTGAGGTCGTCGATCTCGCCAACTGCCTTATCGCCATGGGCGCCAAGATTTCCGGCGCCGGCACCTCGACCATCACCATCGATGGCGTCACATCACTCTCTGGCGCCCGCCACCGCGTGCTGCCAGACCGTATCGAGACCGGCACCTATGCCATGGCGGTTGCGATGGCCGGCGGCGACGTGACGCTTGAAAATACCGATATGTCGCTGCTCGAGACGGCGCTTGAAACCTTGCGTCGCGCCGGCGCTGAGATCACGCCGACCAACAACGGCATGCGCGTGCGCCGCAATGGCGGCGGCATCCGGCCGGTCGATATCGTCACGGACCCTTTCCCGGGCTTCCCGACCGACCTGCAGGCGCAATTCATGGCGCTGATGACGCGGGCTTCCGGCACGGCGCACATCACGGAGACGATTTTCGAAAACCGCTTCATGCACGTTCAAGAGCTTGCCCGTCTCGGCGCAAGGATCTCGCTGTCCGGCCAGACGGCGAAGATCGAGGGTGTCGAGCGGCTGCGCGGGGCGCCTGTCATGGCGACGGACCTTCGTGCCTCCGTGTCGCTGGTGATTGCCGGGCTTGCCGCAGAAGGCGAAACCGTCGTTTCGCGCGTCTACCATCTCGACCGTGGCTTCGAGCGGCTGGAAGAGAAGCTGACGCGCTGCGGCGCCATCGTCGAACGGCTCAGCGAATAGGCCCTGAAAGCGTTGCCGGGAGCCGCATCTGCCGTTGCGTCCAAGCCCCAGGCACCCTATCTCGGGGTGGAACGGGCCGCCGGATGTGGCGGCTGACGATGTGGGGAACTAAGGCATGGCAGATCTGAAGCTTGTGGCGCTCGATGGCGAAGACCTGGCGGTTGTTTCTGCCCATATGCAGGACGCCGTCTTCAAGGTCGGCGACATGGCCTATGAGCCGCGCGGCCTGCAGTTTTCCCTGACGGCAAACCGCTTCGACTGGGAAAAGGCAGATGGCAAGGCCAAGGGCTATCAGCGCCATCGCGCGGCGCTCGTGTTCAAGCGGGTGCTGGCCGTGCGGACGCTGGGCATCGACCGCCGCAGGCGCGAGACGGTGCTTTCGCTTCTGGCCATTCGCTTCGAGCAGAAGGGCGAAGGGCCGGATGGCACGATCGAACTGACGCTTGCCGGCAATGCTACGCTGGCGCTCGACGTGGAATGCATCGAAGTGCAGCTGGCCGATATCGGCGGCGCATGGGAAACGGCCAAGAAACCGACGCACCCCGACGACGCCGCCTGAGTGGCAGAGACTGGTTCTTGCCGCTGCGGCGGTTTTTGAAAGCAAAGGATATCGGCATTGGCGATCTGGCTTGAGCAGGCGGCGGAAGGTTTCGAGGCGCAGTTCGCGGCATTCCTGACCACGAAGCGGGAAGTGTCCGAGGATGTGAACGCTGTCGTCCGCGATATCATCGCCGACGTTCGGGCGCGTGGCGACGTTGCGTTGATGGAATATTCCGTCCGCTTCGACGGTATCGATTTCGATGCGACGCCGATGCGGGTGACTTTTGAGGAAATCGATGCTGCCATCGCGCAGGTGCCATCGGAAGTGCTGGGCGCGCTGAAGGTTGCCGCCGTGCGCATCGAGTCGCACCATCGCCGCCAGTTGCCGCGCGATGACAGCTACGAGGACGAACTGGGTGTCGTGCTCGGCTCGCGCTGGACGGCGATCGAGGCGGTCGGCATCTATGTGCCCGGCGGTACGGCAAGCTACCCGAGTTCGGTGCTGATGAATGCCATCCCGGCCAAGGTCGCCGGTGTCGAGCGTGTCGTCATGGTGGTGCCGGCAAAGGAGGGCGTCGTCAATCCCGCCGTGCTGGCCGCTGCCCGCATGGCCGGTGTCGAGGAAATCTACCGCGTCGGCGGCGCGCAGGCAGTCGCGGCGCTCGCCTATGGCACCGAGACGATTGCGCCGGTGGCGAAAGTCACCGGGCCGGGCAACGCCTATGTGGCGGCCGCCAAGCGCCATGTGTTCGGGACTGTCGGCATCGACATGATTGCCGGTCCTTCCGAAGTGCTGGTCATTGCCGACAAGGATAACGATCCCGACTGGATCGCGGCCGACCTTCTTGCCCAGGCCGAGCACGACCGAGGCGCCCAGTCGATCCTGATTACCGATAATCCGCTGCTTGCCAAATCCGTCGAACAGGCCGTCGAGCGGCAGTTGAAGACGCTTGGTCGCGTCGAGACCGCAGCGGCGAGCTGGCGGGATTTCGGCGCCATCATCATCGTCGAGAGCCTCGAAGACGCGATCCCGCTCGCCAACCGCATCGCTGCCGAACATCTGGAGCTTGCGGTCGACGATCCCGATGCGCTGATGCTCGGTATCCGCAATGCCGGCGCCATCTTCATCGGCAAGCACACGCCTGAGGTTATCGGCGATTATGTCGGTGGCTCCAACCACGTGCTGCCGACCGCCCGCTCGGCGCGCTTTTCATCCGGCCTTTCGGTGCTTGACTTCATGAAGCGCACCTCGGTGCTGAAGCTCGGGGCCGAACAGCTCCGGGCGCTCGGGCCGGCGGCCATCGCGCTTGCCAATTCCGAAGGTCTCGATGCTCATGCCCGCTCGGTGGCGATCCGGCTCAACCTCGAAGGCTAGGCGATGGCGGCGGGCGACTTCCGGCTGACCGATGTGGTCCTCGACGATACGATCGGCCGCGCCAGCCCTGACGTCGAACACGAGCGCGCCGTTGCCATTTTCGACCTGGTCGAGGAAAATTTCTTTCAGCCGATCGGTCATGCCGGTGGGCCCTACAGCCTGAAACTGTCGTTGCTGGATTCCAAGCTCGTGCTGGATATCAGTGCCGAAGGCGAGCCCC
Organism: Rhizobium rhododendri; assembly: GCF_007000325.2. GTDB lineage: Bacteria > Pseudomonadota > Alphaproteobacteria > Rhizobiales > Rhizobiaceae > Rhizobium > Rhizobium rhododendri. Next base: position 2,630,714 of record NZ_CP117267.1, on the reverse strand, counting down.
AGGTCGCCACGCATATCCTGTCGCTGACGCCATTCCGGCGCATCGTCAAGGACTACTTCCTGGTCTGCGAGAGCTACTACGAGGCGATCCGGTCGGCAACGCCGAGCCGTATCGAGGCCATCGACATGGGTCGCCGCAGTATCCACAACGAAGGGTCGCAGACGCTGAGCGACCGCTTGAAAGGCAAGATCGACATCGACTTCAACACATCGCGACGGCTTTTCACGCTCGTCTGCGTTCTCTACTGGCGGGGTTAAGCGCCAATGGAAACGCAGGATCGCTTTCCGACGCCAAGCCATACGCCCAAGGCCTTGCTGTTCATGTGCGGGATGAATTCGATCCGCTCGCCCATGGCGGAAGCCATCGCCCGTAGCATTCTGCCATCGGGCACCTATATCATGTCGGCTGGCGTTAGGGCCGGCGAGCGGAATGCCTTCGTGGATGCGGTGCTCGACGAAATAGGCCTCGATCTCGGTCGCCACCAGCCGCAAACGCTGGAGCAGCTGGAAGACGACTTCTTCGATCTTATCATCACGCTCTCGCCGGAAGCCCACCACACGGCGCTGGAACTGACGCGGTCGCAGGCGGTCGAGGTCATCTACTGGCCAACCTTCGATCCAACGGTTATATCCGGAACGCGCGAACAGATCGTCGAAGCCTATCGTGGCGTGCGCGACCATCTGTACGGGCTGATCGACAGCCGGCTGGCCCGGCGAAATGGAATTGCCGCGCAATCGGCATGAAACAAATGCAGAAAGCCTGATCAACGAGGTTCACAAGACCGCGTCGATTGTGTAGTTTCCGCGCAAATTTTCCGGCGGCATCAGCCCCGGCGTCAAACGACAGGAAGAACCGTCTTACATGCCTAAAGAAGAAGTCCTCGAATTTCCCGGTGTCGTGACCGAATTGCTGCCGAACGCAACGTTCCGCGTCAAGCTCGAAAACGAACACGAAATCATCGCCCACACGGCGGGCCGCATGCGCAAGAACCGTATCCGCGTTCTGGCTGGCGACAAGGTTCTGGTGGAAATGACTCCCTACGATCTGACCAAGGGCCGCATCACCTACCGCTTCAAGTAGTCCGGCGGGTTCTGACGCCGGCTCCCCCGTCTTCCCGCTGACGTCGAGGTTTTATGGCGCTGAAACATTCGTTGATACTGGCTTCCGGTTCGCCGCGCCGCGTTGATCTCCTGCACCAGGCGGGCATCGAACCCGCGCGCCTCATGCCGATGGATATCGACGAGACTCCTAAAAAGGCCGAGCATCCGCGCTCGCTGGCCCGTCGTCTGTCGGCTGAAAAGGGGGAGGCTGCCTATGCCGCGCTGAAGGGCGACGTCGCATGGCAGGGAAGCTATCTTCTATCGGCCGACACGGTGGTGGCCGTCGGGCGGCGCATTTTGCCGAAGGCGGAATTCGTCGAGGAAGCATCGGCGGCGCTGCACCTGCTTTCGGGCCGCAGCCACACTGTCTATACCGGGATCTGCCTGATTACGCCTGATCGCAAGATGCGCCAGAAGGTCGTCGAGACGAAGGTCCGCTTCAAGCGGCTTTCGGGCAACGACATGGAATTCTATCTGGCCTCCGGCCAGTGGCGCGGCAAGGCAGGCGCCTATGCCATTCAGGGGCTGGCGGGCGGTTTCGTCCAGAAACTGGTCGGCTCCTACACGAATGTCGTCGGGCTGCCGCTCTACGAGACCATGCTGCTGCTTTCAGGCGAAGGATTCGACGTTCACGCCCATTGGCAGGAAGGATGATCCATGTCGGAAAACGAGATTAAGCTCGGCGCCAAGGTCGAGCCCCTGCGCAAGCCGCGCGCCTGCGCCGAATGCGGCCGGCCGTCGATGCGCGAACATTATCCCTTCTGTTCGGACCGCTGCCGCGAGATGGACCTGTCGCGCTGGCTGAGCGGTTCCTATGCCATTCCGGTTGCCGACGACGAGACAAAGGCTGACTACGAGGACGAGGAATAGTCACAAACCTGTCGGAAACGAACGGCAAGGCATTGAGGACGTTCGACAATTACCGGTCTTGCATTTCCTGTCGAAAAAGTAGCGATTGATGCTGGACATGGCCGAACAAGATGTTATAACGCCCACGCTTCCGGGGAAAACCAAGCTCCCCAAGCCTCCAAGCGAGGCAAATCCTTCGGGATGAAGCAGGTATGCCCGGATAGCTCAGTTGGTAGAGCAGCGGATTGAAAATCCGCGTGTCGGTGGTTCAAATCCGCCTCCGGGCACCATCAAATTTCTCAATAAATTTGGACGATTCTACCGCGATAAATTTATGTTTAGAGCGTTTTTGGCGGACGTGTTATTCAGTCTATTTCAAAGGATTGATTCATGACGCCAAAAGAAGATGCCATCGCGGGCTTGAATATGTTGAAAGCCGCTATCCGTGGTCACTTGGAAGAAAAGCCGCAGGGCGCAACAAATACCGACATGGCGAATGCGTTGGATTTGCAGTCCCATTCCTCCCTTGTCGACGGTAAAGAGACGGGCAAAAATTTCCTGTCTCATGCGGTTCTTGGTTTAATGGTACGAGATGGTGAAGTCCTAAAAATTGGGAAGCGCTATTTCCACCTGCGCTACGCTTAGTACGCGTCTACTTGTATTTAAACACAAAAAACCGCCCGCAACTCTCGTCACGGGCGGCCTAACATCACACAAACTCAATCGAACCGATAGCTTACCGGCACTGCACCCGTGGGCCGCTGTTCGGCTGATACGTGTTGTCCGAAGCGCGGTATGTTCTGTAGCGGTTGGCGCAGGACTGGGCATGGGAGCTGCCGTTCGAGCGGGAGCCGGCAACGATGCCGCCGATGATGGCGCCGGCTGCGAGGCCGCCAATGATGGCGCCCGTGTTGTTGTGGCGACGGTAGCCGCGGTCATAGCGGCGATCATGGCCGCGGCCGCGATAGTAATTGCGCCGATCGCCGTTTCGGCGTCCATGGTGCCTGTACTCGCTGTATTGCACGTTCACGACATCCGAATTCTGGATCGTGGCTACCGGCGCAGCGGATACGGGGAATGCTTCGGCAGGCGTGATGGCGGTGAATGCCGTCATCAGCGACACCGCGATAATTGCTAGTCTTTTCATGTTCTCGCTCCTTTTGTGAGACGAATATGGCGCTTCTTCTAATGAAATCCAGAGTTGTTCGCGTTTTCGTGATCCTCGGCTGGTGCCGCCAGTGGCAGGACCAGTGGCTGGACCAGTGGCTGGAATTGTGCCGTCGTTGACACCATGTACAGCGCTCCCATAAAAGCATTATCGATCGACGCCGGTCGGTTGGAGGCTTGTCGCACCGCCGCTTCCTGCGGCATCTGCTGAAAGCCGGCCTGATCATCCAAAGAGGTTCCCCATGCATACCTATCCCGACGTCAAACTCTTCATCGATGGCGAATGGCGCGATGCGCTTTCGAAGAAGACGATCCCTGTCAGCGACCCCGCGACCGGCCAGACCATCGGGCAGATCGCCCATGCGGAGCGCGCCGATCTGGATCTTGCGCTGGCGGCGGCCGACAAGGGCTTCAAGGTCTGGCGCGATACATCTGCCTTCGAGCGCTCGAAGATCATGCGTCGTGCGGCCGATCTCCTGCGCGAGCGCAAGGACATGATCGCCTGGGTGATGACGCGTGAACAGGGCAAGCCGTTGGCGCAGTCGTTGGCGGAAACGCTCGGGGCTGCCGATACCATCGACTGGTTTGCCGAAGAGGCGCGCCGCACTTATGGCCAGATCATCCCGGCGCGCCACACCGGCGTGCTGCAGATGACGATCAAGCAGCCGGTCGGCCCGGTTGCGGCCTTCACGCCCTGGAATTTCCCCATCAATCAGATCGTCCGTAAGCTGTCGGCAGCGGTTGCGACCGGGTGTTCGATCATCATCAAGGCGCCCGAGGAGACGCCGGCCTCGCCGGCCGAGTTGATCCGCGCCTTTGCCGACGCGGGCATGCCGGCCGGAGTCGTCAACCTCGTCTATGGCGTGCCGGCAGAGATCTCCGAATATCTCATCCCGCACCCCGTCATCCGCAAGATCTCGTTTACCGGCTCCACCCCCATCGGCAAACAACTGGCCTCGCTTGCCGGCCTGCACATGAAGCGGGCGACGATGGAACTCGGCGGGCACGCGCCGGCAATCGTCTTCGATGACGCCGATATCGCCAAGGCCATCGAAGTGTCGTCGCTGGCGAAGTTCCGCAATGCCGGCCAGGTCTGCGTCGCGCCGACGCGTTTCCTCGTGCAGAACGGCGTGATGGACCAGTTCACTGATGGGTTTGTTGCCGCCGCCAAGGCGATCAAGGTCGGCAACGGGCTCGAGGCAGACGTGCAGATGGGGCCGCTTGCCAACGAGCGGCGGATCCCGGCGCTGGAAGCGCTGATCAACGATGCCGTGTCGCAGGGCGCGACGCTGCGCACCGGCGGCCGCAGGATCGGCAACGAAGGCAATTTCTTCGAGCCGACCGTCATCACCGACGTGCCCATCCATGCGCGCATCATGAACGAGGAGCCCTTCGGTCCCGTCGCCATCATCAATCGTTTCGCGACTGTCGACGATGCGATCACCGAGGCAAACCGCCTGCCGTTCGGGCTTGCCTCGTATGCTTTCACAACGTCAGTCGGCACGGTGCATGCGCTGGGACAGCGGATGGAAGCAGGCATGCTGACCATCAACCACAACGGCCTTTCCATTCCGGAAGTGCCGTTCGGCGGCATGAAGGATTCCGGCTATGGCACGGAAGGCGGCTCAGAGGCGGTGGATTCCTATCTGGAAACGCGCCTCATCTCCCAGATGAACGCCTGATAACAAACGGGCTCTGTGGAAAAAAATCGGACGGCATGTGGCAATTTTGCCGTCCGCTATCGGTGCCACTCGCATTGATTGTTATGAAATCAATGGCTTGGTACCGGTTTTATGGCGCATATCGCTTGAGTACCATACACTCACATCCGCCACTTCAGGTATATTCGCATTCATTATTACGCAACCCTGAGCATCTTTATCATTAAATCGGTGACTTGGGATTGCCTCGGATATTGCTGCATTGCCGAATCAAGCGTAGCATTTGATTCACGGTCGCATTTCACTTTCATAGAAACGTCACCGAAATATGAATACAGCGGATTGTTATCCAGCTGACCAGGCGTATTTGCAATAGCAACCTCGATGAGGCGCCATGTACAACACGGATGTACTATTCAACACCTTCGCCCGTTCCTTTGAAGCGCGGCGCGAAGTCGAGATGTCTTTCTCTGAATACCTGGAAGCCTGCAAGGGCGAACCACTGATGTATGCCAATGCGGCAGAGCGACTACTTGCCGCGATGGGTGAACCACAGTTTGTAGACACGTCGAGGGACTCCCGCCTTGGGCGTATCTTCCTGAACCGCACCATCCGGACCTATCCCGCCTTCGAGGGCTTCTACGGGATGGAAGAGACGATCGAGCGAATCGTCGCCTTCTTCCGCCATGCGGCGCAAGGGTTGGAAGAGCGCAAGCAGATCCTCTACCTGCTCGGCCCTGTCGGTGGCGGCAAGTCGTCGCTGGCCGAACGGCTGAAGGCGCTGATGGAGGTCCATCCCATTTACGTGCTGAAGGCCGGCAACGAACTCAGCCCGGTTTTCGAAAGCCCGCTCAGCCTGTTCGATCCGGCTGCGATGGGCGACATGCTGCAGGAACGCTACGGTATTCCGAAGCGAAGGCTGACAGGGCTGATGAGCCCCTGGTGCCTGAAGCGGCTGGAAGAATTCGGCGGCGATATCTCGCGCTTCAAGGTGGTGAAGATGCAGCCGTCGCGGCTGCGCCAGATCGCCATCGCCAAGACCGAGCCTGGCGACGAGAACAACCAGGATATCTCCTCGCTCGTCGGCAAGGTCGATATCCGCAAGCTCGAGAGCCTCGCCCAGAGCGATGCCGACGCCTACAGCTATTCCGGCGGCCTCAACCGCGCCAACCAGGGCGTGCTTGAATTTGTTGAAATGTTCAAGGCGCCGATCAAGATGCTGCATCCGCTGCTGACGGCGACGCAGGAGGGCAATTACATTGGCACCGAGAATATCGGCGCCATCCCGTTCTCAGGCGTCATTCTGGCCCACTCCAACGAGGCGGAGTGGCAGACCTTCAAGGCCAACAAGAACAACGAGGCCTTCATCGATCGTATCTGCGTCGTTAAGGTGCCCTATTGCCTGCGGGTCACGGAAGAGCAGAAGATCTACGAGAAGCTGATCGAGGAGTCCGAGCTTAGCCAGGCGCCTTGCGCGCCGTCGACGCTGGAAACCCTGGCGCGCTTCACGGTTCTGTCGCGGCTGACGCGGCATGAAAACTCGACGCCGTTTTCCAAGCTTCGCGTCTACGATGGCGAGAGCGTCAAGGAAACGGACCCCCGGGCCCGCAGCGTGCAGGAATATCGGGACACAGCCGGCGTCGACGAGGGCATGGACGGCGTCTCGACGCGCTTTGCCTTCAAGGTTCTGGCGGCGACGTTCAACCACGATACGACAGAGATCGCGGCCGACCCGGTGCATCTGATGTATGTCATCGAACAGTCGATCCGGCGGGAGCAACTGCCGGCCGAGGTCGAGAAGCAGTATATGGAGTATATCAAAGGGGAGCTGGCGCCGCGCTACGCGGAATTCATCGGACACGAGATCCAAAAGGCCTATCTCGAATCCTATGGCGACTACGGCCAGAACCTTTTCGACCGCTATGTGGACTATGCCGATGCCTGGATCGAGGATGTCGATTTCAAGGATCCGGATACCGGCCAGATGCTGGACAGGGATCTGCTCAACCAGGAACTGACCAAGATCGAAAAGCCTGCCGGGATCGCCAACCCGAAAGATTTCCGCAACGAGGTGGTAAAATTCTGCCTGCGGTCGCGGGCGAGCAATGGCGGCAAGAATCCATCCTGGACGAGTTACGAGAAAATCCGCGAAGTCATCGAAAAGCGGATGTTCAGCCAGGTGGAAGACCTGCTGCCGGTGATTTCCTTCGGCTCGAAGAAGGACGGCGACACGGAGAAGAAGCATGGGCAATTCGTCGAGCGCATGACTTCGCGCGGCTATACGGAGCGCCAGGTTCGCCGGTTGGTAGAGTGGTACATGCGCGTCAAACAGGCAGGCTAGACTAGTCCCAACAGAGGAGTAGGAATGCACATTGTTGACCGGCGCCTGAATCCAGGCGGCAAGAGTCTCGAAAATCGCCAGCGCTTCCTGCGACGAGCAAAGGCGCTGGTGCAGAAAGCGGTCTACGAGACCTCGCAAAGCCGCGGTATTCAAGACGTTCTCAAAGGCGGCGAGATCAGTATTCCCCTTGGGGGCACTGAGGAGCCGCACTTCCGGAAAGGCCCGGCCGGCATCCACGAACACGTCCTGCCGGGCAACAAGACCTTCATCGAAGGCGATATTCTCTCCCGCCCGCCGGGCGGAAAAGGCAAGCCGCGCGACGGTGGCGATGGCAACGGCGAGGATGCCTTCCGCTTCGTCCTGACCCGCGACGAATTCCTCGACATCTTCCTCGACGACCTCGAGCTTCCGGATCTGGCCAAGAAAAAGCTCGCCACATCCGAACAGCCGAACCCGGTGCGGGCAGGCTATTCCGTAAACGGCTCTCCCTCCAATCTCGCCATCAACCGGACCATGAAGCGGGCCATGATGCGCCGCGTTGCGCTTAACCGGCCGAAGGCGGAGACGGTGGCCATGCTGCATGCCGAGATCGCCGATTGCGTAGACGAGGATCGGCGGCTGGCACTGGAGGCTGAAGTGTCGGCGCTGGAATCACGGGTGCGGCGCATTCCGTATATCGATCCGATCGACATTCGCTATCGGCGTTTCGAAAACGAGCCGAGGCCGGTCGCCCAGGCGGTGATGTTCTGCCTGATGGACGTCTCCGGCTCGATGTCCGAGCACATGAAGGATCTCGCCAAGCGCTTCTACATGCTGCTCTATATCTTCCTGACGAGGCAGTACAAGCGCGTCGAGATCGTCTTCATCCGCCATACCGACACGGCCGAGGAGGTCGACGAGGAAACATTCTTCCGCAGCCCCGCCACGGGCGGTACGCAGGTATCGAGCGCGCTGGATGCGATGCGACGGATCATGACCGAGCGTTTTCCACCGTCCGACTGGAACATCTATGCGGCGCAGGCATCCGATGGGGACAACGCCTATTCCGACAGCACCACGACAGCAGCTCTCATGCAGGACTGGATTCTGCCGGCGACGCAATATTTCGCCTATCTCGAAGTCGGCGAAGGGCGCAGCGGGGCGATTTCGTCCGGCTCGGCGGTCTGGCAGCTCTATGAGCGGATTTCGGCCGGCTGGCCGGTGCTGTCGATGCGCAAGGTCAGCGACCGCAGCCAGATCTACCCGGTATTCCATGATCTCTTTCAACGCCGCGCTGCGGAGACAAGGGCTGGCTGATAATGGCAAAGGCAATGAAGCGTCTCTACGACGGTGCCGACTGGGATTTCGCCGCGTTGCAGCGCATCCACGATGCCTGCCAGGACATCGCCGTCAACGAGCTTGGGCTGGATGTCTATCCTAACCAGATCGAGATCATCACTGCCGAGCAGATGCTCGATGTCTATTCCTCGATCGGCATGCCGCTCTTCTACAAGCACTGGTCGTTTGGCAAGCATTTCGCCCATCACGAGGCATTTTATCGCAAGGGCCTGCGTGGGCTAGCCTACGAGATCGTCATCAACAGCTCCCCTTGCATCTCATACCTGATGGAGGAGAACACCGCGACGATGCAGGCGCTGGTGATTGCGCATGCCGCCTTCGGCCACAACCATTTCTTCAAGAACAACTACCTTTTCAAGCTGTGGACAGACGCCGATGGCATCCTCGATTACCTGAATTTCGCCAAGGGCTATATTGCCAATTGCGAGGAACGCTACGGGCATGCGGCCGTGGAGCGGACGCTCGATTCCGCCCATGCACTGATGTCGCACGGCGTGCACCGCTATGCCGGCAAGAAGAAGCTCGATCTGCGGATGGAGGAGGTCCGGCTGCAGGAGCGGCGAGCGCATGACGAAAGCATCTTCAACGATCTCTGGCGAACCGTGCCGACCAAGGCCGGCAAGAGCGCACCGGATCTCAGCCTCGAGCGCCGGCAGGCAATCACCGGGCTGCCGCAGGAAAATATCCTCTATTTCCTCGAAAAGACAGCGCCCCGCCTGCAGCCGTGGCAACGGGAAATCCTCCGAATCGTCCGCCACGTGGCCCAGTATTTCTACCCGCAGGGTCAGACGAAGGTGATGAACGAGGGCACGGCGACCTATGTGCACTATGAGATCATGACACGTCTGCACGAGCGCGGCGGTATCGGCGACGGTGATTTTCTCGAGTTTCTGAAATCCCACACCAATGTGGTGTTCCAGCCGCAGTTCGATGACCAGCGTTATTCCGGCCTCAATCCCTATGCCATCGGCTTTGCGATGATGCAGGACATCGAACGTATCGTCACCAAGCCGGAGCAGGAGGATCGCGAATGGTTCCCGGAGATTGCCGGAACCGGAGATGCCATGGCGGTGCTCCGCGATCTCTGGGCCAACTATCGCGACGAGAGCTTCATTGCCCAGTTTCTCAGCCCCAACCTTATGCGCAAGCTGCGGCTGTTCCACCTGACCGACGATCCGGCTGAGGAGGAAGGGATGCGGGTGGCGGCAATCCACGACGAGCGCGGCTATCGGCGCGTCCGGCGAGAACTCTCTCGGCAATACGACATCGGCTGGATCGATCCACATATCGAGGTCGTCGATGTCGACCTGCCCGGCGACCGTCGGCTGATCCTGCGGCACACGGTGATGAACGGCAGTCTGCTGGAGGAGGGCGACACCCGGAAGGTGCTGCAGCATCTGGCGGATCTCTGGAGCTACGATGTCGTGCTGCAGGAGATCGACAGGGCGGGTATCGTGCTAAAGGATCACCTGGTCAGTCCCCGCAAGGTTGCCGTGGCAGCCTGAATACCGTGTAACTCCGCTTAGTCCGGGGCTATTCTTCGCACATGGCCGCTGACCTGCTGGCCGTCTTCTGGTTTCAGCTGCAGGAAGCCGGGCAGGCCAAGCAGCGGAATGATAGCCATGACCAGAAAGACGATATGAAAGCTGCCGAGCGTCAGGGCGCCACTGCCCGCTGTGACGAGACCGAGCAGCATGGCGGCGATCGATACGCCGAAGCTGACGCTCAGCTGCTGCAGCACGCCCCCGAGGCTTGTGGCGCTGCTGAGCTGCGCTGCTGGCGTGTCCGAGTAGGAGAGCGTGTTCGACGTCATGAACTGTGCGGCCCGTGTCAGGCCGAAGACAAACACCCAGACGATAATCAGCCAATAGGGTGTCTGAAGCGTCATCAGTGAAAAGCCTGCGACTGTCAGCGAGCCTGCGACGGCGCTCCAGGTCAGCACCCGATCGAAGCCGAATGCCCGCAGCAGCCGTTGCGAGATCGGCCGGACCACGAGTGCGCTGAAGGCGCTGGCGAAGGTCAGCGAGCCCGAGACGATGGGGCTGACGCCAAAGCCGATCTGCAGCATCAGCGGCAGCAGAAAGGGCACGCCGTTCAATCCGACACGACAGATGCCTCCGGCAAGCGTACCGACGCGAAAAGAGCGCAGGCGAAACAGCGTCAGGTCGACAGCCGGCGCAGCCACGGCGCGCGCATATCGGACGAAAAAGACGAGCAGCAGCAAGGCGGCGACAAGGACGGCAATGATGGCCGGGACGGGAATGGCCGGCCGACCGATATTCTCGATGCCGTATTGCAGCAGCACCAGTCCGGAGCCGACCATCAGAAAGCCCGGAACGTCGAACCGTTTGGAGGTGTCGGCGTGGGTATCCTCGACGTAGCGCAGCGCCATGACGATGCCGATGATACCGAAGGGCACGTTGACGTAGAATATCCATCGCCAGGAGAGATAGGTCGTCAGGACGCCGCCGAGGATGGGGCCAACCAAAGGCCCGAGGATAGCTGGCAAGGTCATGTAGGTCATGGCAGTCACGAGCTGGCTGCGCGGAAAGCTGCGAATGAGGATGAGCCGGCCGACCGGCGTCATCATCGCCCCGCCGAAGCCCTGCAGGGCGCGCGTCGCGATCAGCATCGGGAAATTGACTGCCAGCCCGCAGAGCACCGAGCCGATAGTGAAGATCAGCAGCGACAGCGCAAAGATGCGGCGTGCACCGAATCGATCGGCAAACCAGCCGCTGACCGGAATGAACATCGCAAGCGTCAGGATATAGGCCGTGACCGCGAGGTTCATGGCGAGTGGCGTCACGGCAAGACTGTGGGACATGGCGGGAATAGCTGTGACGATGATCGTCGAATCCAGCTGTTCCATCAGGAAGGCGACGGCAACGACGGCCGGGATGATGAAGCGCAGTCGCAGATCGCGCTCGGTGGCGAACCCTGGGTCCGAGGGGGCGTTTTCAGTCTGTGTCATGCTGTTGATTCAGGCTTTCCGTCGCGGCTTGGCTCCGCATTTTCGGCGTCGGCGATGATGCACAAGGAGGAAGGGTGAATATCACCACTGCGCGCACGCGGCGCAAGAAAAACGCTGCAACGCAGGGGCGCGACCGATCAACTCTTGGCGAGCACTTCGTTTGCCGTAAAATTGCCCCAGCATAGCGAGAAATACGGTCTGTCGGGCTCTTCATAAGCGAGTTGGAGAGGCTGATTGCAGGATCTGCTTCCTGTAGCCTGAGCACTCATCTCGATAGTCGGAGACATTTCGCATCTCAAGGTTGTTAATCGTTATCCGCGAAGTGCAACTGTAAACATCGTTGATTATTTGTGAATTGCTATTATTATTAAATACTTAATATAAGCGGTAAAAGATACTAAGTTCGTCTGACCGGGATGTAGAAGCAGTGCCCATGCTCTGGTTTTTGATTTCTTGCAACTAAGGGAATTTTGGAATGGAACGCATTCAAATAAAATCGCGCCTCATTACGGCTGTTGCGTACGATCTGAAATCGTCGCGCATGGAAATCGAGTTTCACAATGGCAAAGTTGAGCCCTACAGCAACGTGCCGGAACAGATTTACCGCAATCTGATCTCGGCCGATTCTCCGGGCTCCTACTATCGCCACCACATACGCGAATCCAAACCTTATGTGAGTGTGAGATAAGCAGTAGACCTGCTGGCGTTGTTTCCAATGCTGCTTGGGTAACGCATAAAATAGGGGGCATAGCGCCAAGCTATGCCCCTTTTTTTGATTGCTGACAACGTTCAGTGCTGATCGTTGGTCTGGTTCGGCCGTCCGATGCTCGAATATTCGAAGCCGTGCTTTGTGATCTCGTCGCGGCGGTAGATATTTCTGAGGTCGACGAGCACAGGTGCGGCCATGACCCGCTTCAGGCGGGCAAAATCGAGCGCGCGGAACTGGTTCCATTCGGTGACGATGACGAGAGCGTCTGCGCCCTCGGCGGCGGTGTACGCATCGGCTGCGAACGTCATGCCCTCGATCAGACCGCGTGCGTTGTCCATGCCCTCCGGATCGTAACCGACCACCTTGGCGCCGGCATCCTGCAAGGTCTGGATGATCGAGATCGCAGGGCTGTCGCGCATGTCGTCGGTGTTGGGCTTGAAGGTCAGGCCGAGAACTGCGACGCTCTTGCCGCGAACGTCGCCACCAACAGCCGCGATCACCTTGCGACCCATGGCCCGCTTGCGGTTGTCGTTGATCGAGATGGTCGTTTCGATCAGCCGCACCGGGCTGTCATGGTCCTGTGCGGTCTTTGCCAGAGCCAGCGTGTCCTTCGGAAAGCAGGAGCCGCCATAGCCTGGGCCTGCATGCAGGAATTTGGCGCCGATGCGGCCATCGAGACCGATGCCGCGGGAGACTTCCTGGACATTGGCGCCGACTTTTTCGCAGAGATCGGCCATCTCGTTGATGAAGGTGATCTTCATGGCGAGGAAAGCGTTGGCGGCGTACTTGATCAGTTCGGACGTGCGGCGCGAGGTAAACAGCAGCGGCGCCTGGTTGAGGTAGAGCGGCCGGTAGACTTCGGTCATCACGGCGCGGGCACGATCGTCGTCGAGGCCGATGACGATGCGGTCCGGACGCTTGAAGTCCTCGATGGCGGCGCCTTCGCGCAGGAATTCGGGGTTGGACACGACGGCGATGTCAGCGTCCGGGTTGGTGTCGCGCATGATCCGCTCGACTTCATCGCCGGTGCCGACAGGGACAGTCGACTTGGTGACGATGACGGTGAAGCCCTTGACGTGGGTGGCGATCTCGCGGGCAGCAGCATAGACATAGGACAGGTCGGCATGGCCATCGCCACGGCGCGACGGGGTGCCGACGGCGATGAAGACGACATCGCTGGCGGCGACGCTTTCTGCCACTTCCGTCGAAAACGACAGGCGGCCGGAGCGGACATTTTCCGCCACGAGACTTTCGAGCCCCGGCTCGAAGATCGGGATCTCGCCGGCCCGCAAGGCTGCAATCTTCTTCTCGTCCTTGTCGACGCAGATGATGTCATGGCCGAAATCCGCAAAGCAGACGCCTGACACCAAACCCACATAACCAGACCCGATCATCGTGATACGCATCGATTTTCCTCTTTTTCAGACAACGCAAACGCGTTCTGTTGGTCGATTTGAAGTTGCTGACGTGGCCAGATTTCCGGCTCCTGCGTAATCGCTCAAGAAACAGATAAACTGATATGTCATCAGTTTCATGAATGATGCCAGAGCTTTACCGGCTGGCTTCACGCCTGCTACCTCATCGAAATCCCCTACGGAATGAACGGTGAAACGAACATGTAGAACGAGGCCATCTTAGTGCAATGGCAGTATGTTGCAACGCAGCAATTGCGTTGTCCTTGTTTGCACTCCGCTGCTGTACCAATTCGGATCACTTGCGCGCGATAATTTCGGGCAGCGGCAACCACTTGGACGTGTCGAAAAAATTGGCCGCGAGGATGCGGTCGCCGGTGGGTCTGTCGATGTCGAGGATGAGGTTGAAACGGCGCGGATCGGCGAACTCATGCGAGAATACAATCCTTGCGCCGAAGCTCGACTGTGTGACGTTCTCGAGCCTTCCAATGCGGTCCGTGGCATCGCTGAGGTCGCCCCAGCCGACAGCCTGGACGATGGCGTGGACCAAGCCCTGGAATTTTGCCTGCAGCTCCCGCCCGGCGGCAGTCTCGGGCAGGATCGCCTTGACCCGGATACTGCTGACCTCGCCTTTCGGCGTGCCGCGGACGATGACGAAGAGCGAAGGTTGTTCTTCTTCTGCTGTCTCCGACACCGGCGTCTGGTAGCTGCATTCGAATGTCGAATTGTCGATGACGCCCTGATGCCAAGGGCTGACGGGGAAGCCGGCTCGTGAGATTGCGTTGCAGGCCTTCTCGCCGGCGATTTTCCAGCGGCGTAGGAAAAAGCTGGGCGCGGAATTCAGGTTGGTAAAAAGCCGCGTCGCGACCGGTTTTACCACTGCAGGCGGGCTTGGCGGTGGCGCAAACGGCCGCGGGCCTTGTTTGGCTTGCGGTAGCTTCTTCGGCGGCATGACGGTTTCATATCCGAGCCAGCCGATATGGTAGCGGTCAGCCAGAAACCGCAAGTTCCGCCGGTCGTTGGCAAGCAGCGCGGTGGCGACGATGCCCGTCAGGATGAGGATCGCGGCCAGCCAGAAAACGATGCGGCTTTTCCGTCGCGGGGGTGAAACCGTCATTTCATGCTCTCTGCGAAATCACTGTCGAGACTCAAGCCGTGAAAGCATCGTTTTCGCGCAGCCGCAGTTCCCGACTTTCCGGAAGGGACGCTTTTACGCAACAGATGCATTCATGCCCTCTTTGTCGCCCAGTGGCAATCGGGCTTGCCATGTCGGCAACGCAGCCCGTCTTAGGCGACTAGCGCCTTCAGGGCGCGAACCACCGCGCCGTCCGTACGTCGCTCGAGCGCAGGCGCAAAGCCGAGGGAGACAAGCCGCGGGTCGCTGGATGCTGCGCTGGAAGAACAGGAGGCGTGGATGTCGGTGATCTTCAATCTCGGGATCAAGGTGCTCACGGTTTGCGGATTGATGCCGGAGCCAGGCATGATGGATATCCGGCCGGATGCAAGTGCTACCAGCGTTTCCAACGCCTCGACCCCATCCGGAGCCGCCACTTTTCCGCCCGAGGTCAAAATCCGCTCGAAACCGAGATCGATTGCGATTTCGACGGCGTCGCGCCAGTCGGGCACGAGGTCGAAGGCACGATGCAGCGTCAGGCCGAGACCTTCGGCGTGGCGGACGAGTTTGTCGAGGCTTTCGCGATCCAGCCGGCCATCGGGCAGGGAGGCACCTAGTACCACGCCGGCCAATCCAGCGCTGCGTGCGATGTCGATATCGCCGTACATCACCTCCATGTCCTCCGCGGACCAGACGAAGTTGCCGGGACGTGGTCGTATCATGGCATAACAAGGCAGTTGACGCTGGCCGGCTTCGCGCATCAGGCCGGCGCTCGGCGTCAGGCCGCCGATGGCAAGCGCGCTGCACAGTTCGATGCGATCCGCGCCGCCGTCGATGGCGGCGGCAAGGCCGGCGCTGTCCTCGATGCAGACCTCAAGCAACATGGCGGCGCTCCTCGACATCGCGCAGCCCGAGAATGGCGGCGCCGATCAGGCCGGGCTCGATGCGGCACTGGCTGCGGACGACGAGGGGGCGGTCGAATTTCCGCAGGATACGCTGGCGCACGGCTATATCCAGGCGCTCCAGCAGCGGCTCGACATTCGACAAACCGCCTGCCACGGGCACGATGGTGGCGCCTGTAATGTTGACTGTCAGGGCCAGGGGCGGCGCGACGAGATCGATGTAGACGTCGAGCGTTGCACTCGCCTTATCGTCGCCGCCGAGCCAAAAGCCGATGATTTCCTCGCTGGAAAGACTGGTGCCGTGGAGCAGCGCGTGCAGGCGTTCCATGCCCCGCGCGCCACCGATAGTGTCGACGCATCCGGTTTGGCCGCAGCCGCAAGGGTAGGCGGGAATGGCCACAGGCGGTGTGCCGGCAAAGGCCGCGACGATCGGTCCGTGGCCCCATTCGCCGGCAAAGCCGCCGGATGCATTAACCAGCCGCCCGTCGGCAACCAGTCCACCGCCGACCCCGGTGCCGAGGATGGCGCCGAAGACGATGCGGTGACCGCGACCCGCGCCGGAAAAGGCCTCTGCCATGGCAAAGCAATCGGCATCGTTGGCGATCAGCACGGGATAGCCGAGTGCCGTCTCCAGATCGCTACCAAGTTTGCGACCGTGGAGGCAGGGAATGTTGGCGCAGGTCAGCGTCTGCGTGTCCGGATCGACGACGCCGGCGATGGAGACGGCGATGCCATCAGGCTTTTCCGGGGCCTCGGCAATAATCTCGCGGAGCACCGTGACGAAGGCCTCGAAATCATGGCCGGGCGTAACCCGGCGCGGCAGCGTCGTAATGTCGGATTGGGAGCGGGCAAAACCGCCCTTGATGGCGGACCCGCCGATGTCAAAAGAAACGATCATCCGTCACTCGCTATGGCACTGAGACGACGTTGCTCGCATCCTTTTCCAGCCATTGCAAGAGATCAGCTTCCGGCCGGCGGTGTCAGGACGATGCGGGCCTCGAAGCCATCTGGCTGACCCGAGGCCGGCGACAGCAGGTCCAGTCGGCCGCCCATCTGTGTGACGATCTTGTCGGCAATCGCGAGGCCGAGGCCTGAGCCGGCGGCGCTCGTTTCCCCGCGACGGAACCGGCGCTTGAGGCCGGCGAGCTCCTCGGCCGCGACGACATTGCCGCCGTTGACGACGCTGACGGCATCTCCGGTGACAGAGATGGTGACGACCCCATCGTGCGGTCCGTGGACGAGTGCGTTTTCGATCAGGTTGCGGACGACGATGGCAAAGGCGTCGATGTCGACGCAGCGCGCGAGGGTCACCCCGGCTGCATAGTCTCGCGTGACGCGACCGGCGGTGTGACTGTCCCGGTCGTAGTCGCCGACGACAGCGTCAACGATGCGCGTCAGATCCAGCGGCTTGTCGGATGCGCCGATCCCGGCTTCGGCACGCGCCAGCTGCAGCAGCTTTTCTGCAAGGCGTCCGAGATTGGCGAGCGCCGTCTCGATGCGTCCGGCCCTGACGGTCAAGGGACCCTCGGGCAGTTCGGCGATCAATCGTTGTGTCTGCGCCAGCGCACCGGCTATCGGCGTGCGCAGCTCGTGGGCGCTGTTCGCGGTAAATTCCCGCTCGGCTTCCAGTGCCGACCGCAGCCTTCCGAGCAGCAGGTTGACGGAACGGGCAATCGGCCGCAGTTCGCGGGGGAGTGTATCGCCTTCGACTGCCGCCATATTGCCGCTGTCCTTGGTGCCAATCTCGTCGCGCAGGCGGTCGATGGGCGCCAGCGAGCGGCTGACGATGAACTGGATCAGCAGTATGCTCGTCGGTATCAGCAGCAGCAGCGGCCAGAGCAGCGCCACGGTGCCTTCGCGCAGGGCCTCGCGACGGTTTCGGAAGGCATCGGCTACATGCAGGAACAAGGTGCCGTTGAGCGCCGATTCTGTGTAGATCTTGTGCTTCGGCGTGTCGTGAAAACCGACCTTCAGGGGTACGTCATAGGGCGTGGCCGGCGCTTCCTGTGAGTGGATGATGACCTTGCCACTGGAATCGATGACCTGATAGGTGAGATATTCCTTGTTCAGGCCCTGCTGCACGGCCTGCAAAGCCTGGGGATCGGTGGCGCCGTCGCGCTGGGCGAGGTCGTCGAGCACGAGCGGCATCAGTCTTTCCGCTGTTTCCTGCAGCGTTCCGTCGAAGATTTCGGCAAATTCCCGGTTCATCACATAGGCGCCCAGGCCCACCGCGATCAGCCAGAAGAGCACGACGAGCCCTGTGAGCGTGGTGATCAGCCGACGGGTGATGCTGATGCGGCTGAGGCGGCCGAGTGTCTCCGGCATTATCGTTCTCCGAGCGAGTAGCCGACGCCGCGCGCCGTGCGGATGCGGTCCCGGCCGATCTTCTTGCGCAGCCGGCTGACATAGACCTCGACAGTGTTGCTCTCGATTTCGGAGCCGAAGGCATAGAGCGCCTCCTCGACCTGGTCCTTGGAGACCATGGCGCCGGGGCGGGCGACCAGCAGGTCGAGAACCGCCCATTCGCGGCCGGTCAGCACGACGTCCTTGCCCGATACGATAAGGCGGCGCTGCGTCTGGTCAACTTCGAGGTCGCCGATCTTGAGCATCGGCTGCGGACTGCCTGAGTAACGCCGGGCAACCGCCATGATGCGCGCGGAGAGTTCGCCCAGATTGAAGGGCTTGACCAGATAGTCGTCGGCGCCGCTGTTCAGACCCTCTATCCGGTCTGAAATCTGGTCACGTGCCGTCAGGATGATGACCGGTGTCTCCTTGGCATTCTTGCGGAGTGTCTTCAGAAAATCGATACCAGTGCCATCCGGCAATTGCAGATCGAGAAGTATGAGGCCGTAGTGAACCGAGTTCGCCGCGCTTTCGGCATCTCCGAGGTTTCTCACCCAGTCGACGGCATGGACGCTCGCGGCAATGTGGTCGCGTACAGCGCTGCCGAGGGTATCGTCGTCTTCGACCAGGAGAATTCTCACAATTGCCTCGCAACGCTCGGGGATGTCTGTCCTAATATGGCGGGAGCTATGCGGTCAATCGGGGCTTAAATAAGCCGTGTATCAAGCTGGCGTCGGCGCTTCGCTTGCGGACGCGCATCCACGGCGTCTCTGGACAGACTGCGGCGTCGCGTTTACTTGTCTGCTGCGCAAAGTGCGGGGTCTCCCGCCACCAATGCGAATTCTGAAAGAAGTGCCTGGAGGAGGCTTTATCATGCTCAAGGGAATTTCACCTGCTCTCAATGCCGACGTGTTGCACGCGCTGGCCTCCATGGGCCATGGCGACATGCTTGTCATCGTCGATACCAACTTCCCGGCTGAGTCGGTGGCGCTCGAAACGAGCCTTGGCCATCTGCTGCGGATTGATAACGTCACCTCTCCACAGGCTGCTGCCGCCATCCTGTCGCTGATGCCGCTCGATACGTTCATCGACGACGCAGCCACCCGCATGGAAGTGGTCGGCTCCCCGGATGAACTGCCGGCCGTTCAGGTCGAGATGCAGGCAGAGATCGATCGCGCCGAAGGCAAGCACTGGCCGCTTGTGCCGGTCGAGCGTTTCGCGTTCTATGAGCGTGCGAAGAGCGCCTATTGCGTCATCCAGACAGGCGAGCGCCGGTTTTACGGCTGCTTCACCCTGACCAAGGGCGTCATTCCGCCCGACGCAGCGTAAGGTTCGCGTCGTCACAATCGTGCCTCTGGCTGCAGCGATGTTCGACCCGATGTCGGGGATGTTGCGGCCAGCGCCACAGAAGGGACAGGATGGCCAGGAAGTCGGAAACCCAGGGCAGGCTCGATGACGCGGCAAGAGCCGGGTGGTTGTACTATGTCGCCGGCCGGACCCAGGACGAGATCGCCGGGGCCATGGGGATTTCGCGGCAATCGGCACAGAGGCTTGTGTCGCTCGCGGTTGCCGAAAGGCTGATCAAGGTCCGCCTCGACCATCCAATCGCCGCCTGCCTGCAGCTGGCCGAGGATCTGCGCCGGAAATTCAGCCTCTCCCATGTCGAGGTGGTGCCGAGCGATCCCGGATCGACGTCGACGACTGTCGGCATCGCGGAGGCCGCCGCCGCCGAGATCGAACGCTGGCTCAAGCGACCGGAGCCCATCGTGCTTGCCATCGGCACCGGGCGCACGCTGAAGGCTGCCGTCGACCAGTTGCCCTCCATCGATTGCACGCAGCATCGGATCGTTTCGCTCACCGGCAACATCGGTCCGGACGGCTCCGCTGCCTATTACAACGTCATCTTCAGCATGGCGGACGCGATCAAGGCCCGTCACTATCCCATGCCGTTGCCGGTTCTCGTATCGGCTGCTTCTGAGCGTGAGTTGTTGCACGCGCAGGCGCTGGTGCGCTCGACGCTCGATATCAGCGCCGTTGCCGATGTGACCTTTGTCGGGATCGGCGAGATGGGCGTCGACGCGCCACTCTGCGTCGACGGCTTTCTCGGCCGGGACGAAATGGTCGGGCTTGTCGCCAAAGGCGCGACCGGGGAGATCTGCGGCTGGATCTTCGACGGGGAGGGCAAATTGCTCGAAAACGCCGTCAACGAGCGTGTCGCCAGCGCGCCGATACCCAGCCGCGAAACATCGACCGTGATCGGAATTGCCAAGGGGCAACGCAAACTTGAGGCTATCAGAGCGGCGCTGACAGGCCGGCTGATCAACGGCCTGATTACGGATGAGGCGACTGCCGCATTCTTGATCGACGACTGAGGCAAATTTAACCCATTTTCTTCAACGACTTATTTTTTCGTTCGGCGTCGCAGCAACGATTAAGCATTGACAACTTGTCGCATGTTATGAGTAATTGCCCTCGAGCTAAGCGAATGCTCATATTTTCTCTTCTGGGAGGAAGATTATGAAATTGAAGACTCTACTCCTGAGCGCCTGCTCAGTGATGATGCTTGCCGGAATGGCGTCTGCAGAGACGCTAACCATTGCTACCGTCAACAACGGCGACATGGTCCGCATGCAGAAACTTACCGATGATTTCAAGACCAAGAACCCGGGCATCGACCTGCAGTGGGTGACGCTCGAAGAAAACATCCTCCGCCAGAAGGTCACGACCGACATTGCCACCAAAGGCGGTCAGTACGACGTTCTGACGATCGGTACCTATGAAGTTCCGATCTGGGCCAAGCAAGGCTGGCTGCAGCCGCTCGACAATCTCGGCGCCAGCTATGATGTGAATGACCTTCTTCCGGCCATCCGCAGCGGCCTGACCACGGATGGAAAGCTCTATGCTGCGCCATTCTATGGCGAAAGCTCGATGGTCATGTATCGCAAGGACCTTTTCGACAAGGCCGGCCTGAAGATGCCTGATGCCCCGACCTGGGACTTCATCGCAGACGCAGCCAAGAAGATCACCGACAAGAAAGACGAAGTCTACGGCATTTGCCTTCGCGGCAAGGCCGGCTGGGGCGAGAACATGGCTTTCCTGACAGCCATGTCCAACTCCTTCGGCGCACGCTGGTTCGACGAAAAGTGGACTGCACAGTTCGATCAGCCTGAGTGGAAGAAGACCCTCGACTTCTACGTGAAGATGCTGAAGGAAGACGGACCTCCAGGTGCTTCTTCGAATGGCTTCAACGAAAACCTCGCCCTGTTCCAGACCGGCAAATGCGGTATGTGGATCGACGCCACGGTTGCTGCTTCCTTCGTTTCCGATCCGAAGCAGTCCAAGGTTGCCGACAAGGTCGGTTTCGCACTTGCTCCTGACAACGGTCTCGGCAAGCGCGGCAACTGGCTCTGGGCCTGGAATCTCGCCATCCCGGCCGGTTCCAAGAAGATCGAAGCTGCCGAGAAGTTCGTCGCCTGGGCAACCAGCAAGGAATACACCAACCTTGTTGCTCAGAAAGACGGCTGGCTGAACGCACCTCCCGGTACCCGCGCTTCGCTCTATGCGAATGCCGATTACCAGAAGGCTGCTCCTTTCGCGAAGATGACGCTGGACAGCATCAACTCCGCCGATCCGACGAAGCCGACTGTCAAGCCGGTTCCTTATGTCGGCGTTCAGTTCGTCGCTATTCCTGAATTCCAGGGTATAGGCACTGCCGTTGGCCAGCAGTTCTCTGCAGCGCTTGCCGGCCAGGTCACTGTCGACCAGGCTCTCAAGAGTGCGCAGGCACTGACGACCCGCGAAATGAAGAAGGCCGGTTATCCCAAGTAAGATATCGGCTGGGCTAGGGAGTGGGGGCGCCTTGCGCGCCTCCCTCCTGTTCGCCGGCGATCGCCCCAAGCGTCACTTGGCGGCCTTTTAAAAATTCCGCTGTTGCGGCCACTCTCCCCGCTTCAAGACAAGATTGGTCCTTCCCATGGCGACCTTACAGACCCGTTCCGCTGCCCGCCTGATGATGGCGCCCTCCGTGATCCTGCTGTTCGCGTGGATGATCGTGCCGCTGGCAATGACGATCTATTTCTCGACGCTGAACTATAATCTGCTGATGCCGGGCGACCATCCATTCATCGGCTTTAGCAATTACGAGTACTTCCTCACCGATCCGGCCTTCCTGCAGGCGCTGATGAATACGCTGCTGCTGGTTGGCGGTGCGCTACTCATCACCATTGTCGGCGGCATTGCCTTCGCGCTGCTGCTGGACCAGCCGATGTTCGGCCAGGGGATCGTCCGTATCCTGGTGATCGCACCGTTCTTCGTCATGCCGACGGTGGCGGCGCTGATCTGGAAGAACATGTTCATGAACCCGGTGAACGGCCTTTTTGCCTATGCGGCAAAGGCTGTCGGGCTCCAGCCTTACGACTTTCTGGCCAACGCCCCCCTGGCCTCGGTGATCGTCATCGTCGCCTGGCAGTGGCTGCCGTTTGCGACGCTCATCATGCTGACAGCTCTCCAGTCGCTCGACGAAGAGCAGAAGGAAGCAGCCGAGATGGACGGTGCCGGCGTGGTGTCGAAATTCATCTACATCATCCTGCCGCACATGGCGCGCGCCATCACGGTGGTCATTCTCATCGAGACCATCTTCATGCTGTCGGTGTTTGCCGAAATCCTGGTTACCACCAATGGCGGCCCGGGCACGGACAGCACGAACCTGACCTATCTGGTCTATTCGCAGGCGCTGCTGCAGTTCGACATCGGTGGTGCATCGGCGGGCGGTATCGTCGCCGTCGTGCTGGCCAACATCGTCGCTATCTTCCTCGTCCGCATCGTCGGCAAGAATCTGGAGGCTTGAGATGGCTCGCAGCGTTTCCACCCGCCACAAGGTCATCGTCTCGGTCGTCGCCTGGGCGCTCGGCCTGCTGATCTTCTTCCCGATCCTCTGGACCTTCCTCACCAGCTTCAAGTCGGAAGGCGATGCCGTCGCCTCGCCGCCGCTGTTCCTGTTCTTCCACTGGACGACCGAGAACTATGTCGAGGTGCAGTCTCGCTCGGACTATTTCCTGCACTTCTCGAACTCGGTCATCATTGCCGTCGGATCGACCATCATCGGGCTGATCATCGCGGTTCCGGCCGCCTGGGCAATGGCGTTTTCGCCGACGAAGCGGACCAAGGACATCCTGATGTGGATGCTCTCGACCAAGATGATGCCGCCGGTCGGCGCCCTCATTCCGATCTATCTGCTCTTCCAGGCCACCGGCCTGCTGGACAGCCGCATCGGTCTCGTCGGCGTGCTGACACTCATCAACCTGCCGATCATCGTCTGGATGCTCTATACTTACTTCAAGGAAATTCCGGGTGAGATCCTGGAAGCAGCCCGCATGGACGGTGCCTCGCTGATGAAGGAAATCATCTACGTGCTGACGCCGATGGCAATACCGGGCATCGCCTCGACATTGCTGCTGAACGTCATCCTCGCCTGGAACGAGGCGTTCTGGACGCTCAATCTCACTGCTTCCAAGGCGGCGCCGCTGACGGCCTTCATCGCCTCCTACTCGAGCCCCGAAGGTCTGTTCTATGCAAAACTTTCGGCCGCCTCGACCATGGCGATTGCGCCGATCCTGATCCTCGGCTGGTTCAGCCAAAAGCAACTCGTTCGCGGCCTGACTTTTGGCGCGGTCAAATAAGATATCTGGGAGAGAGACATGGGCAGCATTACCCTTCAGAAGGTTTCGAAGGTCTTTGGCGAAGCCAAGGTCATCCCTTCCATCGACCTTGAAATCAAGGACGGCGAGTTCGTCGTTTTCGTCGGGCCGTCCGGTTGCGGAAAATCGACGCTGTTGCGGCTGATCGCCGGGCTGGAAGATGTGTCCGGCGGCAAGATCATCATCGACGGCAAGGACGGCACGAGCCTCGGACCATCCGAGCGCGGGCTTGCCATGGTGTTCCAGTCCTATGCGCTCTATCCGCATATGAGCGTGCGCAGCAACATCGCCTTCCCGCTGAAGATGGCCGGCATGTCGAAGGACGAGATCGACCGCAAGGTGAGCGAAGCCGCCCGCGTGCTGAACCTCACCGATTATCTGGACCGCAAGCCGCGCATGCTGTCTGGCGGCCAGCGCCAGCGCGTCGCCATCGGCCGTGCCATCGTGCGCCAGCCATCGGCCTTCCTGTTCGACGAGCCGCTTTCAAACCTCGATGCATCGCTGCGCGTCAACATGCGTCTCGAGATCAGCGAGTTGCACCAGCAGCTGAAGACCACAATGGTCTACGTGACCCACGACCAGGTCGAAGCCATGACCATGGCAGACAAAATCGTCGTCCTCAACCGCGGCAACATCGAGCAGGTCGGCTCGCCGATGGAGCTTTACAAGAACCCGGCAAATCTCTTCGTCGCCGGCTTCATCGGTTCGCCGAGGATGAATTTTGTCACCGGCGTCTATGCAGAGCCGTTCGGCGCGCCGACGGTTGGCGTTCGGCCCGAGCATATCGTGTTGTCGACCGAAAGCGGCGTTTGGCAGGGCAAGGTCACGGTTGCCGAGCATCTCGGCTCCGATACGTTCCTGCACGTCGATGTCGAAGGTATCGGCCACATCACGGCGCGTGGTACCGGTGAATTCCCGGTCAAGGCAGGCGAGATCGTCTACATGACCCCGGACCGCACCCGCATCCACAAGTTCGACGACAAGGGCCTGGCCATCGCCTCCTAGGCTGGCCACGCCGCACCCGCGACGAGCGATGACGCACGTCCCGGCGAGTGAGCCGGGGAAGCGCAGTGGCCGACGGGCGCAACGATAATACGGACCATCAGGACCTTTCGGAAGGACTTTCGATCATGACCAAACTCTCGCTGGCAACCCTGAAAGCCATTTCGGAAACGGCCGCCATCCCGGCCTATGACCGGTCTCAGCTGTCGGCCGGTATCGTCCATTTCGGCGTCGGCAATTTCCACCGTGCCCATCAGGCGGTTTATCTGGACGACCTGTTCACTGCGGGCCATGATCATGACTGGGCAATCGTCGGTGCGGGCATGTTGCCGTCCGACGCCAGCATGCGTGAAAAGCTTGCGGCGCAGGATTTTCTGACGACCGTTGTCGAGCAGGACAACAACTCGACGTCGGCGCGCGTCACAGGTCCGATGATCGACATCCTGCCAGTCGGCGATTCCGCGGCGATCATTGCAAAGCTCGCCGACCCGGCCATCCGTATCGTGTCCATGACCATTACCGAGGGCGGCTATTTCATCGATGCCTCGGGCAAGTTCAATCCGGCCCACCCGGCCATCATCGCCGACGGCCAGAATCCTGGCGAACCGAAGACGGTCTTCGGCCTGATCGTTGCCGGGCTGAAGGCGCGCAAGGACAAGGGCCTCGTCCCGTTCACCGTCATGTCCTGCGACAACATTCCGCACAATGGCGTGGTGGCGACCAACGCCGTCGTTGGCACTGCGCGGCTTTCGGACCCTGACCTTGCCGACTGGATCAAGGCCAACGTTGCCTTCCCGAATGCCATGGTCGACCGCATCACGCCGGCGACCGGGCAGCGCGAGATCGACCTGCTGAAGGATGTTTTCAGCATCGAGGACAACTGGCCAGTCTATTGCGAAGAATTCAAGCAGTGGGTACTCGAGGACAAGTTCACGGCTGGCCGCCCGGCGCTCGAAAAGGTCGGCGTCACCTTCGTGCCCGATGTCACGCCCTACGAGCACATGAAGATCCGCATCCTCAATGGCGGCCACGCAGCGATCGCCTATCCGGCGGCGCTGATGGACATCCATTTCGTCCATGATTCGATGGAAGATCCACTGATCCGGGCTTTTCTCGCTAAGCTCGAGAACGAGGAAATCATCCCGATCATCCCGCCTGTGCCAAACACCGACCTGAAGGACTATTTCGCGCTGATCGAGCACCGGCTGCTGAACCCGAAGATTGCCGATACCATTCCGCGCCTGGCGCAGGACGGCTCCAATCGCCAGCCGAAATTCATCCTGCCATCGACGCTCGATAATCTGGCGCAGGGCAGGGATATTGTCGGCCTGTCGCTGGTCTCCGCGCTGTGGTGCCGTTATTTCGCCGGCACGACGGACAGCGGCAAGGAAATCGTCTTCAACGATGCCAGTTCGGATCGACTGCACGCAGCGGCACTGAAGGCGAAGACAGATCCGGCGGCTTTCCTCGTTTTCGACGACATTTTCGGCGAGGTCGCCAAGTCCGAGCTTTTCCGCAAGCGTTTTGCGCACGCACTTAAGACGCTGTGGGAAAAGGGTACGCGCGAAACGCTGCAGCTTTACCTCGACAACAATCTGGCTGATTAAACATCGGCCGGCGTCCCGAGAGGCGCCGGCATCCCTTTGGATGAAGGTGGACCGGCAATGATTGACGCGGAAAACGGGCTTGTCATCTTCGACTGCGATGGCGTTCTCGTCGACAGCGAACCGCTCTCCATCGCCGTCGTCGTCCAGG
This sequence comes from Rhizobium rhododendri, assembly GCF_007000325.2. GTDB lineage: Bacteria > Pseudomonadota > Alphaproteobacteria > Rhizobiales > Rhizobiaceae > Rhizobium > Rhizobium rhododendri. The sequence continues at coordinate 2,604,354 of NZ_CP117267.1, read as the reverse complement.
CGATGCGGGACAGCGGGATCGAAATCGATGCTGAAGGTGCCTACCAGCGCTTTCTCGGCAAAAGCCTTGCAACCCTGATCGACACGTTGGATACGGAATTTAACGTTCAGGCCGACCAGGCTTTTCTCGATCGTATCCGTGAGGACCTTTACGCCCGGTTTCGCAGCGAGTTGCAGCCGATTACCGGTATTGGCGAAACTCTCGACAGGCTCGACATCAGGCGCTGCGTGGCATCGTCCAGCCAGCTGGAGCGGATCAAGCTGTCGCTCGGCCTGACAGGCCTCCTCGATCGGCTCGAGCCGCATATTTTCAGCGCCAGCATGGTCAAGCGCGGAAAGCCGGCGCCGGACCTGTTTCTCTATGCGGCGAAGCAGATGGGCGTCCCACCGGAAAACTGCATCGTCGTCGAGGATAGTCCTGCGGGCATCGTCGCTGCACGGGCCGCCGGAATGACGGTCTTTGCCTTCACCGGCGGAGCGCATGCCACCTCGGCCCATTACCGGGCGGAACTGGAGCGGTTGGCACCCGAAGTGGTGTTTGACGCCATGCCGGATTTGATACACCTTGTCCAAAAACACAGGACGGACAGGACCGGGACTTAATGCGTGATCATGTGATTGCGGTCGATATCGGCACGAGCAGCGCGCGCGCCGGCGTGTTCGATTCGCATGGGCGGATGCTGGGCAAGGGCGAGCATCCGATCCTCATGAACCGGCCGCAGGAAAATCATGCGGAACATAGCTCGGAGGATATCTGGTCGGCAGTCTGTGCTGCCGTCCGGGCTGCACGCTCCGCTTCCGGCGTGGCGGCAGACGCGATTGCCGGCATCGGCTTCGATGCCACTTGCTCGCTGGTGGTGCGCGACCGCGATGGCCAGCCGCTGACGGTATCGACCGGGGGCGAGGCGCGTTTCGACACCATCGTCTGGCTCGACCACCGCGCGCTGGCGGAAGCGGACCTCTGCACCGCCACGCAGCACCGGGTCATTGCCCATTCCGGCCATGTAATGTCGCCGGAAATGCAGATGCCGAAGCTGATGTGGCTGAAGAAGAACCTGCCGGAGAGCTGGGCACGAAGCGGCTACTTCTTCGATCTGGCGGATTTCATGACCTATAAGGCGACCGGATCGCTGGCTCGCTCGCGTTGCACGTTGACGGCGAAATGGAATTACCTGGCGCATCGCAGCCCCGGCTGGCAGCACGATTTTCTCGACCAGATCGGTCTCTCCGACCTCCTCGAGCGTGGACACCTGCCGGAGGAGACGGCGCCGGTCGGCTCGAGCATGGGCATGTTGGGCGTGGAGGCGGCGCAAGCCCTCGGGCTCGACAGCAGTTGCCGTGTATCCGCCGGGGTCATCGATGCCTATGCGGGCGCATTGGGCGCGCTTGCCGCGCATGTCGGCAAGCCGGAGGAACTAGAGCGACAACTCGCGCTGATCGCGGGAACGTCGAGCTGCGTCGTTGCCTTTTCCCGCGAAATGCCGGGCAGCACAGGCATGTGGGGCCCATATTTCGATGTTGTCTATCCTGACTGGTGGCTGGTCGAAGCAGGCCAGTCGGCAACCGGCGGGCTTCTGGACCATATCGTCCGGATGCACGCTGCCGGTGGCGCGCCGACCGCTGCCCTGCATGCCCAGATCGTCGCGAGGATCTTGGAGTTGCGTGATATTGAGGGTGCCGATTTCGGTGCCCGTATTCACGTTCTACCTGATTTCCACGGCAACCGTTCGCCGCTTGCCGATCCGCATGCGGTTGGCGTCATCAGCGGCCTGACGCTCGATACTTCGTTTGACGGATTATGCCGGCTCTACTGGCGGACAAGCCTCGGCATTGCCCTTGGCATTCGCCATATCCTCGACAAGATGCGGGAACACGGGCACGTTCCGGACACACTGCATGTCGCAGGCGGGCATGTGAAGAACGCGGTGCTGATGGAACTCTATGCCGACGTCACCGGCTGCACGGTGATCATGCCGAAGATGAACGAAGCCGTGCTGCTTGGCACTGCAATTGCGGCCTCGGTCGCCTGTGGGATGCACGAGACGCTGGCAACGGCCGGGGCGGCGATGTATCCGGGCGGCAACGAGCGGGTGCCCGACGCCAGCAGAAAGGCCGGCTATGACCGGGAGTACAGACGGTTCCTGGCGATGATCCGCCATAGGGCTGAACTCGAAATGATGGATTAGAACATTTCAGCATCTCATGGTGATGCAAAAATGTTCTATCTCTTTGTTTTTATGCACTTCTAGCGCCAAAGCGATACGCGCCCTCGCTGTAACCGCTCCACCCGCCTCTCGGATTTACCGCATCGGTGCTTCGGCAAACATGTTCTCGAGTTCTGCCAGTCGCCGTGCGCGGACTTCGGCGTCCTGGCCGGCGGCGTGGATTACAGCGGTTGCGAGGAACTCCAGTAGTGCGGACATCGCGGTCAGATTATCGCGTGGCCCGACACGGGGCGGCGGGACGGACAGCGTGGTGTTGGAAAATTCATGGGCCCAGTCAGTGTACTGGCTGGTGACCAGCAGAACTTTCAGGCCCGAGCGACGTGCCGAGCGGGCTAGCAGTCGAGACTTCGCGAAGCGGTGCGAGTCGATAATGATGAGCAACGAATTCGTCGTGGATGGTGCCAGAAGCTCCATATAGGTGGCATTGCCGTTGCCGGCCATCCGTACGTTGTCGCGGGCAAAGCTCAGTCGATCGCAAAAATACTGGCCGATCGGGCATGTCAGATGGCACGCGACAAAGACGTCGCTTGCACCGAGGATGGAAGAGACCGCGTCTGCCCATTGCGGCTGGGACGAGAGATTGTAGACATGGTGCAGCATGTCCAGTTGCTCTGCCATCAATGCTGCCAACGGCAGGCCTGCGGCGGCGTCCTGGTGGAGCTGCTCCACGGTCGTCGGGTTCTTCTGCAGCGCGGTCGGCGGAACCGTTTCGCGCAGGTGAACCTTGAAGCCATCCAGCCCCTGGTAGCCCAGCGCCCGCAGAAAGCGGCCAACGGTCATCGGGCTCAATTCCAGCCTGTCGGCAACGGACGATGCAGTCTCGTATGGCAGTTCGCTCATATGGTCTGAAAAGTACCGCGCAATCCGTCTCTCGGCGGGCGTGCCGGATTTGATATATTGTTTTAGCTTCTGGCTGAGGTCGTCCATTCTGCCTCGCAATGTTATTGCGCCATCACTGTCCAAACAAAACAATCTGCGCGCGTCAATGCCTAATTTTCAGGTTCGTCAAAAGTAAGGTTTGTCTCGTGTAATATCATTCATTTTATATTAGTGCAGCCTTTATTACAATGTTGGCGTTGCTTGTACACACCGAGTTCTTGTCGGAGTGCCTAGCCTCCCTTACATAGATCAAAAGCCTTTTACGCGAGAATGTCATCCATGATCATAGAATCTGCACGCCTGGCGGTTGCCAATCTGCTGGCACCGGACATGCGCCGGGTGGTCTGGAAAGTACTCGGCCTCTCCATCGCCGTCCTGATCTGCTTCTGGCTAGCTTTGCAGGCGCTTGTCGCCACCTACGGGGTGTCTTTACTGCACTACTTTTTCTCAGGACTGCCTGCCTGGGTCGACTGGCTGGCCGTGGCGCTGGCGGCAGTCGTGGGCCTTGGCGCGGCCTTCCTGCTGGCGCCGGTGGCGGGGCTGGTCGCCGGGCTGTTCCTGGATGACGTCGCCGAGGTCGTCGAGCGCCAGGACTATCCGCTCGATGCCCCCGGCAAAGCGATGCCCTTCGGCCCTGCCATGGTCAGTTCGATCAAGTTCCTCGGCGTGCTCATCGTCGGCAACGGCATAGCGCTTATTCTGCTGATCGTGCCGGGGGTCAATCTCGTCGCCTTCTTCCTGGTTAACGGCTACTTACTCGGCCGCGAATTTTTCGAATTCGCCGCCAGCCGCTTTCGCTCGCCGCAGCAGGCCCGGAATTTTCGAAAGAAGAATGCGTCCACGGTTTTCCTGGCCGGGCTGGTGATTGCAGCGTTTCTGACCATTCCGTTCGTCAACCTGCTGACGCCGCTGTTTGCTGGCGCCATGATGGTTCATCTGCACAAGCGGCTGACCCTCCGCGACCCCTCATTCTCCGACGAATTGCGGCGGTAGGGGTACAAGCGGCGCCGGGATGTCGCAGCTTTTTTCCGGCGAGCGACAGAGGTCAGCAATGATGCAATGTTCGCATTCCGGCCGCCTGGCCTTGCAGACGTAGCGACCGTGCAGGATAAGCCAGTGGTGGGCGTGGTAGAGATAGTGGTCTGGAATAACCTTCATCAGCCGCTGCTCGACTTCGTCCGGCGTCTTGCCGGGTGCGAGCCGGATGCGGTTGCCGATACGAAAGATGTGCGTGTCGACGGCCATGGTGGAATGGCCGAAGGCCATGGATAGCACGACATTTGCGGTCTTGCGGCCGACGCCCGGCAGTGTCACCAGCTCTTCGCGGGTCTGGGGCACCTCGCCGCCGAAATCGCTGATCAGCTTTGCAGACAGGGCGACGACGTTTTTCGCCTTGTTGCGATAGAGGCCGATCGTGCGGATATAGTCGCGGATTCGATCCTCGCCGAGGTCGAGCATCTTCTGGGGGGTATCGGCGATGGCGAACAGGGCGTGTGTCGCCTTGTTGACACCGACATCAGTCGCCTGCGCTGACAGTGCCACGGCAACGAGCAGGGTGAAGGGATTGACGTGCTCCAGTTCGCCCTTTGGCTCAGGCCGCTGGATCGAGAAGCGACGGAAGATCTCGTCGATTTCCGTCTTCGGATAGACGCTGCGGAACGAGGGCTTGCGGCGTGCTGTCGCAAGGGCCTTTTTCGGGGCCGGAAGGCCGGATTTGATCTTGGGATTTGCCATCAAAGACCTATAATCGCGGATTATGACGGATGGCAACGGCGGGGCGCCGGAAGAAAAGCTGGTTTTTTCTGCGGAGCTTTTTCCGCATCGCTCGCTCGGCCGAAAGGGCTTCAAGGTCATGCTCGCCATGGCCGGCTTTCTCAGCCTCTTTTATGGCGGCCTGTTCGTTGCCAGCGGCGCGTGGCCGATCGGTTTTTTCCTCGGTGCGGATTTCCTGCTTCTCTATGGCGCCTTCTGGCTGAACTATCGGTCGGGCGGTGTCCGCGAAGAGGTCAAGGTGTCCCGCACCGATGTCTCCATCCGCAAGGTGCTGGCCTCCGGTCGCTCCGTCGAGCATCGTTTCAACCCGTTCTGGCTACGCTTCCTGGTTCGGCGGGAGCCCGGCGTCGGTATCCGCTCCATGCATGTGTCGGGCGAGGGGCGGCGGGCGGATGTCGGGTCGTTTCTTAACCCAGAGGATCGCGAAAGCTTTGCCAAGGCCTTCCGGGCAGCACTTGCGACCGTGAAACGTCGAATTTAGCGTCGGTGCAAGAAACGGGTGGCGAGACGGGTGGCGAACCCTCATCATGGCCGCAAGGAGACCGATGATGAACATGGCGCCGCTGCTTACGAAAGACTTTACCCCGGAAGGATCCGACTACGAGGTCGTGCGCAGCGTCATCGAGCTGATCACCGAGGATTATCGCGACCAGCCGTCCCTGGAAGATCTCTCCGCGCGGCTGGGGCAATCGCCGACACAGTTGCAGAAGACATTCACCCGGTGGGCCGGGTTGTCGCCCAAGGCCTTCCTGCAGGCGGTAACGCTGGATCACGCCAAGCGGCTGCTGCGGCAGGAAGCGCTGCCTTTGCTCGAGGCGTCGATCGAGGTCGGCCTTTCCGGCCCGAGCCGGCTGCACGACCTGTTTGTCACCCACGAGGCGATGTCGCCGGGGGAATGGAAGGCGAAGGGCGGGGGGCTAACCATCCGCTACGGCTTCCATGCCAGCCCGTTCGGCATGGCGCTGGTCATGGTCACCGATCGAGGTCTGGCCGGCCTGGCGTTCAGCGATACCGGCAGCGAGGCCGCCTGTCTCGAGGACATGACCTGCCGCTGGCCGAACGCCCGGTATGTCGAGGACAGCCAGGCAACGGCGCCCTTTGCCAAGCGTATTTTCGAGCCGAGCCAATGGTCTGCGGACCAGCCGCTGCGTGTCGTATTGATCGGGTCCGATTTTCAGGTGCGCGTCTGGGAAAGTCTTTTGAAAATTCCCTTCGGCAAGGCAATGACCTACTCGGACATCGCCCGGGATATCGGCCAGCCGACAGCGATGCGGGCAGTCGGTGGGGCAATCGGCCGAAATCCGATTTCGTTCGTCGTTCCCTGCCATCGCGCGCTGGGCAAGGGCGGGGCGCTGACCGGTTACCATTGGGGGCTGACGCGCAAACGTGCGATGCTCGGCTGGGAAGCCGGCAAGGCCTGAGGTCAGGCGGCAACCGGCTCCATGCGGCCGAGCAGCTCTCGCGCTGCACTTTCGTCGGTGATGAGCGTGTTGCAGCCGATACGCCTGATCGTGGCATGGATGGCCGTCGCCCGGTGCGCGCCGCCGCAGGCGAGAACGATGTGCTTTGCTTTCTTCAGGGTATCGAGATCGACGGACATCACCCGGCTGTTAATGGTGTGGTCGACGGAGTTTCCGTCGGCATCGAGGAAATTGAACATGGTGTCGCAGACGCAGCCGGCAGCGATGAGCTCATCGAGTTCGGCCTTGGATATGAAGCCTTCCGAGAGCGATGTGGAGTGCGGGCCGATATCGCCGCAGCTGACGATGGCCAGATCTAGGTTTTCCGCCAGCCGGTAGATAGCTTCGAGGCCGCATTTCTCGATCAAGTTTCTCTTCGTCTCGATCGAGTCGACCAGCAGCGGTGCTAGAAACATGTAGCATTCGGCGCCGAGCTGGCTTGCCAGTCGCCACGTATAGTCGATCGGATTGGTCTGCTGGACGGCAACGATGCCGCCGAGCAGCGAGACCACCTTGCAATTGTCGCGGCGTGGTGGGCGGAAACTGCCGAGCGATGCCGTCATCGTCCGGCCCCAGCCGACACCGATGGTATAATCGTCGGGGATGGCTTCGGTCAGGAACTGTCCGAGCGCCAGGCCGACGCACTTTGCCTGGGCATCGACGCCGCCGCCTGCGGGCGTCGGCACGACAATCGCTTCGTCCAGCCCGAAAGCACGTTCCAGCTTGATGGACAGCTCGACGCAATCGTCGATGCCGTCGTTGATCCAGATCTGCACCTCGCTGCGCCGTCGCGCCTCGTCGAGCAGGCGGATGACGGTGGTGCGGCTGATGCCGAGCTGCTCGGCTACGTCCTTCTGCGTCAGGCTCTGGTTGTAGTAGAGCCAGGCAGCCCTCAGGCGCAGCGATGCCGTTTCTGAATAGGCGATGTGGGTTCCACGTCTGAGCTTGGCCATATGTCCTCCGGCAACAAGGCCGCCGAGAATTTGCCGCCACGATGACATTGGCGGACGTCGCGTGCATGTTGTTTGCCGCTACCCCGGCTTTTCAGGGTTGATATTGGGCGACATGAGACTTATGTCAATTGAAATGCACAAATGTCCTTGACTTTTCATTGGTGGAGCGGTGATATCCACCTTGGAAAACCGAGTCTCTTGTCCAGCGAGGAGGGCAATCTGCGGGCAGATGTTATGATTGCGTGCTGGAGCGGCGATGCCGGGAACATAGTTCCGCGCTTGCACCGCATGGCTCCCCCGGCATATCCTAAAGCCCGCGCCATACATCTGCGAAACCCTTGCGTCCGCGGGAACATCGTCACTGCCCTCTCGTTTACTTGCGTCGGGGAGGGCCTGCCAACCTTACCGTTCGCCACGCAAGACGGCGTCGGTCCTCAGTTCGAAATCAACAAGGATATTCATCATGACTTCCAAGCTTGACCAACTTCGCGAAATGACGACCGTCGTCGCCGATACCGGCGACATCGAGGCCGTCGCGCGCCTGAAGCCAGTGGATTGCACGACAAACCCATCGATCGTCCTGAAGGCGCTCGGCACGCCGATGTTTGCCGACGATATCAAGGAAGCCGTTGCCTGGGGCAAGAAGCAGTCGGGTTCGTCCGAGGCCGTTGCAGAAGCTGTTGCCGACCGCCTGGCGGTTTCCGTCGGCGCCGCGCTGTCGAAGCTGGTACCCGGCCGCGTTTCTACCGAAGTCAACGCCGACCTTTCGTTCGACACCAAGGCCTCGATCGAGAAGGCGCATGCCATCGTTGCCGGCTATAAGGAGCGCGGCATCGAGAAGGATCGTATCCTGATCAAGCTGGCGTCCACATGGGAAGGCATCCGGGCTGCCGAAGTCCTTCAGAAGGAAGGCATCGACTGCAATCTGACGCTGCTGTTCAGCATGGCCCAGGCTGCTGCCTGCGCCGATGCAAAGGTGTTCCTGATCTCGCCGTTCGTCGGCCGTATTCTCGACTGGTACAAGAAGTCGACCGGCAAGGACTACACCTCGGAAGAAGATCCAGGCGTCATCTCGGTTCGTGAAATCTACAACTACTACAAAGCCAACGACATCAACACGATCGTCATGGGCGCTTCGTTCCGCAGCGCCGAGGAAGTGGCGGCACTTGCCGGCTGCGACCGCCTGACGATCAGCCCGAACCTGCTCGACGAACTCGCAAAGGACGAAGGCAAGCTCGAGCGCAAGCTTTCGCCGGATGTCAAGAAGGCAACGCCGAAGCTAAACGTCGATGAAAAGACTTTCCGCTGGATGATGAACGAAGACGCCATGGCCACTGAAAAGCTTGCCGAAGGCATTCGCCAGTTCGGCAAGGATCTGGTGACACTGCGTGAAATGGTCTCCAAGGAACTGAAGGCCGCTTAAGCGTCACGACTGAACTATGATCTCGAAGGCCTGGTCGCAGCACGCAGCCAGGCCTGTTTCTTTGCGGTCGGTTCACAGGTTCCAGAGCCGTTGGGCATTCTGCCGATAGAGCCGTGCCCGCTCGCTTTCGCTGCAGCCGGCGATGAGGGCGTGGGTTGCAGCCACCCAGGTCGATAGCCCTCCGCCGAGGGTGCAGACTGGCCAGTCGCTGCCCCAGATGACACGATCCCATCCGAAACATGCAATCGAGTGCTCGATGAAGGGCCTCAAAGTCTCCACCGTCCAGCTTTGCGGATCGGCATAGGCGACGACGCCGGAAATCTTCACGCTGACATTCTGACGGCGTGCAATTTCCCGGATGCCGTTTTGCCAGGCTTCGCTCATGCTATCCTTGATGGCTGGGACCCCACAATGATCAAGGATGAAGCGGACTTCCGTGTTGAGGTCGACGAGTGCTATCGCATGCTCGATCTGATGCGGCAGGACGCAGAGGTCGAAGGTCAGCCTCGTCTCCGCCATGAGGCTGAGGTTTTCGCGAAAGAGCGGACGCGTGGACAACTCGTCGGGAACGACATGCAGGACGCGACGCAGGCCTTTGACGAAAGGATCGGCTAGCACACGCTCGAGGTACCCCGGAAAGTCGGTGTCCTCCGGGCGACAAGCTGCAATCGCGCCGCGGATGAGACTGTCCGACCGAGCGCCGAGCTCGCGCACATACTCTGTTTCCGGCTCAATGTCGGATGGATCGACGTCGACCTCCATGTGCAGGACGCCGGTGATGCCGCACCGTTTTGCTTCGAGGGCATAATCGTCGTAGAGACTGTCACGGTTGAGCGCGCCTGAGCCGGCGAGCCAGGGGTAGTTCAGCCTTGTCCGGTCGACGATATGAAGATGGCTATCGAACAGCATGGTTTCCTCCGGATGTGCCGTCAGGCTTTTCACGGAAGAATAGGGTATTCATATAAGAGTTATCAACCTGCCTCGTCCACCATTCCGGCAACCGTCTCGGAAATCTCCGCTGCTGCTGCGCGTACAAACGCTATGACCTGGTCGAAGCTGGGTGCCTTGTCGCTGACCGGCTGGATATAGGGACAGGTAAGAGCGGCCAGCGCGTTACCATCTCGCGCCAATATGGGCGCGGAAATGTTGCGGACGCCTGTCGTCTGCAGGCTGTCCATGGTCTCGAAGCCGCGCTCCCTGATGACCTGCAGCCGCCCGATGAGATCGCCGGGCATGGCGACATCATCGTCGCGGCGCTGCTGCTCGTCGATCATCATCTGTCGCTGCTTTTCGTCGCGGAAAGCGAGCAGCACATGGCCGGAGCCGGTGTTGAACAAGCTGATCTGGGCGCCGACCCGGATCGAGATCCCCCAATAGGTCGGCGAATCCTGCTGGGCGATAATGGCGACGGAACCGCGATCAAAGACCGCCAGGTGGCAGGCCTGTTCGGCGCGGTTGGCAAATTCGCGCATCAGCGGCGTCGAGAACGACACAAGCCGGCGCACGGGGGCATGAAAATGTGCCAGCCCGAACAGCTTCAGCGTCAGTAAAAAGCGGTCGCCTTCCTGTCGCTGGACATAGCCGCGCCGCACCAGTCGATCAAGCATGCGGTAGAATTCGTTGGGGCTCTTGCCGAGATGCTTGGCGATCTCCGCCTGTGTCAGGCCGCCGTCGATGCGTGCCAGAAGCTCCAGAATATCGAGACCCTTGTCGAGTGCCGGGGCTCTGTACCGGTCACCTTCCTCGTCAGCGCTGGCCATCTCATCCCTGTCACTGCAATTTTGACTGAAAACTTTCATATATGAATGGATGGCGTTTGCAAGCGATGGGCTGCTACCTTGACGCTGGACAATGTGGCGTTTACAGATAAATCAAACATGCATATGTGGATATTATCGCTGTTGAGCGGGCGTGCGAATGTCTCTGGACGCTGTCGCGTCAGCGGGCATAGAGTTCGAACTGGCTGGCTCAAGTCGTTCATTGTGTAAACGATCCCGGCTTGATGCTAAGGCGTTCCGGCAGATCTTAGGACAGGGAAATTCGATATGGGACACGGACTGGAAGGCAAGACCGTCGTGATCACAGCGGCGGCGCAGGGCATCGGCCGCGCGTCGGCCGAACGCTTCCTCGGGCTTGGCGCCCGGGTCATTGCGACCGATATCAACGAGGCGGCTCTGGCGAGCCTCGAGGAAGCCGAAACCCACGTCCTCAATGTGCTCGACAGCGATCGCGTCAAGGAATTTGCCAGCGAGATCGGCGCCATCGACGTGCTGTTCAATTGTGCCGGCTTCGTCCACGCGGGCAGCATCCTCGACTGCGAGGAGAAAGACTGGGACTTCTCCTTCAACCTCAATGCCAAGGCCATGTACACAACATGCCGTACATTCTTGCCGGGCATGCTGGAGAAGGGCAAGGGTGTCATCGTCAACATGGCATCGGTCGCCTCAAGCGTTAAGGGCGTGCCGAACCGCTTTGCCTACTGTGCCTCCAAAGCTGCCGTGATCGGCCTGACCAAGTCTATTGCCGCCGATTTCGTGGCCAAGGGCATTCGTGCCAACGCCATTTGCCCCGGCACGGTAGATAGCCCGTCGCTTCATGAGCGCCTTCGGGCCACCGGCGACTACGACAAGGCCATGACCGATTTCATTGCCCGCCAACCGATGGGGCGCATCGCCACGCCTGAAGAGATCGCTGCCTTGGTGACATATCTCGCCGGGGATGAATCGGGCTTCACGACGGGCCAGGCGCTGGTTGTGGACGGCGGCTGGACCGGCTGACAGTAGGTGGCCGATGTAGACCCTGAAGTTGCTGATGACAGCACATGTTTGCTGGTGCGGTGGCTTGAGCCGGATGGCTTGTCAGATTGCCCCGCCACTGTATATCAGGACGATGTGACCAGGAACGGAGCGCCGGCATGCAGCAGAGTGTAAAGCGAAGGGCGGCGCGATCGCCCGTCGTTATGCTGGTGCGCAAGCATCTGAACGTCGTACTCGCTGTCCTGACCAGCCTGGTCGTCTTCGCGCTGACGACGTCCCGGCAGTTCAATGCCAGCAACTTTCTGGCAAGCTGGAACTGGGGCGCGGTCGTCTACATCGCCTTCACCTGGTATTGCATGCTGCGCTCCAACGTCAGCCGCATCCGGCAGCGATCGGCCGACTGCGACTTTTCCGACGTTCTGGTGCTTTGCCTGTCGATAGCCGCCGCAGTGGCGAGCATCGGGGGTATCGGCATCGAACTCAGCGGCGTCAAGAATGCTTCTCCTGCGCAGGCCCTGGAGAATGCCGGGACGGCGTTTCTGACGATCCTGATCTCGTGGGTCTTCCTGCACACGCTGTTCACCACCCACTATGCCCACCGTTTCTATGCAGACAGCAGCGGCAAGCCGCCGATCCGCTTTCCCGACGATATCAAGGAACCCAATTATTGGGATTTCCTGTATTTCACCTTCACGATCGGCGTTGCATCGCAGACTGCCGATGTCGCTATTGCCACGACATCCATGCGCAAGACTGCGCTGCTGCATTCCGTATTGTCGTTCCTGTTCAATACCACGATATTGGCACTGGCGATCAATGTCGGTGCCAGCCTCATCTAGGCTTGTTTGGGCAGCGACTTCAGCAATGCAGCGCTAGACTTGCTTGACCCTGTACCGGCAAACAATTTGTCGGGCTTGACTACTATCCAAGGGCCAATGTTCTGTGTAGGTCAAATTTGGTTTGTCTTCCCGCAGCGTAACGGGAGGCGCCTTGTTCAAGCGTGGCGAGTGAGCGTGGAATGTCAGACGAGCTATCGACCTCCTCAGTCCGGGCCATCTCGCGGATCGATGCCGTTCCCACCATTCTCGAAGTTGTCTGCAAGACCACCGGCATGGGATTTGCGGCAGTCGCCAGGGTCACAGAAGATCGCTGGATTGCCTGCGGCGTGCGGGACGACATTGCCTTTGGCCTGGAGCCGGGCGGCGAATTGAAGGTCGAGACAACGATCTGCCACGACATCCGTGAGAACCGCCAGCCGGTAGTTATCGACGACGTTGCCAGAGACCCGGTGTTTTCCATGCATCATACGCCGCAGATGTACGGGCTGCAGAGCTATATCTCGATGCCGATCATCCTGCCCGACGGCACGTTTTTTGGGACGCTCTGCGCTATCGACCGGGTGCCGAGAACACTGAGCACGCAATCGACGATCAGCATGTTCCGGCTGTTCGCCGACCTGATCGCGCTGCATCTCGATGCCAACCAGCGCGTTCTCGACAGCGAGGACAGGCTGCGGACAGAGCAGGAAAATACGGCACTTCGAGAGGAATTCATCGCTGTCCTCGGGCACGATCTTCGTAACCCGCTGGCCTCAATCGAAGCCGGTGCGAAAATCCTGCAGCGCTCGCCTCTCGATGACAAGTCGCGTTCGATCCTGAAGCTGATGCAGGCGAGTGTCAGCCGCATGTCCGGACTGATCGACGACGTACTGGACTTTGCACGCGGACGTCTCGGCAGCGGTCTGCTGGTGGAAAACATGCAGGTGGTGCCAGTGCGGCCGATGATCGAGCAGGTCATAAGCGAGCTAGCGTCCACCCATCCCGACCGGATTATCCGGGCGGACATAAGCGCCGTCAGCGTACGCTGCGATCCGGCGCGCATAGGCCAGCTGTTGTCGAACCTGCTTGCGAATGCGTTGACGCACGGGTCGGAGGATGGGGAAATTTACGTGGGCGCCCGTGTCGAGAATGGCCGGTTCGAGCTCACCGTCGCAAACCCCGGAGATCCCATACCGGGCGAAATCGCCGAGCACTTGTTTAAGCCCTTTGTGCGGGCTTCGGCAAATTCCAGCCACCAGGGGCTTGGTCTCGGGCTCTATATTGCATCCGAGATAGCGCGCGCTCATTGCGGTGAGTTGACAGTTGCCTCTTCCGCGGAAGAAACGCGGTTCACGCTGACCTTCGACGCTTGCCTGCCTTGAAGGTCAGATGCTCCGCCCGACCAACCGGGGGGCGGAGCAAAGTCAGGTCGTTAGACTATTGCGTTGCCGGCCATGATGGCCAGAACGACAAAGATCAGGAACACGATCAGGGCGATGCCGAACAGCACGCGTGCGATGGTTGCCGTCGCGGCGGATACGCCTGAAAAACCGAAGAAGCCGGCAATCACCGAAACAACGAAGAATATAAGAGCCCATTTCAGCATGAAAAATTTCCTCTGCGCCAATTGTCGCAGGGATACGCGCCAGCGAAAGAAAAGTTCCAACTGTCTCTGAATTCAACCGGCGCACCCGACGTGGAGTGCGCCGAGATCGCCGCTTCATCCGTGGTTTATCATCACGTGGCGGACCGTGGTGTAGTCTTCCAGCGCGTAGATCGACATGTCCTTGCCATAGCCCGATTGCTTCATCCCGCCATGCGGCATCTCGTTTGTCAGCATGAAGTGGGTGTTGATCCAGGTGCAGCCGTATTGCAGCCGTGCCGCCGTCTGCATCCCGCGACCGATATCCTTTGTCCAGACGGATGAGGCAAGGCCATAGTCGCTGTCGTTAGCCCAGGCGACGGCGTCGTCGACGTCGGTGAAGCGGGTGACGGAGACAACAGGCCCGAATACCTCGCGGCGGACGATCTCGTCTGCCTGGGTCGCGCCGGCGATGACGGTTGGCGTGTAGAAGAAGCCCCTATCGCCAGATACCTTGCCCCCGGTGGTGATCTCCATGTGCTTGTGCTCCGCTGCACGGTCGACGAAGCTTTCCACCCTGTCGCGCTGGCGTTTCGAAATCAGAGGTCCGATCTCGTTCTCGGTGTCGTCGGCAAGATTGAATTTGATGGATGACACGGCGGAGGTCAGGTCGGCGACGAACCTGTCGTATATTTTCGCGTCGGCATAGATGCGGCAGGCCGCAGTGCAGTCTTGGCCGGCGTTGTAGTAGCCGAAGGTACGAATGCCCGACACCACTGCATCGATATCGGCATCGTCGAAGATGATGACTGGCGCCTTGCCGCCGAGTTCGAGGTGGGTCCGCTTGACCGTCTTGGCAGCTGCCTCCAAAACCTTCTTGCCGGTGCCAATATCGCCGGTGATCGACACCATGCCGATCTTCGGATGGTTGATCAGCGCGCTGCCGACCGTCTCCCCGCGTCCAAGGATGACGTTGACCACGCCCTCGGGCAAAATCTCGGCGAACAGCTTCGCCATCTTCAGGGCGGACAACGGTGTCTGTTCAGATGGCTTGAACACAACCGTGTTGCCGCCGGCCAGCGCCGGTGCAAGCTTCCATGCCATCATCATCAGGGGATAGTTCCAGGGCGCGATGGAGCCGACGATGCCGACAGGGTCGCGGCGGATCATCGAGGTGTGCCCGGGCAGATATTCACCCGCCACAGGTCCGTGCAGGTTGCGCACGGCACCGGCAAAGAAGCGGTAGCAATCGACGATCGCCGGTATCTCGTCATTGAGGACTGCGTTGATCGGTTTGCCGCAATTCAGCGCTTCGAGCGCTGCAAAGCCCTCGGCATCCCGCTCTATCGCGTCGGCGATCCGCAGCAGGTAAGCCGAACGCTGGGCCGGCGTGGTCTGCGACCATGTCCTGAAGGCGGCTTCTGCAGCATCCACGGCTTTGTCGACCTGACTGAGCGAGGCTTCGGGGAGGTCGAGCACGGTCTCGCCGGTCTTCGGGTTGAGAACGTGTTCTTCATTTTCCGTGCCGGCCTCGAAGCGTGACCCGATCAGCATTGCAGTGTCCATGACGTTCTCCCTTTTCATTGGTTGCCGCCGTCGGCGATCTGGCCGTCGCCTGGGGTCAAGATATTAGGATGCCACATTCGACAGCAAGGTGACCAGCACCGCGTTATCCGCCGGGACCGTGCGCGGTTGAGAACAGCGCCGGTATGATGATGTCGGTCGGCCTGATCGCGGTACAACGAGCGATGGAGGGCGCAGCGTCACCTATCAACGAATGCAAGCAAGCCATCGACGCATCATAAGGTTGTAAATCGCCTCGAAATGAAGCAGCCTCAGGTGGATGCGTCTATCCGGCACAAACTTGAAGCTATTGGTTTCGTTTCTGAAATTCCGGCGACTGTTTTATCGAAATGTGGCTGTATGGAGGGGCGTTTTACGCTCTCCTTAAGTATTCTGAAACGTCATATCTCTAGCTTTGCGAGTGTCTATCGCGGTGTTGGAGTGCTTTATGGTGGAGCAGTTGGCTTGAAGGCCTTACTGCGCATTTTCCGGCGACCCCGGAAGCTGGTTATGATTGTCGGCGGAGTGGCCTTGTTGATGGGCTCCTCCGGCGCATTCGCACTCTATATCGGTCGCGACAGACTGCTTGGCCCCTCCGCTACATCCGTCAACGGCATGCAGTGCACCGACCTCAATCTCGTGACGATCCGCAAGAATCACCGTGTCTGGCTGCGCAAGTACATCACCTCCGATGCGACTGACGGTCTGACGCGCGTCAAGACAGCATTGCGCGTGGCAAAGGCCGTCTATGATGCGCAGAAGCCGGACCTGGTTCAGGTCGTGGTGCTCGACAAGAAGGGACCGACACTGCAGTCCGACATTCACGGCCGCGCCCTTGGCGCCACGGTGGTCTATATTCCCCACCCTGAGAAGATTGCCGATGGCTCGGTCGAGGTGCCGATAACAGCGCGCTACTACAATGGCGGTGCCAGCGACGAAGGCCTGTTCTTCGGAGACCGGGTCGATATGACGAGCACGGATATCGACGGCGTGATGGCCTCCCTGAAAGACCACAGCGACTGTACCGACCCGGTCACCACGGGAGCTGCCAAGGTGCCAGAAGGCGGCAAGCATCCGAAGACCCCGCCGACAGCCGAGGGCGCTGCGAAGAGCGAGAGCAGCGAGAAAAAATCACCGGAGGCTGTTGCACCGCCAGCCGAGCATCCGCCTGCAGCAGCCGACGTCAAGCCGGAGCATGGCAGTACCGGCAGTTTCATAGGTGTGAAGGTCGAGCCGAAGATCATACCCACGTCGCTGCAGGTAAACGCTGCCTTGCCCGCAACGAGCGAAGCCGTTGCGGCCACCCTGCCGGCCGATCCGCAGGTGACAGGCACAAGCCGATAGACTGTTGGCGCAGGGGTCGCCCCCCCCTGCGCTTCGACATATGCGTTATCTAGTCAGCCTTGGCGCGGCGAGCCGGGAAGAGGATGATGTCGCGGATCGACGGGGCGTTGGTCAAAAGCATGATCAGGCGGTCGACGCCGATGCCGAGGCCACCGGCCGGAGGCATGCCCTGGTCGATTGCGTCCAGGAACTCGTCGTCCAGTTGTTTGTCCTTTTCGCCGCGGGCATGGGCCTGCTCGAGCTGCTCGACCATGCGCTTGCGCTGCTCTTCCGGATCGTTCAGTTCCGAGAAGGCGTTGCCCAGTTCCCAGGCGTTGCAATAGGTCTCGAAACGCTCGACAAGGCGCGGCTCGCCCGGCACTTCCTTGGCGAAGGGCGAGATGTCCTTCGGGAAATGGGTGACGTGGCTTGGCTGGATCAGTGTGCCCTCGACCTTCTCCTCGAAGATGAAAGCCAGGCACTCGCCCCAGGTCCAGTCCTTCTCGACGGCGAAGCCGGCAACCTTGGCGGCGCTGCGGGCTTCCTCGTCGGTCTTCATGGCGAGGAAGTCGATGCCAGTGGCCTCCTTGACGGCGTCCGGCATGGGCACGCGCTTGAACGGGCCCTTGAAGGAGATCTGCTTGTCGCCGAAGGCAAACTCGGTCGTCCCGTGGATGGACAGGGCGAGTGTCTCGAACAGCCGCTCGACGAGGTCCATGATGTCCTCGTAGTCGGCATAGGCCCAATAGCACTCCATCATCGTGAATTCCGGATTGTGCCGGGTGGAGACGCCTTCGTTGCGGAAGTTGCGGTTGATCTCGAAGACCTTGTCGGTCAGGCCTGAAACCAGCGTGCGCTTCAGGAACAGTTCCGGCGCGATGCGCAGGTACATGTCGAGCTTCAGTGTGTTGTGGTGGGTCTTGAAGGGCTCGGCCGTGGCGCCGCCATAGACCGAATGCAGCATCGGCGTCTCGACTTCCATGAAGCCGTCATTTTCCATGAAACGGCGGATGCCGGAGACAATCTTCGAGCGCTGCTGGAAGCGCAGCTTGCTGTCCTCGTTAGTCATGATATCGAGGTGACGCTTGCGGTAGCGGGTCTCGATGTCGGACAGGCCATGCCACTTTTCCGGCATCGGCAGCAACGACTTGGTTAGCATGGTGATCTCGCGGGCCGAGATCGTCAGCTCGCCGCGCTTGGTACGACGCACGACGCCGGTCACGCCGATGATGTCGCCGATATCGATCATCGGCAGCAGGGCGCGGGCTTCTTCCGGCGTGGTGTCCTTGTGGCTGAAAATCTGGATCTTGCCGCCGGCGTCATGGATGTCCATGAACATGCCGGAATTGCGCGAGGAGTAGACGCGACCGGCGACCGTGACCGTGTCGGTCGTTTCGACGTCGATCTCCAGGTCCTTGTACTTCTCCGCCAGCTCGGTGTTCGTCATGGTCCGGTGGAAATGCGCCGGATAGACATCGCCCACCTGTTCGCGCAGCAGCTTCAGCTTCTGGGCGCGCACTTCGGTCGCATCGGAGGACAGGGCAGTTTCGGTCTTGTTGTCGGACATTGTTCTATTTCCTGTAGCCGGGGCGCGCTTTGCTTTCGGTATCCCTCATTCCTGTGCTTGTCACAGGAATCCAGTACGTCCAAGTCCTTGGACGTGGGATGGTTCGTTCATTCTCTCACAGCGCAGACGCGCCGTGGCTGGATTCCTGTGACAAGCACAGGAATGAGGGAGGACACACACAGGTGTCTCCTCCCAGCACATTCATTTCCCGCTGCCGGCCATCGTCGCCACCACAGTGGCTGCGAGCTTCAGGCGCTGGCGCACGACGGAGCGGCCGAGGATCGACATGCTGTCGAACAGCGGCAGCGAGCGTGACGAGCCGGACATGGCAACGAAGAGCGGCGCCAGGATGACCTTCAGCTTCTTGCCCATGCGATCGGCGATGGCACGCAGCTCGGCCTCGATGGACTCGACATTCCATTCGAGGATCTTTTCGAGATCCGGCTGCACCGTGTTGAAGATTTCCAGCAGCTCTTCAGGCGTCGATTTGATCTTGGCGAAGGCCGATGCATCGAGGTGCAGATCGGATTTCAACAGGAAGCCCATCAGGTCCGGCAGCTCGCCGAGCTTGGTGATGCGCGACTGCGACAGCTTCAGGCCGTCCTGCAGGCGGTTGTTTTCCATCGCCCAGGTGAGCACGCGCCGGCTGAATTCCTCTTCCGACATTTTCTCGCGCAGCCAGCGGCCGTTCAGCCAGTCCAGCTTCTGGATGTCGAAGATGGCGCCGGCCTTGGACAGGTTCTCTGGATCGAAGTTGGCAGCCAGTTGTTCGATATCGAGCAGTTCCTCGCCTTCGCCGATCTGCATAAAAAACAGGCCGAGAAAGTTCATCAGCGCTTCCGGGATATAGCCGAGTGCCGTGTAGTAGGAAATCGAGGTGGGGTTCTTGCGCTTCGACAGCTTCGACTTGTCGGCATTCCTCATCAGGGAGAGATGCATGAACACCGGCTGGTCCCACTCGAAATAGCGGTAGAGCAGTATGTGTTTCGGCACGGACGCCAACCATTCCTCGCCGCGCGCGACGTGGGTGATCTTCATCAGATGGTCGTCGATGACGTTTGCCATATGATAGGTCGGCATGTTGTCGGCCTTCATCAGCACCTGCATGTCGACACTGTCCCACGGAATGCTGACATCGCCATAGACGCCGTCGTGGAAGTCGCAGGAGCCTTCCGTCGGGATTTTCATCCGCACCACGGAGGCTTCGCCCGATGCAACGCGCGAGGTTACCTCCTCGGCGGACAGGTTAAGGCAGTGACCGTCATATTTCGGCGGCTTGCCGGCTGCGCGCTGGGCTTCGCGCATTGCCGTCAGGCGCTCCGGCGTGCAGAAGCAGCGGAATGCGTGGCCCTTGCGCAAAAGCTCCTCGGCGTAGGGCTGGTACATGTCCTTGCGGTCACTTTGGCGGTAAGGCCCATAGGGTCCGCCGACGTCAGGGCCTTCCGACCATTCCAGCCCGCACCACTTCAACGCATCCAGAACCTTAGTCTCGAATTCCGGCGTCGAACGGGTAGCGTCGGTATCCTCGATGCGCAGGATGAACTCGCCACCGTGTTTCTTGGCAAAGAGATAGTTGAACAGCGCAATGTAGGCCGTGCCGACATGGGGCTCGCCGGTCGGGGAGGGTGCGATGCGGACGCGGACGCCTGAAGTGGTCATGATGTCTATCCGTAATGACGTGCGGGAGATCCAGACGGGGCACTGGCCGGCGCCACGGATCGGAGTTTCGGAAACAGCCTCAAAACAGCGCCAAAAACACTGCCAGGCCAGCCATTTTCCGTCTGGCTGGCCTTAGGACATATTCAACCGTCGAGGTCAAGAAAAACCGCCGATTTCCGGTGCGCCAGAGCGGCATGCTGGCCTGACGGATCGGCAGTCTTTCGAGCGCCGAGCCGGTCTATTGCGGGAAGGTCCGTAGGCTCAGTGCCGGGTCTTGGATTTTTCCCTGCGGTTGCGCACCATCATGTTGAGAATCTCCACCAGGGCGGAAAATGCCATCGCGGTGTAGATGTAGCCCTTCGGTACATGGAAGCCCATGCCGTCGGCGATAAGGGTGGTGCCGATCATCAGCAGGAAGGCGAGCGCCAGCATGACGATCGAAGGGTTCTTCTCGATGAAGTTGGCAAGCGGCGCTGCAGCCAGCAGCATGACCAGGACCGCGGTGATGACGGCCACGAACATGATCGGAATGTGCGGCGTCATGCCGACGGCGGTGATGATGCTGTCAACGGAGAAGACGAGGTCGAGCAGAAGGATCTGGCCGATGGCAGCGGCAAAGCCCGTCGTGGTCGACTTTGCGATGAAATCGCCGTTCTGATCGACGGGATCAACGCTGTGATGGATTTCCTTCGTGGCCTTCCACAGGAGGAACAGGCCACCGGCAATCAGGATGATGTCCTTCCAGGAAAAGCCATGGCCCATGATATCGAAGACCGGTTCCGTCAGGCGCACGATCCAGGCGACCGTGCCCAGCAGCGCAAGGCGCATGATCAAAGCCAGGCCGATACCGATCTTGCGGGCCTTGTCGCGGTTTTCAGGTGGCAGCTTGTTGGTGAGAATCGAGATGAAGATCAGGTTGTCGATGCCGAGAACCACCTCCATCACTACGAGTGTGACGAGCGCCACCCAGGCGCTTGGATCCTGTAGCAATGGCATCAGTGTCTGCATCGATCGTGTTCCCCACATTGACTAAACCGGCGAAAAATACCCGGGCTAATGTAGGAACTGGAAGTTCGAGCGCAAGCGCCGCGAGGGCGCCTTGGTTTACGAAGGCTTTGAAGACTTTCCATAGGCGGCGAGGAAGGTTTTCACCGCGCCATTGATCACACGCTCGATTTCCGCTTGTTCAGGGGGCTCATCCATGCTTCCGAACAGGCGAAGTTTGAAGAAAGTGCCGCTGGAAAGATCGAGAAACTGCCCGGCCGCGAGGTCGAGATCGTCTATCTCCAGCTTGCCATCCGCCATGTGCCGCAGCAGAAAGTCCTGCAGGACAGTGCGCAGATTTTCTGGTCCCTTGAAGAACCGCTTGCAGAGGACAGGCATTCTTTCGCGGACACCCAGCACCGTGCGCATCGCCGTGATGACCTTTTCGTCGGTCATATGCCGCACGAACGTGACGCCGAAGTCGTAGAGGCCCCCTTCGAGATCGTCATGCTCCGCCAGAGCCATGCGCATCGTGGCGATGAATGTAGCACGCTGCCGCTCGATGATTGCGGTGAACAGCTCTTCCTTGTTGGCAAAATAAACGTAGAGCGTGCCCTTTGAAACGCCAGCTTCGCGCGTTACATCGTTCATGCTCGAGGCGTCGAAGCCGAGCCGCATGAAGACGCGATGGGCGCCATCCAGGATCTGCTCGCGCTTCGTCGGATCTTCGCCAGCCGCCCAGCGACCGCCTGCCGAAGAAGAGTTATCCTCAGGCGCCAAATTGTTTTTGACCGTTATATTGTCAGACACTGTCATTCAACGAAGATTCTTTAACCAAATCGAACCGATTGGTTCGGTATGACTTGATATGATGTGTTAAACGCTCTATGTCAACTGAACCGAACCGTTCGGTTCGACAAATTCCGTAAAAATCTGGTGCTCTCTACATGTCGTCCATTCAGAAGAACAATGTTGCACGCATTGTAAGCGAACCCGCAGACGCCAATTCTGCCCAGTCTGACCCGGCTGTGCAAGCGGAGCCGGCAGCGGCCGAAGCACGCAGCACCCCTGCGCCAGCTGAGCCCTCGGCTACAACGACAGTCGATCCGCCAAAAGCCGGCAAAAAGCGCCGCAGCTTCGTCCTTCCGATCATCGTCGTGATCGCGCTGATCGGCGGTGGCTGGTACGGGTATAACTGGTGGACGACCGGACGTTTCATGGTGTCGACCGACGATGCCTATATCGGCGGTGACATGGCGGTCATCTCGCCCAAGGTTGCCGGCTATGTCGCCAAGGTCGACGTGGTTGCCAACCAGCAGGTCAAGGCTGGCGATGTACTGCTGACACTGGACGACGGCGATTACCAGAACGCACTCGACCAGGCGCAGGCGCAGGTTGATACAGAGAAGCTGGCATTGCAGACCATCGACGCGCAAATCGTAGGGGCGCAGGCCTCGCTTGCCCAGGCGCAGGCCCAGAAGGTGGCGCTGCAGGCAACGGTGCGTGGCGCGCAGATCACCCAGAGCCGCGCGACCCAGCTGGAATCGAAGTCTGCTGGCACCGCCGCCAACGTCGACTCCGCCAATATCGCGCTCGACCAGGCCAACGCCAACCTCGTCGCCGGCGATGCCAATATTGCCTCGGCACAGGCGAATATTGCCTTGCTGCAGGCGCAGCGCAGGCAGGCTGAAGGCACGGTCCGGACACTCGAAATCTCGCGGGACAAGGCCGCCCGCGACCTGAGCTTCACGGTCCTCAAGGCCCCCTATGATGGCATCGTGGGTAACCGCTCGGTCCAGGAAGGCGATTACGTGTCTTCAACAACGCGCCTTATGTCCATCGTCCCGACCCGCAAGCTCTACATCGACGCCAACTTCAAGGAGACCCAGCTCCAGCACGTCGTTCCGGGCTCCAAGGTCGAGGTGCATGTCGATGCCTATAGCGACGAGCCGATTGTCGGTATCGTCGAGTCTATCGCGCCGGCATCCGGCTCGGTCTTCTCGCTGCTGCCGCCTGAAAATGCGACGGGCAACTTTACCAAGGTGATCCAGCGCGTGCCGGTCCGCATCGCCCTGCCGCAGGAAGCACTCGACAGCGGTCGCCTGCGTGCCGGCCTCAGCGTCGTCGTCGACGTCGATACGCGCACTGCGCCGCAGTCAAACAAGTAACGCTCGGAGAGCATCCATGGCTGCCGCAACACCCACTGCAGGACCGGCTGCCGGTTCTGCCGCTCCCGATTCGGAGCGCGTAGATCCGCGCCGGATGATCGCATTCATCGCGATGGTGCTCGGCATGTTCATGTCGATCCTCGACATCCAGGTGGTGTCGGCATCGCTGGCTGAAATTCAGGCCGGCCTCAGTGCCGGTTCCGATGAAATCGCCTGGGTGCAGACTGCCTACCTGATAGCCGAAGTCATCATGATCCCGTTGTCGGGCACGCTGGCACGGATCATCTCCACCCGTTATCTCTTCGCCATCTGCGCTGCCGGCTTTACCGCATCCAGCGCTCTCTGCGCCACTGCGACCAATATCGACCAGATGATCGTTTATCGGGCGATGCAGGGCTTTATCGGCGGGGGCATGATCCCGTCCGTGTTTGCTGCCGCCTTTACCATCTTTCCGCCATCAAAGCGCAATGTCATATCGCCGATCATCGGCTTGATCGCCACGTTGGCACCGACCATCGGACCGACGGTCGGCGGCTATCTCAGCGATGCCTTCTCCTGGCACTGGCTGTTTCTGATCAACATCGGCCCCGGTATTCTCGTGACGCTCGTCACATGGAATTTCATCGACTTCGACAAGCCTGAGCTGTCGCTGATGAAGAAGTTCGACTGGTGGGGCTTGTTGGGCATGGCCGTTTTTCTCGGTGCGCTGGAGTATGTGCTCGAGGAAGGTAACACCA
Organism: Rhizobium rhododendri; assembly: GCF_007000325.2. Lineage (GTDB taxonomy): Bacteria > Pseudomonadota > Alphaproteobacteria > Rhizobiales > Rhizobiaceae > Rhizobium > Rhizobium rhododendri. The sequence goes on along the minus strand of NZ_CP117267.1, from coordinate 2,580,485 downwards.
ACGACTGGTTCAACGACGGCTACATCGTCATCGCCGCCATTGCTTCGGCGATAGGCGGGGTAATATTCTTTTTCCGGGCCTTTACAGCGTCCTTTCCGATTGTCGATCTGAAGGCTTTCGCCAACAAGAACTTTTCCTTCGGCTCGGTATTTTCCTTCGTCATGGGCATCGGGCTATATGGCCTGACCTACGTCTATCCGCTCTATCTCGGTCGCATACGCGGCTACGATTCGCTGATGATCGGCGAGACCATGTTTGTCTCCGGCCTCGCGATGTTCTGTACGGCGCCGGTCGCCGGCATGCTGTCGAGCAAGCTCGATCCGCGGATTATCATGGCGGCCGGGTTTATCTTCTTTGCAGCCGGCACATGGATCATGACGTCGATTACCACCGACTGGGATTTCTGGGAGTTGCTCATCCCGCAGATCCTGCGCGGTGTGGGTCTGATGCTGTGCATGGTGCCGATCAACAATATCGCGCTGGGGACGATGGCTCCGGAGCGCATGCGCGGCGCTTCGGGCCTGTTCAACCTGACGAGAAATCTCGGCGGTGCCGTTGGCCTTGCGATCATCAACACGGTGCTGACCACCCGGCAGGACCTGCACTACATGCGCCTGCGCGAAAATATCAACTGGGGTAATCCGGTTGCCGTCGATCAGCTGAACAGCATGGCCGCCAACTACAATGCTCACGGGATGGACGGTTCGAATGTCGCCGTACGCACGATGGTCAACCTGACCACCAAGCAGGCGATGGTGATGTCGTTCAGCGACGTGTTCATGATCCTGACGGTGCTGTTCACGCTCATGCTGATCGGCGTTGCGATGATCAGCAAGCCGAAGCCGCCACCCAAGGGTGCGCCGGCCGGCGGCCACTAGCAACTTCGACCGAAACCTTTTCGCCGCCACGACGTATCTGTCTGGCGGCGTTTTCGTGCCGGCCGGTGAACCGGCGCGCCGTCGGCGACGTATCGACATTTCATTCGTTCCTCCATGCCGGACCCCGTTTACATGCTCAAAACGACTTTCTGCACCATCAGGCGGGCACTCGTGCTTCTCGCACTGTTCGCTTGCGGAGCTTCCTGCGCGACCTCGGCGACTGCAGATTCCGTGCCGCAGGAGTTGATCGATGTCGGTGGCTACAGGATGAACAGCGTCTACCTGCGCGCCAGTCATCCCGACCTGCCGCCGGTCGTCTTCGTCCATGGTGCCAGCGCCAACCTGTTCGACCCGATGCTGTCGTTTCGTGGCAAGCTGGAGGGCCGGGCGGATCTGCTGTTCGTCGATCGCCCCGGCTACGGACGCTCGGACCGTGGCGGTGCGGAAAACGCCTATCCTGATGGTCAGGCGGATGCCATAGCCGCTGTCATGGATAAACGGGGGATAAGGAAGGCGATCATCGTGGGCCATTCCTTCGGTGGTGCCGTGGTTGCCAGCTTTGCGCTGCGTCACCCCGACAAGGTCATCGGCCTGGTCTTTCTCTCGCCCGCCGTCTATCCCTGGCCGGGCGGCATCGCCTGGTATTATCGCGCGGCCTCGACGCCCGTGACGGGCTGGCTGTTTTCGACGTTAATCGCACCGCCAGCCGGCGTGGTGATGATCGACAGTGCAGTGAAGGGCGTTTTTGCGCCGAACGTCGCGCCTGCGGACTATGTGGCGAAAACCCACGCGCTGATGGCGATCCGTCCCGGTTCTTTTCACAACAACGCCGTCGATGTTGCCAATCTCAAGGACTGGACCGCCAAGACATCGCCGCGCTACCCCGAGATAGAAAAGCCTACCATCATCATAACAGGCGATACCGACAGTGTCGTCTCGCCCACAATCCACGCAGGACAACTGGCAAAAGCCATAAGCGGCGCCCGACTGATCTCAATCCACAATATGGGTCACAAATCCGACTACGTGGCGAGCGACGTCGCGGTGGGTGCTATCGAGACCCTCGGCGGCGAGAAGCGCGATCTCTCGGCTATCGCCCGGCGGGTCGAGGCGGGGATCGCCAACGACCGCGAAAAATAACGTCTGAGCCCGGTCTTTCGGCGGCAAGCTTGCGTCGAAAGCCTTCGCCTTGAAAAATCTGATTTACGTACGTCAGATTTGGCGCTAAGTGTCTTCGAAGGAGGAGACATGAGGCCAACCGTTCACGATATCGCCGCTGCAGCGGGCGTTAGCCTTGCGACCGTGGACCGGGTGCTTAACCAGCGTGCCGGCGTGCGCAGCGTCACTCGGCAGCGGGTCGAAGCGGTCATCAACGATATCGGCTATGTGCGCGACATGGCGGCCGCCAATCTGGCCAAGGGTCGCCTCTATCCGCTCGTCTTCATCCTTCCGGCCAGCGATAATTCCTTCATGCACAGCTTGCACGCCGAGGCGCGGCAGGCAATTTCACGCGCGGGATCGGAGCGGTGCTCTATCCGCATCATCGAGGTCAAGGCTTTCGACCCCGCAGCGTTGGTGGCGGCGCTGGACAGCCTTGCCGGCGCCGATATTGCCGGCGTGGCGCTCGTTGCCGTCGATGCGCCCGAAGTCCGGGATGCCGTTGAAAGGCTGGTACAAGCGAAAATTCCCGTGGTGACGCTGGTTTCCGACCTGACCGGTTCCGCACGTCATCATTACGCCGGCATCGACAACATCGCGGCAGGGCGGACGGCGGCGCGCTTGCTCGGCCGGTTTCTCGGCGGACGGAAGGGGGAAGTCCTCGTGCTCGCAGGTTCGCTGCTGGTACGGGACCATCGCGAACGGCTCGAGGGCTTTTCGGCGATGATGGAGCAGGAGTTTTCCGCCCTGACGCTGCTGCCGGTGCTGGAGGGGCTCGACGATCCGGAGACGGTGAACGGGCTTGTCACGAAAGCACTGGCGGACAATCCAGACGTGATCGGCATCTATAGTATTGGCGCCGGCAACCGCGGCCTGATCAGAGCCTTGCGGGCGCGGGCTGCAGGCAAGGCTCTGACAGTCGTTGCGCACGAGTTGACCGATTACACCCGCGAGGCCCTGCAGGATGGGCTGATCGACGTGGTGCTTAACCAGGATGCAGGCCATGAGGTTCGCAGCGCTGTCCGCGTGCTCAAGGCCAAGGCCGACGGGCTGGCTGTCATCGCGGCCCAGGAGCGCATCCGGCTCGATATTTTCTTGAAAGACAATCTGCCCTGAGGGGCGGCAACAGGAGTAAACCACATGTATCTCGGTCTCGATCTCGGCACTTCCGGCGTCAAAGCCATGCTGATCGACGGCGATCAGAAGATCGTCGGCTCCGCCAATGGCGCGCTTGACGTTTCGCGGCCGCATCCCGGCTGGTCAGAGCAGGATCCGGCGCATTGGGTGCGTGCCACGGAGGAGGCGATTGCGGGCCTCAAGGCTTCTCATCCGAACGAGCTTTCTGCGGTGCGCGGCATCGGCCTTTCCGGTCAGATGCATGGCGCGACGCTGCTGGACGCTGCCGACAAGGTGCTGCGCCCCTGCATCCTCTGGAACGACACGCGCAGCCATGTCGAGGCGGCCGCGCTCGACGCCGATCCGCGTTTTCGCGCACTGACAGGTAACATCGTCTTCCCGGGCTTCACCGCGCCCAAGCTCGCCTGGGTTGCCAGGCACGAGCCGGAAATCTTCGCCAAGGTGGCCCACGTGCTGCTTCCCAAGGATTACCTCCGCCTCTGGCTGACCGGCGAACACATCTCGGAAATGTCGGACTCGGCGGGCACATCCTGGCTCGATACTGGCAAGCGCAAGTGGTCGGCTGAATTGCTGGCCGCCACCGGCCTTACCGAAGCGCAGATGCCGCAACTGGTCGAAGGCACCGAGGTTGGCGGCAAACTTCGTGGCGAACTGGCGGCGAAGTGGGGCATGTCCGGCGACGTCGTCCTGGCCGGCGGGGCAGGCGACAATGCGGCTTCGGCCTGCGGCATGGGAACCGTCAGCGATGGCGCAGCCTTTGTGTCGCTCGGGACTTCCGGCGTGCTGTTTGCCGCCAACGGCTCCTATCTGCCGAAGCCGGAGAGCGCCGTGCATGCCTTCTGCCATGCGCTTCCCAACACCTGGCACCAGATGGGCGTCATCCTGTCGGCCACCGATGCGCTCAACTGGCATTCCGAGATCACCGGTAAGTCGCCGGCTGACCTCACCGGCGAACTCGGCGATACGCTGAAGGCGCCGTCGGGCGTAACATTTCTCCCGTATCTTTCCGGCGAGCGCACGCCGCATAACGATGCCGCGATCCGTGGCGCCTTCATCGGCCTTGGCCACGAGAGCAGCCGCGTCGTGCTGACCCAAGCCGTGCTCGAAGGGGTATCCTTCGCCATCCGTGACAGCCTCGAGGCGCTGCGTTCTGCCGGCACCCAAATCTCCCGCGTCACCGCTATCGGCGGCGGCTCGCGCTCTCGCTACTGGCTGGCCTCGATCGCCACCGCGCTCGGCGTGCCCGTCGACCTGCCGGCCGACGGCGATTTCGGCGCGGCCTTCGGTGCTGCCCGGCTCGGGCTGATTGCGGCCACGGGGGCCGATCCGGTTGCCGTCTGCACGCCGCCGGCGACGGCCGGGACGATCGAGCCCGTATCCGCCTTCGCTGGTGCCTACGAGGAGGCTTACGGGCGTTACCGGGCGCTCTATCCGGCGATCAAGTCGCTGGCGCATTAGCAACAAAACCCCCTCACCCTACCCTCTCCCCGAGGGGAGAGGGGGAAACTGCGGAGGCCTCGTCTTTCCTTCTCCCCTCGGGGAGAAGGTGGCCCGAAGGGCCGGATGAGGGGGAGCCACAGAACCAACACCAGACCAACCAAGGAGGAAATACCCATGACCACAGGATTTTTCGGAGATATCCAGAAGGTAAAATACGAGGGCCCCGACAGCACTAATCCGCTGGCCTTCCGGCACTACAACAAGGACGAGATGCTGCTGGGCAAGCGGATGGAGGACCATCTCCGCTTTGCCGTTGCCTACTGGCACACGTTCACCTGGCCAGGCGGCGACCCCTTCGGCGGCCAGACGTTTTTGCGCCCGTGGTTTAGCGACACCATGGAAGCTGCCAAGCTGAAGGCCGATGTCGCCTTCGAATTCTTCACCCTGCTCGGCGCTCCCTATTATTGCTTCCACGACGCCGACGTCCGGCCGGAAGGCAATAACTTTGCCGAGAACACCAAGAACCTCAACGAGATCGTCGACCACTTTGCGCAGAAGCAGGCCGATACGGGCGTCAAGCTTCTCTGGGGCACGGCCAACATGTTCTCCCACCGCCGTTACATGAGCGGCGCTGCAACCAATCCCGATCCGGACGTCTTCGCTTTTGCTGCGGCCACGGTGAAGACCTGCCTCGACGCGACGCAGAAGCTCGGCGGCGAGAACTACGTCCTGTGGGGCGGTCGCGAGGGCTACGAGACGCTGCTCAACACCGACCTCAAGCGCGAACTCGATCAGATGGGCCGCTTCCTGAACCTCGTCGTCGAGTACAAGCACAAGATCGGTTACAAGGGCACCATCCTCATCGAGCCTAAGCCGCAGGAGCCGACCAAGCACCAGTACGACTACGACGTCGCGACGGTCTATGGCTTCCTCAAGAGATACGGCCTCGAGAACGAGGTGAAGCTCAACATCGAGCAGGGCCACGCCATCCTCGCCGGTCATTCCTTCGAGCACGAACTGGCGCTTGCGAACGCACTCGGCGTTTTCGGCTCCATCGACATGAACCGCAACGACTACCAGTCCGGCTGGGACACCGACCAGTTCCCGAACAACGTGCCGGAAATGACGCTGGCCTATTATCAGGTCCTGTCCGGCGGCGGTTTCACCACGGGCGGCACGAACTTCGATTCCAAGCTGCGTCGCCAGTCGCTGGATGCGGAAGACCTGCTGATCGGCCATATCGGCGGCATGGATTGCTGCGCGCGCGGCCTGAAGGCGGCAGCCAAGATGATCGAGGACAAGGCTTTGTCCAAGCCGCTCGACGACCGCTACGCCGGCTGGAATGCCGCCGAGCCCCAGAAGCTGCTGCGCGGCGAATACGCGCTCGACGACATCGCCAAATGGGTGGAAGGGAACGATATCAACCCGCAGCCTCGTTCAGGCAAGCAGGAACTGCTGGAAAACATCGTCAACCGTTACGTTTGATGGTTGGGGGCGTCTCTCCGCTGGTTGCGGGGAGACGCTCGTTAAATACGATCCAAAATCGTGCGCACTGTTGCCAATGCTGATTTCGCAGTGCTGGCGTAGGCAGGCAGAATGTCCAACTCTTCCATGGATGCGCGAAAGAAATTGCCGTCGATATTGCTCAAGCGGCTGACAATCGCATTCTTTTTCGATTTGACATGGTGAAGATTGGCAACCAGGAGCGCCTCATGATGTTCTGCGACGACAGCGATATCGAAAACGTCCCTGATTTTAAGTTCCGGTCCCCTATGCCACAGCTTCTTGAGGGCGATCTCTACGGGATGCTCGATGGGAATAACGTAGGCCGCAATTCCGGCGTTTATGTCGCCCTCCACGCTCATCCTGTGCGGTAAAATGTTGGTAATATTTGAGGATATGATGAAGTCGATCTCGCCTTCCGCGTAGATCAATTTCACATAGTGCGCCGCTTCGTCATAGGCATCGGCTCCCCAAATTTCTTCGCCTCCGACGCGGGGTGAAAGGAATGTCAGATACTGGGCATCGTGGAAGAAGATGTCGATGTCTTTGGACAGCCGGTGTTGTAGTTGAAGCATCAGGGCGGTGCCTCCGCCGAGCGTCCAATCCTCCTGAGTAACCGTTATTTGCGGTAGGGATTCAAGTCCACGGATGGCACGATCAAGCAGGCTGTGCCAGTTCGACAAGGGCTTCCTCCATCTCCTTGCTCGCTTCCCCAGTCGCACCTTTAACGAGGGCGTACATCAATTGCAGTTGGGAATGCCCGATGCCGTGGGCATCAGCGAAGTCGATCACCAGATCCGGGCGAACGTCGGTGAAAAACGTCGAGATGTGCACGAGCCAGCTGTCTATTTTGCCGGTGGCAAGAACTGAAACCAATTCGGTGGAGGACACAGAGCGTCGATAAGGAGCGTTGACGGTCCCAAGCACCAGTGCATCGAGAGCCATATCGCTGCGATCTGGTACGAAATTTGTCCGAGTGCCTTCGCTCATAGGATAAGTATAAAGCAGTTGGCGCGAGAAGTCATCAAGCCGGCATCGCCCGTCTCATCATGCACGTCCTGTTTGTAATCCATAAAAAACATTCGCCCACTGCTTTACGTACCTCATCATATACGCTAGCCTCTTGCTTGGAGGAGTGCCGGGGTGGAGAGAGTTCTTGAGGACGATGGCGTGAGCCTTGTCGCCCTTTGCGGGGCCGAAGGTTTATGCGCCGCAGGGGTGGCAGTGGCGGCAGAGGACGCGCTGCAATGAACCCGCGCATCGATGTCTCCATGCCGCTTCTGCAAGCCGTTGGCCTCTCGAAATCATTCGGGCCTGTCGAGGTCCTGCGCGACATCGACCTTTCCGTGATGGCTGGCGAAGTCCATGCGATCATCGGCGAGAACGGTGCCGGCAAGTCGACGCTGATGCGGCTCCTTTCCGGGCATCTGCAGCCAACGCGCGGCGAGGTACGGGTCGATGGCGAGCCCGCTCACTTGTCCGGACCTGTGGATGCGGAGACGCGCGGCATCGTGCTCGTCCACCAGGAAATCCTGCTCGCTCCCGATCTGACGGTGGCGCAAAACCTCTATCTCGGCCGTGAACTGCGCCGCGGCTTCATTGTCGACGACCGCGCCATGAACGACGGGGCGCGCCGCGCCATCCGCGATCTCGGTGCCGATATCGAACCCACTGTTGTGGTCGGGCGGCTGTCGATTGCCCAACGGCAACTGGTGCAGATCGCGCGCGTGCTGCTTGTGCCGCACCGGCTGGTGATCTTCGACGAGCCGACCGCCTCCCTGACGCCAACCGAGACCAGGGCGCTTCTCAAGGTCATCCGGGATATCAGCGCCAAGGGGGTGGCGGTCCTCTATATTTCGCACCGGCTGCAAGAGGTGAAGGAAATCGCCAACCGGGTGACTATCCTTCGCGACGGGCGGCTGGTCGCTACCCATCCGGCTGCCGATCTCGAGCCTGCCGATATGGCGCGGTTGATGGTCGGTCGCGATGTGGCCAAGCTCTATCCCGACCGGCACGCGGCGGCGGTTCGTGAAACTGTGCTGAACGTCGAGAATTTTTCAGTTCCGGGCTATGCCGAGCGCGCGTCCTTCACCCTTCATCGTGGCGAGATCCTCGGTTTTGCCGGGCTGATCGGCGCCGGCCGGACAGAGCTGATGGAGGGCGTGGTCGGGCTTCGCACGGGGCAGGGAGCGGTAAAGCTCAACGGCAAGTCGGTGCACTTCGCCGACGTGCATGCCAGCCTCAAGGCCGGGATCGTCTATCTCAGCGAAGATCGCAAGGGCAAGGGGTTGCTGCTCACCAAGGACCTCCGCGTCAACCTGACGCTTGCCGCGCTCGGCCAGTTTGCCCGCCGATTCCAGGTGGATCGGGCGAAGGAGCGTGCCGCGCTCGACGCCGCCATCAAGGAGTTCGATATCCGGGTTGGAGATAAGGACATGCTGGCCGGCCAGTTATCGGGCGGTAACCAGCAGAAGCTGTTGCTCGCCAAGATGATGCTGCTCGATCCCGATATCGTCATCATCGACGAGCCGACGCGCGGCATCGACATCGGCACCAAGGAACAGATCTACAAATTCATCGCAGCCCTTGCCGAACAGGGCCGCTCGATCATCGTCGTCTCGTCTGAAATGCCCGAACTCATCGGCATCTGCGACCGGATACTGGTGATGCGCGGCGGCCGGATCGTCGGCGAGGTGGCGGGCGAAATGATGACCGAAAACGAAATCGTCGTGCTGGCCACAGGTGCCAGTGCCGGAGAGGCCGCCTGAGCGGAGCAACCATGAGCAATGTGACAACAACCGAATCCGTCAAGATGAAACGCTCGTGGAAGGATATCGATCTACGCGCCGTGGCTCCGTTCGTGGCGCTGGCCTTGTTGCTGGTGCTAGGCGCCTTCGCCAATCCGAATTTCATCAGCATCGACAATCTGCTGAACGTCATCACACGCAGTGCATTCATCGCCATCATTGCCATCGGCGCGACCTTCGTCATTTCGGCAGGCGGGATCGATCTGTCTGTTGGCTCGATGGTGGCGTTTGTTGCCAGCCTGATGATCCTGTTCATCAACAGCGGCGCTATCGCCGATCCCGCCAGCATGCTCATTGTCGCCATGCTGCTCGCCATCGCTCTTGGCGGTGCCTGCGGGCTGGCCAATGGCCTCATCACGACAGTCGGCCGCATCGAGCCGTTCATCGCGACGCTTGGCACGATGGGCATCTTTCGTGGACTGACCACCTGGCTGTCGCAAGGTGGTGCCATCACCGTGCGCAGCCCGGAGATCGTCAAGATGTACCGGCCGGCCTATTTCGGCCAGCTGCTCGGCGTGCCCGTGCCTGTGATCGTCATCTTTGCGATGGCTGCCATCGGCGCCTTCATCCTCTATCGCACCCGCTATGGCCGGCATGTTGCCGCCGTTGGTTCGAACGAGGATGTGGCGCGCTATTCCGGCATCTCGGTCAACCGGGTACGCACCGCCGCCTATGTCATTCAGGGCATCTGCGTTGCCGTTGCCGTACTGCTCTATGTCCCTCGGCTGGGGTCGACATCGGCGACCACCGGTATCCTCTGGGAACTCCAGGCGATCACGGCCGTCGTCGTCGGCGGTACAGCGCTCCGGGGAGGGGTCGGGCGCATCTGGGGCACGGTCTGCGGCGCCTTCATTCTCGAAATCGTCGGCAACATCATGCTGTTGTCGAATTTCGTCAGCGAATACCTGATCGGCGCCATCCAAGGCGCGATCATCATCATTGCGATGCTCGTTCAGCGGTCGCTGATACGCAAGTCGTGAAAAAGGACCGGGTGGTGGGGTCGCCCGGTCTTCTGCGATATCGACCCCGATACTCTCTGGGAGGAGAACAGATATGCGTAAAATCCTGTTGGCGACGACTGTCGCCCTTGCCGCGCTGGTGGGCGCTGCCCATGCGGAAGACAAGAAAGTCACCATCGGCGTGTCTATCCCGGCCGCCGACCATGGCTGGACGTCCGGCGTGGTATTCCATGCCAACCGTGTCGCCAAGCTGCTGATGGCCCAACATCCGGGCCTTAACATCATCGTCAAGACCTCGGCTGATCCGGCAAGCCAGGCCAATGCCGTGCAGGACCTGTCGACGCAGGGCATCGACGCCCTCGTCATCCTGCCATCCGATCCGGATCCGCTGGTCAACGCCATGCAGGAGGTCAAGGACAAGGGCAAGTTCGTCGCTATCGTCGATCGCGCGCCGAGCGTCAACGACCATACGATCCGCGACCTCTATGTTGCCGGCAACAATCCGGCGCTCGGCCAGACCGCCGGCGAATATATCAAGGCCAACACTCCGGATGCTGAGGTGGTCGTCATCAGGGGCCTGCCGATCCCCATCGACCAGCAGCGTCAGGATGGCTTCGACAAGGGCATTGCCGGCTCCAAGGTCAAGGTGCTCGATCGCCAGTACGGCAACTGGAACCGCGACGACGCCTTCAAGGTGATGCAGGACTTCCTCACCAAGTACAAGAAGATCGACGTCGTTTGGTGCCAGGACGACGACATGGCCGTTGGCGTGCTGCAGGCCATCGATCAGGCCAAGCGCACGGATATCAAATACGTGATCGCCGGTGCCGGCTCGAAGGACATGATCAAGAAGGTCATGGACGGCGACAAGATGATCCCCGTCGACGTGCTCTATCCGCCGGCCATGGTCGGAACGGCGCTTGAGTTGACGGTCGCCAATTTCTACGGGCAGGTTCCGGTGCGGGGCACCTATCTGGTCGATGCGACGCTGGTCACCAAGGATAATGCCAAGGACTTCTATTTCCCGGACTCGCCTTTCTGAGGTCATTGTCCACAAGTGAGTGTTGAGGGGGGGTGCCCCCCTCATCCGCCCTCCGGGCACCTTCTCCCCGAGGGGGAGAAGGGGAAGGGCAATCTCTTTCTCGGAACCGGGTTGCTACTTAATCAGCCGGCGGTTGACCGCAATGGACGCAACATGCGGAGACCTCCCCTTCTCCCCTCGGGGAGAAGGTGGCCCGAAGGGCCGGATGAGGGGGCCGCACCCTAGCAGCGCGGTTATTAACTCCGATATTCCGGCTCCTGCCTGTCCAGCACCCGCCGCAGGCTCTCGAGATGCATCCGGGCGCTTTCGGGGTCGCCCTCGCGCATCTGGCGGGCGGCGGCAGAGGCGACTTCGGCGGGAACGGCGACCAGACGGCGGCCGGTGCTCATGGCTTTGAGCTGCACTTCGGCGGCACGCTCCAGATAATAGAGATCGTCCCAGGCTTCGGCGATGTTCGGGCCGCAGACCATGACGCCATGGTTCTTCATGAACAGGATGTCGTTGGCGCCGAGCGCCGCCGCGATCCGGTCGCCCTCACGCTCGTCGAGCGCCAGGCCGTTATAGTGCTCGTCGACGCCGGTTCGGCCATAGAATTTCAACGAGGTCTGGCCGGCCCAGACCAGCGGTTCGCCTTCGACCATGCTGAGCGCAGTGGCATTCGGCATATGGGTGTGGAAGGCAGCGCCGACGCGCGGCAGCATCTTGTGCAGGCGGGCGTGAATGAAGAAAGCCGTTGCCTCCGGTACACCGTCTCCTGCGACCACATGGCCGTCGAAATCGCAGATCAGAAGCGACGACGCCGTTGCTTCCTGGAAAGCCCAGCCCAGCCGGTTGACAAGAAACAGGTCCGAATGGCCGGGAACGAGCGCCGAGAAATGGTTGCAGATGCCCTCTTCGAGGCCCAGCCGCGCAGCGCTCCTGAGGCAAGCAGCGAGATCGACGCGAGCCTCCCAGATTTCCGGCGTGTCCAGCGACGCGTTCCGCAGGATGGTCGGTGTACCGTGCGGGATATTGAGTTCGTGCGCCATTTCCGTGGTCTCCTGAAAGCGAAATTCAGACCGTAGCCCTAAGGAGCACAGGGGACTTGTCAAGTGTCGTGCAAATTGCCTTGGCCAGTCGCGTACAGCCATAGCCGCGAGCAACCTAGATCGACGGAAGCCAAGCCTGGAGGGCGCTATTGCGAGAGGATGAGACGCGGCACAGATGTGAACAACGCTCCCGTTTTTGCGGGCATGTTCCATCAGGTTTGGTGGAAAAGCCGCGTTGATGACCTGTAGGTGCTGACGATGCTCGATGGGTCTGGTGAACAACGGGGACCCAGCGGGCGATTGGGAGGATGGTAGTGGCGACAGGTATCGTCACTACCATTGTGTTTAGAATGTTGCTGAGATGCTAACCCCAATGCCGACGCTGATGCCGAGCGACGACACGGTTCCTGCGGGCACGCATGGTGCATAGCCTGTCACTCTCGCCATGGGTTTCGCATCGACAACAAGTGGCGTAGCCCAAGCCAATTCCATTACGAGCCCGCCAATCAGGCTTTCCCAGCCGACAATTGATGCGTTTTTTGTGGAAATCGATACCGTATTCGACACTGCTTTGGAAAGCGCGTCCGCCACGACGGCGGCGAGGCCCTGACTAACCGCGCCAAGAAAAAATTTCGCGGCATCTTCGGGGGTCTTTGAAGCAGACATTAAGTTAACGGATGTTGTGTTGAGTTGCATGATTATTACCTCAGGTTGCGACAAGGCATATAAACACGTTTTCTGAATTACATCTATAGGCTTTAAAATTATTTAATGCAGCTTTTGCGATTTCGTGATTGCCTCCTGTTCTTGAGTGGTTAGCCAGAAGCCCGAGAGTGATCGACGTTGTAAGCGGCACGGTCAAAATTCCCACGTACCCACAGTCGTGCATCCATAAATGCGGTACGTACCTCTTGCGCATGTCGGACGCCCGTGATTAGTTCGCTGCACGTTGACTTCTGGCCATCAGGCTGGAGTCTCTGCGGTGGGTTGAGGAGCCCTCTGCGTGCCCCCGGGCGCAGCAGGACCGCATTGGAAACGTTTACGGTATCTGTTCAGGGAGGAATCTGACATGAAGACCATCAAGGGGCCTGGCCTCTTTCTCGGCCAGTTCGCAGGCGACGCTGCACCTTTCAATTCGTGGGATTCGATTACCAAGTGGGCGGCCGATGTGGGCTATGTCGGTGTGCAGGTGCCGACCTGGGCCGGACAACTGATCGACCTCAGGAAGGCTGCCAGCTCGAAGGATTACTGCGACGAATTTGCCGGCGTGGCGCGCCAGAATGGCGTCGAGGTAACGGAGCTGTCGACGCATCTGCAGGGCCAGCTGGTGGCGGTGCATCCGGCCTATGACGAGGCTTTCGACGGATTCGCGGCGCCGGAAGTGCGCGGCAATCCGAAGGCGCGGCAGGAATGGGCGGTCGAGCAGGTGAAGATGGCGCTGACGGCGTCGAAACACCTCGGCATCTCGGCGCATGCGACCTTTTCCGGGGCGCTCGCCTGGCCCTATATTTATCCATGGCCGCAGCGGCCGGCGGGTCTTGTCGAGACGGCATTCGAGGAGCTGGCCAAGCGCTGGACGCCGATCCTAGACCATGCCGAGGAAAACGGCGTCGATGTCTGCTACGAGATCCATCCGGGCGAAGACCTGCATGACGGCGTCACCTTCGAGATGTTCCTGGAGCGGGTGAAGAACCATCCGCGCGCCAACATGCTATACGATCCCTCGCACTATATCCTGCAGTGCCTCGATTATCTCGACAACATCGACATCTACAAAGACCGCATCAAGATGTTCCACGTCAAGGATGCGGAGTTCAACCCGACTGGCCGCCAGGGCGTCTATGGCGGCTACCAGAGCTGGGTGGACCGGGCCGGCCGCTTCCGCTCGCCGGGCGACGGGCAGGTGGATTTCGGCGCGGTGTTTTCCAAGATGACCGCCAATGATTTCGACGGCTGGGCTGTCGTCGAATGGGAATGCGCGCTGAAGCACCCCGAAGACGGCGCGCGCGAAGGTGCCGAGTTCGTCAAGGCGCATATCATTCGTGTCACCGAGCACGCCTTTGACGATTTTGCCGCCGGGGGCACGGACGATGCGGCAAACCGGCGGATGCTGGGGCTTTAGTCCATTTCCCCTTCTCCCCAGCGGGGAGAAGGTGGCCCGCAGGGCCGGATGAGGGCACGAGGCGTTCGCGTCGCCCACCCCCTCATCTGTCCTTCGGACATCTTCTCCCCGCTGGGGAGAAGAGAAAACAGATATTTTCCAGGAGAAACCCATGGCAATCGAAGGTTCAAAGCAACAGGCCCGTGCACCGCGCATCCGGCTCGGCATGGTCGGCGGCGGGGCGGGGGCGTTTATCGGCGCGGTTCACCGGATCGCTGCGCGCATCGATGACCAGTTCGAACTGGTGGCCGGCGCCCTGTCGTCGACACCGGAAAAGGCGATGGCATCGGGGCTCGATCTCGGCCTCGGGCCATCCCGGACCTATGGCAGCTACCGCGAGATGGCGATCCGCGAGGCGAAGCTGAAGAACGGCATCGAGGCGGTGTCGATCGTCACGCCGAACCATGTCCATTACGACGCCGCCAAGGAATTCCTGCGGCGCGGCATCCATGTCATCTGCGACAAGCCGCTGACATCCAATCTTGCCGATGCCAGGAAACTGAAGAAGATCGCCGATGAGAGCGGTGCGCTGTTCGTGCTCACCCACAACTACACCGGCTATCCGATGGTCCGCCAGGCGCGGGAAATGGTGGCCAATGGCGAGCTTGGCGACATTCGCGTCGTGCAAGCCGAATATCCGCAGGACTGGCTGACCGAGGCGGTCGAGCAGACCGGAGCCAAGCAGGCCGTCTGGCGCACCGATCCGACACAGTCCGGCGCCGGCGGCTCGACCGGCGATATCGGCACCCACGCCTATAATCTCGCCTGCTTCGTCTCGGGGCTGGAACTCGACAGCCTGGCTGCCGATCTCGACAGCTTCGTCGACGGCCGTCCGCTCGACGACAACGCCCATGTCATGCTGCGCTTCAAGGCCAGGGGCACGGAAAAGCCGGCCAAGGGCATGCTGTGGTGCAGCCAGGTGGCGCCGGGCCATGAGAATGGGCTGAAGATCCGGGTCTACGGCACCAAGGGCGGGCTGGAATGGGTGCAGGCGGACCCGAACTATCTCTGGTTCACGCCGTTCGGCGAGCCCAAGCGGCTGATCACCCGCAACGGTGCCGGCTCCGGTCCGGCCGCCGCCCGTGTCTCGCGCATTCCGGCCGGCCATCCCGAGGGCTATCTCGAGGCCTTTGCGACGATCTACACCGAGGCGGCCCACGCCATCAATGCCGCCAAGGCCGGCAAGGCTGTCGACGAGAATGTCGTCTATCCGACTGTTGACGACGGCGTGAAAGGCGTGGCCTTCGTCGATGCCTGCGTTGCCTCGTCGAAGCGAAACGGCGCCTGGATCAAGCTCTGAGGATAGCCCAGAGGTTGAACAGGTCGGCGATGTCGTTGCCGGTGCGGTGGCGCAGAAATGCGCTTCCTCACGTGGCTTGACTGCTGCAGCGGCGCCGACTGTCGCTCAAATATAGAGCGCCGCCATCTTTCGCCAGGCGCTTCCCCGGTGGGCGCGGCCATCCCAGAGGTGAAGCTGGTGGCCGACCTGCTTGTCTGCCAGGACATGGCTGAGCAGACGGTTATTGTCGAGAAACGGATCATCCTTGCCGATGGTCAGCACGATCTCGACCTGACGTAGCTTGTCCAGGCGCCAGTCGTTGGTCATCCCCGGAAGAAAATGCAGCGGCGTGTTGAAGTAGACCCGGTCGTCGTAATAGCCGTCCAGCAGATCGCCGAAAGAATCGACTTTCATGGTGAGATCGTAGCGGCCCGAGAATGCGACCAGCTTGCGGAACAGGTGCGGGTGGCGGAAGACGAGGTTGGCTGCCTGGAAGGCGCCGAGGCTGCAGCCGTGGACGATCGTGCAGCCATCCTGATTTTTCGCGGCCATCAGTGGCAGCACTTCATGCAGGATATAGTCTTCGAAGGCGGCGTGGCGGCCGATGCGCTCGGCTGGCCGTCGGTGGGCGTTGTAGAAGCTTTCGCTCGCGAGCCCCTCGATGCAGTAAAGCTGCAACTGGCCGGCCTCAAGCTTGTCCGCAAGGCTGGCAACGAGCCCAAGCGCTTCGTATTCCCAGAACCGTCCGTCGCGCGTTGGAAACATCAGGACCTTGGCGCCGGCGTGCCCGAACACCAGCAACTCCATGTCTCGATGCAGGCGCGGGCTATACCAGCGCAAATATTCGCGGTTCATAGGTCCTTGAAGAACTGTCTCACCTTATCGCGCAGGACGGCTTCCTGAGCCTCGCTGCCATCATAGTCGAAATGGCCAGCATCGAGGATGAAAGTTTCATTATATTTTGGCAGCGCATTGGCGATTGCAAACTGGCAGGGCGGAGCCACCGCCGGGTCGAAAAGCGCGACGGCTGTCAGCATCGGCACGGTGATCCTGGAGGCTGCCACGGCTGCATCGAAGACGGTCAGCGTTTCCAGCACATGCGGATGGCTGGTTGCGTAAGCCTGCACAGAATGGGCGCTGCCGACGGTCGGAAGTGTCAGCCATGCCCGCCTGTCGCCGAATGTCGGCACCACCAGATGACCACGGGCGATGCGCGTGTCGAAAGGGATCGCGAGCGCGCCGACGCCGCCGCCAAGGCTGATGCCGCTATAGCCGATATGGCCCGAAAGCCACGGGTAGAGGGCCAGCAGGGTCGAGACCCCCAGCCACAGATCGTCGACGCAGCCGCCGATGATGTAGTGATCGGGGCTGTCGATATTGTAGAGCACATGGCCCGCAGCATCGGCCGGAATGGGAGCCCGTGAACTCCGCGAAAGGCCGCGAAAGCAGGGAAACAACAGGGCGGTCTCCTCGACCGGCAGGTCGTAGTCCGGCTGGTCGCGCCCGCCATAGCCATGGCCGACGACAAGGCCACGGCGAACCGGTCCGGTCCGAGGCAATAGCAGCCAGCCGCCGATCGGAAAGCCGCCTGTCGAGGTGTAGGTGATATCGAGGACATGCCAGTCCGGATGCGCCGCCTTGCTCCGCAGCAATATCGGCTTTGGATCGGCAGCGATGGCGCGGCGATAGCGGGCTTTCCAGAACGCGTCGAAACCGGGCGGCGATGGCGGTGGCCTGATCGCCAGCAAGTCGTCGAGCCGCATGCCGTAGGTGGGGTCGAAGTCGAAGGGGTAAGTTGTCGGAACGCTCATGCAAACCGTTTTCCTGCGGAATGGTGGCTGATGCAAGTGCTCGTCTTGTGGTGCGTCGCTGGACGTAGGGATCAGTGTATCGGGTACCATATCGGCGCCCGCCGGTGCTATCGGCTCGTCAGCCCCGGCATGCTCCGATACAGCACGTACCCGGCGACGACGAAGATCAGCAGAGCGAACATACGGTTGAGCAGGCTTTTGTAAACGCTTAGCCGCGTCGATAGCAGCATGCCGAAGACGCCGCCGATTATTCCGCCGCCGACAAATTCGGATGCAAGCCTCCAGTCGACCAAGCCGGATGCCGCGTAGTTGATGGCTGTCGCCAGTCCGAAGGCGCCTACCGACAGAAGCGATGATCCGACCGCATTGATCATCGGCATGCCTGTGGCGAGCATAAGCCCGGGAACGATCAGGAAACCACCGCCGATCCCGAAGAAGCCGGACGCCAGTCCCGAGACCAAGGCCACGCCTGCCGTCATCAGGCACATCCTGGCATCGACAGGTCGCGGCGTCTCCGTGTTCAGCTTCCTGGGCCGGAGCATCAGTGCACCGATCACCACCATGACGCCGCCAAAAAGCAGCATCAGTCTGTCCCCGTCCATGGACTTGCCGAGCGTCGATCCGGCGAGGGCGCCCACCATGCCCAGAGCTGAGAAGACGATGGCGCAGCGCCACCAGACATGGCGCCTGGCAGCGTGTATACCGAAGTTTGCGAAGGCATTGACCGAAACAGCCAGCGCTCCGGTCCCGATGGCGACATGCGGCTCGGCAACGCCAACGACATAAAGAAGCAGCGGCGTGGCGAGGATCGACCCGCCTCCGCCAAGCAGCCCGAGCATGAAGCCGACGAGGCTGCCCGAACCGACCGCGGAAACGATCGAATAGGTCACGCCGGTTTGCTCCACACCCGGTCGTGCAACGCCATGCCGACGAGCATGGCGATCACAAAGACAAAAGACCCGGAGAAGCCGACCGTCAGCGAGGCAAGCGCCGGGCCGGGACAAAAGCCGCCGATCCCCCAGCCGATGCCGAACAGCGCAGAACCGGCAATCAGCGGCGCGTCGATCGCTGTGCTGGATGGCAGGTGGAAGCTGTCGTCGAGCACGGGGCGTTTCATGCGCTTCATGATGCGCACGCCGATAAACGCGACGAGGACGGCGCCGCCGAGAACGAAGGCAAGGCTGGGGTCCCAGGCGCCGAAGACATCGAGGAACCCCTGCACGCGCGCCGGGTTCAGCATGCCTGAAAGGGCGAGGCCGGAACCGAAAACGATGCCTGACGCCAGAGACGCGAGGATACGGAGGAGGGGGCTGTTCATTGTCCGAACCCTCGAAGCACCGTCGTCGCGATGACACCGGCCACCAGGAATGTGGCGACGGCAACCATCGAGCGGGGCGAGAGACGCGCGAGACCGAGAACGCCATGGCCACTGGTGCAGCCGGACCCCATCCGCGATCCGAAACCAACGAGGAGGCCGGCGACGATCAGAAGCGGCCATCCGGCTGAAATCTCGACAGCCGGCCACCTGTCGGCGAGAGTGAGGTAGACGACAGGGCCGAGGAAAAGGCCGACTACGAAAGCGATGTTCGTGGCGATGCCCGTTCCTTGGACAAGGCGACCGACAATTCCGCTGATGCCGGCGATGCGGCCATTGAGCAGCAGCAGCGTGACGGAGGACAGGCCTATGAGCATGCCTCCGATAAGCGACGGAAGGTAGACTGTCATTGCCCGGCCTCCGGCTTGCAGAATATCTCGTAGAGAGCGCCCACGAGCTGGGCGGCCTTTTCCTCTGTCAGGCTGTAGAAAACCTGCTTCCCCTCGCGGCGGGTCGCCACGATTTCGGCCTCACGCAGCACAGTCAGCTGCTGGGAGAGATGCGGCTGATGGAGATCGAGCATCACCTCGAGTTCGCCGACCGAGCGCTCGCCTTCCACCAGGGTGCAGACGATCATCAGCCTTGCGGGGTGCGCGAGCGTCTTCATAAGGCCTGCGACTGTGGCTGCGCGGGCTGCCATATCCTGCGGCGTCATTGCCGGTGCTGCTGATTTGCCTGGATCCACGGTCATCAGGCTATCGTCCTTTCGAGAGCGTCCAGCGGAAATTTGAGGTAGCGCCTGCCGTTCGCCTCCGGCTCCGGCAACCTTCCGCCGACAATGTTGACCTGCAGGGCGTGCAGGATCAGCTTGGGCATGGGAAGTGTCGCATCGCGTTCCCTGCGCAGTTTGACGAACGCCTCCTCCGATACGCCGGCAATGTGGAAATTGGCTCGCTTCTGCTCACCTACAGTGCTTTCCCAGCGGGGCGCGCGGCCGTTCGGCTGGTAGTCGTGGCCTGTGAAAATCCGGGTCTCGTCGGGAAGCGCCAGAATTTCGCCGATCGAGCGCCACAGCATATGCGGGTCGCCGCCCGGAAAGTCGGTCCGTGCCGTGCCGCTGTCGGGCATGAACAATGTGTCGTGCACGAAGGCAGCGTCGCCGATCACGTACGTAACCGATGCAAGGGTATGGCCGGGAGAGAGCATGACCCTTGCGTCAATCGAGCCGACGCGGAATGTTTCTCCGTGCGCGAAAAGCCTGTCCCACTGGGAGCCGTCGGTCGCCAGAGCCGGCCAGTTGTAGATCGATTTCCAGAGCTTTTGAACGTCGACGACCTTTTCGCCGATGGCGGTCGGAGCGCCGGTCTGTTCCTTTAGGTATTGAGCTGCGGAAAAGTGATCGGCGTGGGGATGGGTGTCGAGGATCCACTCCACCTCAAGTCGGTTCTGCCTGACATAATCGAGAATGATGTCGGCATTTGCCGTTCCCGTCGAACCGGCCTTTTCGTCGAAATCGCGCACCGGATCGATAATGGCGCACTTGCCCGTCTCAGGGTCCGACAGCACATACTGTATGCTGGAGGTGCGCTCGTCGAAGAAGCCGTTGACCACGGGACGCCGCGCCATATGCGTGGTCAGCCATATGGCTGCCGCCGACGTGTCGATGCCATGCGTCTGTCCGAACGCGGTGACATCTGCAACTGCCATCCGCCCGTCCAGGGCCTCACCGATGACGTACAGCAGCAATGCGCGGGTGCCCGATTTGCAATGGGCGACGACAGGGCCAGGCGATTGATCCATGACCCGCTGAAATGCCCGAACATCGGCTTCCGTGATCGTCGCGACGGTAACGGGCACGAATGCGTATTTCAGATGCGCACGCTGCGCGGCATCTTCTTCGGCGTCCGTTCCCGGTTGCGATGGTTCCTCCCCATCCGGCCGGGCATTGACCAGCGTCGTAAATCCCTGATCCGCGAAGAGCTTGAAGTCCCCCAAGTCAGGTTGCGGCATCACTGAAAGCTTGTCGGTAACCCTTGTCATTGCCATCGTGGCATCCTTCATCAATCAATATACATTTAAGTATAATGTATATTGATTGATGAAGCAAGGGGATGGAGCGCGGATAGGTGCGCGGTAGCGCGTGAGCGAAGCTTTCGATCAGGTATAGGCAGCGAGTTTTTCCAAGAGCGGCAGGCGCGCCTGCAGCCGGGTGAACAGCAGAACCATCCCGCTGATCTTGCGCTGCAGGAAGAGCTTGTCGGGCGGCGGCAGGCGCCAGCTGGCTCGATCGGCAACCACCGGTGCGGCCAGCTCCCTTATGGCGGTGACAAACTGCCGATCGGCGAAATCGAAAAGGCCATCCTTGCTCGTATGCGCGTGCTCCAAGCCGATGCCGATCATCGCATCGATCGCCACGCGGTGACGGGCTATCTGCGCCTCCGACACGAACCCCATCGCCACCAGCGCATTGCGGACACGGTCCGCGTCGCCAGCGATGCCTGCGCGCAGCAGATCGCGGTAGCCCTCGGCGGTTTCCGGCTCGACGACGCGCGTGGCGCCGAAATCGAGGAGGACAATCCGATCGCTATCGGGCTGCCAGCGATAGTTGGCGAAGTTCGGGTCGGTCTGCATGAGCCCGAACGAGAACAGTTCCTGCAGCAGGAGGTCAAACAGCGCTTCGCTGCCGGCGTTTCGCTGCATCTGGGAGGCATTTGCCAGGCTTTCTATCGGGACCCCGGCCACGAAATCCATTGGCAGGACGTTGGGTCTCAGAAGCTCCTCGAAAGGCTCGGGCAGCGCAAATCTACCGTCCCCCTTGAGATGTTCGCCATAGCGGCGCATCTGTGCCGCTTCGCGCAGGTAATCTGCCTCCTCGTGCAATTGGCGCCTGGCTTCGGCAAGCAGAGGCGCGATGTCGAGACCGGCGGGCACGAGGCCCGAGATCCGCAAGAGGGTGGCGACATTGTCGATGTCGCCGTCGATGCTTTTTGCGATGCCGGGATACTGGACCTTGATCGCCAGTTCGCGTCCGGAGACGAGGCGGGCGCGGTGGACCTGGCCGATGGAGGCGGCTGCGATAGGCCGCGTGTCGAACTCCGCGAAGTGTCGTCGCCAGCCCGGTCCCCATGCCGCCGAGAGTGCGCGTTCCAATTGGTATGTGGGCATGAAGTGGGCGTCGTTGCGCAGCTGGGCGAGGATTGCGGTCAATTCCGGGGGCAGCATGTCTCCCGCATCGAGCGACAACATCTGGCCGAGCTTCATCGCTGCACCGCGCATGCGCGACAGCTGCTCGGTAACCTTCAAGGCGTTTGAGGGGGTTAAAAGCAGGTCGCTCAGATGCGGTCGCTCGCCGTCTGCCAGACGGCGCAAGCCTTCGCCCAGCATCCCCGTGGCAACGCCGCCGGCGATCTGGCCAAGGGCCGCCAGACGGCCAAGACGGCTCTGGGGCACGGGGCGAAAACGGTCTTTCATCGGAAATGTCTCCGTAAACTGAGCACTGTGACGCTACGCTGCCGCGTCATGCTTGGTGGCCTGCGGCTTTGAGGAGTTCGGGGATCCTTTCTTTCAACCCGAAGAAGCCCTTGCGACAATGCGGCCAGGCGCGACGATCCCAGGGGCGGAGATTTTCGGCAAACGAAAGCCCTTCGTCGAGGGCTTGCCTCTGAAGACGTTGCAACCGATCCGCTGTCGGGCCGACGGGCGCAAACCCGGTCGCAACCTGGCGGCATCCCGATGCTTTCGCGTCGTGAAACGCAGTGGGACCGAGTGCTCCCAGCACGACCGCGTCGGGCCAGCGCAACCCAAGGCGCGCGAAGGCATCTTCCAGCGACGTGCGATCGGCAGCGTCGTCCTCCGACAGAAAGGCGATGGCTTTGACGTTGAGGGTGTCGAAGGCCGGCAAGGTTTCGAGCGACAGATCCTCGATGGTGACCAGCAGCAGGGTAGGTGAGGTGTTGTCGGGCGTTTGCGAAATTCTGGGCTGCGAGGCGGGCGGAACCGAGACGGTGTCGGCAGTTATGCTGGCGTGTTGGGCGAGCCTGCGGGGCGCGAACCGGCCGCTGGTCATTGTGCGGATCCTTTCGGCATCGGCCAGATAGGCTTTTCCTGCGGTATGAAGTCCCGCCACCCAACGCCACGACAGGGTATTCGATGCCGGATCTGCATCAATCAGGCGGTCCAGCATGAAGGCTGCTCCGAGTTCCCATGGCAGGCCGAGGGTAAAGACCCAGATCGATGCGAACTGCATCCGCGCCCAGTTGTGGAGATAGCCGGTGGCATCCAGCTCTGCTGCCCAGGCGTCGAAACAGTCTATTCCAGTGTGGCCAGCGCAGGCATCTGCGAAGCGCCGCGCCCGAGCCGTATCGGCATCGAGGTGCTCGCGCGCCCGGTCCAGCGATTGCAGGTAACCGGTCCAGACGGTCGGCCGCTGTTCCAGCCATCCTTTCCAGTAGGTTCGCCAGAAGACCTCGCTGATAAACTTTTCTGATGTTGTGGGTCCATGCATTGCCAAGACGGCGCGGACGACCTCGTCCTCGCCGATCAGGCGTCGCCGAAGCGCGGCTGACAGGCGTGAGACATTCACGTGGCCACCTGGCCCGTGGTCGAAATTTCTCAGGCGGGCATAGCTTGCGCCGGCATCGGGTACAAATTCGCGCAGGCGCTGCAACGCGGCAGTGCGCGTCAGCGGAAACGACAGCTCATTGATCGATGCTTCAGCGGCGGCCAAGACAGATTTCCTTACTCAATTTCTTGGGTTGCGGTACGCCGGGAAATGGCAATCGGATCAGGCGTGATCGGTGTGTCGGCCCACGCCGGCAGGGCCTGGGCTTGTGATCTTTTGGACAGAAACAGTGTTGGTTCGCCAGTAAAGCCGGATGCCAGGTTTTTGACCCGCCGCGAAAGAAGGTTAAATTCTTCTCATGCAAGTCTGCGGGAAATACGTTGGAGATTTTTGGGTTGCCAGACTGCGGTATTTTATTTTCGTGCCGCGTTAGCAGTGCAAATTCAAATGAATTTCCGACCCCGATGTGGAACTCAATTTCAAGCAAACGAATGTTGTTTTAATTATTAAATTTTGGATTTTCCAAAGACAGTTTCTAGAGTGCCCCTGCCAACTCAGTCTCGCGACAATCATCAACTAAGCTCCAAAAGAAACCGGTCATTAGCCACACAGGAAATATCTGTAGGGACGAAGGTCGCGTTCGTCTTCAAAATCCCTGTCAAAATACATCGAAAATGCCTATTTTGACTTAGGGGCCTTCGAAATGAATTTTTTAGAGATACTGCATATGATGGCAGGGATGCCGTTACTGCGCCTGCAAATACATCCAGACCCCCAATATTGATCCGAAGGACTATCGAATGAGGAGCGTCGCGATGGTTCAGCGAAGCATAGTGGAAGAAACGAGGCGCATAGCGGCCCTTCAGGATCTGCAGATCATCGGGACGGCACCAACCGCTGCTTTCGACGCGATTGTCGAAGTCGCAGCGACTATCTTCGGCTGTGCGACTTCGGTGATATCGCTGATGGCGGAGGACCGCCAGTGGTTCAAGGCTAAATGTGGCATCGATTTCGATGGCACGTCCCGCAGCATCGCGTTCTGCGACTACACGATCAAAGAGAATGCGCCGCTTGTCGTTCACGACGCGTCGAAGGACCTTCGCTTCAAAGACAACCCGCTGGTCACGGGCGACAATCATATCCGG
Organism: Rhizobium rhododendri; assembly: GCF_007000325.2. Taxonomy (GTDB): domain Bacteria; phylum Pseudomonadota; class Alphaproteobacteria; order Rhizobiales; family Rhizobiaceae; genus Rhizobium; species Rhizobium rhododendri. Next base: position 2,556,261 of record NZ_CP117267.1, on the reverse strand, counting down.
TTCTACGCCGGTGTGCCTCTCTCGCTCGATGGCGAACTTTGTCTCGGGGCGCTCTGCGTTATCGACAAGGACCCCAGGGAGCCGAGCGAACAGCAAATCCAGCAGCTTGTCCGTCTGGGGCGTGCTGTCGAAGGCCTCTTACTGGCGCACCGTCATCTTGTTACGTCCCAGGCGGCGACCGCCGAAGCCCATCGTCAATCCAGGGAGGCAAGTCGCCGCGAAGCGCTGCTGACGCAGGTCGAGAGAATGGCTGCCATCGGCGCATGGCGCATCGATATAGCGACGAACGCCGTCATCTGGTCCGATCAGATCCGTATTCTCCATGAACTCGAGGACGGCGAGACGGTGACGCTCGAAGACGGGCTCAAGTTTTATCCCGAGCCGGACCGCACACGTGTCAGGCACGCAGTCGAAGAGGCGGTAAAGCTGGGCAGTGCCTTTGCGGTCGAGGCAAATTTCATAACGGCACGCGGTCGCAAGCGCCGCATTCGCTGCAGCGGCGATGTCGAGATGGAAAACGGGGTGCCCGCCCATATCATCGGCATCTTCCAGGACATCACCGAACGGCACGATGCAGAGCGCACGCTCTGGCATAGTGCCCACGTCGATCACCTGAGCGGTCTTGCAAACCGGCACTGGTTTCAAAAAGACCTGGCGGAGCGGCTGACGAAGGCCCGGCATGAAAGCCAGAAAGTCGGGCTTCTGCTGATCGATCTCGACAGCTTCAAGGAAGTCAACGACACGCTCGGTCACCAGGCCGGAGACGAGGTCATTGCCAGGATCGCAAAGCGGCTGCAGTTGGTGGCTGGCGAGAGCTCTTTCGTTGCCCGGCTCGGCGGTGACGAATTCGCGCTGGTCCTGGAACGACCGATCGCGACGGACGACCTGCGTACGCTTGCAGAAGAGGTCATGTCCCAGGTGAAATCGCCGATCCGGTTTCAGAGCGAAGCGATCCACGTCTCCGCGTCGATCGGTATTGCCTGCTTTCCGGACGACGCTAACACACCGGACCAATTGCTGAGATGTGCGGATATGGCGCTCTACAAGATCAAGCGCTCCGGCCGTGGCAGCATCGGCTTCTTCGGCCCGGAAATCGCGACGATCTTCGACACACGTCGCATGGCACTGGAGAAGGTGCGCAGCGCGGCTGCTGCAAACCGCATTGTACCCTACTACCAGCCAAAATTCCGGCTCGACGATCTGTCCGTCTATGGCTTCGAAGCGCTGGCTCGCATCGAGAATGAGGACGGAACGATCAGCGGGCCCTCGGATTTCTGGCCGGCCTTTGCGGATCCGACCAGTTCCAAGACGATAACCAGACACATACTGGATGGCATCGTCAGCGACATCGTCCGATGGCGGGCCATGGGGATCGATCCCGGCACGATCAGCTTCAACGCCTGTGAATACAGTTTTCAGGATCCCGATTTTGCGAGCTCCCTGATCAGAAAAATCGACGGAATGAAAATTCCCCGGTCAAGCTTCGAGGTGGAGGTGACGGAGACGGTCTTCTGGGGGGACGACCCGAAGCTGGTAGGGCGCCTGCTGACCGAGTTGCGCGAAGCCGGAGTGCACGTGTCGCTTGATGACTTCGGCACTGGTTATGCCTCGCTGACCCATCTCCGCGATTTTCCCATCGACACTTTGAAAATCGACCAGTCGTTTGTCGCTGGGCTCGGCAAGAAGCTGCAGAATACCGCAATCGTCAACGCCATCGTCGAGCTTGGACACACTCTCGGAATGAAAGTGGTGGCAGAGGGCATCGAAACAGAAGATCAGCTGGAATTCCTGCGGTCGATCCACTGCGATAGCGGCCAGGGGTTCTTCGTCAGCGGAGCATTGGCGGCCGACCGTATTACCGACATGCTGCAACCCGACGCGGATCACAAACTGAAACCAGCGAACGAAGCGACGATCACCCTTGCCCCATGACGTCCAGGTGGGAGCGGGAGAGTGCCGCAACACATGGCGCTGGCGCCGGGTTCAATTTTTGTCAATTTTCCTTTGCTAATCTGCGGCCCGGAGGAGACTGATCCGATGGCCGGCATCAACATTCGTTTGGCAGAAATTATAGAGGCTCTCAGCCAGGCGCTCGATATGACGGAAGGACAGCCTCCGGGGCACTGCATCCGCTGCTGCTACATAGGTACTCTGATAGGCCGCGAAATCGGTCTGGGCGACAGCGAGCTCCAGGACCTCTACTATACGCTGCTCCTGAAAGATCTCGGCTGCAGCAGCAATGCGGCCCGGATATGCGAGCTTTATCTCGCCGATGACCTGAGCTTCAAGCGCGACTTCAAACTGGTGGACAGCAGTCTCGGCCAGATGCTGCGTTTCGTCATCGGTCACACCGGCATGCAGGCAGGCCTCGCGGAACGCTTTCGCAGCATTGTCCATGTCCTTCAGAACGGCGGGGACTTTTCCACCGAACTCATCCAGACCCGCTGTCAGCGTGGGGCCGAAATTGCCCGGCAGATGCGCTTCTCGGAGAGCGTGGCACACGGCATCATGGGGCTCGACGAGCACTGGAACGGTGGCGGCAAACCGGAGGGCCTGGCCGGCGAGGACATCCCGCTCTTCTCTCGCATAGCCTTGCTGGCCCAAGTGATCGATGTCTTCCAGCGCAGCGGTGGGCCACAGAATGCGTTGAAGGAAATTCGCCTGCGCAAAGGCCGCTGGTTCGATCCGTCGTTGATCGACGCGTTCTCCCGCGTCGCCCAGACAGAAGGCTTCTGGGAGGCCCTGAACGCCGACGACGTCGAGGAATTCGTTCTGGCGTTGGAACCCGGCCAGCAGCTGATCATGGCAGACGAGGACTATCTGGATGATATCGCAGCCGGCTTTGCCAGGGTGATCGACGCCAAGAGCCCTTTCACCTCGGGCCATAGCGATCGCGTCGCGTTGTTTACAGATCTGATTGCCGAAGAGATGGGCCTCGATCTCGTCGGGCGCCGGTTGCTGAAACGCGCCGCCTTGCTTCACGATATCGGCAAGCTCGGCGTCAGCAACAGCGTCCTCGACAAGCCCGGCAAGCTGGATGAAAAGGAATGGACGCAGATGAAGCGCCACGCCGAGCTGTCCGAGAAAATTCTCTCGAACATCGGTGCCTTTTCAGCAGCGGCGGTCGTCGGTGGCGCGCATCATGAAAGACTGGACGGCAAGGGCTATCCCCGTGGCTTGCACGCAGAGGATATCCCGATGGAAGTGCGGATCGTCTCGACGGCTGACGTGTTCGACGCGCTGACCGCAGATCGGCCATACAGGCCCGCGATGTCCGTTACAAAGGCGATGTCGATCCTCTGGGAAGGCGCAGGGCAATCGCACGATCCGATTTGCATCGAAGCCCTGCAGCGTGCCCTCTCCAAAACCGTTCTGGCGCAGGCCGTTTAGACGGGTAGCTTTCCCCTAGTGCCGGACTTGCGGCAGCTGTTCCTCCGGAGCGAAAACCGAAGGAGCGTTCCGCCGGCGATCCGAAGGCTCAGTCAGGCGTCATGATGTCAGACTGCGCGCTCGTCCTTCGGTGAGTCCATGACAATCAGGGAAGTGATGGAGCTGAGGTACGATCTCGTCCCCAGGACATCCGTGTGAAATCGTTTGAAGTCGGCAAGATCGCCGGTTTCCACGCGCAGCAGATATTCGAATGCGCCAGCTATATTGTGGCACTCAACGACCTCGGGTGCGATCGACATGGCGCGCTCAAAGCCCTCAAGTGCCGCCTTGGTGTGCGATGACAAGCCTACCATGACATAGACCGTGAAGCCGCGACCCAGACGCACAGGATCCGTGACCGCGCGGTAGCCCCGGATGACGCCCGTCCGCTCAAGCTCTTGGACGCGACGCAGGCAGGCCGAAGGGGAAAGGTTAACCCGTTCCGCAAGCTGGACGTTTGTGATGCGTCCATCCCGTCGCAGCTCTCGCAATATACTGTCGTCTATCTGATCCATCGTCATCATTCATTGCGTTGAAGTTGGTGTTCAACGCATATTAGACGATTAATTGCAGCCGTCTCCCCTTATTATTGCGAAGGAAAATTAGAGGAGGCAATTGGATGAATTTCACGGTGATCGTCGCCTTGCTGGGCTTTGCCTTCGTCACAACGGTAACGCCGGGCCCAAACAACCTCATGCTGATGGCGTCGGGGGCAAATTTTGGATTTCGCCGAACGCTGCCTCACATGCTCGGAATTGTGGCAGGCGTCTCGATCATGACGCTTCTGCTGGGCGTTGGCCTGATGGCGCTTTTCGACATCTTACCGATGATGTACGGCGCGCTCAAAGTGGTGTCGATTGCCTATTTGTTGTGGCTGGCATACAAGATAGCGACCTCTGCATCCGTCGAACAGCGTGCTTCCAAGGGCCGCCCGATGACATTCCTTCAAGCCGCTGGCTTTCAGTGGGTAAACCCGAAGGCATGGGCCATGGGGCTCTCGGCGATCACGCTGTATGCTCCGGAATGCTCCCTGGTTTCGGTTTTTGTCGTGGCAATCGCCTTCGCCCTCGTCTGCTTTCCGGCGATATCGGTATGGGCATGGCTCGGAACGGTGATCCGGCAATGGTTGTCGAACTCCGCGCGCCTAAGGGCATTCAACATAGTCATGGCTCTCTTGCTCGTAGCCTCGCTTTACCCGATCCTCGGATTGGGTAAGTAGGTCAGGTTTGACAAGCATGAGAAGCTCGCAGGCAGTCCGTCCGTGCCCGAAAAGGATAGTCCGGCGGCGCAGCCTGTAATCAATCCTCTGCCGTGACGGGCGCGATCCTGGGGGTGATCCGCAGGGCTCTGAGCGAATTCAGGATCACCGCGACATCGATGAGTTCCTGGAGCACGGCTCCCTGCACAGGTGTCAAGTAACCCAGTGCTGCGGCGATCATTCCGATAACCGACATGGCGATGCCCGCGATGACGCTTTCCATGGCGATACGCCGGGAGCTTTTGGCAATTTCGATGCCGGGCAGCAGGCGATCCAGGTGATCGACAAGAAGCACGATATCGGCGGCTTCAGCCGAGGCGGCGGCTCCGCGGGCGCCCATGGCAACGCCGATGTCGGCGGCGGCCAATGCCGGGGCATCGTTGACCCCATCACCCACCATCATCACCGACCCGTTCTTGCGCTCGGTCAGCACCAGAAGGACTTTCTGGTCGGGCGTCAGGTCTGATCTGACGGCGTCGAGGCCAAGGTTCTTGGTCACCGTTTCCGCCACCGCACGCCGATCTCCGGTGGCCAGCAAAATCCGCTTGATGCCAAGCAGGCGCAGGTTGGCAATGAGTTCGACGGTTCCCGTGCGCAATGCATCCGCCATGGTGATGTAGCCTGCGATCCTGTTGTCGACGGAGAGAGCGACAACGACCGTCCCGACGTCCATGATCGGACTGGCTGCGGACACCACGCCGGCCTGTTTGCTGACGAATGCGATGCCTCCCACCGATACCTGGCGGCCGGAGATCGTTCCGATGACGCCTTCACCGGGGCGCTCGACGACGTTTTCCGGCAATGGCAGCACCACGCTCTGGCGACGCGCCGCTGCAACGATGGCCTGTGCCATGGGGTGTTTCGAGGCCTGCTCGAGTGCGGCCGCGAAATACAGGATCTCACCGTCCGACATTCCGTTGTGCGCCTCGATCGAAACGATTTGCGGGCGCCCGTCCGTCAGGGTTCCGGTCTTGTCGAGAATCAAGGTGCTGATCCGCGCCAGGGCTTCCAGCGGCTTTGCGCCCTTGATGAGAACGCCGAAATGGGCTGCACGGGAAAGACCGGCCACCAAAGCCACCGGGACGGCAAGGATCAGCGGGCAGGGGGTCGCCACGACAAGGACAGCCACTGCGCGAATGGGATCGCCGGTGAACCACCATGCGGCTGCAGACAGCGCGATCGTCACCAGCAGGAACCACAGCGAATAGCGGTCGGCCAGCCTCGCCATCGGGGCCTTGGATGCCTGCGCGGCCTCGACCAGGCGCACGATGCCTGCATAGGTGCTGTCGGCGGCGCGATGCCGCACGCGCAGGTCGAATGCTTCCCCGGCATTGGTCGATCCGCTCATCGCCTCCTGGCCCTTGTCCAGCCGCACCGGCATCGACTCGCCTGTCAGGGCCGACTTATCGAGGATCGCCTGCGGGCTTTCGATGTCGCCATCTGCAGGCACGATCCCGCCCTGGTGGATCAAAAGCAGGTCGCCGGGTTCGATGATCTCCAGCGCAACGTCTGCCAGACCACCGTTGGCATAACGCGTCGCGGTTCTGGGGACACGGGCGAGCAGCGCGCTCATCTCACGCCGGGCGCGGCCTTCCGCGAAGCTTTCCAGAAATGTGCCGCCGGAATACATGACGGCGACCACCGCTGCGGCGAGCGTCTCACCGAAGAGAAGCGCTGCGGTCATGGACAATGCGGCCACGATGTCGAGGCCCACTTCGCCACGCCAGACGCTGCGCGCGATTTCGAAGATCAATGCCGCCAGAACCGGGACGACGCCGACCTGCCATGCAAGCCTTGCAGCATCCGGGTGATCTAGGACGTAAAGAAGCAGCCCGAGTGCGAGTGTGAACATCGCCACGAGGAGCAGCGTGGTCTTCAAACGGTCTGTTCTCTCAGCGGTCATGGACATCTCTCGTTCCCATTGGAGGCTCAGAACCGCAGTTTGAGGCCTCGATCCCTCCAGGCCCGGTTAGCGCAAGAGGCGTCAAGGTAACCCACCGTTGGGGCGCGCGGATTGACCGACATCAATTGAGGGGTGCGATACCGATGGGCAACCGATGCGGTCATGGAAGGCCGGATTTCAGGTGGACGCGCGGGGCTTGTCTGCAACGTTGCAGTTTTGACATTCATCATCTGTACAATCGGGTAGTTGCCGGTCTAAATCGTCCACCATCAGTTCAAGAAAACGAGACATTCCATGATCGATCCAAAAACGATGGCCGCGCGGTTTCCCGGTGACTTTACCTTCGGCGTGGCGACGGCCGCTTTCCAGATCGAGGGTGCCACCAGGACCGATGGACGCAAGGCGTCGATCTGGGACGCGTTCTGCAACATGCCGGGCAGAGTTTTCCAGCGCGACAACGGCGATGTCGCTTGCGATCACTACAACCGGCTGGACGAGGATCTCGATCTTATCAAGGAGATGGGCGTTGAGGCCTATCGCTTCTCGATCGCCTGGCCGCGCATCGTGCCGGAAGGCACCGGGCCGATCAACGAGAAGGGGCTGGATTTCTACGACCGGCTGGTCGACGGCTGCAAGGCACGCGGCATCAAGACCTTCGCGACGCTTTATCACTGGGATCTGCCGCTTTCGCTGATGGGTGACGGCGGCTGGACGGCGCGCTCGACGGCCTATGCATACCAGCGCTATGCCAAGACGGTTATGGCACGACTCGGAGACCGGCTGGATTCGGTCGCTACATTCAACGAGCCCTGGTGCATCGTCTGGCTCAGCCATCTCTGGGGCATCCATGCGCCGGGCGAACGAAACATGGAAGCGGCGCTTGCGGCCATGCACCATATCAATCTCGCCCACGGGCTCGGCGTGGAGGCGATCCGCTCCGAGGCGCCGAAGGTGCCGGTCGGGCTGGTGCTCAACGCCGCGTCGATCATCTCAGGCTCGGACGGTGCGGCCGATCATGCGGCTGTAGAGCGGGCGCACGAGTTCCACAATGGGGCCTTCTTCGATCCGGTCTTCAAGGGCCAGTATCCGGAGGCCTTCCTGGCAGCGCTGGGCGATCGCATGCCCGAGATTGCCGATGGCGACATGGCGCTGATCAATCAAAAGCTCGATTGGGTCGGCATCAACTACTACAAGCCGGATCGTGTCTTCGACGATGCGGAGAAATCGGGCGACTTTCCCTGGACGAAAGAGGCGCCGCCGGTCAGCGACGTCAAGACGGATATCGGCTGGGAAGTCTACGCACCCGGCCTGAAGCTGCTGATCGAGGACCTCTATCGGCGCTACGAGATGCCGGAATGCTACATCACCGAGAACGGGGCCGCCTATAACATGGGCGTCGTGGACGGTGTGGTCGACGATCAGCCGCGGCTCGACTATTACATCGACCATCTCAATATCGTCGCTGATCTCATCAAGGACGGATATCCGATGCGTGGCTACTTCGCCTGGAGCCTGATGGATAACTTCGAATGGGCGGAGGGCTATCGCATGCGCTTCGGCCTGGTCCATGTCGATTACGAGACGCAGGTGCGCACCGTCAAGAGCAGCGGAAAATGGTATTCCGAACTGGCGGCGCTGTTTCCAAAAGGCAACCATACCGCGACCTGATCACCGACGCCAAGGGATGCTAACCCCTTGGTCCCAGGGTAGAGGTGCGGGGAAATGCAGCAAAAGGTTGTATTGTTCCTGTGTCTTTACGCGCGTTCTCAATTTCCTTAACGGTTCTTGAAGACCTGTTCTGCATATTCCGCGCTTAAGGAGTGCCGTATGGGCGCGTTTTCGAAGTTGTTTCAGCGGGATATTGGACGCGACCGTCATTCGATCGTGATGGCCGTGCTGTTTTCGTTTGCGCTCGTGGTCGCTGTCGTGACCCTGATGGTTCTGACGGCCGTTGCCCGAGTGGCAGATTACTCCAACAGGCTCGATGAGAAGCGCTCCTTCCAGACAACGACTGGCGCGCTGAAGACATTCCAGACCCAGCTGAAAGCAACGCTCAACGACTATGCGGCGTGGGACGATGCGGCGAAATTCGTCTATGCGCCCGATGGCATGGATTGGGTGGCAAGCAACTTCGGGGGGATGTCTGCGAACAACCCGCTTTTCGACGGTGTGATCGTTGTCGATGAGAGCGGAAAGCCTGTCCTCGCGTACCAGAACGGCAAGCCCAGCACCGAACCTATGAAGAGCATGCTCGACCCTGCGATCTGGTCTTTGCTCGACACGGCCCGTTCAGCGCCCGCAGGAGCAATGCCGGAAGCGGCCGGCTTTATCGACACCAGCAACGGCGTGGCGGTTGCCGGCGTGGCGCTGGTCCGGCAGAAATCGGGGACTGTCCCGGTGCCCGTAGGCCAGCGGCGTTACCTCGTTTTCATTCGCCACCTTGACGCCGATCAAATCAAGGCGATGGCAGATAACTATGTCATCAACGGCCTGCATCTGGTTTCAGCGGACACGGCGTCGGCAAATGCGGTCCCGGTCGTCGATCCGCTCGGCCGGACGCTCGGAAAGATGGTCTGGCAGTCGAGCATTCCCGGCGACATGAGCTACCAGCAGGCGCGGCCGCTGGTGGCCGGCGCCCTCGGGTTGGTCGGCATGTTCTTCGTGGTGCTGCTGATGCTTGGATCGCTTGCCAACAAGCGTTTGCGGGCAGAGGAAGCAGCAGCGCGCGAGGCGGCCCTGCAGGACCGGCTGTCCGGGCTTTTAAACAGGGAAGGCATGCGGGTTCATGTCGACCAGATGATCGAGCAGGCATCGCTTGATCGCAGCAACGTGCTGCTTCTTTATCTCGATCTCGACGGCTTCAAGGAGATCAACGATTCCTACGGCCATGGTACCGGCGACCAGCTTATCCGCGCCATCGCTGCCGGGCTTAAGGTCCTGGTGCCGGGAAACGCCATTCTTGCGCGGCTGGGCGGCGATGAATTTGCCGTTGCCTTCCCCGGCGAAGACCTGAATGACGGCCCAGCCCTCGGCCTTGCCGAACAGGTGCTCGATTTCCTCTCGGAACCGCTCGAAATCGGCCGCCGCGTCATCGTGGTCGGCGCCAGCATCGGCATCGCCATGTCTCCCGAAGGCCGCGTCGGTCGTGAGGAAATGGTGCGCCGCGCCGATCTCGCGATGTACAAGGCCAAGGAAGCAGGCCGCTCCCGCATGATGTGCTACGACAGCGACATGGACACCGATCGCGAAGGTCGCAATGCCATGGAGCTCGATCTGCGTGCTGCGATCGAAGGGGAAACCCTTGGTGTGGTCTACCAGCCGCTGGTCGACGCGGCGACGCATGCGATGATCGGAGTCGAAGCGCTGGTGCGCTGGGATCGCCCCGGCTACGGGCCGATATCTCCTGAAGTTTTTATCCCGGTGGCCGAAACCAGCGGTCTTATCGAGGGGCTGGGGCTGCTGGTTCTCCGGCGGGCCTGTGAGGCGGCCGTCGCTTGGCCAGGCATGCGTATCGCCGTTAATGTTTCGCCGAGCCAGTTCCGCAACCCGGCCTTCGCCGACTATGTGCGCTATGTGCTCAAGCAGACGGAGATCGATCCCGAGCGCGTGACGCTGGAGATCACCGAAGGCTACATCATCCAGAACCCGAAGCGAATACGCGTCGCAATCGAGCGTCTGAAGGCGCTCGGCGTCAAGGTGGCGCTCGACGATTTCGGATCGGGCTTCTCATCGATCGGCTATCTCCGCCAGTTCGGCTTCGACCGCATCAAGATCGACAAATCGCTGACCATGGGCGTGCTGGAAGGCAAGAGCGCCCGCGACATGCTGCAGGCAACGGTGGCTCTTGCCCGCTCGCTGGATATCCCGGTGACCGCCGAGGGGATCGAGACCGAGGAGCAGGGGATCGCGGTGCGGCTGTTCGGCTGTGACGAGTTGCAGGGATATTTCCACGGCAAGCCAATGACGGCCGCCGACATTACAAAGCGCTATCAGGCCGAGCTTCGCGATGCCGAGGAAAACGGGCAACGGGTCGCTATTTCGGGCTGATATCCGGCCTGGCGCATTTGCGCACTTTTGCTGGAAACTCTAGCCGCGGTGGGCGCGGCCGGTCTTGCGGGCAAGCTCGATCTGGCGCTGGCGTTCTCGGAACCGTTCCCGGTCGCTCTCGCTTCTGACATCGTAGCACTGGCTGCAGGAGACGCCGGCCTCGTAGTAGGGCGAGGTGATCTCTTCGGCAGTGATCGGCGTGCGGCAGGCATGGCAAAGCTTGTGCTCGCCTTCCTTCAGCCCGTGTTCGACAGAGACGCGCTCGTCGAAGACGAAGCAGGCGCCCTCCCAGAGACTCTGCTCTTCGGGCACTTCCTCGAGATATTTGAGAATGCCGCCTTTGAGGTGATAGACCTCGTTAAAGCCTTGCTGCTTCATGAAGGCCGTCGCCTTTTCGCAACGGATGCCGCCGGTGCAGTACATGGCGATTTTGGGCTTGTTGTGCAGCCCGGTGTTCTGCCGAACCCACTCCGGAAACTCGCGAAAGGTCTTGGTCTTCGGATCGATTGCGCCCTTGAAGACGCCTATGGCCGTCTCGTAGTCGTTGCGGGTGTCGATCAGGATGGTATCGGGGTCGGAAATCAGGCTGTTCCAGTCTTTAGGCGCGACGTAGGTGCCGACGATGCTGTTGGGGTCGATGTCCTCGACGCCCATGGTGACGATTTCCTTCTTGAGCTTCACCTTCATGCGCACGAATGGCATCTTCGACGCGCGGCTCTCCTTGTGCTCCAGCGCGGAAAATTCCGGCAGGGCGCGCAGGAAAGCAAGAACCGTGGATACACCAGCGTCCGTGCCGGCGATGGTTCCGTTGATCCCTTCATGGGCGAGCAGCAGCGTGCCCTTGACGCCCTGTTCCTCGCAAAGCCTCTGCAGCGGGTCGCGCATGGAGGCAAACCGCGAGAAATCGGCGAAATGATAGAGCGCTGCCACCAGAAAGGAGCTGACGCCTGAGGGCGTGGACGAGGTGATGTCGGTCATGTGGTCGAAATACAGCCTTGAGCCCTTTGACGCAATGTCGATTTACGACCCCTGTGGCAAAGCTGGCTCTACAGTGGTCGAGGGCGGGCATCCTAGACTTCGGAGCGCATCGCCAGTGCCTGGTTGGAATAGCGGTGCTGGCCGGTGACTTCTTCGCCAAGCCAATCCGGCAGCTCGGGATTGTCATCCTCGTGCCCCATCTCGACCTCGGCGATCTGCAAGCCCGCATGCACACCGTCGAACACGTCGATTTCCCAGGTAAACCCTTTGTACGGCACCTTGTGGCGGGTCTTGATAATCGGCACGCCAACGGCTTTCGTCATCAACTCCTCCGCATCGGCCAAGGGAATGGAATACTCGAATTCGTCGCGGGTCATGCGCTTGCCGATCTTGACTGTCAGCGTCGCCTGCGTGCCGTTGGCAAGCCTGATACGGACGGATCGATCCTCCATCGAGGCGATGTAGGCCTGTTGCAGTCCGATCGTTTCGGCCACCAGATCCCGCCATCCGTCGTGCCGGACCAGGAATTTGCGTTCAATCTCTTTTGCCAATGGTGTCAGCCTCCCCCGGCCTCGTCCTGTTTCAGGCAGGCTAACCGATGTCTGCGGCATTTCCTACCCGGGCGGGCGGTTGCCCGCTTTTGTCTCGACAAGGATGTTCAGGAGGGTTATCGAAGTCTGAAATTCAATCGTTTTCTGGAGTGTCGGCGATGGGTGAAAAAACCGAAAAGCTGCTAGCCATCCTGCAATATGCACCGGTCGTGCCGGTGCTGATCGTCGACGACGTGAAGTCGGCAGTCTTGCTTGCCCGGGCCCTGGTCGCCGGTGGACTGAAGGCGATCGAGATCACCATGCGCACGGCGGCAGCTCTGGATGCGGTGCGCGCCGTGGCCGACGAAGTCGAAGGCGCCGAGGTTGGTGCCGGTACCATCCTCAACGTCGCCCATTGGGAAGCGGCCGTCGAAGCCGGTTCGAAATTCATCGTCAGCCCGGGCACGACGCAGGAGTTGCTCGATGTCGCGAGACAGTCGAGCGTTCCCTTGCTGCCGGGTGCGGCGACCGCGAGCGAAGTCATGGCGCTACGCGAAGAGGGCTATCAGGTGTTGAAGTTCTTCCCCGCCGAGCAGGCAGGCGGTGCTGGCTATCTCAAGGCGCTTTCGTCGCCGCTGGCCGGGACGATGTTCTGCCCGACGGGCGGCGTATCTCTGAAGAATGCCCGCGATTATCTGTCGTTGCCGAACGTCATCTGCGTCGGCGGGTCCTGGGTGGCGCCAAAGGAACTGATCGCTTCGGGCGACTGGGCGGGCATCACCAAGCTTGCGGCGGAAGCTGCGGCACTGCGCGGCTGATACACGTTCGAGACTGCCGGCACGTGTCGGACCGGCAGTTCGCCATCGATCGGCTCCCGACGCGCAGTCGCGCCATCGGCGCTTCAAGGGGTAAGCTGCTTGACCGATAAAAAGTCGGAAGACCAATCGTCAGCAATCGCTGCAGCGATCATCCTGCTCGGCGCTGGTACGGTGCTGTACCTGATGCCGGATGCCGTGTTGTGGATCGGTCAATTTTCACCCTGGCTGGCGACGGGTTTCGGCGCCGCCGTCATTCTCTGCTTTTTTCTGATCTTCTGGCTGCGGGCTAGATATCAGCGACGCAACCGGTCCTGATCTCTAGGTCTGCAGCGACGCGCCCAGCAGGACGATACCCGTTACAATCACGAAGACGGCGCCGAGAAGCTCTATGCCGTTGCCCACCCAGGTGGACTTTGCCGATCCCGGCCCGGCAAGGCGCATCGCGAGCCCCTTGGCAGTGACTGCCATGATCGCCAGCATCGACACGGTGATGGCCGTGCCGAGCGACATGGCGAACACCGACAGCACGCCGCCGAGCAGGAGCCCGTTGAGCATTGCGAAGGTCATGACCAGCAGGGCGCCGGAGCAGGGGCGAAGGCCGACGGCGACAATGGCCGACCAGGCTTCACGCGCGCTGAAATGCTCCGCTTTCAGAAGCAAGGGATCGGGCAGGTGCGCACGTCCGCAATCCTCGCAGACCACCCCGGCCGTTCCAAGGGTCGGGGCATCGCAGTTAAACTGGCCGGCAGACGCCACGGTTGCGTCGTTGCGGGCGAAGGCACCGCTGTCGAACAGCGCGACGCTGACAGGGCCGGCAGGGGTCGCCATTTCCATGCGGCGCTCGGGCATGGCGCGCATCATTGAGCGCAATTTGCGAAACAGCAGCCAGCAGCCGAACAATATGACCATCACGAAGGAGGAGATCTCCATGGCGTTGGTCGCCTCGGTCATGGTGATGCCGCTGCCACGCAGCACGAAATAGGCGGCACCAACGACGGCAATGGCAACCACGCCCTGGACGAAGGCGGACACGAAGGAAATCGCGATGCCGCGTTTCAACTGGATCTCGTTCGCAACCATGTAGGACGAGATCACCGCCTTGCCGTGGCCGGGACCGGCCGCGTGGAAAATTCCGTAGGCGAAGGATAATCCGATCAATGTCGAGAGCTGCCAAGGATCCTTGCGCATGGCGCCGATCGATTGGGTCAGGGCGCGGTAAAACGCCTGTTGCTGGTCGTTGACGTAAAGGAAGATTGGCGCAAGAGGGCCGCCGATTGGTTGGAAGCTCGGTTCAGCGGTGCCGATGCCGAGAGGCGACCCGGTGGCGTGCGCGAGGCCGGTTGCGGCGAGGAGGAGCGCAACTGCAAGCGACGCAAAGGCAAGGCGGCGGTTCAGCATTGGGCATCGATCCGTGTTGCAAACAGTTTCGACATGGTCGTCCCGGTGGGGTCGTTGAAGAAGGCGTCGGTCAGCGATGACTTGTTCTCGGCGATAACCTCGTCCGGGTCGGGGCGCACGACCTTCGTGGTGCAGGATTTGAAGGTGCTTCCGATGGTCACGAGGTCGCCGTCTGTCGGGAAGTCGATCGAGGTGTAGAGCGTCGGGTCGTAGATGCCGAAGGAAAGTCGGTTACCCTTCATCGGCATCGGCTCTGCCGGCGAGACCTTGAAGAACATCAACAACTGTCCGTCCTTGTAGTCGACGTGAATGACATCAGGCTTGTTCACCTTAATCGCCTTTCCGTTCAACGACATGTTCACGTAGTAATCGTAGTCGGCAAGCGAATCGCGCACGGTGGCGCCGACTGCAGTCAGTTCGTCCGGGTCGAGCTTCAGGTTGGCGTTCTTGTCGAAATCCATCAGCACCGAAGACGAGAATACCTCGTCGAACCGCCAGACATTCTGAAGCTCCTTGACGTTGCCGTCATCGCCGGCCACCACCTCAAGCCGCGCCTGCACGAAAATATGCGGGTGGGCAAATGCTGCGGCGGGCGCCAGCAACAGCATTGCGGCGAGCAGGAGGGTTGTTTTATTCATGAGCCCTCGGCGCATCGCAGGTCATCGTTCATGGTGCAACTTCGTGAAAAAATGAGACGGAATTGGGACCGGTCCAAGTGTGGCAGGGAGCCTAGCCGTTCTTGCGAAACCAGTTGTGCAGGTAGTCGACGAAGATGCGTACCTTTGCTGGCAGGTAGCGCCGATGCGGGTAGACGGCGTAGATGCCGCGATCTGTCGGTATGTAGTCGTTGAACAATGTCACCAGTGCGCCGCTCTCGATGCTCTTGCGGGCGATAAAGTCTGGTACGATGGCAAAACCGATGCCGGCCAGCGCGGCGCGCAATGTTGCATGCGGGCTGTTGACCTCCATCGGGCCGGTGATGGGGACATTGAACCAGGTGCTGTCGGGGTTGCAAAATCGGATGCTGCCCTGCGCACGGTTGTTGGTGTCGATGATGAAGGGGATGCGGGAAAGGTCGCTCGGATGATCGAGGGGTTGATGGCGGTCGAGAAACTCCTGCGTGGCGCAGATATGCACGCGAAAATCCGAGATTTTCCGGGCGATCATGCCGGAATCCTCGAGTTTCGTAACACGGACGGCGACATCGAAGCCCTCCTCGATCAGGTCGACGAAGCGGTCCTCTGCAGCGATCTCCAGCGAAAGATCCGGGTTTTCCTTGGCAAAGTCGATCAGCGACTGGCCGACATCCGCATCCATGAAGGTGCGCGGCACCGAGACCTTCAGCCGCCCTTTGAGCTGGACGTTGTTTTCACGGACGAGGTCGGCGAGATTGTCGATCTCTTTCAGGATATCGGAGGCGGTGCGAAAATAGGTGTGGCCAGCTTCCGTCATCGAGAATTGCCGGGTGGTTCGGTTCAGCAGCAGCGCGCCGAGTTCGTCTTCGAGTTCCCGCACATATTTCGACAGCAACGCCTTCGAGCGCCCGGTCTTGCGGGCGGCGGCCGAAAAACCCTCGGCTTCGACGACATCGATGAAGGCGCGTATGCGGGTGAGGGTGTCCATTTTTCGTGGTAATCCTGTTCTTCAACCGGATAGACCCATGACGAATCCCGGGTTGGTGTCAAGTTTTACCATATGCCCTCAGCCAAGCGTGGCGGTCTTGGAGCCAGCACTTTGCTCCATCATTCGGAGGGCTTTTCGCCCTCGTCAGCAAGGATTTCCGGCATCCAGTTGACGCCGCGCATTTTTTTTGCCTTTAGCCAAGAAAATTCTTGATTGTTACAACGAATGTTCTTATCTCCCGGTCAGCCCAAAGTCGCACGTGCCCATGGGTGTCCGCTGGTCCTCTAATTGGTGAGGATACGGTAAGGTACCTGGAATTAACCCCTCCAGTCGCTATCTCGGCCTTCCGAGAAATGCGAGGACATCTGAAGCAACGACGGTGCGGGCCTTTTTGTTCTCTTCCGGCTTTCCATCAGCCGGGGTTACTGAAGAGGCACACCATCATTGCCGGAAGTGCGGTAGGGAAACCTCCAATCCAAGGCAGACAAAGCCGAACCTATGCCATCCTGTGGCGTTGGTTCACTGATCGAGCATCGTGCGTTCGTCAAGGATCCGGGGTCTCCACCGGCTGGGTCCTAGCGTGGATTCGCGTATGCCCTTTGTCCTCCGGTCTGACCGCCGGAGCCTGTATTGAAGGGACTAACCATGACCACTCAGCGCATCCGCGACTTTCTCGCAACCCGACGTCCCGACGGCCCTTGCCTAGTGCTGGATCTCGACGTGGTCCGCGACAATTTTCATGCTTTCCGCCACGCCATGCCGGACAGCTCGATCTATTATGCCGTCAAGGCAAACCCGGCTCCTGAAGTGTTGAAGCTTCTGGCCGGCATGGGCTCCAACTTCGATTGCGCGTCTGTCGCCGAAGTCGAAATGGCGCTCGACGCTGGCGCAACGCCTGCTCGCATCTCTTTCGGCAACACGATCAAGAAGGAACGCGACATCGCCCGTGCGCATGCACTCGGTGTCAGCCTTTTTGCCGTGGACAGCCATGAAGAAGTCGAGAAGATGGCCCGAGCCGCTCCTGGCGCCCGCGTATTCTGCCGTGTGCTGACGGATGGCGAAGGTGCCGAATGGCCTCTGTCGCGCAAGTTCGGCTGCGTTCCGCAGATGGCAGTCGACGTCCTCGTCTATGCACATCAGCTCGGCCTTGAATCCTATGGCGTGTCGTTCCACGTCGGCTCGCAGATGACCAAGGTCGATGCCTGGGACTCGGCTCTTGCCGATGCCAAGCGCGTGTTCGTTTCGCTGGGCAAGCAGGGCATCCACCTGCAGATGGTCAACATGGGCGGTGGATTTCCGACCAAGTACCTGCGCGACGTTCCTGCTGCCGAAGCCTATGGCAAGGCCATCAACCAGAGCCTGCGCGATCACTTCGGCAACCAGATCCCGAAGACGATCATCGAGCCAGGTCGCGGCATGGTCGGCAACGCCGGCGTCATCAAGGCGGAAGTCGTGCTGATCTCGAAGAAGTCGGACAATGACGAAGCCCGCTGGGTTTTCCTCGACATCGGCAAGTTCGGCGGTCTCGCCGAGACGATGGACGAAGCCATTCGCTATCCGATCCGCACCGAGCGCGACGGCGACGAAATGGAGCCTTGCATCATTGCCGGCCCGACCTGCGATTCGGCCGACGTGCTCTATGAGAAGAACCTCTATCCGCTGCCATTGTCTCTGACGATCGGCGACGAGGTGTTCATCGAAGGCACCGGCGCCTATACGACGACCTATTCGGCTGTGGCTTTCAACGGGTTCGACCCGCTGAAGTCCTACGTCATCTAGGTCGACTTCGCCGGCCCCGGGAAAGACCGGGGCGGCACCTTCACAATTTTCATTCACCGCCGCTCATAACGGTATTGGGTACGGGAGGCCGATATGGCCGCTGTTCTTGATTCTGTACGCGCACTCTTTGCGCCGTCCACTTTCGCAATCGACCACGAAAACGCAGGCGACGTCGTTGCCCGCGAGAACCTGCTGAACCGCGCCATGGGTGCCGGTCGCACACGGAAATCCTCCGAAAAGCTGCGTCGCGGCTGCATTCCGGCCGAAGGCCTGGCACTTGTTGCCCGCGACCGCAGCGGCCATGTCATCGGGACCGTGCGTCTCTGGAACATCGAGGCCGGTGTGAACCGCGAAACACAGGCCGTCGATGCCCTGTTGCTCGGGCCTCTCGCTGTTGATTCGGACCACGAGGGCAAGGGCATTGGTGCGGCCCTGATGCGGGCTGCCATTCTCGAGGCGAAGCAGCGCGGCCATGGTGCCATCTTGCTGGTCGGCGATCCCGCCTATTACGAACGCTTTGGCTTCTTTGCCGAAAAAGCGTGCCATCTCGTCATGCCCGGCCCATTCGAGCGTCATCGTTTCCTGGCGCTGGAACTGAAGGACGCATGGCTGGAAGGTGCTGCAGGCATGCTGGTCGCCAACGGCCGCAGGCTCACGCAGGCCAAATCGCGCCGCGCGGCCTGATTTCGGATAGATGACGTGACGACGCTGCATGGACAGCGTCGTCGCTTCCCCCGCATGTGATTGCGTGTACTACCTGCCTCGCTCGGGGTATCACAATCGCGTCAACCTCGCATTCGGCGGAACCTTTTTTCTATCCCTGATGTTTGAGGTCCGGTAGCGCGTTTGATATCGACGTGCTGTTGGCCCAGCAAAGATCGCGCCAAAAAGCCGCCGACAGCCGATATCATACGGGCCCGTTCATTCACCAGACGGCTTCCGGACAATGCCCGCCTTGCCGCCATCTTCGGACCGGAGGCCCCATGTCCGCCATAGATGATATCCGCTCGCTTACCCCACAACAGCGCAACACCGTCATCGCCAGCTTTCTCGGCTGGACGCTCGATGCATTCGATTTCTTCATTCTCGTTTTCGTCCTGAAATCAATTGCCGAGGAGTTCAAGACGGATATTTCGGCGGTCTCCGTCGCCCTCTTTCTGACTTTGGCAATGCGGCCGGTCGGCGCACTGATTTTTGGCTTTGCTGCCGACAAGTTCGGCCGGCGGGCGACGCTCATGGTCGACGTGCTGCTTTATTCCGTGTTCGAGCTGGCGTCGGGCTTTTCGACCAGCCTCACGATGCTCATCGTCTTTCGCGTCTTCTACGGCATCGCCATGGGTGGCGAGTGGGGCGTCGGTGCATCGCTCGTCATGGAAACGATCCCGGAGAAGGCGCGCGGCGTCGTCTCGGGCGTGCTGCAGGCGGGTTACCCATGCGGCTATCTCATTGCGTCGCTTGTGTTCTTCTTCCTGTTCCCGGTGATCGGTTGGCGTGGGATGTTCATCATCGGCGCATTTCCGGCGCTGCTGGTTCTCTATATCCGCCGTAATGTCGAGGAATCGCCGTCATTCCTTAAGAACAAGGATCGGGCACGGCGGCCTTTCCTCACTGTCCTGCGCGAAAACATTCCCCTGTTCATATGGTCGGTCGTGCTGATGACCGCGTTCAATTTCTTCAGTCACGGGACGCAGGATCTCTACCCGACTTTCCTCGAAACCCAGCGCGGGTATTCCACCCACACAGTCGGCGCAATCGCCATCGTCTACAATATAGGCGCGATCCTTGGCGGGTTGTTCTTCGGCAGCCTTTCGCAGCGGATCGGCCGTCGCAAGGCCATCGTCATCGCTGCATTGATTGCCATTCCGATCGCTCCGCTATGGACGCTGGCGCAGACACCGGTGATGCTGGCGGCGGGCGCCTTCCTCATGCAGTTTTTCGTCCAGGGCGCATGGGGTGTCGTACCGGCGCACCTGAACGAGCTATCGCCGTCAGAGGTACGCGGCACCTTTCCGGGCTTCGCCTATCAGCTCGGCAACCTGCTCGCCTCCGGCAACGCCACGCTGCAGGCGGGCCTGGCCAGCCACTGGAACGGCAATTACGCCTATGCGCTGCTGCTTGTGGCCGTCATCGTGGCTGCCGCCGTGGCTCTACTCGCCGGCTTCGGCTACGAGAAGAAGGGGACGACCTTCGAATTGCCGAAGGAAGACCATAAGGCTTCCGTGCCATAGTCTGGACGCTCGACGGAGCGTCCGACTGATACGTTTGGCAGCTATGCCGCTATGTCGACGACACCGCAATCGCCGGCAGCCGATGCGAAAGCCATCGTCTTGCCGGATTTGCTCCAGCTCATCGAGGTGATCGCGCCGTTGCCCGGGCGGCGCAAAAGCGCCTCCTTGCCGTCGGCTATCCGGACGGCCAGAATCATGCCGTCGATAAAGCCGATGGCGACGATGTCTTCGGCGGGATGAAAGCGCACGCAGGTCGCCATGATGTTGGCGCGGGTGCCGAGCTCCAGAGGCGCCTTGCCCATCGGCCCGTCCTTTCCCTGGAACGGCCATACGATGGCGGCGGGAGCGCCCGAGGACGCGAGCCACTTGCCCTTCGCGGACCAGGACAGCGACTTTACCTTGGCGGGATAGCCGGTCATGCGCATATGGCGGGCGTCTGAGCCTGCCTTTGGATCTAGCTTCCAGCCATGCAGTGCATTTTCCTGCATTGTCGTGACGACAAACTGGCCGTCCGGCGAGAAGGTAACGCCGTTATGGGCGCCTTTCCAATCGAGATCGACAGACGCACCTGACGTGCCGACCCAGTGCAACGTCACGCCGTTGTAGCGCGCCACGGCGATCCTCAGGCCTTTCGGTGCAAACGCGATGCCTTCGACCGTGCGCTCTTCGGTGAATTCCTTGGTGCTGCCATCGGCCAGCACGACATAGGTCGTCTTGCCGTGGGCGTAGGCGATGGCGCCCTGGGGACCTGATGCCACCTGGGTGATCCACTTTCGCGGGGCTTCGGCAATCTGCGTGATGTCGTCGTCGGAGGTGATACGCTGGACCTTGCCGCTTTCGCCACCGACGATCAGGCTTTCGCTATGGGTGTCGCGGACGCAGGTGAGCAGGCCCTGATGGGCTTCCGTCACCTTCTCGCCGCCCTCGAACCTGCGAACTGTGCCGTCGGCTCCAATGAAATAGGGAACATCGTTCAGGAACTCGACGGCCAGGACATGGCCGTCGATATCAATCGGCGCAACTGTCGGCATCAGGCGGCCGCCTGGCAGGCCTTGAAGCTGGCTTCCAGCTTCTCGCGGTCAAGTTCGCGACCGATGAAGACGAGGCGGCTTTCGTGGATTTCGCCGTCCTTCCACGGGCGCTGGTGGTCGCCCTCGATGATCATGTGGACACCCTGGATGACATAGCGCTCGGCATCGCCCTTGAAAGCGATGATGCCCTTCAGGCGCAGGATGTTCGGGCCTTCGGTCTGGGTAATCTTCTGGATCCACGGGAAGAAGCGGTCTGCGATCATCTCGCCGCCGCGCAGGGACACAGACTGGACAGTGACGTCGTGGATCGGCGAGGGGCCGTGGTTATGATGGTCGTGGCCGTGATGATCATGTCCATGGTGGTCGTGCCCATGGTCATGATGCCCGTGATCATGGTGGTCGTGATCGTGATGATCGTGACTGTGGTCGTGGTCGCAATCCGGGCCGCAGACGTGCTCGTCACCGGCAGTCAGGAAATGCGGGTCGTTTTCCAGCGCCCGTTCCAGGTTGAAGGCACCTTGGTTGAGCACGTGGGCGAGATCGACTCCGGAGCGGCTGGTCTTGTAGACGCGGGCGGCCGGGTTGATTGCGCGCACCACATCCTCGATCTGGGCAAGCTCGGCCGGCGAGACGAGATCGGTTTTGTTGATGATGACGACATCGGCGAAGGCGATCTGGTCCTCTGCCTCACGGCTGTCCTTGAGGCGCAGCGGCAGGTGCTTGGCATCGACCAACGTGACGACGGCATCGAGTTCAGTCTTGGTGCGGACGTCGTCGTCCATGAAGAAGGTCTGGGCAACCGGGACGGGGTCTGCAAGGCCGGTGGTCTCGACGATGATGCCATCGAAGCGGCCGGGGCGCCGCATCAGGCCCTCGACGACGCGGATGAGGTCGCCGCGCACCGTGCAGCAGACGCAGCCGTTGTTCATTTCATAGATTTCTTCGTCGGATTCGACGATCAGATCGTTGTCGATGCCGATTTCACCGAACTCATTGACGATGACGGCGTATTTCTTGCCATGGCTCTCCGACAGGATGCGGTTCAGCAACGTCGTCTTGCCGGCGCCGAGATAGCCGGTCAACACGGTGACGGGGATTGGCTTGAGAGCAACAGGTTCGGTCATGGGAGCCTCGAAAACTGGAGGGGGCCGCAAGGGCGGAAATGGGGTCGGTCACCATATAAGGATACGGTTCCGGCAGTTCAAAGGCTTTTATTGTAATAGAATCACATTCCCGTCACGGCGCGATGGCGGGGACGATATCGGTGCGGGCAAAATCATCGCCGATGAAGAGCAGGGGGCAGCCGAATTCCCGGGCCGTGGCGTAGGAGAAGCAATCGCCGAAGTTGAGGGCGGCGGCGTTGATGCTCTTCCCCCAGCGGTCAAATGCTTCGCCGGCCAGTCGCGCGCGATCCCTATCGACATCCACGATCGTGATGAAAGGCGATGCTAATAATTCTGTCATCTGTTCAGAGATGTTGCGACGTCTGGCGACAATCAATGCCTCTACTACTGTTCCTGCAGATATCAAGATCTCGGTTTCGCGATTGAAGACCTCACTGCATACCGATGCCTTCGGCTCAAGCAGCAGCATTGCGACAAGAGCCGAAGTGTCGATAACGATCATATCGGCAGACCGAATTCATCATAGAGAAAGTCTTGGCTGCGGGCCGCATCCGGTCCCGGCGGAAGATTTTTGCGGCGAACTTCTGCCTGAAGACGGGCAACCAATTCTGATTTTTCCTCGAGCGTCATCGATGCCCTCACCTCCGGCACCAATTCAAGCTTCACGGCAGGGCCTCCGGCCTGGGTCAGGACGACCTCTTCGCCCTGTGCCGCAAGACGCACCAGCTCGGTGAGTTGCCCTTCTGCCTCGGCGATGGAAATGCGCATATCCGCCTCCTGTTCGGCGATACAGCCTAAGGCAATATGGGCGATCTACCGCAGTAGCGCAAGTTTTGGCTAGCGCAGCTCAGCGACCTCGAAAGCATCCACATCCTGCAGCAGTTCTATCAGTCCGCCAATTGCATGCGCGATCAGCGCCTCGCCTTTTTCCGCTGTGGCTGCCGCCGCGTTGCCGGCGGCTCCTTGTTCGTTGAGGTCGGACATCTTCCAGCCGAATGCGTGCGGGCCGTAGGCGCGAAGGTGGCGGAAGCGCCCTGCAAAACCCGACTGGCGGGAGGGGAAATCCGCGGTCTGGGTCATGTCTACGGCGTCTGGATGAAGCGCCAGCATGACCGACGTCTCGACATCGCCGGCGTGGATATCAATCGCCTTGTTCTCCGGAGAGATCACGCCATCGGGCACGCCGAAGCGCGTCCAGCTTGTGGCGACGACCAGCATGTCGAAGCGGATGCGAGCCTCGGTGGCGACGATGGTCATCAGCGGCGCGTTGCCGCCGTGGGCGTTGAGCAGGACGAGTTTGCGGATGCCCAGGCGATGGAGGTCGGCGGCGATGCCGAGCCAGCGTTCGATGGCATCCTGATAGGCGAGGGACCGGGTACCGGCGACATGCAGATGCTCCGGGGAGTAGCCGACCGGTTCGACCGGCAGCACCGTGACGGGCAGGTCACTAGGCAGGCGTTGCTCGAGGCGATCGACGATGCCTGCGGCGATCAGCGTATCGGTCTCGAGCGGCAGGTGCGGGCCGTGTTGTTCGTGGGCGCCGAGTGGCAGGATGGCGATCCAGCCGGCGCGTTCCCGCGGCTGCAGGTCGGTATTATTGTCTGCGAAGCGAAATGACGGTCGCGTCATGTGCGAATGTGCCCCTTGTTTATGTCAACGTCGTTTGCGATGTCATATCCCGGTGATGCACGAGCGGAAAGACGGCGGACACACAATGGCGAAGAAGAACAAGGACAGCAAGAAAACCAAGTCGGCCAAGAAAAAGGATCAGGCTGAGTACACGCTGGCCGATCTGTCGCCGGCGCTGACCCAGGCGGCCCGGTCGATGCGCACGGCCATCACCCGCAATCTCGGCGATAGCGGTCTCTATGCCGGGCAGGACGGTGTCATCCTGGCGCTTGCCGAGGAAGACGGCCTGCCGGCGGGCAGCCTCGCCCACAAGCTCGGGGTCAAGGCGCCGACGATCACCCGGACCATCGGCCGGATGGAGGCGCAGGGTTTCGTCGAACGCCGCGCCGATGCTGACGATGCGCGGTTGACGAAGGTCTATCTCACCGACAGCGGTCGCAACACCGTGGCGCAGATCAATGCCTCGGCGCAAGCCTGCGACGCGCTGGCAACGCGCGGGTTTTCCGAAAAGGAAATAAGGACCGCGGTGCGCCTGCTGAAAGCCATAGACAATAATCTGCTGGCCGGGGAGGGCGAGGAGCAGATCGAAGCCGAGGACTGATTTCAAATATATCGTCAAAATAACGTTGATTTTAATCGCGAACTAAATATTTTAAATCCCGGTGACGCGAATGACGGCGTGCCGGGGAGATGATGTGGTACAAAAAATAAAACTATCGACGATTGCCGGAACGCTGGGAATTTCGACGGCGACCGTATCTCTGGCATTGCGCGACAGCCCGCTTGTCGCGGCTACCACGCGGGAGCGCATCAAGGACCAGGCGAGGGCTCTCGGTTATATCTACAATCGCCGTGCCGCGAGCCTGCGGACCTCGCGCTCCGGCATCATCGGCGTCGTCGTGCACGACATCATGAACCCATTCTACGGCGAGATCCTGAAGGCTATCGAGACCGAACTCGACCGCAGCCGCCATACTTTCATCCTGTCCAACCACTACGATTCGGTCGAGAAGCAGCGGACCTTCATCGAGACGCTGCTGCAGCTCGGCGGCGACGGCGTCATCATGTCGCCGGCCATCGGCACGCCGCCGGAAGATCTGGCGCTCGCCGAGGAAAACGGCATGCCGGCCATCCTCGTGGCTCGTTCGATGGAGGCGCTCGGTCTGCCGACGTTCCGGGGCGACGACAGCTACGGTATTTCGCTGGCGACCAATCACCTGATCAGCCTCGGCCACCGCTCCATCGCCATGATCGGCGGCACCGACCAGACCTCGACCGGCCGCGACCGCTATCATGGCTATGTCAACGCGCTGCGAAAGGCCGGCATCGAGGTCGATCCGGACCTGCGCATTCCGGGGCCCCGCTCCAAGCAGGGCGGCTTCGAGGCCGCCGTCCACTTTCTCTCCCTGCCGCAAAAGCCGACCGCCGCCGTATGCTGGAACGATCTGGTGGCAATCGGGTTGATGAACGGTATCGCCCGTGCCGGACTGGTCCCCGGCAAGGATATTTCCGTCACCGGATACGACGATCTGGAGGAAGCGGCCATCGCCACGCCTGCTCTGACGACGGTCTGGAACGGCCAGGCAGAGGTCGGCAGGCTTGCAGCGCGCGCGCTTTTGGATAGGCTGGCGGGCAGCCACGAACCGGACGGTATCCATCTCATAAAGCCCGAGATGCGCATCCGCCAATCCACCGAGCCCTATCGCCCGCGCTCCTGAACCATCACCGAGAGAAGTCCATGCCAGATACGCGTCCCACCGTCCTCGTTCTTTCCGACGTTCATCCTCGTGTTGCCGAAAAACTCAAGGAGCGTTTCGATGTCCTGGTCGTCGGGCGCAGCCAGCGACTGGCGATCGAGCCGGCGGTTGCCGAGCGGATCCACACCGTCGCCTCGTCAGGCACGTTCGAGTCCGCCTGGATGGACCAGCTGCCAAACCTGCAACTGATTGCGAGTTTCGGGGTCGGTTATGACGGCGTCGACGTTGCGCATGCCGTGGCGCGGCGCGTCGTCGTCACCAATACGCCGGATGTGCTGAACGACGAGGTTGCCGATACCACGATCGGCCTGCTGCTGAACACGCTTCGGCAATTCCCCACGGCCGAACAGTGGCTTCGCCAGGGGAACTGGAAAAACGGCGCCTATCCGCTGGCCCCGTTCTCGCTGACAGGACGTCATGTCGGTATTTTCGGGCTTGGCCGCATCGGTAAGGAGATCGCCCATCGGCTGGCGCCATTCAAGGTGAAGATCAGCTACCATACGCGCACCCGCTATCCTGACGTCGAATACGATTATTATCCGACGCTCAGGGAGATGGCCGAGGCGGTCGACACGCTGATTGCCATCGTCCCGAAGACTGCCGCGACCCACAAGGTTATCGATGCCGAGATCATGTCGGCGCTTGGGCCGAATGGCGTGCTGATCAATGTCGGCCGAGGCTGGTCCGTGGATGAGGATGCGCTGGCTGCCGCACTTGGCAACGGTATGCTCGGTGCAGCCGGCCTGGATGTCTTTTACAATGAGCCTCATGTTCCCGAAGCGCTGCTAGCCCTTCCGAATGCGACCTTGCTGCCGCATCTCGGTTCTGCGACGGTGCAGACCCGCGATGCGATGGCGGACCTGGTGGCCGGCAATATCATCTCATGGCTGGAAAACGGTCATGCGGTCACGCCCGTCCCGGAAACACCGCTCAAGCGTTGATGCGGACGCTTGTTCTATCGGGGAGTGCGGACTGCCACGTAGGCGCGTACCGCGTCCCCATAGGCTTCGAATAACTGCCGCGACGGCGTATCGGTCTCGGCCCAATATTCTGGATGCCACTGGACACCGACAGCGAAGCCCTTGGCATCGATCACAGAGACGGCCTCTACCGTTCCGTCCGGCGCCGTCGCCTCGACCTGCAGGCGGGGAGCCGGGGTGGCGATGGCCTGGCGATGCAGCGAATTGACGAGAATATCGTCACTGCCGAGATAGCGGGCGATGCAGGAGCCTTCCCTGATCCGCACTGTCTGGCGGATGGCATACATGGCGTCGCGCTCGGGTACCGGCGGTTTACGATGATCGTCGCGGCCGGGCTTCTCCTGGATTTCGCTGTCAAGCGTGCCCCCGAGTGCGACGTTCAGTTCCTGGATGCCGCGACAGATGGCGAGCAGCGGCATGCCGCGATCTATGGCATGGCGGATCAGAGGCAGCGAGGTCGCGTCACGGGCCGGGTCGAAGGGCCCGTGTTCCTCGGTCGGCTCCGTGCCATAGAGCGACGGGTGGACATTGCTCGCGGCGCCGGACACCAGCACGCCGTCGACGCGGTCGAGTATGGCGTCGGTGTCGTAGCCCTCTTCCATGGCGGGCACTATCAGCGCCATCAGGCCTGCGGCATTGAGAGCGGCGCGGATATACTGGTGCTGGACCGCGTGCCATCCGCCGCCCTCCATCGTCCGGAAGTCGGCAGGAATGGCGATGATTGGCTTGGACATGCAAGGCTCCGGTAAAAATGCCCGATTTATAAGATCGTTAGGAACGTAGAATGCTAGCGAAGTCAAGATTCCGCGCTGTCTGCGGGGATACTGAGGGTTGAAACGCGGGGGTTGAAATGTTTAGTTCGAACCGGCCGTACCGAGACCGGCACGGGTGGACGCCCTGCCGGTTTGTCCACGGGGGAGAATTGTGATGGATCGTCGTTCCTTCATCAGGAAAGCGGGTTTGATGGGGGCTGCCGCCACCGCTTCGACGGCGCTGGCCGCGCCAGCGCTTGCACAGCAGACGCCGAAGGTCACCTGGCGTATGACCTCGTCCTTTCCGAAAAGCCTCGACACGATCTATGGCGGCATCGATGACATTGCCAGCCGGGTTTCGGATGCCACTGACGGCAATTTCACCATCCAGACGTTCGAAGCCGGCGAGATCGTTCCGGGCCTGCAGGCTGCCGATGCGGTCAGCGCGGGAACTGTCGACGCCGCCCACACCTGCTCCTATTATTTCTGGAACAAGGATCCGACTTACGCCATCGGTACGACGCTGCCGTTCGGTCTCAATGCGCGACTGACGAACGCCTGGTACTACCAGGGAAACGGCAATGCGCTGATGAACGAGTTTTATGCGACGCAGGGGCTCTACGGTCTTCCGGCCGGCAATACCGGCGTGCAGATGGGCGGCTGGTTCCGCAAGGAGATCAATACGCTCGACGACCTGCGCGGGCTCAAGATGCGCATCTCGGGGCTGGCCGGCAAGGTGATTTCGAAAGTGGGCGTCGTCCCGCAGCAGGAGCTTGCTGTCGGCGATATCTATTCGGCGCTGGAAAAGGGCACGATTGACGCGTGCGAGTGGGTCGGTCCCTATGACGACCTGAAGCTTGGATTCCAGAAGGTTGCAAAGTTCTACTATTATCCAGGCTGGTGGGAGGGTGGCGCGGTCATCCACGCGCTCTTCAACCTCGAAAAATGGAATGCGCTTCCGAAGTCATACCAGACCGTCCTTGCCGACGCCTGCGCCTTTGCCAACTCCAACATGCTGGCAAAATACGATGTGAAAAACCCTCAGGCTCTGAAGGCGGTCGTCAGCCAAGGCGTAACGCTGCGGCCGTTCAGCCAAGAAATCATGGAAGCCTGCTTTCAGGCAGCCGCGGCCATCTACGCCGATCTTTCAAAGGCAAATCCATATTTCAAGAAGATCTATGACGATCAGGTTGCTTTTAAAAAGGATGCCTATCTCTGGATGCAGCTTTCCGAGTACACATTCGACACGTTCATGATGATCCAGCAACGTGCGGGCAAGCTTTGAGCCATGTTGCTGGCCTATAGGCAGGTCGAGATCGCACATTAAAAAGTCGCGGTAAAAGCGAAGTTTTAATACTGTCGCCGGTGTTCGATAGACGTTGCAATCGTTAATGCCTGTCCAATGTCAGGCGAATGGGCAATTATTTTTTAAGGGGTTTGACCTATTGTCCGCCGCGTATCAGGGGGACTGTGGATGAAGCCTCAAGACCCGAACGGCGTTCCGACAGATGTCTACCTGTCATTCGTAAGTTCACTGTTTGGAAATCGCAGCACGCTTTTCACGGGCATGATCGTGCAGATCATGACCTATGCTGCCGTCTTTTCAAAATCCGGGTCGCACTTCTATCTCTACCTCACAGCTGTTTTCATCGCCGTCTGCGCCTATCGCATCTATTGGTTTCATCGCTTCGATACCGCCGACAAGTCGGCGATGAGCCGTGAGGATATTGCGCTGTGGGAGCGCCGCTATCTGTACGGGGGCGTCTCCACCACCACGCTCCTTGGTATCGGCAGCGGCTTTGCCGTGTTTGTCCTGCAGGACATGTTCGCCGAGATCGCCTGCGTTGCGGTCACGCTTGCCTCGATGGTGGCGGTTGTCGGACGCAATTACGGATCTTCGAAGGCGGTCAACCTTCAGACGATCTCCGCATCGCTGCCGATCAGCCTCGGCTTCCTGCTTTTGCGCGATCCCTATATGCAGCTGTTGTCGGTGACCCTCATCCCCTTCGTGCTGACGACGCGGTCGATGGCCACAGGGGTGCGGGAGTTTCTCTACAAGAACGTGATCGCGGCGCGCGAAATCTCGCTGATCAACGATCGCTTCGACACGGCGCTCAACAACATGACGCACGGCCTCTTCATGCTGGATGCGAACAATCGCATTCTGGTCGTCAACCGCAAAGCCTGCGAACTGCTGCATCTAACAAACCAGGAGCAGCTCAAGGATTGCGAACTCGACGTCGTGCTGCGCTACGGCGTGCGCAATTCCTTCATCGACGGCTCGCTACCTAGCTTGATCCAGCGGCAGCTGGCGCAGCTTGTCGACGGTTCGCTGTCGCGGACGCTGATCCAGTTCAGCGAAAACCTGTTCCTCGAATTTTCTGCCAGCCGTCGTGGCGATGGCGTCGTCATCCTGATCTTCGAGGATGTGACCTCCCGCATCCGCGCTGAGCGCAAGATCCTGCATATGGTGCGCTACGACGCACTGACAGGCCTGCCCAACCGCGAATATTTTATTGATCGCGTCAAGGAAAGTCTTGTCGCGCGTGCGAAACCTGGAACGATCGGGTTTGCCGTTCTCGACATCGACGAGTTCAAGCATGTCAACGATATCAAGGGACATATCGTCGGCGACCACCTGCTGGCCGAGATCGCAGCTCGTTTAAAACGGGAGGCGAAAGATGTCGCGCTCGTGGCGCGGCTGATGGGCGACCAATTCGTGGTTTTCTTTCCGAACGAGGACGATGTCGCAGATCTCGGCCAGCGCATACGGACACTGCATGCGGCCATCGGCGGCAACTACGAGGTCGACGACACCACCTTCCGGATCTCTGTCAGTGCGGGCTACGTGATCATCGGCAGCCAGGAGTTCCGCCCGGAAGAATGGCAGATCAAGGCCGACCTTGCGCTATTCGAGGCGAAATCCCGCGCCAAGGGAAGCTGCTCGGAGTTCGAGGAGGAGATGGACGAGCGCTACATAGAGCGCCAGAAGCTCAAGGAGGAGCTGCGCGAGGCGATAGAGCAGGGCCAATTGCAGGTCGTCTACCAGCCTATGTTCCTGCCCGACGGCAGCCGCATCGATTGTTGCGAAGCATTGTCCCGCTGGAACCATCCCGAACGGGGTATGGTGCCGCCTGACACATTCGTGCAGATTGCCGAAGACATGGGTATCGTTTCCGGCATAACCCACCACATCCTCAACCTCGCCTGCCACGATTGCATGGCCTGGCCCGAAACGATTTCTGTGTCCGTCAACCTTTCCGTCCAGGACCTGCGCAGCAATGCTATCGTCTCCGTGGTGCGCAAGGCGCTGGCGGCATCGGGCCTGCCGCCAGCGCGCCTGCATCTCGAGGTGACGGAAAGCTGCCTTATGGATGAGCTTGCGACGGTGGGGGCCATCCTGACCGAGCTGCGCAGCATGGGTATAACCATTGCCATCGATGACTTTGGCACCGGTTTTTCCAGCCTGTCCTACCTCGATTCGCTGCCGATCGATGTCGTCAAGATCGACCGCTCGTTCGTGCGCAACATCACCGAGGACGAAAGGCGGCTCAAGCTGCTGCGCGGTACTGTCAATCTCTGCCGCGAACTGGGCCTTCAGATCGTTGTCGAGGGCGTCGAAACGCAGGACCAGCTCCACCTCATCAACCAGTATTACTGTGCAGATTTTGTGCAGGGCTACGTGTTTTCGAAGCCAGTTTCGAACGCCACGCTGCTGTCGATGGTGGCCGTTCTCGATGCAAAACGTGCCACCACGGTCGTGGAATATGTCGCGTAAAAAGATATCGAATTTCGCTAAAAAATCACATTTTCATACACTGAAGTTTCTATGTCATTGATTTTATTCGCGTTATTAGAAGACGTTAACCCTAATAAAATGTATCTTAATTAATTTTTAATCGCTCATTGCGAGATGGATCGCGCTCACGCATTAATCTCCTATTAGGAATTCAGGGCGTTGGCGTCATGCGTAACGAAGTTGTTCAAAGCAGTTTTTCAAACAAGCTTCTCGAAGTTCTGGATCACATCGAATACCGCCGCGTCGAGACACAGGAAGACATGGAAGAGGTCGCAAGGATGCGATACCGCGCCTACAAGCTCGCCAACATCCTGACACTCGATGGCGCCAAGCTTATAGATGCCGTCGATTTCGACGATCATGCCTATGTCTTCGGCGTCTATTTCGACGAACGGCTGATCAGTACGGTGCGTATTCACCACGTCACGCCGGACCACCGCATCAGCATCACCCGCGATATGTACCCGAAGGAAATCGATGCTTTTCTCGACAGCGGCATGACGCTGATCGATCCCGTCCGTTTCGCCGCCGACCCCGAGATCATCGGTGAAATGCCGGCCTTGCCGTATCTCACCCTGCGGATCGCCTCAATGGCAGCCGATTACTTCGATGCGGACAGGGTGCTGCAACTCGTCAGTCCGCAACATGCGCCGTTCTACAAACGGGTATTTTCCGCCGATACGGTCGTTCCGGCGCAAATGGGCGTCGGAAAATACAATATACCGCTGACGCTGATGGCGACGCGCACGCGGGAAGTGCGAACCGCTCTCTACGAACGCTTCCCGTTTTTCATCTCCGAGCCCTACGAGCGTCGCATGATGTTCCAGCGTTCGAAAGCCATGGGCTCGACGCCGCTGACCATTCTGCCGACGGCCCGCTTTGCTGCTGCCAACCGAGCCGGAACTCTGCGGCAGGCCTGACCTGATCTCCTGCTGCCCAGGCGTCACGCATTGCCTCTTGTCTCGCTTTATGAGAGCATCTGCGCGGGAGGGCCATCGACCGCGCCTTGTTGCAAGGGCATTGGTCGATAGGCGCGCAAGAGGAGGAAATCATCATGGCAGAACATCCGACCGGTCCATCCGAAACCGGCGCTCCGATGGACTATAACGAGCACGAGAAGACCTATTCCCTGTTCCTGAACGGCGCCAAGCTGCTGAGCGTGTTCGTGGCGGCACTGCTGATTGCCATGGCCGGCGGGTTTTTCGGACATGCGGGACTGGTAGGTGGCGTGCTTATCTTCGTGATTGTCGCCTTCGTCGGCTATATCATGACCCGCTGAGCGCCGATTTCGCCGGTGCGCATCAGCGTCCGTGCTTGATCAGAGGTGTGCCGGACGTGAACCGGCTGAAACGCAGCGGCGCCAGGGAGGCGTCAGGCGTGCCACCGATGATTTCGTTGGCAGCCAGCAGTCCGACCAGTGGCGCCAGCGTGACGCCGGAATGCATCATGGCAAGGTATAGGCCCGGCGCTTGCCCGGTGTCGCCGATGATGGGGAAGCCATCGACGGGCGTCGGGCGGTATCCAACGGTGTATGTTTCGAGTTCCAGATCCGCAGCATTGTCCAGCATCGTCCGCACCTCGGCAAACAGGCGGTCGGCAACGCCCTGCGCATCGCTGCCGGGATCGCTGCCGCCGAAATCACCGCCGGCAATGATGCGGCCCTCGGTCGTCTGGCGCATATGCAGATGCGGGGCGATGACGAGGCCGTTCAGGCGCTTTGGATACGGCTTCGAATGTACGATGAGGCCAGGCGGCGATGTGATCGGCAGATGGATGCCGACGGAAGCAGCGATGGCGGCCGACCCCGTGCCGGCAGCCAGCACAACATGATCGGCCATGACCGGGCCATCGGCCGTCCTGATGCCGACGATGCGACCGTTTTTCTCGATGAGCGCTTCGACGACGAGATTGGGCAGGAATGTCGTGCCAAGGCGAAAGGCATCGCCGAGCATGCAGCGGGCAGCGATTTCGGGCTCGACGGAGCCTTCCTCGGCCGCAAACAGCGCAAATTCCGGCGGGTCTGCCAGATGCGGCTCGATAGCGCGGCTCTCGTCGCGGGCGACGGAGCGCAGATCGTAGCCCCAGCCACCATGCTCGACGGCATAGGCTTCAAGCTGACCAACGGACAAGTCGAAGCACAGGGCGCCGGTCCACTGCAGCGGCAGCGTTGGCAGGTCTTCGGCCATTCGCTTCCATTCCTGCATGGCGCGCAGCCGCAGCCGAAAATAGAATTCCGGGTTGCCCCAGCTGGCATTGATCCATGCAAAGGAATTCGGCGTCGCGTCGCCGCCGGTCTTCGTAGCGACAACTGTTACGGATGCGCCGCGCATCGCCAGATGCCAAGCGATGGAGGCGCCGACGATGCCGGCGCCGATGACGATGATTTTAGGGGACGCGGATGTAAGCTGGGCCAAGCGGTGCCTCGCATGTCAGTGGCGTCCTGAGGAAGTCTGCGGCGCCTTCGGGAAGACTGTGTCACTCAGGCAGGTCTTGCAATGAGGCATTGCGAAACGACGCCTTCCGCAATGCCTGGGGATGCCCGGCGCTGGTTGCGCCGGGGTATCGTTCTATCAGCCGCGAAGACGGGCGAGGCCGTCCTTGGCCGGCTGGAAGCGCGGGTCGAGATTGAGCGCGTGCTGGTAGGACTTCTGTGCCTTCGCCTTGTCGCCGCGCTGTTCATAGACCAGCGCCTGGTTCGACCAGGATTCCGCCACCTTGTTGTCGAGGTCGATGGCGTGGTTGAAGTCGGCAAAGGCGTTGTCGAGATCCTTGTTGGCGATATAGGAGATGCCGCGGCCGTTGTAGGGCTCCGGCGAATTCGGCGACAGCGAGATCGCCTTGGAGAAATCGTCGATCGCCTTTTCCTGCTGGCCGCGCTTCTGGAAGATCAAGCCGCGGCCGTGATAGGCGCGTCCGTCCGTCGTGCCGAGCTGGATCGCCTTGGAGAAGTCGTTGAAGGCCTGGTCGTCTTGTCCGGCGAGGCGATAGATATTGCCGCGACCGATATAGGCGACATCGTAGTTCGGGTTGATCTGCAGCGCCGAGGAGTAATCGGCGGCGGCTTCCGCCTGCTTGCCCATGTTGCGGTAGACAAGCGCGCGGTTGGCATAGGCCTGGTAGAATTTCGGATTGAGCTGGATCGCCTGGTTGAAGTCGGCCAGCGACTTGGAGAATTCGCCGGCGCGGCCATAGGCCGATCCACGCACGTTGTAGCCTTCCGGATCCGACGGATTGGCGGCGATGACGGAGCTAAGCGAGGAAATGTTTTCCTGCGAACCCTGCGCCTTGTCGATGCGGATGACCGCGTCCGTGGAGTTCGTCTGGCATCCGGCAAGGCCAATCGCGGCGACGAGCGCCAGAAGCGGCAATGCTGACTTGCCGGCCCTGCAAACAGAAGCGGACCGGATCGGGGTTCGGGACTGTTCATGCGTCATAAATGCCATTCCGGATTTCGCTTTCCATGCGGTCAGATCGGGCTGTGCCGAGAGATTTGTTCATAAACTAAGATGGCGGCGGCGAATGATTCGCCCCGCCACACATACATTCGAAAACGTCGAAATAACGACTATCCGATCTTTCCTTCGCGCTGCATCTTCTTCTTGAGCGCGCGGAGCGCCTGGTCGACCTTGTTGTCGCGGACAAGTACCTGCACGAGAACACCGTTCCCCGGTTCGATTGCACCCCGCCAACCAGCCGGTCCCAGTCACCGACCCTGAAGGCAAAATTGTGTGGCTAGCCCAGCCTGAGACAGGGCAATTGGCCGTGGGCGATAGCAGATTGGGGGGTGGAAGTCTAGATGAGGGGATGGGGGAGGCCGGGAAAAAGGAGAGGTGCCGGACGTCATAACTCGGGACGGACATGCCCGCTTTATGTCGTATGCTTCGGCGCCGGGACAGGGCCTGGTCAAGGCAACTGAGCTCGTACGACGGATGCGAAAGCCGCTTTCTATCGGCGGGACGCATATGGTCATAGGATGAGGGGCCACATGGGCGCCCGGACGAACTGGTCGGAGCCGCTGAGCGCGGCCGGTTCGTGGTTGCCGAAGAGCGACAAGGCCGAGGCGGTGCCTCTGTCCGGTGCCGCCCGAAATCGAGGCAGCCGATGGCCCGCTCGAATGGTTCATCGGCGCTTTTCGATGTGGGATCGGCGCCCGCTTGCGACGGACGCCGGTTGGTCATGGGTTTAGCGGGCGATGAAGCCGCCGTTGATGAAGAGGGTCTGGGCTGTCACCCAGCCGCCGCCCGGGCCGACAAGGAACTCGATCAGTGGCGTGATTTCGTCGATCTCGCCGAGGCGGTTCTGGGGGCTCATGCCGGAGAGAAACGCTTTCGAATCGTCCGTCTCCACTGGGTAGAAGAACGAGGTGTTGAGTGGGCCAGGTGCCACGGTGTTGACCGTGACGCCCCGGTGGCCGATTTCCTTGGCAAGGGCGCGTGTGAAGTGTTCGAGCGGCGCCTTTGACCCGGCGTAGATTGCGTAGAGCCCGGTCGTTGCCGCTTGCAGCGTCGTGCCGATGTTGATGATCCGGCCGTTGTCGGCGATCCGTTTGGCTGCCTCCTGCATGCAGAAGAACGCCGCCTTGCTGTTGATTGCAAAGCTCTGGTCGAACTCGGCTTCGGTGATCTCTACGAACGGCTTCTTGACCACCTTGCCGACTGTGTTCACCACGATGTCGAGTTGGCCGAACGTCTCGTCGACCGCGTCAAACAATTTCACCACGTCGGCGACCTTTGTCAGGTCGGCGCTGAACAGAAGCGCCTCGGCACCGTAATGCTTGATCTCGGCGGCGGTCTCTTCCGCTTCGCCCCTTGATGCCTCGCCGTGATAGTGGACGGCCACCCCGCGGCAGCCGTTGCGCGCCAGCATGACGGCGTAGGCCCGGCCCTGATTGCGCGTTGCACCCATCACAACCGCTACCTTGCCATCGATGTTTTTGCTCATGTCGTTCGTTGTCATTGTCTTTCTCCTTGTTGATGAGCAAGGAATAGGCGACATGGAGGGGTGCGGCTTTCAGGATACGCGCATCGTTGTTAGTAAATCCGCACGCCGGACGGGGAATAGACATGTCAGATGCCATTCCACCCGAAGCCCCCCATGTTGCCACTACCGACACACCGGTGCCGAACTGGGGCAGGCTTGTCCGGTCGGATTTCGGGACGGCGGCGTGGAACCGGCGGAACGCCGGCGAGATCAGCCAGTCGATCCCCCATCATCTCGTGCTTTTGTCCTTCAAGCCCTTCAGCAACCGCGAGTCGCGCCTCGGCGGCACGCGGATCCGCACCGCTTCGGCTGCTAGCGGGTGCTGCGAGATCGTGCCGGCAGGGGCGGACTACTGGGCGCGCTGGCATGAGCCCAAGGAGG
Source organism: Rhizobium rhododendri (assembly GCF_007000325.2). Taxonomy (GTDB): domain Bacteria; phylum Pseudomonadota; class Alphaproteobacteria; order Rhizobiales; family Rhizobiaceae; genus Rhizobium; species Rhizobium rhododendri. Next base: position 2,519,837 of record NZ_CP117267.1, on the reverse strand, counting down.
TGGCGGCGTTCTCGCTGTCGCAGAAGTGGCTCGATGACCTCGCCCAGTCCGACCTCGATCTGCCGGCTGCCACCGTCGTCGCGGACGCATTGCCGGTCGTCGACCGCCGTGTCGGGCTGCTCGGCGGCATGCTGCGCGACGAGCTGCGTTCGGGCACGCACGGGACAATGGCGAGCCTCGAGCTTGATTCGCTCCTCAACCTGCTCGGCATCCACCTTATCCGGCAATATGGCGTGGCTCGGCCTCAGAAGGATCTGGGCGGCCTGTCGGACCGGCAGTTCCGACAGGTGCGCGACCATATGCAGGCGCATCTTACAGACGGTGTCCGGCTCGACGCGCTGGCCGCGCTGGTCGAGCTCTCGTCAAGCCAGATGCTGCGCTCTTTCCGGCGCCGGACGGGGACGAGCCCGCACCAGTATTTCACCCGCCTACGCCTCGATCAGGCCCGCGCACTGATCGTCAATGGACGGCTGCCGCTGGCCGAGATCGCGCTCAACTGCGGCTTCTCCAGCCAAAGCCATCTCACGGCCATCATGCGCCGGGAAGATGGCCTGACCCCCGGCGCGCTGCGGGTATAGGGGGCGTAAGTGTTGGGAAGCCGGGATGTCGCTGACAAATGCCTGCACGGGAACACCGTTTCCCGGTTCGATTGAACCCCGCCAACCTGTCGATCCCAGTCACCGACCGTAACGGTAAGTGTGTCGCCCGCCCGGCTTGTGGCCGGGCGACTGGTCGTGGGGGTCGCAGATCGGGGGTGGGAGTTGAGATGAGGGGGGAGGGGTGGGGGTCGGGAGAAAATGGGGATTCTGCATTTAAAACATCAGTACCAGCTATCAACGTTAAAACTTCCCGTCCATGTGACGCGCGCCGAGTTTGAAAGGCCGATATTGACTCCATGATTTCCTGGTTCATCTCCCTAGGAAATAGGCAGAATGGTCCGGAAGCGGGAAAAATACCATTGCACAACAAAGGCTCGTTGGCTTAGCTGCAACTCAGCGTTAAGTTGTGCAAAATGTATTTTGGGAGGATTTCCGCATGATACCGGTATATCAGGATCGAGAGCAGACCGAGGCTAAGCACTTCATCCTCCGACGGTACCTGCAGACGCTCGCTTTTAAGACGCTGCAAGGCGGATGGGTGACGCTCTCTTATATTGATGGATTCTCAGGCCCTTGGAAGTCAAGAACACCGGACCACTCCGATTCGTCATTCATGATTGCAATTCAGGTTCTAAAGGACGTTCAGGCAAAAGTCCGTGCCACAGGAAAGCGGCCAATCATCAGGTGTTTTTTTGTCGAGGAGAACACTGGTTCTTTTGCTAAGCTGCAGGCTGCGGTCGCTCCCCATCACGACCCCGCCAATGGGTTCTTCATCGAGACTTTCAACGGAAAGTTTGAAGACGCCGTCCCTCAAATTCAAAATACCATGGCGAACTCCTTCGCGCTGACATTCATCGATCCCACGGGATGGACTGGGTACGGGTTCGCAAAGGTAAAGCCAATTTTCGAGCACTCGCAAGGCGAAGTATTGCTTAACTTTATGTACGACTTCGTCAGTCGGTTTACCGCATCGTCCGACCCTACCACATTAAGTTCATTTGACGGTATCCTCGGCGCGAACTGGAAGACACGTCTCGACCTATCTCAGTTGTTGCGAGAAGAAGCCCTGCTTACCCTGTTTCGTGAGCAGTTTTGGAAGGCAGGAAATTTCAAATACGTCCTAAACACCCCAATCGAGAAAATTTCTGACCGAACACATTTCCACATTGTGTACGGGACACGGAGCGTCGAGGGACTCGCCGCTTATCGGCAAGTTGAATACCAGGCTCTAAAGGGTCACGGTATGCGGAGAGCTGCAGCGAGGGAGATCAACCGCGAGAACAGGACGGGACAGCCCGATTTGTTCGGCCCAGACATTTCCGCCTCGCTGGCAGGACTTTCTATTGATGCCCAGATTAGCGATATCAAAGAGGACGCGAAAGGCTGGCTTCGTGACCAATTGCCAAGCTGTCCGAAACCGTTTTCTGAAATCTGGCCAATGATGCTCGACCAATACATGCTGCGCAAGACTGATGCTAAGCAGATTTGCGCAGAGTTGGGAAGGAGTGGGATAATAAAAGAAACTTGGCGGCTGAAGAATCCAAGACGAAAAGTCCCGGACGAAGAAGACAGCATCGAGCGTGCTTAAGCCGCAATTGATGGCATGCCGTCCCAGGTGCGGCCACGATACGACCGACCGTTTTTTTTCTTATTGTATCCGCCCCATTGTTTAAAGAAAAATGTTGTATCTGAATCGGTGCACATATCGAAGATTTCGTCGATCCAAACGGAATCCATTGGACGAGCGTTTGGCCCGGATTCACCTCCTACTATTGCCCACTGAATTCCCGTCAGATGTCCTGCTGATACAGACCCGATGAGCGGCTCGAAGGAGACGAAACGTAGGGCAGCAGGGACTAAGCGTAAGTCATCTAGGCGATGAGTGACGCGCCCGTCCTCTACGCTGGTACCCAACCAAACGTTTGGTAGAACAGGGAAGTCGTTTCGCAGAATGCTCGCCATCCTGTCAGGGCGCTTGGTCAGAATTTGGTATGTGTGCCGAGGTGTTTCCGCCATGACCGACCAGACTTTGCCAACAAAGCTGGCGGGCACGTCGGGGTGAAATAAGTCAGACATCGAGTTGACGAATACATTCCGTGGACGAGACCAGGACGCCGGTATTTGGAGAGCGTTCTCATCAAGATAGAGTGCACCAGTCCATTTTGCTCGGCCGCCTGATTTCCGAGTTAGGCCTTGATATTTTTCAACACCCATCGCTTCCAGACGCGCTGCCATCCGCATGGCGTAGCAATTTGTGCATCCAGCGCTCATTATCGTGCAACCTGCTATTGGGTTCCAAGTTGCGTCTGTCCATTCTATGGTAGTTTCTGCCATGATCGACTCCAAATCAAGGTTGTCTTAGCACGCATGGTGAAGGAACTCATTACCTCACATCGTGTAGGCAATCCATCCATGATGGTGCTGGCAGTTTCTGGCCGTAATATCGCAGTTAAAGACAAGTTCATGGTTCGTAAACTGTAGCCTATCCGCTCGCAAGTCCCCCGCAATCCCTCCCCAATTCCCGCCGTGTCGACACCTGCGTCAAATGCGTCGCAAAAGAACCGTTGTGTCGGTTTTCGATTTGCGATTTGTATGGCCCATTGGAAGAGCTCTTCCCCAAGGAGTAAGTGCGAATGCGGAAATACTCGGTTTTTGCCGTGGCTCGCGAGGCGTTACGTGGACACAAAGGCTGGGACGCCCAGTGGACCTCGCCCGTGCCGCGCAAGGAATACGATGTCGTCATCATCGGCGCCGGGGGGCACGGGCTTGGGGCGGCCTATTATCTGGCCAAGGAGCACGGCATAACCAATGTCGCTGTCATCGAGAAGGGCTGGCTCGGCGGCGGCAATACCGGCCGCAACACCACCATCATCCGCTCGAACTATCTCTATGAAGAGAGCATGCACATCTACGAGCACTCGCTGAAGCTTTGGGAAGGGCTGAGCCAGGAGCTTAACTACAACGTCATGTATTCGCCGCGCGGCGTGATGATGCTGTCGCACAACGTCCACGACCAGCAGTCGTTCAAGCGCCATATCCATGCCAACCGGCTCTACGGCATCGACAACGAGTGGATGACGCCAGAGCAGGCAAAGGCTTTCTGTCCGCCGCTCGATATCTCGGCCAGCGCCCGCTATCCGATCAACGGTGCAGCCCTGCAGCGCCGTGGCGGTACTGCGCGTCACGATGCCGTCGCCTGGGGCTATGCCCGCGCTGCGGCCGACCGTGGCGTGCACATCATCCAGAATTGCGAAGTCACCGGCATCCGGCGCGGGCCGAACGGCGAGGTCACCGGCGTCGATACGACACGCGGCCTGATCGGCACGAAGAAGATCGGCGTTTCCGCTGCCGGCCACACGACGACCGTGATGAAGATGGCCGATGTCCGCGTGCCACTGCAGTCGACGCCGCTGCAGGCGCTGGTGTCCGAGCCGCTGAAGCCGATTTTCCCCTGCGTCGTCATGTCGAACACCGTGCATGCCTATATTTCGCAGTCCGACAAGGGCGAGCTGGTAATTGGGGCCGGTACCGACCAGTACAATTCCTACTCCCAGACTGGCGGCCTGCAGATCATAACCCATACGCTCGATGCGATCTGCGAACTTTTCCCGATGTTTCGGCGCGTCAAGATGATGCGCTCCTGGGGCGGTATCGTCGACAATACGCCGGATCGCTCGGCCATCCAGTCGAGGACGCCGGTGCCGGGGCTTTACGTCAATTGCGGCTGGGGCACGGGCGGCTTCAAGGCAACGCCGGGCTCGGCCCATCTGTTTGCCCACCTGATCGCCCGAGACGAACCGCACAAGTTTTCCGCCGGCCTGGCGCTGGACCGCTTCCGGTCCGGCCGGCTGATCGACGAAGCGGCAGCTGCGGCGGTGGCGCATTGATGGCAACGATGTCTCGAGTTCGGAGCCATCCCTCCCTGTCACCGTCGGTGACATCTCCCCTACAAGGGGGGAGATCACCATCGACGCCGGTTTTCATAAGGGAAATGAATGATCTCCCCCCTTGTAGGGGAGATGTCCCGAAGGGACAGAGGGGGGCAGGCCGCCACATCCGGGCCACTCTCCGTCCTGCCGCCACACGTCACATAAGTCATACCCATCGGGCCGGGAGTTCCCCATGCTGCTGATCTACTGCCCCTACTGTCGGGAAGAGCGTTCGGAACTCGAGTTCCGCAACTGCGGCGATGCCCATATTGTGCGCCCGACCGATATTGCCGCGATCTCGGACGAGGAATTCGAGGAGTTCTTTTTCCTGCGCGATAATCCGAAGGGCCTGATTTTCGAGCGCTGGCGGCATATGCACGGCTGCGGCCGGTTCTTCAACGCGGCTCGCGATACCGTTAGCGACAAGTTCCTGCAGACCTACAAGGCCGGCGAACCGAAGCCCGATATCGACGCCACCGCAGTCACCAACGCGCCCGTCGAAACCTATGAAGCGACGGAAGGAGACGCCCGATGAGCGGCGCCAATCGTATCCCGGGCGCCGGCCGCCTGACGCCCGCCAAGACCGCCCGCTTCACCTTTGACGGCAAGACCTACACCGCGCTTGAGGGCGATACTGCCGCGTCGGCGCTGCTCGCAAACGGCGTCCACCTGGTCGGCCGCTCGTTCAAATATCACCGGCCGCGCGGCATCCTGTCGTCGGGTGCCGAGGAGCCGAACGCGCTGCTCGACATTGCGCGCGATTCGGCGCGACGCCAGCCGAATGTGCGGGCCAGCGTGCAGGAAGTGTTCGATGGCATGAAGGTGCTTTCGCAGAATCGCTTTCCGTCGCTCGGCTTCGACATCGGCGGCATCAACAATTTCCTGTCACCGTTCTTTGCCGCCGGTTTTTACTACAAGACCTTTATGTGGCCGAAGGCTGCCTGGAAGAACCTCTATGAGCCGATCATCCGCCGTGCTGCGGGTCTCGGCGTGGCGCCTACCGAGGCCGATCCGGACCACTATGCCAGCCGATTTGCCCATTGCGACGTGCTGGTGGTCGGCGGCGGCATTGCCGGCCTGTCGGCAGCGCTCGCTGCCGCCGAAGCGGGTGCCAAGGTCATGCTCTGCGACGAGCAGGCGACTGTCGGTGGCGCGCTGCATTTCGATGCCAGCGTGCGGATTGACGGCGTCGATGGCTATGACTGGGCGCAGTCCGTCGCGGCACGGTTGAAGGCCATGCCGAATGTCGAGGTGCTGACCCGCACCACGGCTTTTGGCTACTACAACCACAATTTCGTGGCGTTGGCCGAACGCGTCACCGACCATATGGCCCGCCCTGACCGCAAGCTGCCGCGCGAACGGCTGATCCAGGTTCGCGCCCGGCGCGTGATCCTCGCCACCGGCGCCATCGAGCGGCACATGGTGTTTGCCAATAACGACCGGCCGGGCATCATGCTGGCATCGGCCGCGCGCGAGTATCTCAACCATTACGGTGTCGCTGTCGGCGCCAGGATCGGCGTCTACACGGCCCATGATTCGGCCTATGAAGCCGCCTTCGACCTCAAAAAGGCTGGCGTGTCTGTGTCTGCCATCGTCGATTGCCGCACCCGGCCCGGCGAGGCGGCGCTGGCGGAAGCCCGCCGTCTCGGCATCGAAGTTCTCGCAGGCCATTCGGTCATCGATACTTCGGGCCGGCTTCGGGTATCGTCGATGACAGTTGCGCGCAACGGCGGCGGCGCCAAGCGCAAGATTGCCGTCGACGCGCTCTTGATGTCGGCTGGCTGGACCCCGTCGGTGCATATGTTCTCGCAGTCGCGAGGAAAGCTGAGGTTCGATGCAGAGGGGCAGCGCTTCCTGCCCGGCACCTATGCGCAGGATTGCCTGTCCATCGGCGCCTGCAACGGTACCGACGGCCTGCAGCAGACTATTGAGGAATCGCTGGCTGCAGGCGAACTGATGGCGCGGGCCACAGGTGCCACCGGTGACGGCAAGATCCTGCTGACCGGCGAACAGGCCTTCGAGTGGACCGGCGGCATGGTCGGCGCTGCCGAAGGTGCCGGCCCGGATACCTCCGCCAAGGCCTTCGTCGATTTCCAGCACGATGTATGCGCCAAGGACATCCGGCTTGCGGTGCGCGAGGGCATGCACTCGATAGAGCATATCAAGCGCTTCACGACCAATGGCATGGCATCCGACCAAGGCAAGCTGTCGAACATGCACGGGCTGGCAATCGCCGCCGAAGTGCTTGATCGCCCCATTCCGCAGGTGGGCCTGACGACCTTCCGCTCGCCCTATACGCCTGTCACCTACGGCACGCTGGTCGGCCATTCGCGCGGCGATCACTTCGATCCCGCTCGCAAGACGCCTCTGCACGCCTGGGAAGAGGCGCGCGGAGCGATCTTCGAAGATGTCGGCAACTGGAAGCGCGCCTGGTTCTATCCGCGTGCCGGCGAGACGATGCACCAGGCGGTCAACCGCGAGTGCCGAACCGTGCGTGCAGTGGCGGGCATCTTCGATGCCTCGACGCTCGGCAAGATCGAGGTGGTCGGCCCCGATGCGGCGGAATTCCTCAACCTCATCTATACCAACGCCTGGGATACGCTGAAGCCCGGCCGCTGCCGATACGGCATCATGCTGCGTGAAGACGGCTTCGTCTATGACGACGGCGTCGTCGGGCGGCTGGCCGAAGACCGCTTCCACGTGACGACGACGACAGGCGGTGCGCCGCGCGTGATGCACCACATGGAAGACTACCTGCAGACGGAATTTCCACATCTGAAGGTGTGGCTGACATCGACAACCGAGCAATGGGCAGTCATCGCTGTCCAAGGCCCGAAGGCGCGCGAGATCATTGAGCCTTTCGTCGAGGGCATCGACCTGTCTAACGAGGCTTTTCCGCATATGAGTGTCGCGGAAGGCAAATTCTGTGGCGTTCCGACACGGCTGTTCCGCGTCTCGTTTACCGGCGATGTCGGCTACGAGATCAATGTGTCGGCGGATTATGGACAGTCTGTGCTCGAAGCTGTCTGGGCCCGTGCGGAGAAACTCGGTGCCTGCGCCTACGGCACCGAGACCATGCACGTGCTGCGCGCCGAGAAGGGTTACATCATTGTTGGCCAGGATACCGACGGCACCGTTACCCCAGATGATGCCGGCCTCAACTGGGCGGTTTCAAAGAAGAAGGCGGATTTTGTCGGAATCCGTGGCCTGAAGCGGCCGGATCTCGTCAAGCCGGGCCGCAAGCAGTTGGTCGGGCTGATTACCAAGGATCCGAACGTCGTTCTGGAGGAGGGCGCCCAGATTGTTGCCGATCCGAACGAGCCTAAGCCGATGACTATGCTTGGCCACGTGACGTCGGCCTACTGGTCGGAAAATTGCGGTCGGTCCATCGCCTTCGCGCTGGTGGCCGGTGGCCGCGAGCGCATGGGCAAAACGCTCTATGTGCCGATGCCCGACAAGACAATCGCCGTCGAGGTGACCGACATGGTGTTCTTTGACAAGGAAGGAGGCCGGATCCATGGTTGATCAGGCAATTCGCACATCGCCGCTCGCCGGGCGCCACGGCGGCTCCGCCGGCGTTCGCCTGACACCGGCCAAGCCCGCCAGCCGAATATCGCTGCGCGCGCCCGATGCCTCCGTTGCAGCCCTGTCATCGGCGCTCGGCCTGGCCCTGCCGACAAGCCCGAAGACGTCGACGCAGACGGGAGGCCGGATTGCACTGTGGCTTGGGCCGGACGAATGGCTGGTCATCGACGACGGTGAGGTCGATCTGGTTGCCATTGCGGGCGGCTCGGGCGTGCTGCATTCGGCAGCCGATGTGTCCCACCGCAACGCCGGCATTGTCGTGTCGGGGCCTGATGCCGAAGCCTGCCTTTCGGCCGGCTGCCCGCAGGACCTGTCGCTCGCCGTCTTTCCGGTCGGCGCCTGCTCGCGCACGCTGTTCGGAAAGGTGGAGATCGTGCTGGTGCGGCTGGATGCGGAGACTTTCAAGGTCGAGTGCTGGCGGTCGTTTTCGGAGTATGTTTTCGGGCTTCTGGCCGAAGCCTCGGAAGACGCCACTGAGCGCACATATCGCTGAAGCCATCGTCCCCGCCTCGTGCGGGGATTTTTCGTTCGGCCTTGCTCAACGGTTGCGGCGATACCCCGCCAGCATTCCCCGGTTCACGGCTCGAGTGCGGCATCAAGTTCTTTGATCGAGGCGGTCAGCGCTCGGTCGAGCGGTGCGGGATCATTTTCTGTCACGAGCCATATCGTTGCTCCCTCCAGGCGGGCCAGGGCGTCGGTCGCCAGATCGCTGGCCCGCTGCGGGCCTACCTTGCCGGCGATCGTTTCTGCCAGGCGATCCCGGCATTCCGCAAAGAAGGATCGGACTGATGCCTTCGCGAGCGGCGTATCGTCTCCTGCGCCGTAAGCCAGATGCAGCGCCACGCATCGCTTCTGGTCGGCGAACGTTGCGGCAATCGCACGAAGCACGGCTTCATAGGCTGCTTTGCCATCTTTCTGATCATCGCCGATGACGGCAAACGTCTCAGCGAGTGTCATGGCGATGACGTCGGCAACGAGGGCCTCCTTGTTCGGAAACCGGACGTAGAGCGACGCCTTGCGCAACCCGACCACGTCGGCAAGGTCCTGCATCGAGGCGCCGGCATATCCCTTGTCGCGAAACAGCTCGCGGGCGGCAGCGACGATGTCTTTTCGCAGCACTTTCATTCCTGGCTTCCGGTCCCGATTGTCGACGGATCTTCCTCGCACGAAATAAACGAAATAGCCACTTGATAAAACCGACCGTTCGGTAGTATTTGATGCGGGAGGGCTTTGCGTGTGGCCCCGGCCGATCCCGGCCAACGACAAGCGCGTGTGACGCAATTTCCTTAAGCACCCATGAGGTCGAGAATGAACATCAACTATCGCACGATACAGGTGGGTGACGTCGAGGTGGCGTACCGGGAAGCCGGGCCGACCGATGCGCCCGTGATTCTGCTGCTGCATGGGTTCCCGACATCAAGCCACATGTTCCGCGATCTTATTCCGCTGCTTTCCGACCGCTATCGCCTCGTCGCTCCCGACCTGCCGGGGTTCGGGCAGACCAAGGCCCCGCCGCGTGGAACGTTCGACTATACATTCGACAACCTGGCAAAGACGATCGACGGCTTTACCGAAGCTCTCGGCCTGACATCATATGCGCTCTATGTCTTCGACTACGGCGCGCCTACCGGTTACCGGATCGCCCTCGCTCATCCCGAGCGGGTCACGGCCATTATCAGCCAGAACGGCAACGCCTACATGGATGGATTCAGCGACCAGTGGGGACCGTGGCAGGCCTATTGGCGCGAACCGACGCCGGAGAACCGGGAAGCCTGCAGGGCGTCGCTGACCCCCGAAGCCATCCGCGACTGGCAATATCTCACAGGAACCCTGCCGCAGCGGGTCTCGCCGGATGGCTACACGCTCGACATCGCCTACATGGCGCGCCAGGGAGCCGATGAGATCCAGCTCGATCTCATTCTGGACTATCGCTCCAACGTTGCGAGATATCCGGAGTTTCAGGCCTACTTCCGAAAGCATCAGCCGCCGTTGCTTGCCGTCTGGGGCAGGCATGACCCGGCGTTCATTCCGCCCGGCGCCGAGGCCTACAAGCGCGATCTTCCGAATGCGGAGGTGCATCTCCTGGACACCGGCCACTTCGCGCTGGAGACGCATGCATTAGAGATCGCCGGGTTAATTCGCACCTTCCTGGAAAATCGCCTTCAGCCCCCGGCTCGGTGATTTCGCCTGCGCCGAGGGGACAGCGCCGTGTCCATGAGTTTACTCATGGTCCTCCGGCCTGTCCTTCGGATCGAACTGGGTGATGGTGATCCAGGTGGCGGTGAGGGCGGGCTTGCGTTCGTCCTCGATCTCGACCGTCACCTCGTAGGTGAGCATGATCATGCCGGCGCCGCGGAAGCGGGCTTCAGTGAGGATGAAATGGCCACGGATGCGATTGCCGGGCTTCACCGGAGACATGAAGCGGACTTTTTCAAAGCCGTAATTGATACCCATCGTCTGCTCGCGGATTTTCGGCAGGCAATCGTAGTTCATGGCCGACAGCAGCGACAATGTCAGGAAACCGTGGGCAATCGTGCCGCCGAACGGGGTCTCGGCGCGGGCCCGTTCCGGATCGACGTGAATGAACTGATGGTCGTGGGTGGCATCGGCAAATGCGTCGATCATCGTCTGGTCGACGAGCATCCATGCAGACAGTCCGACTTCCGTGCCGACGATATGCTGGACGTCCGATAGTGAAATCTCGCGTGGCATTGTCTCTCCTTCGATCGGTATCGATGACCAAGACGTACATCGCTCAGGCGATGAAAGCGATATGAATTCTTTAGGTTTATCGCCTCTGGACCAAGAAACGGACGATGCGTGAGGGGACCGAAATATGCCCGGCAACCTCCGCCTCACTGCCGGCGGAAAGCAGGCGCCACGGGTGGTCGCCCGAGACGGGAAGCGTGAACGTCTGCTCCGCATGCGTCCGGTTGATCACGACGGCGAGACGCGCCGGTTTCCGATCGAGACGGTCGACCGTGTTCAACACCATCGTCAACGTGGATAGATCGGGTGTCTGCCATTGCTCAACCGTCATCGACGCTGCAGAAAGCGAGAGCCAGGCGACGTCATCGTCGGTCAGGAAGTCGGTTTGCGAAAAAATCACGAAGCGCTTGCGGACATCTGCAAGAAACGCGGTATGGCTCACCAGTTCCTCGTCGAACGCCGCCCAGTCCACCCAGGTGATGGCGTTGTCCTGGCAATAGGCATTGTTGTTTCCGCGCTGCGAACGTCCAGCTTCGTCGCCGGATGTCAGCATGATCGAGCCGCGCGTTGCAAACAAGGTCGACAGCATCGCCATGACATCAGTGCGACGTCTCGTGATGATCTCGCTGTCGTCGGTTTCACCCTCGACACCGTTGTTCCAAGAGAGATTGTCGCTATGGCCGTCGCGGTTGTTCTCGCCGTTGGCCTCATTGTGCTTCTGGGTGTTGGAGACGAGGTCCATCAGTGTGAACCCGTCATGGGCGGCAAGGAAGCTGACGCTGCGGGTCTGCTTGCGGCCGTCGCGCTCGAACGATGGTGCCGAGCCGGCGAGCAGGGTCGCAAGATCGCCGGTCATGCCTTGGTCCCCGCGCCAGTAGCGGCGCGTGTCGTCGCGGGCGCGGTCGTTCCACTCGAGGAACGGCGCCGGGAAATTGCCGAGCTGGTAGCCGCCGGGACCGATATCCCAGGGTTCGGCGATCATGACCCTGTCGGCCAGTACGTCATCGGCCAGCATGGCGCTGAGCGTTTCGCCGTGGGGCTGGAAACCTTCGGCGGTACGGCCGATGATCGGCGCCAGATCGAAGCGGAAACCGTCTATGCCTGCCTGCAGCACGAAATGACGCAGGCTGTCTATGATCAGCTGGCGGATATAGGGATGGTCGCAGGCCACCGTGTTACCGGTGCCCGTGTCGTTGACGAGTTCACCGGGGCGTCCCTCCACGTGGCGGTAGAAAGACAGGTTGTCGAGACCACGCAGCGACAGGGTGCTGCCCTCCCGGTCGCTCTCGCCGGTGTGGTTGAACACCAGATCGAGAATGACGGCGATGCCTTCTGCATGCAGCGCCGCGACAGTGTCGCGAAGCTCCGTCATGCCGCCAGGGACCAGCCGGGGGTCGAGCGCCATGAACGACACCGGATTGTATCCCCAACCGTTGGTCAGCCCGAGCGGTGGCAGATGCCGCTCGTCGATCCAGGCGGTGATCGGCATCAGCTCGATGGCATCGACGCCGATCCGCTTCAAATGGCGGATAACCGCGGGATGGGCGAGGGCGCCGACCGTGCCGCGCCGACCCTCGGGGACATCGGTATTGAGGATGGTGAAGGGCTTGACGGCCACTTCGTAGATGAGACCACCGGGCGCGAACCGTGGTGCCTCGCGCCTTGCGGCGATGTCGGCTGTCACGACCGCCTTCGGCATCAGCGCTGCCGTATCCTCGCCGAAAATTCCGAGCCGGCTGTCGTAGACGAAGGGACGGTCGAAGATCCTGGCATAGGGGTCAGCGAGCAGTTTTGCCGGATCGAACCATAGGCCGTTATCGGGATCGTAGGGACCGTGCGCCCGGTAGCCGTAGCGCGCACCCTCTCTCAATCCCGGCACGGCGATGCGGTGAACATCGCCATCCCGCGCCATCGGCAGGCGCGCCGTTTCAGCGCCCGCCATATCATAAATGCAGAGCTCGAGCAGGGTAGCGCGGCTGGACCATACCGCAAATTCGGCGCCGTCGGTTGTGAGGACGACGCCGCCCTGCTGCAGCTTTTTTGCCATCTGCCGGATCAGGTGATGACGGTCGGTGCAGGGCGACCCGTTCGTCCGCTGATGTCGGCAACCGACTGGGCTGCTGCGATCAGATCGGCAAGTGCTGCCTGCGTCTCGATGTTGTGGCGGGTCGAGTCCGGCTCGTAGCGCTCGATGTAGAGGCGCAGCGTTGCGCCAGACGTGCCGGTGCCTGAAAGCCGGAAGACGATGCGAGAACCGCCCTCGAACAGGATGCGGATGCCCTGGTTGTTACTGACCGACTTGTCGACCGGATCGTGGTAGGAGAAGTCGTCGGCGGACGTAACAGTCAGGTTGCCGATCTTGGTGCCCGGAAGAGTTGGCAGCTTTTCGCGCAGCGCGTCGATCAGGCCGTTGGCGGCTTCCGTGTCGACGCCTTCATAGTCGTGGCGCGAATAGTAGTTGCGGCCATAGGTCGCCCAATGCTGGCCCATGATGTCGGCAACGCTTTCGCCGCGCACCGCCAGGATGTTGAGCCAGAGCAGCACCGCCCAGAGGCCGTCCTTTTCGCGAACGTGGTTGGAGCCGGTGCCGGAGCTTTCCTCGCCGCAGATCGTCGCCATGCCGGCGTCGAGCAGGTTGCCAAAGAATTTCCAGCCGGTCGGCGTCTCGTACATGCCGATGCCGCGCTTTTCGGCGACCCGGTCCGCAGCCCCCGAAGTCGGCATGGAGCGGGCGATACCGACGATGCCGTGCGAATAGCCGGGTGCGAGGTTCGCATTGGCGGCAAGAATGGCGAGGCTGTCGGACGGGGTCACGTAGGCGCCCTTGCCGATGATCAGGTTACGGTCGCCGTCGCCATCGGATGCCGCACCGAAATCGGGGGCATCGTCGCTCATCATCTCTTCGTAGAGTTCATGGCAATTGGCGAGGTTCGGGTCCGGATGGTGGCCACCGAAGTCGGGAAGCGGCTTGAAGTTGCGGACAGATCCCGAGGGTGCGCCGAGGCGATTTTCGAGGATTTCCTTGGCATAGGGGCCGGTGACTGCGCTCATGGCATCGAAACAGATGCGGAAGCCGAGGCTGATCAGGTTGCGGATGGCGCCGAAGTCGAACAGCTCTTCCATAAGCGCTGCGTAGTCCTCGACCGAATCGATGACCGAGACGATCATGCCGCCCGGCATTTCTTCCTTGCCGATGCGGTCGAGATTGACGTCGGGGAAGTCGGCGATCTTGTAGCTGTCGATGACCTTGGTGCGTTCAAAGATAGCGTCGGTGATCTTTTCAGGGGCAGGGCCGCCGTTTCCGGTGTTGTATTTGATGCCGAAGTCTTCGGTCGGACCGCCGGGATTGTGGCTTGCCGAGAGGATGATGCCGCCGAAGGCCTTGTATTTGCGGATGACATGGGAGGCGGCCGGGGTCGACAGGATGCCGGCCTTGCCGACCATTACCTTGCCGAAGCCATTGGCTGCGGCCATCTTGATGGCCTTCTGGATGACATCGCGATTGTAGTAGCGACCGTCGCCGCCGATGACCAATATCTTGCCCTGAAAGCCTTCCAGCGAATCGAATATCGACTGGATAAAGTTCTCGGCATAGTTCGGCTGCTGAAATTCCGGGACTTTCTTGCGCAGGCCGGAAGTGCCGGGTTTCTGGTCAAGATAGGGTGTTGTCGGAACCGCTTTGATCATCGGGTTAGTTGCCTTTCGAGACGAGGCTGGAATAAAGGGCGGCGTAGCGCTCTGCGCTCTTTCCCCAGGATACGTCGGATTTCATGCCCTGCTTTTGCATCTGCGTCCAGAGTTTTCGATCCTGAAACAGCCGGATGGCGCGGCGCACTGCCTGCAAAAGGCCGTCTACCGTGACCGGTGCAAACTGCACACCGGTGGCGACTTTTGCCTGTAGAGCAGCGTGATTGGCGTCGATGACGGTGTCGTTCAGCCCACCGGTACGCGCTACGATCGGCACGCAGCCGTAGCGCAGGCCGTAGAGTTGGGTTAGCCCGCAAGGCTCGAAACGGGAGGGAATGATGATGCCGTCGCAGCCTGCCTGCATCAGGTGCGACATCGGTTCGTTATAGCCGACGGCCATGCCGACGCGGCCGGGATGGGCAGCGGTTGCTGCGAGCAATGCACCCTCGAGTGCTGCGTCGCCGGCGCCGAGGATAGCGAGTTTGGCACCCATGCCGACGATCTCGTCGATCGTGGTGGCGACGAGGTCCATACCCTTCTGCCAGGTCAGGCGGCTGATGATGCAGAAGATCGGGGCATTGTCGTTGTCGAGATGGAAATGGTCGATGATCGCCAGCCGGTTCTCGTCCCTCTTTGTGAGCTTCGAGAGGCTGAAGTTCTGGCTGATCATCGCATCGGTGTCCGGGTTCCAGACGTCTGAATCGATGCCGTTGACGATGCCGTGGAGGTCTCTCTGGCGGCTGGCAATGACGCCTTCCAGCCCCATGCCGAACTCGGGGGTGAGAATTTCTTCGGCGTAGGAGGGGCTGACGGTGGTGATCGCATGGGCTGCCTGCAGGCCGCCCTTCAGGTAGCAGACATCGCCATAGTATTCGACGCCTTCCATGGATAGGGCATGGCGCGGCAGCCTCAGCTTCGGGAAGATATCGTTGCCGAACTGGCCCTGGAAGGCGATGTTGTGGATGGTGACGACGCTCGGGATTTCCGGTGTCTCGCTGTAGCGCATGTAGACCGGCACCATGGCGGCCTGCCAGTCGTGGACATGGACGATGTCCGGCTTCCAGTCCGGGATCACTCCCGCGGCAATCTCGGCCCCGGCGAGCGACAGCGCGGCGAAGCGATGCCAGTTGTCGGGGTGGTCCCGACCGCGTTCATCGAC
This sequence comes from Rhizobium rhododendri, assembly GCF_007000325.2. Lineage (GTDB taxonomy): Bacteria > Pseudomonadota > Alphaproteobacteria > Rhizobiales > Rhizobiaceae > Rhizobium > Rhizobium rhododendri. The sequence goes on along the minus strand of NZ_CP117267.1, from coordinate 2,504,169 downwards.
ATAGGGGCCGCCGGCCCGGTCGAAATAGGCCGGAGCGTCGAGAACCAGCACCGACATGCCGTGATGGTCGACCTCGAGCAGGGTGGCGGGGGCGCCGAGCAAGTCGCTGAAGACATGTACGACGACGGGTGATCTTATGACGCTCATCACTGCCCGGTAGCCGGGCAGCAGGGTTTTGGTGTCGATGCCGTGGCTCTTAAGCGCTCCGGGCAGGGCTCCGACAACGTCGGCCAGGCCCCCTGTCTTGATCAATGGGAAGACTTCGGACGCGACCGACAGGACTTTCATATTATCAAATATCCAGTTTATCGATCATCGATTGGGTGATCAGGCAGATACCGCCTTCGCTTCGGCGGAAGCGCTTGGCGTCGAGCTCGATGTCCTCACCGACAACCAGACCCTCCGGAATGGTGACGCCGTGGTCGATAACGACGTTCTTCAGCTGCGCCCGGCGCCCGATCTTGACGCTCGGCAGCACGACGGCACCTTCGAGGCGCGAATATGAGTTCGCCCTGACGCCGGTGAACAGCAGGCTGTTCGACAGTGTCGCGCCCGATATGATGCAGTCGCCCGCGACCAGCGAGGATACGGCCGAGCCGCGGCGGTCTTCGTCGTCATGGACGAATTTCGCCGGCGGGTTGATTTCGGCATAGGTCCAGATCGGCCAGCTCTTGTCGTAGATATCGAGTTCGGGGACGATGGCCGTCAGATCGACATTGGCCTGCCAGTAGGCGTCGATGGTGCCGACGTCGCGCCAGTAGGGCTCGTTCTCGAAGTCGGAGCGAACGCAGGACTGGGCGAAGCGGTGGGCGACGGCTTTGCCGTTCTTGACGATGTAGGGAATGATATCCTTGCCGAAGTCGCGGCTGGAATTTGGATCGGCCGCATCGCGGCGCAGCTCCTCGATCAGGAACTTGGTGCGGAAGACATAGATGCCCATCGACGCGAAGGAGCTTTCCGGCTTGCCCGGGATTGCGGGTGGATCGGCGGGCTTCTCGACGAAATCGATGATGCGGTCATGCTCGTCGACGTGCACCACGCCGAAGCCGACAGCCTCCATGCGCGGCACTTCCAGGCAGCCGATAGTGACGTCAGCGCCTGAGTCGACATGCTGCTGCAGCATGTATTCGTAGTCCATCTTGTAGACGTGGTCGCCGGCCAGGATCACCATGTATTCGACGCCGTAGTCCTGGATGATGTCGATGTTTTGGAAGACGGCGTCGGCGGTGCCCTCGTACCACTGCGTTTCGGAAACGCGCTGGCTGGCCGGGAGGATGTCGAAGCTTTCGTTACGCTCTGGGCGGAAGAAGTTCCAGCCGCGCTGCATGTGGCGGATCAGCGAGTGCGCCTTGTACTGCGTCGCAACGCCGATGCGACGGATACCGGAGTTAAGCGCGTTGGACAGCGCGAAATCGATAATGCGTGCCTTGCCGCCGAAGTACACCGCAGGCTTGGCGCGGCGGTCGGTCAGTTCCTTCAGGCGGCTTCCTCGGCCACCTGCGAGGACATAGGCCATAGCGTCGCGCGCCAGGGGCTGAATGCGTTTCTCTACCATTTTATCCTCCCAATCGATTCTTAAAATTCCGGTTCCAGCAGAATGGTCGCCAGCGGCGGCAGGGTGATGTTGGCCATGATGCTTCCCCCGGCATTAACGGCCTGCACCCGTCCTCCGTTCCCTTTGCCGCTGCCGCCATAGATGTCGGCATCGGTATTCAGGATCTCCCGCCAGCGCCCCTCCGCCGGCAGTGGAAGCGCATAGTTCTCCCGATAGACAGGCGTGAAATTGGTGATCACGGCAATCGGCTTTTCACCCGGTGCCTTGCGCAGCCAGGCATAGACCGAGTTGGTATCGTCATCCACGACGAGCCACTCGAAGCCTTCGCCCTCGCAGTCGCGGGCATGCAGCGACGGCTTGCTGCGGTAGGTGAAGTTGAGGTCGCGCACCAGCCGGCGCATGCCCTCGTGCATGCGGTATTGCAGCAGGTTCCAGTCGAGCGCTCGCTCCTCGCTCCATTCACTCCACTGGGCAAACTCCTGGCCCATGAACAACAGCTTCTTGCCGGGATAACCCCACATGAAGCCATAGAAAGCGCGCAGGTTGGCGAATTTCTGCCAGTCGTCGCCGGCCATCTTGGCGATCATCGAGCCCTTGCCGTGCACCACTTCGTCGTGGGAAATCGGCAGAACGAAATTTTCGGAATAGGCGTAGATCAGGCCGAAGGTCAGTTCGCTGTGGTGGTGCTTGCGATGCACGGGCTCGCGGGCAAGATAGCTCAGCGTGTCGTGCATGAAGCCCATGTTCCACTTGAAGCCGAATCCCAGTCCGCCTTCGTGCACGGGTGCTGAAACCTTGGGCCAAGAGGTGGACTCCTCGGCGATCGACATGACACCGGGGTGGCTGCCGTAGAGCCGCTTGTTCATCTCCTGGAGGAAACGAACGGCCTCGAGGTTTTCGTTGCCACCGTACTCGTTGGGCACCCATTCGCCGTGCTTGCGCGAATAGTCGAGGTAGAGCATCGAGGCGACGGCATCGACGCGCAAGCCGTCCAGGTGGAATTTCTCGGCCCAGTAGACGGCGTTGTTGAGCAGGTAGGAGACGACCTCGGTGCGACCGAAATTGTAGATCGCGGTGTTCCAGTCAGGATGAAAGCCCTGGCGTGGGTCGGCATGCTCGTAAAGGGCCGTGCCGTCGAAATGCCGGAGGCCGTGGGCGTCGGTCGGAAAGTGCGCCGGCACCCAGTCTAGGATGACGCTGACGCCGACCTTGTGGGCGCCGTTGACGAAGCGGGCAAAGCCTTCGGGCTCTCCGAACCGGGCCGTCGGGGCATAGAGACCGGTGGTCTGGTAGCCCCAGGAGGGATCGTAGGGGTGCTCGGTGATGGGCAGGAATTCGATATGGGTAAAGCCCATGTCGACGACGTAGGGGATCAGCCGTGAGGCCATCTCGTCCCAGGACAGCATCGTGCCATCGTCGTTGCGCTGCCAGGAGCCGGCATGCACTTCGTAGATGGAAATCGGCTGGCGACGGTGGTCGACATCCGACCAATGCTTTCTGTGGGCATCGTCTTCCCAGTCCTGCACCAGTTCCGGCGTCGTCACCGATGCGTTCTTCGGACGCATCTCGCCGCGTCGTGCATAGGGATCGGCCTTAAGGGGCTGCAGATCGCCGTCCTTGCCGATGATCTCGTACTTGTAGGTGACGCCGGTCCGGACGTCCGGGGCAAAGATTTCCCAGATACCGCTGTCGCTGCGCAGCCGCATGACGTGGCGGCGGCCGTCCCAGCCGTTGAATTCGCCGACGACGGAAACCCGGCGTGCGTTCGGTGCCCAGACGGCGAAATGGAAGCCGTGGACGCCTTCATGCTTCAGCGGGTGGGCGCCCATCTTGTCGAACAGGCGAAGATCGGAGCCTTCGCGAGCGTAATAATCGTCCATTGGGCCGAGCACGGGGCCGAAGGAATAGGGATCCGTGACGGCCCATTCCGCATCGTCGCGGCGGGCGCGGTAGCGCACCGGCTGCAGCTTCGAAAGAGTTACCGGCCCTGCGAAAAATCCGGCTGGATCGAGCATTTCGAGTTCGCCGATCAACGTACCGTCGATGGTGGTCGCGCTGACTGCCTCGGCACCGGGAACGAAGCATCGGACGACAAAGCCTTCGTCCGTCTGCTGCACCCCGAGGACCGAAAACGGGTCGGTATGCTCTGCGTTCAGTATCGCTGCGATCGTCTCGGCGGAGACGTTCTTTGCGGCCGTGCCTTCAGCGCCGGCTTTTCGTTTCTTCATCAAGCTCTCCAGATCTCATCCGCATACTGGCGGATGGTCCGGTCGGATGAGAACCAGCCCATGCGCGCCGTATTGCAGATGGTCTTGTTGTACCAGGTCGCCTTATCAGCCCAGAGAAGGTCGACGTCGCGCTGGGCGGCGGCGTAGCTGTCGAAATCGGCAGCAACCATGAACCAGTCATGGGCATAGATACCTTCGATCAGGTCGGTGTAGCGATTGCGGTCGTCCGGCGAAAATACGCCCGAGGAGATGGCAGCCAGCGCCTGTGCCAGTTCGCGGGACTGCTCGATCACCTGGCGTGGGTTGTGCCCGTCGGTCCTGACCTTGGCAACCTGCTCGGCGGTAAGACCGAAGATGACGATGTTGTCGGCGCCGACATTGTCGCGCATCTCGACATTCGCGCCGTCCAGCGTGCCGATGGTGAGCGCGCCGTTGAGGCCAAATTTCATGTTGCCGGTGCCGGACGCTTCCATGCCGGCGGTCGAGATCTGCTCCGACAGGTCGGCAGCGGGCACCATCACTTCGGCAAGCGAGACGTTATAGTTCGGAATGAATACGACCTTCAGGAGACCGCGCACCGACGGGTCGTTGTTGATGACCTTGGCGACATCGTTGATCAGCTTGATGATCAGCTTTGCGTTGTGATAGCTCGGCGCCGCCTTGCCGGCGAACAGTTTGACGCGCGGCTGCCAGTCGAGTTCGGGATGCGATCGGATCTGGTCGTAGAGGGCCACGGTCTCGACGATATTGAGGAGCTGGCGCTTGTATTCGTGGATGCGCTTGATCTGGATGTCGAACATGGCATTCGGATCCAGCTTGATGCCCATGCGGCCGGCGACCAGATTGGAAAGACGAGCCTTGTTGTCGCGCTTGATCTTGGCGAATTTTTCCTGGAAGGCGGCATCGCCGGCGAAAGCGTCGAGCGGCTTAAGCTTCTCGGCATCGTCCATGAAGGCGTCGCCGATGGTTTCGCGGATCAGGCTTGTCAGCCCCGGATTGCACTGCATCAGCCAGCGGCGCGGCGTGATGCCGTTGGTCTTGTTGTTGATGCGGTCGGGATAGAGCTTGTTCAAGTCCGCGAAAACCGTGTCCTTCATCAGCTCGGTATGCAGGGCAGACACGCCGTTGATGGAATGCGAGCCGATGAAGGCGAGGTTGCCCATCCGCAGGCGACGTTCGCCGCTCTCGTCGATCATCGAAACGCTGCGGATCTCGGCGTCGGTGAAGTTGTGCACCTTGCGCGCTTCGAGCAGCACTGTGGTGTTGATCGCGTAGACGATCTGCATGTGGCGCGGCAGCAGCCGTTCGAACAAGGGGATCGGCCAGCTTTCCAGCGCTTCCGGCAGCAGCGTGTGGTTCGTGTAAGAAAACGTCTTGCGGGTGATGTCCCAGGCGGCGTCGAATTCGAAGCCGTGGACGTCGACCAGCAGGCGCATCAGTTCCGGAACGGAGACGGCCGGATGGGTGTCGTTCAGCTGGATGGCGACCTTGTCCGGCAGCGATGTCAGGTCGTCATATTGCTGCAGGTGGCGGCGGATAATGTCCTGCAGCGAGGCAGAGCAGAAGAAGAACTCCTGGCGAAGGCGCAGTTCCTGGCCGGCCGGCGTGCCGTCTGCCGGGTAGAGGACGCGGGTCAGGCTTTCAGCCTTGTTGCTCTCGCGCAGTGCGCCGATATGATCGCCCGCGTTGAAGGCGTCGAGCAGGATCGGATCGATCGGCTGGGCTGCCCACAGGCGCAGCGTGTTGACGCGCTTGCCGCGCCAGCCGACGACGGGTGTATCGAAGGCCGCCGCGATCACTCGCTCTGCGGGCTTCCAGACATAGCGCGGCGCATCCTCGTTGCCGGCGACGATTTCCACGGCACCGCCGTAGCCAACCTCGTAGGCACTCTCGCGGCGCTCGAATTCCCAAGGGTTGCCGTGCGCCAGCCAGGTCTCCGGCAGTTCGACCTGCCAGCCATCTGCCATCTGCTGGCGGAACAGGCCGTGCACGTAGCGGATGCCGTAGCCGTAGGCGGGCACGTCGACCGTGGCCATCGACTCCATGAAGCAGGCGGCGAGACGGCCGAGGCCGCCGTTGCCAAGCGCTGCATCAGGCTCGAGGCTGGCGATGACGTTGACGTCGACACCGAGCGAGGTGAGGGCCTCGGTGATCTCTTCCATCAATTCGAGATTGGAAATGGCATCGCGCATGAGGCGACCGATGAGGAATTCCAGAGACAGGTAATAGACGCGCTTGGCGCCGGATGCGTAGGTTTTGCGGGTGGATTCCATCCAGCGGTCTATGATCCGGTCACGGATGACGAGGATGGTTGCGGTGAGCCAGTCGTGCGGCTTGGCGACCTTGGCATCCTTGCCGATACGGTAGGTCAGGCGCTCGATGATTTCTTCGGCCAGAATCTCAGGACGGGAACTGCGGGGCGCGGGCGCGGGGAGTGAGGCCTTTGAAATCGTATTCATGGTTGGTCTCGCCATTTATGATTTGTAATCAGAGTGTTAAATCTGAATAAATCGTTTTCCGAACGCGTCTCTGCCTCCAGTTTATGCACCGATATAGAGCAGTTGCAACAAAGGAATATCGCGAAAGCGGAAAATAGCCGGAGAGGTTGGTGCGGCACGTCAATTGCGCGCGCCAAAGGGCTGATTTCGGCAGCAAGCAACACCCTGGACGCGAAAGAAAACCCGCTCCGAGGGGTGGAGCGGGTGTGGTGGTTGGGTGATAAGGTAGAGCGAACTCGCTACTTGGTCATCAACGTCAACTGCAGCGTGGCTTTCTCGCCGATTGCCTTGAAGGCCGCAATCAGGTCATCGGAATTTTCCGCTTTGAAGTAAGTTGATGGCGAGGTCGCGCAATAGTTGAGCAAGGCCTGGCCGTTTGAAGGCGCCATCAACGCTACTGTGTAGACTTGGAAGCCTGCGGTTCTGGCCTTATCGCAATATGTTTTGGTCGTAGCATCGGCATTGGCAACGTTGTTGTCGCCATCCGTCATGAAAACGATATATTTGGTTGGAACCTGGCCGTTTTTGTTGTGATGGGCGGTGTCTTCGGTCGAAGCTATCAGAGCTTCGTATGCATTTTTAAAGGCGCCGCTTGAATCGGTTGTGCCATCAGCAGTTAACTTGTTGACATAGGAACTGATGTCTGACGTTCCCCAGGTCAGGGCCGATGCGGTTTGGGCCTGGTTATTGTAGGAATCGCCGCCGGTTCGGACATAGAGCATGTTCGGATCAGCTTTCTTCAACTGCGCGGTGAGATTGGTCACGGCAATCTTGAGAGATTCCATTTTGCTGTAGTAGTTGGTGACGGTCCGTTGGCGGAAACAAAAGTTGCCGATTGCTAAATCGCATACCGTTTTCGTCGGAGTCGTGGCGTTGACGGTCGCAGTGTCTTCGTCCATCGAGCCGGACCGGTCGAGTACCAGATACATCGACAGCGCGTTCTTGCTTTCCGTGGCGCTCGACGTTGAACTGCCCGCACCGATTTTGACGGTGTTCAAGCCCAAGAGACGGGTCAGGCCGTTGACGTTCATGTTATATCCGGAGCTGACCGATACGCTGAAGATCTTGCCTGTTGCACCATTGGCGGCTTGCGTCACACTGACGGTGGTGCTCGACTTGATCGCTGCCAAGGCTGTGGCGTCGCCCGCCATATAGTTGGCCATCTGACCGGTGACGAAGTCCTTGCCAAATTGCGTTGCCGTGGTGCTGTCAATGTCGCCAGCGGCCAAAGCGCTGGCTGTCGCCAGTGCTGCGGCATCGGTCGCATTTTGAACCTGGTTCTTCGACAACACCATGTTGGAGACGTCTACCGCCACTCCGGCGCCGGCAAATACGACGGGCACCGCTAGCGCCGTCAGAATGCCGAAATTGCCGCTCCGGTCGCTGAAAAAACGGCGCAAGCCGAAACCGGATCTGAAATTGGTGCTCATCATGTTCACCTAAGGTATTGCCCCACAACTCTGGGTACCCTAGTCGGGTAATCCTTTTCATTGCATTGACAACTTAGGTACGATTTGAGCGATCCGGTCGCATATTCCAGTTTTGGGAATCTAGCCGAGCGGAATGACGTCGACTGCCTGGTCGATCTTCTGGCTGCCGTAGCTCTTCACCACGCCGATGACCGGTGCGACATCGGAATAGTCGCGGCCGTAGGCGACGACGATGTGGTCTGTGCTTGCCGGTATATCGTTGGTCGGATCTAGCTCTATCCAGCCGACGGTTTCACCGCACCATGCGCGCACCCAGGCGTGCATTGCATCGGCGCCTTCGAGCCGCGTCTTGCCGGGTGGCGGGATGGTGCGCAGGAAGCCGCTGACGTAGCCGGCGGGGATGCCGAGGCTGCGCAGCGCGATGATCATGATGTGTGAAAAATCCTGGCAGACGCCGCGTTTCAGCTTGAAGGCCTCGTTCGGCGTCGTGTCGACATTCGTCGCCTTGCCGTCATAGGTGAAGTCCTCGTAGATCTTAGAGCACATTGCGCGGACGATCTGCATCACCGTTAGCGGGCTCGATGCCCACTGGCGGGCATAGTCGGCAATCTCGGTGCTTTCCGACAGGCGCGGACTGGCGCTCAGGAAATGGTGCGGAGACAGCGCATCGACAGACCAGCAATCGGCGATCTCGTCTGCAAGGTCCGGCAGAAGCGGCGAGAAATCTGCCGTGGTTGCGAGGCTTTCGACGTGTACGCGGGCCTTCATGCGGATCTCGAGCTTTTCATGGGGCTTGCGCACCAGGAGCGAGGTCGTCGGATGCAGGAAGAAGTCGGTAAACAGCCTCTGCTCTTCCGGGACAGGCGAGATCGTCAGGGAACCCGCTACCAGCCGCTGGCGGCCCGGCAGCGACAGGGGAAGCAACCGCAGCATGTGACGGGCGTTGGAGGCCGGGATCTGGTAGGTATAGCCCATTTTCAGGGACAGGTCGTATTGCATGATCTATCCCAGATAGGTGTGAGCCAGAAGGTCCGACAGATGTTCGAGTTCGCGCTCAAGCCGTTGGTAGGCGTCGGCCGTCATGGTTTCAGGCGTCAACACTGCCAGGCCCGATTGTAGCCTGAGTGCCTCGCGACAGAAGGGCGACATCTGGCCATTGACGGTGGCGCCGGGAAGTTGCGCCACCTCGCGGTGGATCTCGTTCAACTGGAACAGGATCGAGCGCGGATTGAGCGGGTCGAGCGCCAGGAGGTCGGTGACCGTCAGCCGCGCGGTGTTGACGTTGTAGCGCCGACGGTGGGTCATGACGCTGTCGCCGATCTCCAGCAGCATGTCGAGCGATCCGTCCGGCGCATCCGGGCCTGACATATGGCCGAGTACACGAGTCATGAACAGGCCACGCTCGATGTAGCGACCGAGGGACAGGAAGCGCCAACCGGTGAAGCGGTACATGTTTTCGTGCACCAGACCGGCAAAGCCTGCAAGCTTGCGCAAAAGGATCGTCATCGCATGGCTGGCGTCGTCGCCGGCCTTCACGTGGTCCTTGAAACGGCGGGCGGTCTTGGCGAGATCGTTGAGGGCCAGCCAGCCGTCGGGTGAAAAGCGGTCGCGGATGTTGCTAGCGGAATAGACGGCGCTCTCGATATTGCGCAGCAGGGTTTCCGGCACAGCCTCCTTGGTGTCGATGTCGACGATGCCGAGATAGTCGCTGACGTCTGCCAGCAGCGGCTGCTTGGGATCGGCGGATTCTGCGAAACGGCCATGCCAAGCGCGAAGGATGCGCAGCGCGCCTTCGGCCCGCTCGATGTAGCGGCCCAGCCAGAACAGGTTGTCGGCGGCGCGGCTCGGGAGGCTTCCGGGCATGTTGCGCGTGAAAGTTTCCTCGGCCGGCAACAGCGTGTGGCGCTCGACGGGTTTGTCGCTGACGATCCAGACATCGGCGGCCGAGCCGCCGGCCTGCATGGCGATGGCGGCCACATCGTCGCCGCTGCCGATGCGGGCAAAGCCGCCGGGCATGATCTTCCAGCCGTTCTCGGTGCGAGCGGCGAAAACGCGCAGGCTCATCGGCCGCGGCTGCAGCTTGCCGTTTATCCAGGCCGGAGTGGTCGACAGGGTGACGACCTCCTGTCCAACCAGCTTGCGGCCGTCGCTCTTCAGCCAGTCGGCAATCGATTCCTTTGCCGTGGCACGCAGGGTCGAGCCGAGCACGGACTGGCCGTTGTCGTCGAAGAAGGGCAGGCGGGAATAGGCCGGCCCGATCACCATCTTCTCGATGTTGCGGGCGACCTGGGCACGTTCTGCCTTCTGGCCGCACCACCAGGTGGCGATCGACGGCAGTTTCAGCTCTTCGCCCAGCAGGTGGCGCGATATGGTCGGCATGAAGGCCAGCAGCGCCCGCGTCTCGAGGACACCGGAGCCAAGCGCATTGACGATGGTCACCGATTGCGAGCGCAACGCCTCGACAAGGCCGGGAGTGCCGATATGCGAGTGCTGCGCGAGTTCCAGGGGGTCGGCATAGTTGGAGTCCAGGCGACGCCAGAGGACGCTGATCGGCTTCAGTCCGGCGACGGTTCGTACCATCACCTGATTGTTGACGACTGTCAGGTCTTCGCCCTCGAGCAGCATAAAGCCGAGATAGCGGGCGATATAGGCGTGCTCGTAATAGGTCTCGTTTGCGGGGCCGGGCGAGAGAACTGCGATCCTGCCGTCACCGCCCTGCTTCATGGCCTGCAACGTATCGCGGAAGGCGCCGAAGAACGAGGCGAGCCGATGCACGCTGGCATCGGCATAGAGATCGGAAAAGGCACGGGTGGTGGCAACACGGGTTTCAAGCGCGAAGCCCGCTCCGGACGGGGCCTGGGTCCTGTCGGCCAGCACCCACCAGTTGCCATCTGGCCCACGGCCGATCTCGAAAGCCAGGAAATGCAGATAGTGGCCGCCCGCCGGTTTCACGCCGACCAGCGGTCGCAGGAATTCCGGGTTGGAGCCCACCAAAGCCGGTGGGAGATAGCCTTCCTTGACCAGGGTGTTGTCGCCGTAGATGTCGGCGATGACCTTTTCCAGCAGGTTCGCGCGCTGCACCAGGCCTTCCGACAGGGTCTGCCATTCACGCTCGTCGATAAGCACTGGAATATGCGATATCGGCCAGTTGCGTTCGGTGACACCCTTGGTGCCGTAGTCGCGGTAGAAGACGCCGGCATCGCGGAGATAACGGTCGGCGCGGGCAAAGCGCTCGTGCAGCTCCTTTTCCGGCATGCGGCTGAGGCCCGCCAGAAACTTCTGCCAGACGGGACGCACGGCGCCGGATTTGTCGACCATCTCGTCTGCGACGCCGGGCATGGCGGCATAGGCAAAGGCCGGATCGATGCCGATGTCAGCCGTTGCCTTTTCCGTACCTACAGTTGCCGGTTTCTTGGACATCGCGTTCTCAGTTCAAATTCCGGTCGGACGCCTGAGATCCAGGGTCAGCGGAAATTCCGGGGATGTCAGTTCTGGCCGCAGGGGATAGGCGCCAGCAGTGTGGCCCCACGGTTCGAAGCGGGCAAGGCGGCGAGCTTCCGCCTCGTTGTTGTTCACCGGGAAAGTCTCATAGTTGCGACCGCCGGGATGCGCAACATGGTAGATGCAGCCGCCGATCGACCGCTGCGACCACGTATCGTAGATATCGAAGGTCAGCGGCGTGTTGACGGGCAGTACCGGGTGCAGCCCGGAGGCCGGATGCCAGGCCTTGAAACGCACGCCGGCAACCGAGACGCCGGCGACGCCCGTTGGTGTCAGCGGCACGGCGCGGCCGTTGCAGGCGACGGTGTAGCGCGATGGGTTGTTGCTTTCCAACCGGACCTGCAGCCTCTCGACCGATGAATCGACGAAGCGGACGGTTCCGCCGATTGCCCCTTCCTCGCCCATGACATGCCATGGTTCGAGTGCCTGGCGAAGTTCCAGCTTGTTGCCTTCGTATTCGACTTCGCCAGAGAACGGGAAGCGGAATTCGAGTTGTGCCTGGAACCACTCCGGCCTCAGGTCGAAGCCGTGGGCCTTGAGATCGGCGAGCACCTCGAGGAAATCCTGCCAGATATAGTGCGGCAGCATGAAGCGGTCGTGCAACGACGTTCCCCAGCGGACCAGCCGGCCGTCGATCGGCGCCTTCCAGAAGCGTGCGATGAGCGCGCGGACCAGCAATTGCTGGGCAAGGCTCATGCGGGCATTCGGCGGCATTTCGAAACCACGGAACTCCACGAGGCCGAGGCGGCCAGTCGGGCCATCCGGGGAAAACAGCTTGTCGATGCAGATTTCCGAGCGGTGGGTATTGCCGGTGACGTCGATCAGCACGTTGCGGAACAGCCGGTCCACGAGCCACGGAAGCGGCGGCTCGCCCATTCCCGGCGCCGGCACCTGGGACATGGCGATTTCCAGCTCGTACAGGCTGTCGTGACGGGCTTCGTCGAAGCGCGGCGCCTGGCTCGTCGGTCCGATGAACAGGCCGGAGAACAAGTAGGACATCGAGGGATGGCGTTGCCAGTGCAGCACCAGGCTCTTCAGAAGATCCGGGCGGCGCAGGAACGGGCTGTCGGCGGGGTTCTTGCCGCCGACGACGACGTGGTTGCCGCCGCCGGTGCCGGTGTGGCGCCCGTCGATCAGAAACTTGTCAGTGCCGAGACGCGTCTGGCGTGCCTCTTCATAGACGGTCGTGGTGATGGCGACACATTCCTGCCAGCTGGCGGCAGGGTGGATGTTGACTTCGATGACGCCCGGATCGGGAGCGACACGGATGACGTTGATGCGTTCGTCGTGGGGCGGCGGGTAGCCTTCGATATGGATCGGCAGGTTGAGCTCGGCTGCTGCGTTTTCGGCCGCAGCGATCAGCTCGAGGTAGTCCTCGATACGCTCGACCGGCGGCATGAACACGCAGAGGCGGCCATCGCGCGGCTCGACGGACATGGCCGTGCGCACGGCGCCGCCGATTTCGCCGAGGGTCTGTTCGACCCGCGATTGGCCGCTGTCGTCGGTCTGGAAGGAGGCTTCCGGCATGGCGCGGCCGGCCGGCACCACGACATCAGGCAGCGGTACGCGGGGGATCGAGGGATCTGCCTCGTGGATGTAGGGATAGCTCGAAGGCGGCACGTAGGGCAGGGTGCCGAGCGGCAGGCGATAGCCGACGGGGCTGTCGCCGGGCACGAGGAAGATCTTGCCGCGGCGGGTCTTCCATTTTTCGCTGATCCAGCGCTGGCCGCTGGCCTTGGCGTTCCACGCCTGGACCGGCAGGATATAGCCGGTCGCCACCGTCAGGCCGCGCTCGAAAACGCGAGCGATGCGGTTGCGCTCCTCGGGGTCCTTCAGCTTCGAATTTGACGGATCGACGTTTTCGGGCAGGCTGCCTTCCTTGATGATCCATTCAGCCGGATCCTCATAGGCCGGCAGCACCATGTCGGGCTCGATGGCCAGTTCCTTGGCGATGGCGGTGAGCAGATTGCCGGCATCTTCGGCCTTGACGCCGGTGTCGGCGCCTTCGGCGGCAATGAGGGCGGGGTTCTGCCAGATCGGCTTGCCGTCCTTGCGCCAATAAAGTGAGAAGGTCCAGCGGGGCAGGCTTTCGCCCGGATACCACTTGCCCTGGCCGTAATGCAGGAAGCCGCCGGGTGCAAAGCGTTCGCGCAGCTTGCGGATCAGCTTGTCGGCGAGATCGCGCTTCGTCGGGCCGACGGCAGCGGTGTTCCATTCCTCGCCCTGCAGGTCGTCTATCGACACAAAGGTCGGTTCGCCGCCCATGGTCAGGCGGACATCTTGGTCGACCAGAACCTTGTCAACGGCCTCGCCGAGGGCGTTCAGCGCTTGCCAGGACTCTTCTGAAAACGGCTTGGTGATCCGCGGATGCTCGGCGACGCGGGTCACGTTCATGGCGAAATCGAATTCGGTGTTGGCCTGGCCGAAGATAGCGCCGGAGATCGGCGCCGCGTTTCGGTAGTGCGGCGTTGCTGCCAGCGGGATGTGGCTCTCGCCGGTCAGGAGGCCGGAGGTCGGGTCGAGGCCGATCCAGCCGGCGCCGGGCAGATAGACTTCGCACCAAGCGTGCAGGTCGGTGAAATCGACTTCCGTACCGGAGGGACCGTCGAGCGCTTTCAGGTCAGGAGCCAGCTGAATCAGGTAGCCGGAAACGAAACGGGCGGCAAAGCCGAGGTTGCGCAGCACTTCCACCAACAGCCAGCTGGTGTCGCGGCAGGAGCCAAGCGCTGCCAGCAGCGTCTCCTCCGGCGTCTGGACGCCGGGCTCCATGCGGATCACGTAGTTGATGTCGCGCTGCAGGCGGGCATTCAGGTCGACGACGAAATTCGTGGTCCCGGTCGGGGAGCGGTCGATGGTCGCCATGAAGGCCGCCAACGCATCGCTCATGGGTTCTGGCTGCATGTAGATCTTCAAGTCGTCGCGAAGGTCCTCCGGATACTCGAAGGGCCACATCTGCGCCGATTCCTCGACGAAGAAATCGAACGGATTATAGACCGTCATGTCGGCGACGAGATCGACCTCGATCTTGAATTCGGTGACCGGCTCAGGGAAGACATAGCGGGCGAGGTAGTTGCCGTAAGGGTCTTGCTGCAGGTTGACGAAGTGATTTTCCGGCGAAATCTTCAGCGAATGGCTGATGACGCGGGTCTTCGAATGCGAGGCCGGTTTCAGCCTTATGATCTGCGGCCCGAGCCGGACCGGCGTGTCATACTTGTAGTGCGTCAGGTGGTAGATACTTGCTTTGATGGACATATTTTTTTCTTTTGCCAGCTATTCCCGAGGGGATAGTGTGCAATGCAACGACAGAAAGCAAGGCGCTTTACCGACCGTGTCCACATCCTGGCCCTAAAGCGCCAATAGCGGGCCTTTGCCCGCCGTCAGACGGCTGCCAAACTTGAAGAAGCTTTGTTTGACGAGGGCGATACCCCACTCGCCGTGATCCTCGCCCTTGTGGCGGGGGTCCAGAGATACGACGTCTGTCGGGTCAAAGACTCCTTCAGCTCAAGGACTTGAGCTGACCGGATCCCCGCCACAAGGGCGAGGGGGAGTGGGGCGAGGGGGAGTGGGGCGAGGATGGGAGGGGAGTTTGGCAACCGGCTCAAATTCCCGAGTGACCTGTAGATTTATATCATACCTTTGTCAGTAGTCTGACGGCGGGCTTTCGCCCGCCGCCGGCCCATTCGGTCGTATGCCTCAGGTGCGGCCGAATTCGTCGTTGAGGCGGATGATGTCGTCCTCGCCGAAATAGGAGCCGGTCTGCACCTCGATCAGCTCCAGCAGGATCTTGCCCGGATTGGCCATGCGGTGGACTTCGCCGAGCGGAATGTAGACGGACTCGTTCTCGCGCACGACCTGCACCTTGTCGCCGATGGTGACTTCGGCCGTCCCCTTGACGACGATCCAGTGCTCGGAGCGGTGATGGTGTTTCTGCAGCGACAGCTTCTTGCCAGGCGTCACGAAGATGCGCTTCACCTGGAAGCGGTCGCTCTTGATCAGCGAGGTATAGCCGCCCCAGGGGCGATAGGACGTGGGATGGGTTTCGGTGAGCGTCGCGGTCTTCTTGTGGCCGGCCAGCAGCTTGACCAGCTTGCCGACATCCTGGCTGTCCTTCAGATGTCCGACATAGACGGCATCTTCGGATGCGATGACGGCGACGTTCTCGAGACCCTGCACGGCAAGATGAGTACCGTGGGTCATGACGAGAGAGTTTTTGGTGTTGACCAGCGTCGTGTTGCCGGCCGAGACGTTGCCGTTCTCGTCCTGCTTGCCGACCTTCCAAACCGAATCCCAGCTGCCGAGGTCCGACCACAGGAAGGACGAGGGGACAACGGCGGCATTCGACGTTTTTTCCATAACGGCATAGTCGATGGATATGTCGGGGCTCTTGGAAAAGGCCTCGCTGTCGAGACGGGTGAAGTCGAGATCGCGAACGCCCTTGGCAAGGGCTTCCTTGGCTGCCTTGACCACGGCCGGTGCAAATTCGTTCAGCTCCGCCAGCAACGGCGTCACCGGGAAAACGAAGATGCCGGAGTTCCAGTAGAAGCCGCCGGCAGCGAGCATCGCCTCGGCCTTGTCGACGGGTGGCTTCTCGATGAAGCGCTTGACCGCATGGGCGCCCGAGGCCAGCGATTTTCCGACTTCGATATAACCGTAGCCGGTGGCAGGCTCTGTCGGGGTGATGCCGAAGGTGACCAGCTTGCCTTCCGCCGCCGTGGCACGGGCGATGCGGATGCAATCGAAATAGGTGGCGTCTGCCGTGATCTCGTGGTCGGAGGCGAGAACCTGGATGATGGTGTCCTTGCCGAAAAGATCGTTGGCGAGCGTTGCGGCGGCGGCGACGGCGGGGGCCGTGTTGCGGGCAACCGGCTCGAGCAGCACGGCGGCAAGTTCGATGCCGAGTTCGCGGGCCTGCTCGGCCACGAGGAAACGGAACTCCTCATTGGTGACGACGATGGCCGCTTCGTAAAGGTCCCTGTCGGAAACGCGCGACAGGGTGTTCTGAAACAGTGTCTGGTCTCCCACGAACTGGATAAACTGCTTTGGCGCCGTGGCGCGCGACAGCGGCCACAATCGAGTTCCCTTGCCACCGGCCATGATGACCGGGACGATTTTTGCTGCCATGAATTCGATCCTCTTTAAAACTTGTCGTCGATGAATTTCTGCAGGCGAGGCCGCCCTGGCCGCCCTGCAAAACTCCTGCAAGGTCGTCTAACGCAAATCTCTGCGGCCCTTTTTAGCCGCCAAAAGCAGCGCGATTCTACCGGGTATTTCTGTTTCTCCAACCGTTCGTTTTGAAATATGTCATTAAATCAAAGGCAAGGTTAAGGCAGTTTGCGATCTCGGCATAGTCCGACCTGCGCAAAACCTTGCTTCGATCCGTCTCAGGGCGTTTCGTCTGGACGCAGGCTCGTCGAGTGTGCGCTATTCTCGTGACGCCTGTTATAGCGCACCGAAGACCAGAAAGAGAGGCCGATCAGGGCCGCGCCGCCGAGGCCGGTAACGACTTCCGGAATATGAACCAACGTCTGGACGAACATGATGACCGCCAGGATGAGGATGGCATAGAAGGCTCCGTGTTCGAGGTACCGGTATTCGGCAAGTGTGCCTTTCTCGACCAGCATGATGGTCATGGAGCGGACATACATTGCGCCGATGCCGAGGCCGATGGCGATGACGAACAGGTTCTGGGTCAGTGCGAATGCGCCGATGACGCCGTCGAAGGAGAAGCTGGCATCGAGCACCTCGAGGTAGATGAAGGCGCCGACGCCGCCTCGGGCAGCCTCGCTCATGGTCCGCTGCGATGCATCGAGCAGGCCGCCGAGCACTTCGACGAGCAGGAATGTCAGCAGGCCGTAGATCGCTGCGTAGAGGAAGCGAGTGGCATCGTCGCCGTCGAGAAGCGCGGCAAAGCCCAGCATCGTGATCAGCACGACCGAGATCTCGACGCCCTTGATGGTGGCAAACCGCGCCATGGCCTTTTCAAGAAAAGCGATCCAGTGGACGTCTTTCTCGTTGTTGAAGAAATAGGTCAGTCCCACCATCATCAGGAAGCTGCCGCCGAAGGCTGCGATCGGCAGATGGGCTGTCTTCATGATGCTGGCATATTGTTCGGGTTCGACCGCCGCCATGCGCAGCGCTTCCCATGGGCCGATCTCGCCGGCGACGGCAACGATCGCCAGCGGGAAGACGATCCGCATGCCGAAGACGGCAATCAGGATGCCCCATGTCAGGAACCGCTGCTGCCAGACAGGCGTCATCTGCTTCAGCTTGTTGGCATTGACGATGGCATTGTCGAAGGAGAGCGAGATTTCCAGGACGGCAAGCACGACGCAGATGAAAAACACGGTGGCCATGCCACCCAGCGTTCCCGTCATCTTCCAGCCGAGAAATCCGCCGCCGATCAACCCGACGACGGTGACGATGATCGCCCATCTGAAATAGGAAAGGACGGGCATGCCTGATCCTTGGCCAGTTCCTGAGCCTGATGTCGGGCGCGTCATGGGCGCACCTGTAGGGCTGGGAACGCGGGAAGGCGAAATGCACGTAGACGTCGCTTGCCATCGACGGCATGCGAGGAAAGCATGGTCAGCTTGTTCATGGGGATAAATCCGCCGGCTTGTCTGCAGGCGGTACCGACATCACGAGAGCGCCGTAAAAACTCTCGCCAGAGGGGCCCGGCACCAGTGTTATCCGCGGCAGATGTCCTTGATCCGCAGAGCCTCATAGGTAAGGAGATTGCCGTCGTGGTCAAGAGCGGAGCGGGAACCAAATCAACAGGTCGACGTTGAACCTCAGGTTGCATCCCGCAACCGGATTGCGGAGGAGGCAGTCATGGAGCATATCACTCAACAGACAGGTACGAAATTCGACGCGGTGCAGCCACGAAAATTCGGCCGACCCAACGCCTTGCGGAAGGCTCAAGTCCTGCCGCCACACCATGTGGATCTCACCCTTTCGTCGGCGCCGCGCGACGATCTCCGCGTGCCGGCAACGATAAGCGGCGGCGTCATGTCGAAGCGGATCGACCGGCAAGGTTGAGGCATCGTCGCACGATAACTGGCCAACTGGCGCCGGCTAACCGGCGCCGCGAAATCTACTTCTTCGCGGATGCGTCGCCACCGGTGCGGAAGCTGCCGGTGAACTTCGAATCCTTCGATTCCGCCGAGCATTCGATCGCCACTTCCTTGCCGCTGTAAGGATTTCCGAAGGTGCAGGTTCCCGCGGCCTTGACCTGGCCGGTCATGGTCGTGCCGGCGCCGGAAACGACCATGTTCAGCGCCAGGCGGACGTTGCCGTTCGATGCCGCCTTGATCGTCTTGCCATCGCCGGCGAAGCCTAGCATCTTGCCCTCGGATGTGAAGATGAAGGTCACGGTGCCGTTGGGGGCGGTGACGCTTGCAAGCTCATTCTTGCACTTCTTCGTAGCGTCGAGCTTGCCGACCACCAGCTTGGCACATTTGCCTTTAAGCACGATGGCGCCGGGCCCGCCGGGAAAGGTCTGCGCCGAGGCAGCGCCTGCCGTAAGAGCGATCAGGGTCGTTACCAGTGCCAGGCTTGTCGTCCGCATTCAAAAGTCTCCGATTTTCAACTTGTAGCGTCGTCCGGCATCAGGCCGACCACGATGCATACGCCCAGCCATATGGTGCAAGGGCAATTTCTTTAAAGGCAGGCACATGAATGGAAAATGAAGGCGTTGCTCCAGACCCGTTCATTCCGCACAGATTAAAGGGTATCATCGCTCGACGCGGTTCGCCGCAGGTCGGGATCAATGAGGAGGGGACCATGACAACGAGAATTTCGACGGCCATTTTGGCCGCAATCCTGATGGGGGGCACGGTTGTTTCCTTGCCGCCGGTGGCCGCAGCGCAGGACGTCCAGTTTGAAATCGGACGCCACCGTCCGCCACCGCCGGATTACCAGCAGGACGACGAGGATGCTCCGCAGCCGGAATATGGCTACCATCGTCCGCGCCCTGACTATGATCGCCCTCCGCCGCGCGACTATGGAAGGCGCGGATGCGATCCTCGTCAGGCCGTCGCCATGGCCAGTCGCAACGGGCTTCGGCACGCCCACGTCGTGGACGTATCTCCGCGTCGGATAACGGTAGACGGCTTCACCCGTCGCGGGCCGGACGCGATGGTTTTCGGCAACGTGCGCGGATGCCCAAACCTCGATTGATGTTTTTCCGGCATGTGCGCTCAAAGGCGCGCATGCCGTTTTGGCGTCACTGCGGTTCTAGCCGCCTGCGCCGCCTGACGCGTCATCCATAAATTCCGGGTACTGCACAGTTTGCTGCGTGTCTTCGGGTTGTGCCGTCCCGTCGTCGCCAAGGTAATAATGGGCGCCGAGCCATTCAGCGAGTATTTTCGAGACGGCTGCATCACGACCTAGCCCGTGGTCTGCCATATACCGCGCAAGGGCTTCGTCGATATCTTTGGGCAAAGTGGTCATCGCGGCGTCTCTCAATCGAATTCCGGGATCTGGCCATGCTGGTAGAGGATGATCGTCGGGCCTTCCTCGCCAACGGCAGGGTTTGCCTCGCGACTCCATGCCACCACGCCGGCGTGATCGTTGATGAGCGTCTGCGCAGCATAGACAGCTGATTCTTCCGTTTCCATCTGTCGCGGGCCGAAGGCTGGTTCGAGCCTGCCATCCGCATCGCGGTCAAAGGCTGTCACGACGATCATCTTGCGAAATCCCGGCATTGGCTTTCCTCGCGTACGCGGCTCGATTATGACAGCGGCAATCACTGCAAGGGCAACGCGTCGGTACGGGCGGATGTTCCGTTGTCACACAGGCTTCAAATATTTCGTCGAAAACGGTGCTCGGCTGGCGTTTTAGAACCAGCCCATTAGACGCGCGGACCCTATCAGGCTGCCGGCGATCGACAGCAGGGCCATGATGATGATGATGGAAAAGACGATGGCGCGTGACATGGACAACTCCTTAACCGCGGCTTAGTAACATCAGGCGCTGGCCGCCTGCAATGGAACAAAAGAGCGCGGTCAGCATTCCGAACCGGGCAATTGTGCCGTTCGGTCGTGACAGAGAGAGCCATCATGAAGATTATGCTTGGATTGGGACTTGCCTTAAGTCTTGCTTGCGTTTCGGCCGCTGCAAGCCCGGGCGAATATCAGTACTATTTTGGCGGTCCCGTCGACCAGACCCCAACTCTCGCGGCAAAATTCGACAGGGCGTCGGACTATTGCGCAGTTGAAGCAAGCCGGCCCGACCGCGGCTCCAGCGATGTGCACAGCTACATCCATACGGTCGCCATGCGGAATTGCCTTGCCCGTTACAATTTCATCGACCGCGGTGTCTACTCCGCACTGCCGATCACGCTCGGGCTCGACCACTTCATCGATAGATAAGCGGTGCGCCGCTCGATAAAACGATGAGAGTGGCTACAACGTCAACCTGGTTCAGGCGGTGCCACCGCCTGCGCCTCCGCTCTTTTCGATCGCGGATACCATTTCACGGGTGCTGTCGGCCAGGAGATCGGCGTTTTCATGGGCTGCAGCGTCGTCCATGCCCGACTGCAGACCGATGCTGACCCAGCTTTCGTGTAGACCGTTGATATAGTCGTCCCGATCTTCCGCATCGATCTCAAGCACGTGCATTGCGGCCGTGCGGACGAATTCGGTCATGGCCTGGTCCAGGTCAGCTGTCATATTATTCCTCGATCTGATGTAACAGCTATTTGGCGACCTGGTGACGATCGTCAAGCGCAGGCGTTACATTTGTCGAGTAACCGGACCTCCAAAAGCGTTGCCAGCCAGAGCCGGCGGCGGCGCGTTTTGCGCCGACTTTGCAGTCCAGATTGCTATATTTTCGACGGCTGGTTTTTCGGCAGGATGAAATCTACGCCCAGCATATGCAGCCACATCCGCTCGAGAATGTAGCCGTGGGCAACGACGCCCGCAGTTGAGAAGTCGATCGCCAGCCTCAGCGAGATCGGCGGAATAGCCGCTACGCGCGCATTCCGAGCTGCGAAAATGGCGCCATAAGAAAATACGCCGAGAGAGTGGCGGTCGGCCTTTTCGGCGATGTGATCGAGTTTGCAGTGCCTGAGGAAGTGGGCTGCGATATTGCCGCCGTCCGGAAGGCCGTGGAGGATGCGATAGACCATGCCCATGCCGTTGGCGCCCGCATCGACGAATTCGGGAGCGCCCCAGGCCGTTAGTGAAAAACGCTCCGGCCTTACGCGCAACCGTCCACCGAGCTGGGCCTGGTAGTCGTCCAGCAGGGCTATCGGCGGAATATTGTTCTCGGCGATCCAGCACCACGACAAGGGCTGCACGTCATCCCAGTCGCGCCAGTTCTTTAGAAGCTCGATGAAGTCGGGGCTATGGGCGTGCGGGTCCGCCTGCGCATAGACGGTGAAGTCCTGGTCGTTGCCCACCTGCGTCATCATGTGATGAAGGTAGGTCTCCGATTCGCGACCGACATTCGGTCGATCGATGATGCGGAAGGCGCGATCGAGCACCTCGGGCGCGACGATCTTCTCGCCCTTGTTGTAGATGATGATGTCGAAATCATCCGGGATTTGATGAATCCAGTCGAGGGATTCGTTGTATCGTGCCAAAATCACGGAATTCACGAGCGATGCCTCCTCTAAGCCTCTCGATCACGCGCTCTGGACGAGAGTGTAGTTCAATCACGGGGCGCCAGGTGTCGAGGGAGGGGGCCGGCGGTGCGCCTCTCCTGATGGCTGCTACTCGGCGGGCTCGGTCCACAAACGGCGATCGAACGGAATGGGTGTGTTGGCGTTCAACTGGCCGAGATTTTCGAGGTATCGGTTGCGGTAGGCGATCTCGTCCTCGAACTCGACGTCGGTCAGGACAATGTCGGCGCCAATTTCATAATAGATTTCGAGGTTGCGCATATCCGGCACGGGAGTTTCGCCGCGTTCGGCTTCGTCCTGCATCTCCCAGAACAGTTGCTCGAGACGGCGTGCAAGGCCGGGGATGTCGCGCAGCACGCTCGTTTCGCGCTGGCTCTGCAGCCTGTCCCTGACATCCTGCAGGCTTTCCCGATCATGCGCAAAGGCTATCGCCTGGCGGACATACTCGTCCGGGCCGCCGCAGATCAGTTCGGGCAACCCGGCTGCGGCGACGATGCTGCCGCAGAAGCGCGAAGCAAATGTCTTGCCGGAGACGGTGAGGATCGGCAGTCCGACGGTAATGGCATCGGCCGCTGTCGAATGGGCACCGTAGGGGAAGGTATCGAGGAACAGGTCCGCCAGTCCGATACGCGCGAGGTGCTTGGGATTGGGCGCTTTTGCTGCGAAGATGATGCGGTCGGCATCGACGCCTCTTTTCGCGGCTATTTCGCGAAGCCGCTGGTTGACCGTGTCGTCGTCGGCAAGCAGCCAAAGCACGCTGCCGGGCGTTTCCGACAGTATCGTCATCCAGCGGTCGAAACAGTTGGCGGTGATCTTCTGCATGCCGTTGAAGCAGGCATAGACGAAGGCATCCTCGGGCAGGCCGGCCTCTGCGCGGGTCGGGCGCGCGTCGATCTGGCGCTTGCGGTCGATAGGCTGGTTGCAGGCGATACGCAGCACTTTTTCCGTATAGTAGATCTCGTTGGCGGGCGGAATGATGTGCTCGTCGGCGATGATATACTGGTGGAACGGGCTGGCCAGCGAGCCGGGATAGCCGCAGAAATTGACGACCACCGGGGCCGGGCGATAGGCGAAAATCTTGGTGCGTGCGAGCTTGGTGTAGCCGTTGACGTCGATCAGGATGTCGATCTTGTCCTTGGCGATGAGCTTTGCGGCATCTGCGTCGCTCATTTCGGCGATATCGCGCCAGCAATCGACAGCGTTCCTGATGCGCTCCTGCGTTGCATCGTTGGTGCGCCGGTCGCCGCAATAGTAGGCGAAGACCTCGACGCTGCTCTTGTCATGCAACTCCAGCACTTCTCTGAGGGCAAAGCCGACTGCGTGGTCGCGCAGGTCCGACGAGACATAGCCGACGCGCAGACGCTGGCCGGTTCCTGTTTTGTGGCGCGGAACGGTGTTGGCAGTGGCCTCGTCGAGATCGGGCTGCCCGATCAGCGACTTGTTGTAGCGATGCGCCTTGGCAAGCTGGAACAGCGGGTCGTCGGCGTAGCAGCCTAGCGTCAGGGGGGAGACGGCATCCAGCAACTGGCGAAGCGAGACATGCTCCGAAGGGACCAGCACCGGCCACTTGCACTGGCGCTGACGCAGCGATGTCCAATGCTGGCCTGCGTCGGTCTTTTCGGGCTGAAGCTCCATGGCCTGCCACAGGACCTTTTCCGCTTCCTCCATCCTGCCGGCACCTTCCAGCACGCGGCCGATGTGCTTGAGGGTCATCAGCCGGTGGCCGAGACGGTCGGCCGTGATATCGGAAGTGATCTCGGCATAGGAACGCCACTGCTCGACGGCGGGGTTTATCAGTCCGCTGTCCTCGAGGACGCGGCCAAGGTTGATATGCGCCGGGCCGAACTGCGGATCGAGCTTGAGGCACGCGCGAAAGGCATTGATTGCGCCCGCCCGATCGCCCATCACGTTGGCCGCGACCGCATAATTGAAATAGGCGAGGTGCAGCAGCGGATTGCCGTCGTTATAGGCGATCCAGCCCTTGTAGAGTTCGACCGCCTGGGCCTGATGCCCGCCGTTGCCAAGGATAGTTGCGATGTTGAACAGATCGCCGAGAGCAAGCTGTCGTTGCCGCGCCTTCTCGAGCGCATTAGTGAGCAGGGGGAGCTGAGCCGTGGCCGATGCGACATTGATGGTCATGACGATCCTACGAAGATGCGGCCTGGCGGCCATCGTTTGAGCCGGCGCACAAGGCGCTTTCGTCTTGCTACCTAGACTAGCTTGCGTCGAGCTGGCGCTCGCCTTTGCCTAGCCTTGAACGGAATTTGCAGCCGGCATTACAAAAGAAGACGCCGCGCAATTTCTTGCGCGGCGTCCTGGTCTTGTCGGGGCGGCCTGCGCCGCGCCGTTTGGATTACACTGCGTTGTAGGCGGCGATGACCGCGTCAACCTGCGTGGTGGTCAGCGACTGTACCTGAGCCGTGGTGAGGGCGGACAGCTTGGCGGAGCTCAGCGCCGCGATATCGTCCGTCGACAGACCGGCCAGCGCCTTGGTGCTGATGGCCGCCAGTCCAGAGCTTGTTAGGGCAGCGATGTCGTCCGTCGACATCACTGCGATGTCTTCAGAGCCGAAGGCGGCGATCTGCTTGCTGCTTAGCTGCGAGACTTCCGTCGAGGTCAGTGCTTCGACCTGTTCGGTTGTCAGGGCGGCGATCTGAGTGGAGCTCAGGGCGCCGAGCTGCGTGCTGTTCAGGAGGGCGATGTCTGCGGTTGTCAGGGCCGCGATCTGCTTGGTCGTCAAAGCCGCGATCTGCGTGCTCTTCAGCCCAAGCGTCTGATCGGTCGTCAAGGCGGCGATCTGGTCGGTGCCGAGGGCTGCAATCTGGCCACTCGTCAGGGCACCGATCTTGTCGGAGCTGAGGAGGGCAAGATTTTCGCTGGCAAGACCGGCGATCGCCTTAGCGGTGATGGCGGCCAGCGAACCGGTCGAGAGGGCGAGGATATCGTCCGAGGAGAGGGCTGCGATATCGTTCGATTCCAGCGCTGCGATCTGCTTGCTGCTGAGGGCGGCGATTTCTGTCGTCGTGAGGGCAGCGAGCTGGTCGGAGGTCAGGGCGCCAACCTGGGCTGTGGTGAGCGCGCCGATCTGGCTGGTCGTCAGCAGGGCGATGTCACCGGTGGAAAGTGCGACGATCTGCTTGGTCGAGAGAGCGGCGATCTGCGTGCTCTTCAGACCGGGCGTCTGGTCGGTTGTGAGCGCTGCGATCTGGTCTGTGCTGAGGGCAGCGACCTGGCTGCTCGTCAGCGAACCTATCTTGTCGGAGCTGAGGAGGGCGAGATTGCCGCTGGAGAGACCGGCGATAGCCTTGGTGCTGATGGCAGCCAGGGCACCGCTGGTCAGAGCCAGGATGTTATCCGAGGAGAGGGCGGCGACGTCGTTCGATTCCAGCGCTGCGACCTGTTTGCTGCTGAGGGCGGCGACTTCTGTCGTCGTCAGGGCACCAAGCTGGTCGGAGGTGAGGGCGCCGACCTGAGCCGAGGTCAGGGCACCGATCTGGCTGGTTGTCAGGAGAGCGATGTCACCGGTGGAAAGTGCGACGATCTGCTTGGTCGAGAGGGCCGCGATCTGCGTGCTCTTCAGGCCCGGGGTCTGGTCGGTGGTCAGGGCGGCGATCTGGTCGGTGCTGAGGGCCGCCATCTGACCGCTCGTCAGGGCACCGATTTTGTCGGAGCTGAGGAGGGCAAGGTTCTCGCTGGAAAGGCCAGCAATGGCCTTGGTGGTGATCGAAGCCAGGGCACCGGTCGACAGGGAGAGGATATCGTCCGAGGAGAGGGCCGCGATGTCGCTGGAGTCCAGGGCGGCGATCTGCTTGCTGCTGAGGGCGGAAACTTCCGTCGTCGTGAGGGCGGCGAGCTGGTCGGAGGTCAGAGCGCCAACCTGGGCTGTGGTGAGCGCGCCGATCTGGCTGGTCGTCAGCAGAGCGATATCACCGGTGGAAAGTGCGACGATCTGCTTGGTCGAGAGGGCTGCGATCTGCGAGCTCTTCAGGCCAGGCGTCTGGTCGGTGGTGAGTGCTGCGATCTGGTCGGTGCTGAGGGCTGCCATCTGGCCGCTCGTCAGGGCACCGATCTTGTCGGAGCTGAGGAGGGCGAGGTTGCCGCTGGCAAGACCGGCAATGGCCTTGGTGGTGATGGCAGCAAGTGCGCCGCTGGAAAGGGCAAGGATGTTATCCGAGGAGAGGGCTGCGACGTCGTTCGATTCCAGCGCTGCGACCTGTTTGCTGCTGAGGGCGGCGACTTCGGTCGTCGTCAGGGCACCAAGCTGGTCGGAGGTGAGGGCGCCGACCTGAGCCGATGTCAGGGCACCGATCTGGCTGGTGGTGAGGAGAGCGATGTCACCGGTGGAGAGTGCGACGATCTGCTTGGTCGAAAGGGCTGCGATCTGCGAGCTCTTCAGGCCAGGGGTCTGGTCGGTGGTCAGGGCAGCGATCTGGTCGGTGCTGAGGGCTGCCATCTGACCGCTTGTCAGGGCACCGATCTTGTCGGAGCTAAGGAGAGCGAGGTTGGCGCTGGCAAGACCGGCAATGGCCTTGGTGGTGATAGCAGCGAGAGAGCCAGTCGAGAGGGCGAGGATATCGTCGGAAGAGAGGGCCGCGATGTCGCTGGAGTCCAGGGCGGCGATCTGCTTGCTGCTGAGGGCGGAAACTTCCGTTGTCGTCAGGGCGGCGAGCTGGTCGGAGGTCAGAGCGCCAACCTGGGCTGTGGTGAGCGCGCCGATCTGGCTGGTCGTCAGCAGAGCGATATCACCGGTGGAAAGTGCGACGATCTGCTTGGTCGAGAGGGCTGCGATCTGCGAGCTCTTCAGGCCAGGCGTCTGGTCGGTGGTGAGTGCTGCGATCTGGTCGGTGCTGAGGGCTGCCATCTGGCCGCTCGTCAGGGCACCGATCTTGTCGGAGCTGAGCAGGGCGAGATTGGCGCTGGACAGGCCGGCGAGAGCCTTGGTGGTGATGGCAGCAAGTGCGCCGCTGGAGAGGGCCAGGATGTTATCCGACGAGAGTGCTGCGATGTCATTCGATTCGAGGGCTGCGATCTGCTTTGTGCTCAGCGCGGCGACTTCGGTCGTCGTCAGGGCACCAAGCTGGTCGGAGGTGAGGGCGCCGACCTGGGCGGTCGTCATTGCGCTGATCTGGCCGGTCGAGAGCAGAGCGACGTCATCGGTGGTCAGAGCCGAGATCTTCGTGCCGAGTGCCGCAATCTGCCCGTAGGTCAGCGCGACGGCGTTGCTGGTGGTTAGATCGGCGACCTGCTGGGTTGTCAGCGCGGCGATCGCGGTCGAGCTCAGTCCGGCTTCCTGCACGGAGGAGAGAATGCCGAGCTGGGCGGCGCTAAGGCCGACGACGGCAGCTGCCGAAATGCTGCCCAGCTGCGTCGAGCTGAAGGCCTGCATGTCGTCTGTGGTGATGGCGCCGAGCTGGGTGGAGCTCAAGGCCTTGATCTGGGTCGAGTTCAGCGCTGCGATGTCGGCGGTTTTCAGGCTCGCTATCGTGGCTGTGGAAAGATTCTGGATCTGCGTGGCTGACAAGGAAGAAATGATGGAAGTCATGGAAACGTGCCCCTCGGGTTAACGGAATGCAAGACATCGTTCTCCCACCGTCTAACAGGCGTGATTGCCGTCATGAGCATCAGCCATCGGGATTCGTCAGGAGAAATAGATGTTACGCAGAACATGGCTCGTATAAGCCAACACGTTAGGAGAGCATCATGCGTCAAAAGCCGTTACAGCTCTGATCCCCACGCCACGGAATAAAACACTATGCAATAGCAGCAGTGCCAATCCGGAATCTGTTTTCACACAATCGAAGGCACTGATTCTTCATTAGCAGTGCCGCGATATACAACTATGTATTGGAGAACTTGTAAATTTTCATTTAACGGCCGGAATAACCCGGCTTTAGCACCTTCAAATGCGCTATTGATTCGCTCTAGATCTCTATAATTGAAATTAGTCAATCACAATCTTAACTCGGAGAAAGCATAGAGTTTATTCTTATACTTGGAGATGGTTAGTGTGCGATGATTTTTCCGATCCTGATCTGCAATACATCCCTGAGTAGCTGTTTTGTTAAGCATATCTCTTTTCAATAAATGACGAGCGGCATCAGGCTTTGAGAAGGCCACGCGCGAAACTGAACCGGGGAGATGCGAGGCGAAGGGGGCCGGGGAGGCAGGGGCCATGCAGCCTATGGCCCAACGACAAAGGGCTCAGCGATCTCTCGCTAAGCCCTTGAAAAAGGATGGTGGGCGTAACAGGGATTGAACCTGTGACCCCTACGATGTCAACGTAGTGCTCTCCCGCTGAGCTATACGCCCATCCGATGGCGGCGCATAGATCAAAAAACCTGGGGGCCGTCAATGGCCTTTTTTAAGTTTTCTGATCCCGCCGCCGAGATTGCCTATGCGGCAAGCAGTTTGTTGACCTCATCCACCAGTTCGCGCAGGTGGAAAGGCTTGGAAAGCACCTTGGCATCCTTCGGCGCTTTCGAATCGGGGTTGAGGGCGACTGCGGCAAAGCCGGTGATGAACATCACCTTGAGGTCCGGATCGAGTTCGGTGGCGCGGCGCGCCAGTTCGATCCCGTCCATTTCTGGCATGACAATATCGGTCAGCAGCAACGAAAATGGTTCCTCGCGCAGCCGATCGTAGGCGCTAGCGCCATTGTCAAAGGACGATACCTTGTAGCCGGCCTTTTCAAGGGCCTTCACCAGGAAACGACGCATGTCGTTGTCGTCTTCGGCAAGCAAAATCTTCTGAGTCATTATTGGACCGTCAATCACTATCTTCTCTCGCGGCTAATCAGCCGTTCACGTTAGTCGCGGTCCGTAAACAAGCGATGAATGCGGCGCCGACGGTCACATTGAAGTTCATACATACTATGGACTTGGTGGTGCGCAACTGGCAACATACACCTGCGAAAAGTTCTTGACATGGTAAAGACGTGGATGCCCGCAGACGTAGGAAGTTTCGAGATTTTCGAGATACTCGAACCGGTGTCGCAGACCATCCCCTTTGTCTACTCGTCGCCCCATAGTGGTCGCATCTATCCTCCTGAGTTCATTGCGCAATCACGACTACAGGGTGTTGCCATCCGGCGCTCGGAGGACCACTATGTCGACGAGCTTTTCTCGGCCGCAAGCGCACTCGGTGCGCCGCTGTTGATAGCCAATTTTCCCCGCGCCTATATCGACGTAAATCGCGAACCTTACGAGCTCGACCCGCGCATGTTCGAGGGTGCGCTGCCGTCCTATGCCAATATCAATTCGGTTCGGGTTGCCGGCGGGCTCGGAACCATTCCGCGAATCGTTGCCGAAAACATGGAAATCTATGCAAGCCGGGTGCCGGTGGCCGATGCGCTCCAGCGGATCGAGACGATCTACAAGCCTTACCACGCGGCCCTGCGCCGCCTGATGGCCCGCACCCACCTGGAATTCGGCTTCGGTGTGCTGGTCGACTGCCACTCGATGCCCGGCAATATTCGCGTCGCCGGCAGCCACGCGCGTCCAGATTTCATCATCGGCGATCGCTACGGAACGAGTGCGTCTGCCGACCTATCCCATGCGGCGATGGATATTCTCGATGGCCTCGGGTTTCATGCGGTACGCAACAAGCCGTACGCCGGCGGGTTCATCACCGAGCACTACGGCCGGCCTTCGCGTGGTCTGCATGCGCTCCAGGTCGAGGTCAACCGGGCGCTGTACGTCGATGAGATGACCCTGGAAAAGCGCAGCGATTTCGGCCTGATGACGGGTGCTATCACGGCCTTCATCAGGCAGATGGCGGAGCACGTTGCACGATATGGCAACGACCGAGCGCTGGCGGCAGAGTAATCCCGCTCGTTAACAATCAGGCCAAAAAAAACCGCCCGAAGGCGGCTAAGTCTAGGGAGGAAACACCCAAGGAGGGTATTTACAGTCAGAAGACTGTAGCTCCGGTCTAATATTGCGATGCACAATTGTCAAGCAGATTTTGAAGTGCCTATTTTAAAGGCTAAGCGATAGTTGGACGGGACGCGTTTGCATCGTCAAATTTAATGGCTATGAAAAGCCTCTCGCATCGATCGGATATTTGCCATGCTCCCTGACCGCGCCTTCTTTTTCGAGCTCGCCGACGCTGCCAAGGCAGAGACACTTCCCCGCTTTCGCGCCGGCATCGATGTCGTCAACAAGGAAGCCGGCGGATTCGATCCGGTAACCGAAGGCGACCGAGCAGCCGAACTGGCGATCCGTGCGCTGATCACGGACAGGTTTCCCGACCATGGGATTCTCGGCGAGGAATACGGCAATGTCGGCCTCGACCGCGAGCATGTGTGGGTCATCGATCCCATCGACGGGACGCGCGCCTTCATCTCCGGTGTGCCCGTATGGGGAACGCTGATCGGGCTTTACCGCAATGGCCGCGCTATCATGGGGCTTGTCGACCAGCCCTTTACCGGCGAGCGTTATTTTGCCGACGGCAGCCGGTCGAGCTACACCGGCCCAGGCGGCGACAGGCAATTGCAGGTCCGTGATTGCGGCAGTCTGTCGAAGGCGATCCTGTTCACGACCTCGCCGCACCTTTTCGCCGGTATCGAGATGGAAAAATACCGCGAGATCGAGCAGCAGGTGCGGCTGTTCCGCTACGGCACCGACTGCTACGCCTATGCGCTGCTGGCGGCCGGCCATGTCGACCTGGTGGTCGAGAATGTCCTCAAGCCCTACGACGTCGGCGGCATCATCCCCGTCATCGAGCAGGCAGGCGGCATCATCACCACCTGGGAAGGTGGTCGCCCCGAACAGGGCGGCTCCATCATCGCAGCCGGCAGCCGAGCGGTCCACGAAGAGGCGTTGAAGATACTGGCGCGCTGACCAAACTTCAAAGCCCCGAGCCGACCGGGTCGGTGTTGGCTTCGGCGTCACTTCCCGGGATGAAGGCGTGAATCGCTGCCATTGCGGCGGCGCGGTAGACATCTTTTTCCTGGAAAACCTCGTGCCTTGCGCCTGCGATCGGCACGAGTTGGGCTGCGCGGAAGGAGCGCGAGAGCCGTTCCTGTTCGGCATAGGGGATGATGCCGTCGCGGGTGGGTGCCAGCAGCAAAGTCGGGATGGCGATAGAGAACAGGTGCTCGGGCTGCGAGACACGGTCTATCGTTTGAAAGGCCTGCTGTAGCCAGCGTGCCGAGGGCGGACCGAGCACGAGGTCGGGGCGGGCCGATGCAATGGCGCGGTTGCGGTCGTAACGTTGTTCGTCCGATGTCAGCAGGTTTGTGGCAAAGGGCCTTTCCTTGAATTTTCGATTGAGTGGGATGCTGCCGAGGCCGACCGCGCAGGCGGCGCTCGCCATGAACCGGATCACGCGCGGCGATGCGCTCTGGCCGGTGAGGCCGACAAAAGGTGCGCTTAGCACCATGCGCTCGATGCGGCCCGTCAGTCTCGGCGCTGCGGAAAGGGCGATCAGTGCACCGGTCGAGTGGGCGACGAGGTAAAAAGGCAGGCGGGTGTCCGGAAGCACCACGTGCTCCATGAAGTCCTCTAGGTCGTGCTCGTAGTCGGAGAAGCGCCGGACATGGCCGCGGGTTGGATGCTTTATCAGCCGTCCGGAGCCACCCTGGCCGCGCAGGTCGAAAGTTGCGACCCACAGGCCCCGATCCGTCAGTTCGCGGATGGTTTCGAAATATTTCTCGATAAACTCGTTGCGACCATGCAGCAGGACGACCGTGCCCTTGGCCACGGCATGACTGCTGCGGAAAATGGCATAGCGCAGCTTGTGGCCGTCATGGGTGGTGAAATAGCCCTCGGTCCTGTTGTCTGGAACAGGGTTGTCGGGGGTCGAAAAGAGAATTGATTCCGTCACAACTGAAAGGGCCTCGCTCAAGCCGCCAAACATAACGCATGGATTGTCGCATAAGTATAACTGCGAGCGGAAAAAAGGCCGGCCTGACGGAAATCGAGATGGCCGCAGGCCGGCCGAGCTGACTGAAGACGAAGGGACGATACACTCCAGTCACGGACAGTCATCCGATGTGCAAGTTGTATCAACGCGGCGCTGAACCCCAGCCGAACCGGCTGTTCATCGGCGGTTCACGGAAAATTATCGCGGCGCGTTGCGGGCTCTTGAAGTCGCTAAAGGCCATTCCCATCTCCTTTTCACGGACGCCGAGAGGGTCTGTAAAACCGTCCCAAGGCTGCCAGAACGGGGCCCCCGGGGCATATGAACCGCAATCGTCGCTCACAGGAGGACACCATGCGTCACGTTGATTTTTCCCCACTCTATCGCTCTACCGTCGGTTTCGACCGCCTGTTCACCATGCTCGACACCTTGTCGCAGCCCGATCAGGCACAAACCTACCCGCCCTACAACATCGAGCGCACCGGCGAGGCAACTTACCGCATCACCATGGCGGTGGCCGGCTTCGACGAAACCGAGCTCAGCCTCGAGGCGCACGCCCATGTGCTGACCGTCAAGGGCGAGAAGAGCGATGATGCTGCCGAAGGTAGCGAATATCTCTACCGCGGTATCGCCAAGCGCGCCTTCGAGCGCCGTTTCCAGCTTGCCGACCATGTCGAGGTGCAGGCAGCATCGCTGAAGAACGGCCTGCTGCACATCGATCTCCTGCGCAACATCCCGGAAGCCATGAAGCCGCGCAAGATCGCCATCGCCGCTGAACCAGTGGACGCGCCGAAGTCGATCGAAGCTCACGTCAACTAACCGAGTTCACATCCATACGAAAAAGGCGGCGTCCAGGTGGCGCCGCCTTTTTTGTGTCTCGCGGCTCACCTGAGAGGATCAGGCTGGTGTCGTTGCGTCGGCGGTGTCCTGCAGGCGCCGCGCTTCTTCTTCCATGCGTGCGGTGGCACGGCTGGCGGCATCGGCATATTTCTGGGCGATGACGGCACAGGCCATCAGCTGGATCTGGTGGAATAGCATCAGCGGCAGGACGATGGCGCCGATCGGCGAGCCGGCGAAGATGACGCTGGCCATGGGTACGCCGCTGGCCAGGCTCTTCTTCGAGCCGCAGAAGGTGATGGTTATCTCGTCGGCGCGCGAAAAGCCGAGTGCCCGGCTGCCGAACATTGTGATGCAGATAACCACCGCGAGGAGCAGCATGTCGGCAATGATGACGGTGATGATGTCGCCGATCGAAGTGTCTCGCCAAAGGTGCTCGATCACTGCCGCGCTGAAGGCGGAATAGACGACCATCAGGATCGAGCCCCGGTCGACCGGCATCAAGATTTTTTTCTTGGCGCGGATCCAGTTGCCGATCCATGGCTGCAGGATCTGACCGACGACAAAGGGCGCCAGCAATTGCAAGGCGATCTGCTCCAGCACGGTCCAGGAGAAGCCACCACCACCGTGGGCGCCGAGGGGCATCAATAGCCCGACCAGCAGCGGCGTCAGGAACATGCCGAAGATATTGGAAGCGGAGGCGGCGCAGATGGCAGCCGGCACGTTGCCGCCGGCAATCGACGTGAAGGCGATCGACGACTGCACTGTCGATGGCAGCACGGTAAGGAAGAGGATGCCCATGTAGAGCGTCTGCGGCAGGATTGCCGGCACCAGGAAGCCCATCAGCATGCCGAGAACCGGGAAGATGACGAAGCTGGTGAGCAGGATGGCCAAGTGCAGCCGCCAGTGCAGGGCGCCGGCAATCACCACGTCGCGCGACAGGCGGGCTCCGTGCAGGAAGAACAGCAGAGCGATGGCGATGTCGGTGGCAATGCCGAAATTGCCGGCAGCTGCGCCATGGACGGGAAACACGGATGCCGTCAGCACGGTCAGCACGAGCAGCATGGTAAAGGTGTCTGGCAAAAAGCGGCGCATCGGGCCCGTCCTCGCAATTATATGTTGGGCAAGCATTGCCTTATTGCGATATGCGATGCAAGGAATAACAGTTATCGTAAATCGGGATGATAGCAATGCTGGATCTGGTGCAGTTGCAGAGTTTCGTAACCATAGGACAGATGGGCAGCTTTACGCTTGCCGCCGAGCGGCTGGGGCTCGGGCAATCGACGGTTAGCCAGCACATCCAGCGGCTCGAGGCCTCTGTCGGGCGAAAGCTACTTGCCCGCGATACCCATCGCGTCGTGCTGACCGGGGATGGGGAAGCGCTGATCGGCCATGCCCGCACGTTGCTGTCGATAGAGGGCGAGATGCGCTCGCTGTTTGCCGATAACAGCCTGCGGGGCAGCCTGCGGCTCGGCGTGTCCGAGGATTTCGTCACGAGCCAGTTGCCGGATGTGCTGGAGGAATTCGTCCGACTGCACCCGTCCGTCGATCTGGAACTGACGGTGGCGCTCAGCGGCGCGCTCTACGAGATGCAGGACAATGGGGCGCTGGATCTTGTGCTCGCCAAGCGCCGCCTTGGCGACACCCGCGGGACGCTGGTTTACCGCGAGCCGCTGATCTGGCTGGCACGCGACCCTGAACGCATCAGGGCATCCAGCGCGCCGCTGCCGCTGATCGCCTTTCCAGCCCCGAGCGTCACCCGGGCCGTGGCGCTGGAGGCGCTGCGTCGCCAGCAGATACCGTGGCGAATCGTCTGCACCTGCGGCAGCCTCAGCGGCCTGACGGCAGCCGCCCGGGCCGGGATGGGCGTCCTCGTCCAGCCGCGCAGCATGGCACCATCCGGCCTCACCGAGATCGCGCCGGGCTGGTTGCCCGTACTGGAAGATGTCGAATTCGTGCTCGTCCCCCGCAAGGGCGCCGACCAGATGCTGGTCAAGGCACTCTCGGACGACATCCTCTCAAAGGTGCGGAATTTGCGGGCCGGGTAGAAAGTGGAGCGCCTCGGCGGCGCTCCGTCAGACTGCTGCAAACCCTGGAGAAACTTGCTTGACGAGAGCGATACCCTACTCGCCCTTGTGGCGGGGATCCAGCGACACGACGTCTGTCGGGTCAAAGACTCTTTCAGCTCAAGGACTTGAGCTGACTGGATCCCCGCCACAAGGGCGAGGATGAGGGGAGTTTGGCAACCGGCTCAGTCTTTCGAGTGACCTGCAGAGGTGTTAGATACCACCTTCTTCAGCAGTCTGGGGGAGCGCCTCAGGGCGCTCCGTCGCACTCACGCGAGGCATGCGAGGAAATCGGCGACGTCGGCGTCGCTGGTGGCGAAGCTGGTGACGAGGCGGATCAGGCCTTCGTCGGGGCCGACGAGGTGTTTGGCACTGTCGGAGATCGGCCAGTCGTAGAACTGGGCGCCCTTGTCTCTTGCGTTGTCGATTGCGGTTTTCTTGACGATGGCGAAGATCTCGTTCGAGGTGGTCGACCAGGCGAGCTTTGCGCGGTCGGTATGCTCGATGCCGGCTCGCATCCTGTCCGCCATGGCGTTGGCATGGCGGGCGAGGTCGAGCCAGAGGTCGTCCTGCAGGTAGGCCTCGAACTGTGCGGCGATGAAGCGGGATTTTGAGAACAGCTGGGCGGTGCGCTTGCGCAGGAAGGCGAAGTCCTTGGCGAGATCGGGGTCGAAGAAGACGATCGCCTCTGCGCACCAGCATCCGTTCTTTGTGCCGCCGAAGGAGAGTACGTCGACGCCGCGCTTCCAGGTCATTTCGGCCGGTGAGCAGCCGAGCGATACCAGCGCATTGGCAAAGCGGGCGCCGTCCATGTGCAGCGGCAGGCCATTTTTCTTGGCGATCTTCGAAATGGTATCGATCTCGTCGAGGCTGTAGATGGTGCCGACCTCGGTCGCCTGGGTCATGGTGACGGCGGCGGCGCGGCCGTGGTGGATGGCGTCCTGCGGGTACCGGCCAATGCGCTCCACCAGGTTATCCGGCAGCATCTTGCCCTCGGGGCCATCGACGCCGACCATGCGCATGCCCGAGAAGAAATCGGGCGCGCCGCATTCGTCTTCGATCACATGGGCTTCCGTGTGGCAGAACGTCAGGCCGCCGGGACGGGCGATGCTGGCCAGCGACAGGGAGTTGGCGGCCGTGCCCGTGGCGACGAAGAAGACAGCGACCTCACGCTCGAACACCTCGTTGAAACGGGTTTCTATCGCCTTGTCGAGTTCGCTGGTGCCATAGGCAGCGGCAAAACGGGTCGATTCCTTCGAGAGGCGTTCATTGATGGAAGGGTGGGCGCCGGCCCAGTTATCGGAAGCAAAGAACATGTGAGATCTACCGCATATTTAAGGGAGAGGAGGGTGTCGTTGCAGAGTAGGGGATTGGCTGAGGGGATCAATTGCAGCGCCGCATCGCACGGTGGATCTGGCGCACTACGCAATCAAGGCGATAATTCTTACCTTTAAAGGAAATTATCTTTCGCGAAATTCGAAACTGCGGCAATCTTACGTCGATATTTTCGTTTTCAGCTCTTGCTAACCTTTCCGCTTTCTGGCATAGAACTGATGAATTAGGACAGTGCTGCTGTCCTATTTTGGTCTTTGACGCCGCACCCCGCCAAAAATCCTAGCGGAGCTGGGATTTCACGTTATAGTTTTCGAGATGCCCGTCCTTCCAGATGGCGCATCCGAAACTGTGACTGGTGGGAAAGCCGATCTATCGCCCCCAACGCGATGTCTGCGGCCGGATCTTTAAACATGCAACAGCGCTGTCGCGTGTCGCCCATATACTGGGCGCGCGGGACGAAGGGACGCCCGCGGCGCGGGGTTTGCAGGAGGAAAGACGATGACGAACGTAACGCCATCCACGACATTGAGCCTGGCCGCAGCCGTCGAGACGGATGCATCGGTCAAGGCGCGCCATTCCATGTCCGCTCTTCCGCGCAAACAGGGCCTCTACGATCCCCGTAACGAACATGATGCCTGCGGTGTCGGCTTCGTCGCCCATATGAAGGGGCAGAAGTCGCACCAGATCGTCCAGGACGGCCTGTTCATCCTCGAGAACTTGACTCATCGCGGTGCCGTCGGCGCCGATCCGCTGATGGGCGACGGTGCGGGCATTCTCGTGCAGATACCCGATCGCTTCTTCCGCGAGGAAATGGCACTGCAGGGCGTCACTCTGCCTGCCATCGGCGATTATGGCGTCGGTCACTTTTTCCTGCCGCAGGACGAGACGCTGATCGCCCATTTCAAGAAGACCGTCGAGGATGTCATCGTCGAGGAAGGCCAGGTGCTGCTCGGTTTCCGCGATGTGCCGGTCGACAACTCTTCGCTGTCGAAGGCCGAGCATATTGCCGCTACGGAACCGCACCATGTGCAGGTGTTCATCGGCATCGGCCGCGATGCAGCCAGCCATGACGAGTTCGAGCGTCGGCTGTTCACGCTCCGCAAGGTCATCTCTAACCGTATCTATGCCGAATATGACGGCGAGGAGAGCGGTTTTTATCCGGTGTCGCTCTCGTCGAAGACTATCGTCTACAAGGGCATGTTCCTCGCCTATCAGGTGGGTGCCTATTACAAGGACCTGACCGACCCGCGGTTCGAATCGGCTGTCGCCCTCGTGCACCAGCGTTTCTCGACCAACACGTTTCCGTCGTGGAAGCTCGCCCATCCCTATCGCATGGTCGCCCATAACGGCGAGATCAACACTCTGCGCTCCAACGTCAACTGGATGGCCGCCCGCCAGGCGTCCGTGTCGTCGCCGCTGTTCGGCGAGGACATCTCCAAGCTGTGGCCGATCTCCTATGAGGGCCAGTCCGATACGGCCTGCTTCGACAACGCGCTCGAGTTCCTCGTTCGCGGCGGCTATTCCATGGCCCATGCCGTCATGATGCTGATCCCGGAAGCCTGGGCCGGCAACCAGTCGATGGCGCCGGATCGTAAGGCATTCTACGAATATCATGCCGCCCTGATGGAGCCATGGGACGGCCCCGCTGCGGTTGCCTTCACCGATGGCACGCAGATCGGCGCGACGCTCGACCGCAACGGCCTTCGTCCGGCACGCTATCTCGTCACCAACGACGACCGCGTCATCATGGCGTCGGAGGCCGGCGTGCTGCCGGTGCCGGAAGAAAACATCATCCAGAAGTGGCGCCTGCAGCCGGGCAAGATGCTGCTGATCGACATGGACAAGGGTCGCATCGTCTCCGACGACGAAGTGAAGTCGGAGCTTGCGACCAAGCATCCCTATCGCCAGTGGCTCGATCGCACCCAGCTGATCCTCGAGGAGCTGAACACTGTAGAACCCCGTGCGCTGCGCCGCGACGTTTCGCTGCTCGATCGCCAGCAGGCGTTCGGCTACACGCTGGAAGACACCAAGATCCTGATGTCGCCGATGGCAACAACGGGCCAGGAAGCAATCGGCTCGATGGGCACGGATACGCCTATCTCGGCGATGTCGTCGAAGTCGAAGCTGCTTTACACCTATTTCAAGCAGAACTTCGCCCAGGTCACCAACCCGCCGATCGATCCGATCCGCGAAGAGCTGGTGATGAGCCTCGTCTCCTTCATCGGGCCGCGTCCGAATTTGCTGGATCACGAGGGTGCTGCCAAGGCGAAGCGGCTGGAAGTTCGCCAGCCGATCCTCACCAATGGCGATCTCGAGAAGATCCGCTCTATCGGGCATACGGAAGACCGTTTCGACACCAAGACTCTCGACTTCACCTACGACGTCGAGCGCGGCGCCGGCGGTATGGAGGAGATGCTCGAGCGTCTATGCGAACGGGCCGAAGCTGCGGTCAAGGGCGGCTACAACATCATCGTGCTCTCCGACCGGCAGATGGGCCCGGACCGCATCGCTATCCCGGCGCTGCTGGCAACGGCGGCCGTCCACCATCATCTGATCCGCAAGGGTCTGCGCACCTCGGTTGGTCTCGTCGTCGAAACCGGCGAGCCGCGCGAGATCCATCACTTCTGCCTGCTCGCCGGCTATGGCGCCGAGGCGATCAACCCCTATCTCGCTTTCGACACACTGCTCGACATGCATGCCAAGGGCGAGTTCCCGAAGGAAGTCGACGCCAGCGAAATCGTTACCCGCTTCATCAAGGCTGTCGGCAAGGGCATCCTCAAGGTAATGTCGAAGATGGGTATCTCGACCTACCAGTCCTATTGCGGCGGGCAGATCTTCGATGCCATCGGCCTGCAGCAGGAACTGGTGGATAAGTACTTCTTCGGCACCGCCACGATGATCGAAGGCGTCGGCCTCGATGCCATCGCCGAGGAAACCGTTTCCCGCCACCGCGCGGCCTTCGGCAAGGATCCGATCCTCGCAACGACGCTGGATATCGGCGGCGAGTATGCTTACCGGATGCGCGGCGAAGCGCATGCCTGGTCGCCGGATGCGATTGCGTCGCTGCAGCACGCTGTGCGCGGCAATGCGCAGGATCGTTACCGCGAGTTTGCGGAAATGGTCAACCAGTCCGACCTCAGGATGAACACCATCCGTGGCCTGTTCACCATCAAGGGTGCCGAAGCGCTCGGCCGCGAGCCGATCTCTATCGAC
Source organism: Rhizobium rhododendri (assembly GCF_007000325.2). Taxonomy (GTDB): domain Bacteria; phylum Pseudomonadota; class Alphaproteobacteria; order Rhizobiales; family Rhizobiaceae; genus Rhizobium; species Rhizobium rhododendri. The sequence goes on along the minus strand of NZ_CP117267.1, from coordinate 2,465,021 downwards.
GAGGTCGAGCCGGCCATCGATATCGTCAAGCGTTTCTCGACCGGTGCCATGTCGTTCGGCTCGATTTCGCGCGAGGCGCATACGACGCTTGCCATCGCCATGAACCGGATCGGCGGAAAGTCGAACACCGGCGAAGGCGGCGAAGAGTCCGACCGCTATTTCCCGCTGCGTGACGGTTCACCGAACCCGGAACGCTCGGCCATCAAGCAGATCGCCTCCGGCCGCTTCGGCGTCACGGCGGAGTATCTGGTCAATGCCGACATGCTGCAGATCAAGGTAGCGCAGGGTGCAAAGCCCGGCGAGGGCGGCCAGTTGCCGGGCCACAAGGTCGATGCAACGGTTGCCAAGACCCGGCACTCCACCCCCGGCGTCGGCCTGATCTCGCCGCCGCCGCACCATGACATCTATTCGATCGAAGATCTGGCGCAGCTGATCTACGATCTGAAGAACGTCAACCCGGAAGCCGATGTTTCGGTCAAGCTGGTCTCGGAAGTTGGCGTCGGCACGGTTGCCGCCGGCGTTGCCAAGGCGCGCGCCGACCACATCACCATCTCCGGCTTCGACGGCGGTACCGGCGCATCGCCGCTGACCTCGCTGAAGCATGCCGGTTCGCCCTGGGAAATTGGCCTTGCCGAAACGCAGCAGACGCTGGTGCTGAACGGCCTGCGTTCGCGCGTCGCCCTGCAGGTCGATGGCGGCCTGAAGACCGGCCGCGACGTCATCGTGGGGGCATTGCTCGGCGCCGACGAATTCGGCTTTGCCACCGCGCCGCTGATCGCGGCCGGCTGCATCATGATGCGCAAGTGCCACCTCAACACCTGTCCGGTGGGCGTTGCCACGCAGGACCCGGTTCTGCGCAAGCGCTTCAAGGGTGCTCCTGAGCATGTCATCAACTACTTCTTCTTCGTCGCCGAAGAAGTACGCGAAATCCTCGCCTCGCTCGGTGTCTCCAAGCTCGACGATATCATCGGCGCTTCGGAACTGCTCGAGAAGAACCAGATGCTGGCGCACTGGAAGGCCGAGGGTCTCGATTTCTCGCGCATCTTCCACAAGGTCGAGGCGCCGAAGGAAGACACTTACTGGACCGCCCGCCAGAAGCACCCGATCGACGATATCCTCGACCGCCAGCTGATCGAGCAGGCCATGCCGGCGCTTACGTCGAAGACGCCTGTCGCATTCGAAGTCGGCATCAAGAACGTCGACCGCTCGACCGGCGCGATGCTGTCGGGCGAAGTTGCCAAGCGCTATCGGCACAAGGGGCTCAAGGACGACACGATCAGCGTCACGCTGCGTGGCACGGCCGGCCAGTCGTTCGGGGCGTTCCTGGCGCACGGCATCACCTTCAACCTGATCGGTGACGGGAACGACTATGTCGGCAAGGGACTTTCGGGTGGCCGCATCATCATCCGCCCGCCGGAGAACTCGCGGATCCTCGCCGAGGAGTCGATTATCGTCGGCAACACGGTGCTTTACGGCGCCACCGAAGGCGAGTGCTACTTCCGCGGTATCGCCGGCGAGCGCTTTGCCGTGCGCAACTCGGGCGCGATTGCCGTCGTTGAAGGCGTCGGCGACCACGGCTGCGAATACATGACCGGCGGCGTCGTCGTCGTGCTTGGCGAAACCGGCCGCAACTTTGCTGCCGGCATGTCGGGCGGTGTCGCCTACGTGCTCGACCAGACCGGCGATTTCGCCAAGCGCTGCAACATGGCGATGGTCGAGCTCGAGCCGGTTCCCGAAGAGGACGACATGCTCGAAAAGCTGCACCACCACGGTGGCGACCTCATGCACAAGGGCCGCGTCGACGTATCAGGCGACATGACCCGCCACGACGAGGAGCGGCTCTATCAGCTGATCTCCAACCACCTGCACTACACGGGCTCCACCCGCGCCAAGCTGATCCTCGACAACTGGGCGGAATATCGTCCGAAGTTCCGCAAGGTGATGCCGGTCGAATATCGCCGGGCGCTGGAGGAGATGGAGCGCAGCCGCATGGGCGTCGCGGCGGAGTGATTTACCAAACTTCTTCGTCGTGATATGCTGTTGGCATATGGCGGCGAAGGAGCTTGACATGAACGAACGTGTAAATGAGCCAGACGAGGGCGTTGGCGTCACGGTCAGCATCTTCAAGAACGGGCGCAGTCGCGCGGTGCGCATACCGAAGGAATTCGAGTTCGAGGGAGATCGAGCGATATTAGTCCGCCAGCCGGACGGGTCTATCCTGATGAGGACGGCGGTTACGGCTGGGCTGATCAACTATCTGCAGCAAGCTGAGGCATGGGATGGCGAGGACTTCCTCATCGGCCACGACGATGAGGAACCGCTGCGAGAGGTGGATCTTTGACAACCTTCATGCTCGATACGAACATCGTTTCGGCGATGGTACGTGATCCCCGGGGGAAGGTGCTGGAAAAGATGATCGAGGTGGGCGAGGAGAACGTGCTCATCAGTATCATCAGCTACGGTGAGATCTGTTACGGCGTACAAAAAAGCGGTTCTCAACTGCTGTCAAAAAAGGTCTTTGCGATCACGCGGCGGCTCTATGTCGCGTCACTGAGCATGCCGTGCGATAAGCGCTATGCTGAGGTGAGACTGGCCTTGCGACAAGGAAAAAACATCGGGCATAACGATCTTTGGATCGCGGCCCACGCCCTGGCGCTAGATGCGGTGCTGGTGACGAACAACGAGCGAGAATTTTCCCGCGTGCCGGGATTAAAGGTTGAAAACTGGCTGCTCTAAACGCAGTCATGAGGGCAAGGGAAGACTAGGGTATGGGTAAGGTTACAGGATTTATGGAAATTGACCGGCAGGTTGGCAAGTACCAGCCGGCGTCCGATCGTATTCGTCATTTCCGCGAATTCACAATCCCGATGTCGGATCCCGAGGTCCAGAAACAGGCCGCCCGCTGCATGGACTGTGGCATCCCCTATTGCCACGGCCCGACCGGTTGCCCGGTGCACAACCAGATCCCCGACTGGAACGACCTCGTCTATAACAACAACTGGGAAGAGGCGATCCGCAACCTGCATTCGACCAACAACTTCCCGGAGTTCACCGGCCGCGTCTGCCCCGCGCCTTGCGAGGAAGCCTGCACGCTCAATCTGGAAGATGCGCCGGTCGCCATCAAGACGGTCGAACAGGCGATTGCCGACAAGGCCTATGAGCTCGGCTTCATCCGGCCGCAGCCGGCCACGGTCCATACCGGCAAGAAAGTCGCGATCATCGGATCGGGTCCAGCTGGCCTTGCTGCCGCCCAGCAGCTCGGTCGTGCTGGCCATGACGTCCATGTCTATGAGCGGGAATCCAAGGCCGGCGGCCTGCTGCGCTACGGCATTCCGGACTTCAAGATGGAGAAGAACTTCATCGACCGCCGCGTCGAGCAGATGACCGGCGAAGGTGTGACCTTCCACTACGGGGCCAATGTCGGCGTCGACCTGCCGGTCGAGCAGTTGCTCGCCGAGCATGATGCCGTGCTCTATTGTGGTGGCTCTGAAACGCCGCGCGAAAGCGGCGTGCCCGGCACGGAATTGTTCGGCGTCCACGATGCGATGCCGTATCTGGTGCAGCAGAACCGCCGCATCGGCCGCGAAAACATCGACAGTGTCGGCTGGCCATCCGATCCGATCCTTGCCGGCGGCAAGCATGTCGTCGTCGTCGGTGGCGGCGATACGGCATCGGATTGCGTCGGCACGGCCTTTCGCCAGGGCGCTGTCCGCGTCACCCAACTCGACATCCGCCCGCAGCCGCCGGAAAAGGAAGACAAGCTCGCCGTCTGGCCGTTCTGGGCTACCAAAATGCGTACGTCATCTTCGCAGGCAGAGGGTGCGGTTCGCGAGTTCCAGGTGGCGACACTGGAATTCATCGGCGAGGACGGTGTTCTCACCGGCGTCAAGTGCTGCGAAGTCGATGACAAGCGCAAGCCGATCGCCGGAACTGAATTCGTGATCCGCGCCGATCTCGCCTTTATCGCCATCGGTTTCCGGGGTCCGTTCGCGGACGGCGTGCTGAAGGAGATGGAAGGCAAGATGACGGTCAATACCGACCGTCGCGGATCGACCAACGTCGTTGCCAACGACAAGGACTACCGGACCTCGGTCGACAAGCTCTGGACGGCCGGCGACGTGCGCCGCGGCCAGTCGCTGGTCGTCTGGGCCATCCGCGAAGGCCGCCAGGCGGCACGCGCCATCGACGAGGCGCTGATGGGAAGCACGGTGCTTCCGGCCTGATACATCGCCTCCCTGGCAGCCCGGTTCGCCGGGCTGTTTTTCTTTGTCAGCCCTTTAGCGGAAACCCGGCCATGGCTTTGAAACTCTACCTTGCGGGGCCGGAGGTTTTCCTTCCCAACGCCCGCGAAATCCTCGATGCCAAGGCGGAGATGACCCGCGCCTACGGTTTCGAACCGATCTGCCCCGGCGATATCTCGATCGAGCCGGCGCCGACCCGCCATGAATTCGGCCTGAAGATCAGCGCTGTCGACGAGGACATGATGAACCGTGCGGATGGTGTGATTGCCAACCTGACGCCGTTTCGCGGCATTGCCGCCGATGTCGGCACGGCCTTCGAACTCGGCTACATGTGTGCGCAGGGAAAGCTGGTTGCCGCCTACACAAACATCACCGCCAACCATTTTGCGAGAACCAGCGATTACTATGGCGGTGACGTCAGCGAAGGGGCCGATGGACGCAAGCGCGGCCCGGACGGGATGTCTCTGGAGGATTTCGAGATGATCGAAAACCTGATGCTGCATGGTGGCATCGAGCGTCGCGGGGGACACATTGCCTTGCATGCAGCCGATGCTGGCCGGCTCTACTCGGACCTCACAGCCTTCGAGGCGTGTCTCGTGGCGCTGGCCGGACGCTCTAAAACGTAAACTTTGACGCAATCAGGGCTTTGTCGCGTCCGGCAACCTGTAATCGTCGACGCGGCCTGCAGGCGCGGGGGCGATTTCGCCTTTCTCGACGAGCAGGTCGCGGGGCGACGGCGGGCCAGATGTAGACGGGCCCGCATTTCCGAGAAGCACCGATCCGCCATCGAGTTCGGGATCGGAAAGGCTGATGGGAGGGGTGCGGGTTTCCGGCGCAGCCGTTTCCTTCTCGGGCATCGTAGCCGGATTGATCGTCGTATCGGTGTCGAGGCGCACGATATCGGGGCTTGCCTGATCTCCGAGCAGCCTGCGGATCGGCTTTTCGGCGTAGAAGGCCATCTTGCGCCGGCCGGCATCGGTCATATTGACGCCATCGGCAGTGCGCAGGCGCACCTGCTGGCCGTTGATGTCGGAGCCGGTGACGATGAACTTGCCGTCTTCATCGGTAAAACCACCCCAGAGATCGACGAACTCGCCGCCTGTGCTTTCCACCTGGCTCTGGTAGATCTGGTTAAGCCTGACGACATCGGCGGTCATGTCGTCGGAACCAAAAGGTGGCAGGCCAACCCAGATGAGCGGGATATGCCGCGTGGCAACGAGCTTTGCAAAGGCCTGCACCCGTTCCTCGTAGGCCAGCAACCAGGTATCGCTGCCGAATTTCTCGTTGAGGCCAGGGGCGATCATCTGCTGGCGATCGTTTGCGCCGATGGTGACGACCACAACGGCCGGCTTCAAGGCATCCAGCATCTTCGGCAGTTGCGCCTGCCAATCGTAGTAATCGGTACGCACCAGGCCGGAGGCGATATTGCCGCGTGTCTGGATGGCCACGCCAGGGGAGGCGGAAAATGCGTCCCGTAGGCCGTCGCCGAGGCCCGTGGCAAGAAAGTCGCCGACCACGAGCACGGTCTTTGCGGAGTCGAGCTTGGCGGTCGGCTGCGCCGTGTCGGGCTTTGCGGTCGTTGCTTTAGCGACGGGCGGCGAGGCCCTCTTCGGAGGTCGGGGCTGGCGGCGGGGAGGTGAAGGATACTCGTCATACCGGGGCTGGCGTTCTGGCGCAGCTTGCCGGCCAAAGAGCAAATCCATGAGCGTACGGCGCTCGTAGCGTTGCTGGGCGCCTGCCGGAATAACCGTGACAAGCACAAGGCAGCCCGCCGCGAACGCCGCAACAAGCAGCCTCGCGGCTTTTCTTGCCGTCTTCAGCGATTGGATCATCCGGGATCGCATCCTGCTCGTCTCCGGGATATTGGCCGACATTGGCCGAACGGCACGGCGGGTGCTAGCGGCGCAATGCCTTCAACAATTCCATCGAAGGTTCGCCATCGGCGCCGAGCCCCAGCCGCCCCTGGACTGCCGCGATGGCTGCCTTCGAGCCGGAACCGAAATTGCCGTCGACGATGCCGTCGTAATAACCGAGCGATTTCAGTCGCGTCTGGAGTTCGAACTTCTCCTTGACGTTGAGGGCGCCGGATGGCCGGGGCCAGGATTGGCGCATGCCGCCATAGCCGGCGATCTCGTCGGCCAGCATACCAACGGCGATGGCGTAGCTGTCGGCGGCGTTGTAGCGCTTGATGGTGAAAAAGTTGTTGGTCATCAGGAAGCCCGGACCGTTGGCGCCGCCCGGCATTTTCAGCTGGGCACGATCGGTCGCGAGGCGAAACGCCTTGCCGTCCGGCCTTGTGAAACCGAGCGCCGCCCATTCCTTCAGCGTATGGGTCTTGCCGGCCTGGGCGCTGCCGCCCTTGGGAACGACGACCTCGTAGCCCCATGTCTTGCCCGTCTGCCAGCCATTCTTCATCAGCAGGTTTGCCGATGTCGCAAGGGCGTCGGGGACGGAATGCCAGATGTCTCGGCGGCCGTTGCCGTCTTCGTCGACGGCGTAGAGAAGGTAACTCGTCGGAATGAACTGCGTGTGACCCATGGCACCGGCCCAGGAGCCCGTCAGGTTATCCGGCGATACTTCGCCCCTCTGCAGAATCTTCAGCGCGGCAATCAGCTGCGTGCGGGCGTATTTGGCCCGCTTGCGGTCGGCGTAGGCAAGGGTCGCCAAGGCGCGGGGCACGTAATGCAGCCGCTCGTCCTTCTCCAGAACTGCGCCGTAATTGGATTCCATCGACCAGATGGCGAGGAGAATGTTTCGGTCTACGCCATATTGCTTTTCGATCGTGCGCAACGTCGTCCCGTATTTGGACGCCATTTTTCGACCGACCTCAACGGTATAGGGGTTGACGCGGGAGTCCATATAGTCCCAAATTTGCGTCGTGAACTCGGCTTGAGAGCCGGCTTTTTCCAGTACGGTCGGATCCGGGTCGTTCACACCGGCGAAGGCCCTCTGATAGGTCGCCTTGCTGATGCCGCTTTTCTCGGCTGTGTCGTAAAAGCCGGTAATCCACTTCCGGAACCCTGTGTCTGCAAAGGCGTTATGGGGCGCTAGCCCCGCAAAAACGCCAAGCGCAACCGCGAGGGAGAGACTAGAAAAGGAGTGTTTGCGAGCTTGGGTCATAGAAGCCGTGTCCGTCATCATGATGGCTCGTAACGGCACTGCGCCGCATAGGCCAAGCTTAAGTTTAGACAAACAAAGTCAACAAAATCTTTACCATGCAACGAGGCCGCGGTCATCTTTCGCCAAATCGTAGCAATTTTAAATTAGCGATGGCTTCGTTTGCCTGATCAACTACGGGCGGATCGCCCAGGAGGTACGTGTGGGACTGCATAAGAAAGTACGTAAGGCTGTGTTTCCGGTCGCTGGCCTTGGAACGCGGTTTCTGCCGGCAACAAAGGCAGTACCGAAGGAAATGCTGACGGTCGTCGATAAGCCGGTCATCCAGTACGTCGTAGACGAGGCGATGGAAGCCGGCATCGAGCATTTTGTCTTCGTCACCGGACGCAGCAAGCACGTCATTGAAGACTATTTCGACATTCAGTTCGAACTCGAGCAGACGCTGCGCCAGCGTAACAAGAAGGCCGAGTTGACGCTGCTCAACAACCTGCTGCCGATTGCCGGCACGGCCAGCTTTACCCGCCAGCAGGAGCCGCTCGGCCTCGGCCACGCGGTCTGGTGTGCGCGTGAGATCGTCGGCGACGAGCCGTTTGCGCTGTTGCTGCCCGACATGGTCATGCAATCCGATGTCGGCTGCATGAAAAGCATGATCGAACTCTACGAGCAGAGCGGCGGCAACGTCATCGGCGTCGAGGAATGTGCGCCGGACCAGACCCATAAATACGGCATCGTCGGCGTCGGCGAAAGCATCGGCAACGGTTTCCGGGTGACCGAAATGGTCGAGAAGCCGCCGCAGGGTTCTGCCCCGTCGAACTTCTTCATCAACGGCCGGTACATTCTCCAGCCCGAGATCTTCCACATCCTCGAGCATCAGGAGCGCGGCTCCGGCAATGAGATCCAGCTGACCGACGGCATGCTAAAGCTTGCCAAGCAGCAAGATTTCGCTGGCTACCACTTCAAGGGTGAAACCTACGACTGCGGCGCCAAGGATGGCTTCATCCTCGCCAACGTCGCCTTCGCTCTGTCGCGTGCCGATATCCGTCCGACTGTCGAAGACGGTTTCAAGGCGCTGCTCGCAGCCCTGAAGTAACGACCAAGCGCTGCTCGCCTTTCGGGGCGGGCGGCTCCCTTTCCCGAGCGTTTCTAACGCTTTACCGTCAGACCAAGGCCCGCGCGGAATTGGCGCGTATCGTCGCCAGAGTTCTGGGTCGTCAGTTCGTAACCGATATTGCTGGTCATATCGAGGTAGCGATTTATTCCCCACGTCAAGCCGAGGGCCGCATCATAGACCTGCTGGTCTCTGGTGGTGCTGCCATCCGTATAATTGCGCCATGTGGTGCCGCCGGTAATCTTGCCGGTGACGGTGTCGCGGATCTGATGGGCTACCGTGCCGGTGAGCTGATAGGCGACATAGCCGCTCTCGCCGGCGGTGGTCGAAGGCTGCACCGTTGTCGCAAAACCGAGGCTGACATCCGTGCCTCGTTGCGGCGACCAGGCGATGCTGCCATCCACGGTCGGCGAATCGATTGACGCAAGCCGCGCATCGTCGAAGCCGGTGTGCTGGTAGCCTATCCCAAGTTCGCCCCTCAGCTTTTCGCCAAGATCGAGCTGTACGCCAGCCTTTGCGCCATAGCTGCTGTTCGAGCGTTCATAGCCGGCGCTGTCGCGCTTGTCGTCATAGAGCGCCTTGCCAACCTGGACCTCGAGAAACGGGATGAGGGCGGGAGACAGCTCATAGCCGATCCGACCGCGCCATGTGCCAGCCGTCTGGTTGCGATCGCTGAGCGACACCAGCGTGCCATCCGCCAGAGTAGCATCCGAATAGACGGTGCGGGCGAGGGTCACTGCGGTCGTGCCGCGCAGCAGGCCGAAATCACGCTCTATCGACGCGCCGAGATCGTACTCGTTGACGTTGGATTGCTTTGTCGCGCCGCTCAGCGCGTTGGGATCGTCGGTGTCCTCGCGGAAAAACTTGTATCCGCCTGTCAGGTGGGCCGTGGTCTGCTCGGCAAGATCGAGGCGCAGGTCGGCGCCGAGATTGATGCTTGGCTGCTCCTCGCCGGTGCCGCTGACATTGCGCTGCCAGATGCCGTTGCCGGTGATCGTCAGCTGGTGGCGATCCCAGTCCGATGTCAGCGTGTTCTCGAAATCCGATTGCAGGTAAGTTCGGTGATCGTTGGTGCCGCCGCCCTTGTTGGTCTCGACATTGTAGGACTGGTTCACCGACGGTCGGAGCGTGAAGGTGCCGAGCTTTATACCGAGTTGCTGGTCGTCGGTTGGTTTTGCCTTGGAGCGCAGGCTATTCAGGTCGCTGCCGCGCATGTTCACGCGGCCGATGTCGTCGTCGAGGATCGACCCCGTCCTGAGTGTGTCGGGAGCGTCGAAGACCAGCCGGGGATTGGGCCGGGCATCGGCGTCGGTCGTCCTGGCGTCCGATGTCGTAGCCGTTGCGGTTGCTGTTGCTGTTGCGGTGCCGCCCGTATCCGTCGTTGGGGTAACGGGCGCATTCGGATCGACAGCAACCGGCGTCGTGGCGGTGGCAGCCTGGTTCACGGCCTGCGCGGCTGACTGCATCGGCGCCATCAACAGTCCGCAACCGAGCGCCGCCGTGACGGCATATGCCGTCACGCTGCGCGAGTGGTCAGCCGCCTTGTCTTTGCCAATTGCCATGCTATCCCGTGCCCGGAAGCTCGAAGTCGTTAACCCACCGTAAAGGCATGTGGTTAACGCTTCGTTGCGAAAGGCCGGCCTCGGTGTAGGTCACCGGGTCTTAGCCAGCTTTCTCGCATGGACAGATTTGGCAAAAAGCGCTAACCCGTAGCCATGAACAAGCGAGCTTTCAATCCGGTCGAGAACGGCGCAATCCAATCGGCGATGCGGACGATCGAAACCGAAAGACGGGGCCTCGAGGCGCTGGAGCGTGCCTTGGCCGATGGACTGGCGGAGCCGTTCTCGCGCGCCGTGGCGCTGATCGGCGATATCACCGGCCGCGTCATCGTTACGGGTGTCGGCAAGAGCGGGCATGTCGGTGTCAAGCTGGCGGCGACGCTGGCCTCGACGGGAACGCCGGCCTTTTTTGTGCATTCCGCCGAAGCCAATCACGGCGATCTCGGCATGATTGCCCATGACGATGTGATCATTGCCATGTCGTGGGGCGGCGAGACCGCCGAGCTCAAGGGCATCCTCAACTATTGCCGTCGCTTTTCGGTGCCGCTGATCGCCATCACCTCCGGCGCGGCGTCCTCGCTCGGCCGTGAAGCCGATGTGGTCCTGCTGCTACCGAAGGAGCAGGAGGCCTGCCCGCATGGCCTGGCGCCGACGACATCGACGTTGCTTCAACTGGCCATAGGCGATGCGTTGGCGGTGGCGCTGATGGAAGCGCGGGGCTTTACCGCCAGCGACTTCCACGTCTTTCATCCCGGCGGCAAGCTGGGCGCCAGCCTGACCCACGTCGCCGATATCATGCACACCGGCGAGCGTGTACCGCTTGTCCCCCAAGGCACGCCGCTGCCGCAGGCGATCAGCACGCTGTCAAAGATGCGCTTCGGTTGCGTAGGCGTTCTCGATGCTGACGGACGGCTCTGCGGTATCGTCACAGACGGCGACATCGCGCGCAATCTGGGCCGGAGCCTCGCCGAGCTCAATGTCGATGATATCATGACCATCGACCCGAAGACGGTGCGGGCAACGACGCTCGCGACAGGCGCGATGGCAGTTCTCAACAACAACAATATCTCGGCATTGCTGGTCGTCGACGAAGACCGCCGGCCTATCGGGCTGGTGCATTTCCACGATCTGTTGCGGATCGGGGTTGCCTGATCAGGCAGGCTCCACCGTCAACTGCCGGCCGTCGCTGCCGATGACCTTGACGCGGGTTCCTGCGGGCAGGTCGGGGCCGATGACCTTCCAGTAGGTATCGTCGAGATTGACGCGTCCGCGCCCTTCGACGATGGGTTCGTTGAGGACCGTGGTGCGGCCGACAAGACCGGCGCTGCGCTGGTTGAGAAACGGCTCATCGGTTTCATGCCTGTTGCGATAGACATACCGTCGTCCGAGGAGCGCTGCGCCGACGGCGAGAGCGGCAAACAGCAGCATCTGCAGCTGCCAGCTCCAGATGCGCTCCTCCCAGAGGCCAAGCGACAGGGCGCCGACGATGATTGCGGCAAGTCCGATCCAGACGAGAAACACGCCGGGAACGAGAAGTTCTGCCGCCAGCAGTGCCAGCCCGAGCACCCACCAGCTCCAAGGTCCGAGCTGGACGACCAGATCGCTCAGCATGCGTCAGGTCTCCCGCGGCGGGTTCAGCGGATTGACCAGCGGCGTGGTGCGTGCCGGCGTGGAGCGCGGTCGAGGCGCTTGCTCGACAGCGGGTCGGCTGCTTGGCGCTTCGCCGCCGAACACTTCGCGGGCGATAGCGCCGATACCGCCGAGCGAGCCCAGAATGGAGGATGCCTCCATCGGCATCAGCACGATCTTCGAATTCGAGGCAGAACCGATTGCGGTCAGGGCCTCGGTGTATTTCTGGGCGACGAAGTAATTGATCGCCTGCACGTCGCCGGCAGCGATCGCCTGGGAGACGACGAGCGTCGCCTTGGCCTCGGCTTCTGCCAGGCGTTCCCGGGCTTCGGCATTGCGATAGGCGGCCTCACGCTGGCCTTCTGCCTGCAGGATCGCCGCCTGCTTGGCACCTTCGGCGCGCAGGATCTGGGCGTTTCGCGAGCCTTCGGCCTCGAGTACCTGGGCACGCTTTTCGCGCTCGGCCTTCATCTGCCGGCCCATGGCGTCGACGAGATCGCGCGGCGGCTGGATATCCTTGATCTCGACGCGGGTTACCTTGATGCCCCAGGGGCCGACGGCCTCGTCGACGACGCGCAGCAGCTTGTCGTTGATGATCTCGCGATTGGACAGCAGTTCGTCGAGGTCCATCGAGCCCATGACAGAGCGGATGTTGGTCATTGTCAGGTTGAGAATGGCGTTTTCGAGGTTGGACACCTGGTAGGCGGCCTGGGCGGCATTCAACACCTGGTAGAAGCACACGGCATCGGCTGAGACGCTGGCATTGTCCTTGGTGATGACTTCCTGCGTCGGTACGGCCAGCACCTGCTCCATGACATTCATCCGGGTGCCGATACGCTCGATGAACGGCAGGATCAGGTTCAGGCCCGGCTCCAGTGTGCGCGTGTAGCGGCCGAACCGCTCGATAGTGTAGCGATAGCCCTGCGGCACCGTCTTGATGCCGGCAAACAGAACCAGCACGACAAGCACCACGATCGCAATTACAACGATATCAAATCCACCCAGCATTATTTTTCCCATCCCTGTTCCACGGCAGCATAGCCCAGCCGATGGTGGAAGCACACCCGTTGCCGATGAAGTTGCGACAAACGATTTGTCGCAGGTCGTAAAAAAGCCGTTTCCAGCTGCGGATGTTTGCCCTAGAGAACGCCCATTGAACTAACCGGTCGCAGCCTACCCGGTAAAAACAAGGACACCTGTTATGAAAACCATCGTCGTCTGCTCCGGCGGACTGGATTCCGTTTCGCTTGCCTACAGAACAGCCGCAGAGGGATCTCTCCTCGGACTGCTATCCTTCGACTACGGTCAAAGACACCGCAAGGAACTCGATTTTGCCGCCGCCTGCGCCCAGCGCCTCGGCGTATGGCATGAAATCATCGACATCAGCGGCATAGGCCGCCACCTCACTGGTTCGGCTCTCACCGACAATATCGCGGTGCCGGACGGCCACTATGCCGAGGAAACGATGAAATCCACCATCGTTCCCAATCGCAATGCCATCATGCTGGCGATTGCCTTCGGCGTCGCCGCAGCCCGCAAGGCCGATGCTGTCGCAGTCGCCGTGCATGGCGGCGATCACTTCATCTATCCGGATTGCCGACCGGGCTTCATCGACAGCTTCCAGCGGATGCAGACGGAAGCGCTCGACGGCTATGCAGACGTGACGCTGCTGGCGCCCTACGTCACTGTGTCCAAGGCCGATATCGTCATAGATGGCGTGAAGCATGGCACGCCGTTCGTCGAAACATGGTCCTGCTACAAGGGCGGTGAGCGCCATTGCGGTCGTTGCGGCACCTGCGTCGAGCGGCGCGAAGCCTTTTCCATCGCCGGCGTCGTCGATCCAACCGATTACGAGGATGCAGACTTCTGGGTTGCCGCCACGGGCTCCTTCCGGGCGACGGAGGTGTAGCCGTGTTTCGCATTACCAAGGAATTTCATTTCTCGGCATCGCATCAACTGACGCGGCTGCCTGCCGATCACCAATGTGCGCGCCTGCATGGCCACAACTATATCGTCGTCGTCGAGCTCTCGTCGCCCGATCTCAACGAAGACGGTTTCGTGCGCGATTATCATGAACTGGCCCCGCTCAAGCGCTACATCGACGAGACCTTTGACCATCGGCATCTCAACGATGTGCTGGGCCATGACGCGGTCACGTCTGAATATCTGGCGAAGCACTTCTTTGACTGGTGCCGGGCGGTCTTGCCGGAAACATCGGCAGTCAGGGTGAGTGAGACGCCGAAGACCTGGGCGGAATACCGGCCATGAGACCGGAAACCGCGACACCCATCCGCATCAGCGAGATCTTCGGGCCGACGATCCAGGGGGAGGGCGTGCTGATCGGCTTGCCGACCGTCTTCGTGCGCACCGGCGGGTGCGATTATCGCTGTTCGTGGTGCGACAGCCTGCATGCGGTTGACAGCGCTTTTCGCGACACATGGGCGCCGATGTCGGTGGATGATATCTGGCAGGAGGTGACGCGACTGTCCGGACATCGCCCGCTCACCGTGTCGCTGTCGGGCGGCAATCCAGCCATCCAGCCGCTGGCGCCGCTGATCGCCCGGGGACATGGCGAAGGCTATCGCTTCGCACTGGAGACCCAGGGATCGATCGCCAAAACCTGGTTCAGCGATCTCGACGTTCTGGTGCTCAGCCCAAAGCCACCGTCGAGCGGCATGGATACGGATTTGGATGCCTTGCGGCACTGTCTGGATGCAGCCGGCGGTCGGCCTGAGACGGTGCTGAAATTCGTTGTGTTCGACGATGCGGACTATGCCTATGCCCGCGATGCGGCAGCGCGCCATCCACATCTGCCGGTCTACCTTCAGCCCGGCAATCATACGCCTCCGAAGGGAACCGAGGAAAATGCCGTCATCGATCTCGACGGCATTACCGACAGGATGCTGTGGCTTATCGACCGGGTGACCGAGGACGGCTGGTTTGCCGCCCGCGTCTTGCCGCAGCTGCACGTCATCCTCTGGGGAAACCGGCGCGGCGTCTAGCGCCGCGCGGGAAACGCTCAGGCGGCGGCCCGGCGCTGCAGGTAGATCAGCAGGGCGATGACTGCGCCGATGACGATCGTGTGGACCCAGTCCATGTGCAGGACCGCAATCTGCGCGACGAAAGCGCCGGCATCGACGAGCAGCAGCAGCAGGGCGCCCAGGATGGATGTGCGGGGAACGAGCACGGCGATGGCGCCGATCAGTTCGAGGCCGCCTGTCAGGAAGCGAAACCACTGGCCGAGGCCGACCTGTTCGAATTCCGCAACCATCATCGGCTGCGATGTCAGCTTCATCGTTGCTGCTGCGAGGAACATCAACGCGACGAGGACGCGCAAGACCCAGATTGAGATCGTCAGGATTCGAGGTGAGTTTAGAGTGGTGGTGCTCATATTATCTGCTCCAGATGAGATTGGCGCCCACCGTAAACGCTTCTGACTGTATGAGAAGCGATGGATTGATGATACGAACTATCTCTAATGGAGATAGATGATGATTGGGTCCCTGACGCTCGACCAGTTGACTGTGCTTGTGACGATCGCGGATACGGGGAGCTTTTCCTCGGCTGGAAGGAAGCTGCGACGTGTCCAGTCTGCGATCAGCAATACGGTCCGGACGCTGGAAACCACGCAGCAGGTGCTCCTGTTCGACCGATCCGGCCGTTCGCCCCGGTTGACGGAAGCGGGGCGTGTGTTGGTTGCACAGGCGCGGCAGGTTCTGCGACAGGCGGAGCTGTTCGAAAGAACGGCAGGCGCCATCGCCGGGGGGCTCGAGCCGGAACTGACGATCGCCCTCGACAGCATGACGCCTACCGGCCCTGTGCTGCGGACCCTGTCGAAGCTGCAGTCGACATTTCCCGATCTTCCCGTGACGCTCTTCACCGAAAGTATCTGGGCGGCAGAACGGCGCGTGCGGGACGGGTCGGCGATGATTTCGCTGTGTGGGCTTTTTCCGACCGCCGGACAGGATCTCGAAGCGCACGTCCTGACGAAGATCACCCTCGTTCCCGTCGTCGCTCCATCGCACCCGCTTGCAACGGAAAGCAGGGAGATCACGCGTGAGACCCTGGCCGACTACGTACAACTCATCCTGACCGATCCGCACGCGCCGGATGGGCCGAGCCATGGCGTCGTCAGCGCCCGTTTCTGGCGGTTCGTGGACATGCTTCGCCGACTGGAGTTTCTTTTGGCAGGCTTTGGCTGGTGCTCGATGCCGCTGCATCTGGTCGAACATCATTTGCAGGACGGCTCTCTCGTCCGGCTCGATGTCAAGGATTCCAGCGTTCTTCCCGTTTCAATCCCGATCTATGCTGTCCGCAATCGAAACCGACCGCTCGGCAATGCGGCGAAATGGTTGCTCAACGAGTTGGTCGAAGATTTCAGGCGGTGCAGCTAGTCATCAAGCCGACGCCTGTCGATCCACGGGAATAAGATCGACCGACAGGGCGTCTCCTGAGCATGGACTCGGCCTCTTGCAAGCCTCAGGCCCAGCCCTGCAGTTCACGACGGATGACCTTTTCCAGCACGGCGACGCCGCCTGGGCTGTCGTTCAGGCATGGAATGTGGGAGAATTTTTCGCCGCCGGCGTGATGGAAGATCTCCATTGCCTCTCCGGCAATTTCTTCCAGTGTCTCCAGACAATCCGAGACGAAGCCCGGGTTCATGACGGCAATGCGCTTGACGCCCTCCTTGGCCAGCCGCTCGACAGTCTTGTCGGTATAGGGCTGCAGCCATTCCTCCGGACCGAAGCGCGACTGGAAGGTGATCATCAGCTTTTCCTTGGAGAAACCGAGCCGTTCGCGCAGCAACCGGGCGGTCTTCATGCAGGCGCAGTGGTAGGGATCGCCCTTCTTGAAGTAGGACATCGGGATGCCGTGGAACGACGTGATGATAATCTCCGGCTCCCAGTCGAGCGTTGCCAGATGGTTGGTCACCGAGTTCGCCAGCGCCTCGATGTAGGCCGGGTCGTCGTGGTAGGGCGGCACGGTGCGAAGTGCCGGCTGCCAGCGCATCTTCAGCAGCGTCTCGAAAGCCTTGTCGTTGACGGTCGCCGTCGTTGCGGCGGCATATTGAGGATAGAGCGGGAAAAGCAGGATGCGGTCGCAGCCGGCAGCTTTCAGCGCGTCGATGCGGGATGCGATCGATGGCTGGCCGTAGCGCATTCCCCAGTCGACGGTGACGTTGGGCAGGTCCTTCAGCGCTTCGCTGAGGCGAGTTGCCTGGTTGCGCGTGTATGTGCGCAGGTAACTTTCGTTCAGATCCTTGTTCCAGATCTGCTCGTAGGCCTTGCCGACCTTGCCGGGGCGGGTGTTGAGAACGATGCCGTAGAGGATCGGATACCAGAGGAAGCGCGACCATTCGATGACGCGCTTGTCGCTCAGGAACTCGCGCAGATAACGGCGCATCGATTTGTAATCGGTGCCATCGGGTGTGCCGAGGTTGACAATCAGGACGCCGACTTTGCCGATCGATACTGGCGGGTGGCCTGGCGGGAGGGCGGAAACGTCTATCGTCATGGCAAATGTCCGTTCATTTCAAAAATTGTTACCCGTTCTACGCAGTGCCGGCGGATCGGTTCAAACGTCGTAGAAACAAACCGGTCCGGAAAGTCCGGACCGGTAGTTGGCGATGGCCTGATGCGTTATTTGGCCGGAACCTGCAGTTCGCGGCCGACCAAGAGGCGACGCGGGCTCGCATGGCGGTTTGCGGCGGCGAGCTTTTTCCAGTCGGCGCCATCGCCGTAAAACGTCTGGGCCAGATCCCAGAGCGTATCGCCGGCGGCAATCACGTGGGTCGTCGGAAGCTTCGGTTTGGCGCTTGGCTCTGCAGCAACCGGCGGGTTCGCGGCGGGCGGCGGTGCCGGTGCCGGAGCTGGC
Organism: Rhizobium rhododendri; assembly: GCF_007000325.2. Lineage (GTDB taxonomy): Bacteria > Pseudomonadota > Alphaproteobacteria > Rhizobiales > Rhizobiaceae > Rhizobium > Rhizobium rhododendri. The sequence continues at coordinate 2,447,493 of NZ_CP117267.1, read as the reverse complement.
GGTGTCGGTGAAGCCGCTGTGGTGGTCGACGCTGCAGGCGGCGGAGTGATCGGCGCGGGTGTCGGCGTGGTTGCTACCGTCGGCTTTTCAGCCGGCTTCTCGCCAGAGGGAGCGATCTGAGTGTCTGTCGGCTTGACCACGTCCGGCTGGGCGCTGGGCGAGGCGGCGGCCACCTGCGTCACGCGGCCGTCGAGGTAGGGCTTGTACGGATTGTGGGCAGCCAGGTAGTCGGCAACGACCTGCTCGAGATCGGGACCGAAGTCGTAGGCATTCTGGCCCTTGGTCGAGAACACCGTATAGCCGTCTCCGCCGGAGCGCATGTAGTTGTTGGAAACGACGCCGTAGGTCTTCTTCGGATCTAGCAGCACGTAGCGGTCGCCCTCCATGACTTCGACCGAAACGACGCGGCTGCCGGCGGGCTTGGTCTTGTCGAAGGTGTATTTGATGCCCGACACCTGCGGAAAGCGGCCGGCCCCGTCGGCGATCTGGCTAAGGCCGTTTTCCAGTGCTGCGACCACGTCGGCGCCTGTCAGCTGGAATGTGGCGACAGTGTTCTGGAAGGGCAGCACGGTGAGGACATCGCCCATGGTCAGATTGCCCGAAGGCATGGAGGCCCGCAGGCCACCGCCGTTCTGGATGGCGATGCTGATTCCTTGCGCCTTGGTGCGGTCGAGCATCGCATCGGCGACGAGATTGCCCATCGAGCATTCCTGCGCCCGGCAGACTTCGCGAGCGCCCTCGATCGGGCCTTCGGACTTGCCAATGACCTTCTTGCGCACCTCGGCAATCGGCTTTGCCAACTCCTGGACCCGGGCAAGCATGGCCGGATCAGGGGTCACCGAGGAATCGAGCAGGATGGGGTCGCCCTTGGCTTCCTTGACGACGCCGTTGTCGTCGAAGGTGATGACGATGTCGCCGAGATATCGGCTGTATGATGCGGCTGTGACGACCGGGACCTTGTAGCCGCCGGGATTGTCGACCATGGTCGGGTAGGGGCCTTCCGCCTTCGGGTCGGTGTTCGACAGCAGCGTGTGCGAATGGCCACCGACGACGACGTCGACGCCGGGGATCTTGGCAATCGCGTCCAGGTCCCTGTGGTAGCCGACATGGGTGAGCGCGACGATCTTGTTGACGCCCTGCGACTTCAGCAGGTCGACTTCGGCGTTGATCGCCTGGGCGTCATCGGTGATCTTGACGTGCGGCCCGGGCGAGGCAAGGGCAGGCGTATCCGTGGTGACGACGCCGACGATGCCGATCTTTTGTCCGCCGACATCCAGCACGATTGATTTCTTGATGCGCTCGCCGAGTTTCGATTCCGAATCGGTCAGCACGTTGGCGCCGAGTACCGGGAACTGGACCTTGTCGAGGAACGGCGCCAGTGCGCTTTCGCCATCGTCGAATTCATGGTTGCCGACGGTCATCGCGTCGAACTTCATGGCATTCAGCAGTTCCACCTCTGCCTGGCCCTTGTAGGTCGTGTAAAAAAGCGAGCCCTGGAAATTGTCGCCGGCGTCGAGAAGGATGACGTTCTGGCCTTCGAGCGCCTTGCGGCGCAGGTCGATTTCCGTCTTCAGCCGGGCTGCGCCGCCGAAGCATTCGTTCTTGCTCTCTTCGTCTGCCGAGCAGGTGGCGTCGAATTTGTTGATCGACTCGTCGCGGGAGTGGAAGTCGTTGATGTGCAGAATATTGAGCTGATAGTCGGCAAAGGCCGTGCCGGCGCTGAGCGCCACCACCGCAATGGTCAAAAGACCGAACCTGGCGGTTTTCCTCATCTCTCTCTCCTGTTTGGCAAAGTCGCGCTGCGGCGCAGCCCCCCGCCGTCTCTCCTAGAGCCTCTTTATGGCAGCCGTACAATGATGATGTTCTGGCTCCGGTGCAACCCGTGAAGGCGACACTGCCGCCTCGAAAGTCGGCGGGTCGCAGGCATGAAAAAAGCCCGCCGCCTTTTTTCCAAGGCAGCGGGCTCGTTTTTATCGGAGGCTATCGATCAGATGCCGCCCTGTCCGTCCGAGCCGATGTAGGCCAGACGCAGCATGTTGGTGGCGCCCGGTGTTCCGAGCGGAACGCCGGCCGAGATGATCACGCGGTCGCCGGGCTTGCCGAAATCTTCCGCAACGACGATGCGGCAGGCGCGGTTGACCATGTCGTCGAGGTCGGTCGCATCGTGGGTGACGACGCAGTGCAGGCCCCAGACGACGGAGAGGCGGCGGGCTGTCTGTACGCTCGGCGAAAGCGCCAGGATCGGCACGTTCGGACGCTCGCGCGAGGTACGCAGGCCGGTGCCGCCGGACGATGTGTAGCAGACGATAGCTGTCAGCTTCAGCGTTTCGGCAATCTGGCGGGCGGCCAGCGAAATAGCGTCGGCGCCGGTTGCTTCAGGCTGCGGGCGCTGGGCGTAGATGATGCCCGGATAATGCGGCTCGCGCTCGATGGTGCGGGCAATCGACGCCATGGTGGCGACGGCTTCGATCGGATAATCGCCGGAGGCAGATTCTGCCGACAGCATGACAGCATCGGCGCCTTCGAAGACGGCGGTAGCAACGTCCGAGACTTCGGCGCGGGTCGGTACCGGAGCCGAAATCATCGATTCCAGCATCTGCGTGGCGACGACGACCGGCTTGCCGGCCTTGCGGCAGGCGCGGATGAGCTGCTTCTGGATGCCGGGAACGGCTTCGAGCGGCATTTCAACGCCAAGGTCGCCACGGGCAACCATCAGGGCGTCGGAGAGTTCGATGATCTCGTCGATCCGCTCCATGGCCTGCGGCTTTTCGATCTTCGACATCAGGCCAACGCGGCCCTGGGCGATCTCGCGGACTTCCGTGAGGTCTTCCGGGCGCTGGATGAACGACAGGGCAACCCAGTCGACATCGTTGACTGCGAGAACGGCGTCGAGGTCGGCGCGGTCCTTGTCGGTGAGCACGCCTGCGGTCAGCAGGGTGTCGGGAAGGCTGACGCCCTTGCGGTCGGAAATCGTGGTTCCGGAAATGACCTTGGTGACAATCGTCTTGCCGTCGCATGTTTCCGCGCGCAGGTGCAACTTGCCATCGTCGATCAGCAGGCGGTCGCCGGCCTTCACCGATTCCAGAATTTCCGGATGCGGCAGGAAGACGCGCTTGTTGTCGCCGGGCGTATCGTTGCCGTCGAGCGTGAAGGTCTGGCCGGGGACGAGCGTGACCTTGGTGTCGGCGAACTTGCCGACGCGCAGCTTTGGTCCCTGCAAGTCGGCGAGAATGCCGATCGGCCGGCCGCAGCGGGCTTCGACAGCGCGGATTCGAGACACCAGCGTGCGCATCATCTCATGGCTGGAATGGCTCATGTTGATGCGGAACAGATCGGCGCCTGCTTCATGAAGCTTCTGGATCATCGCTTCGTCAGAAGAAGCGGGACCGAGTGTGGCGAGGATTTTGACGTTTCTATTGCGTTTCATCAATTCTGGCTTTCTTGGCTTCCCGGGGTGTCGGACAACTGAACCATCCAGCTCGCCTGCCTCCCCGTGTCGTATTCCTTGAATCCCATTTTCTGGTGACCGCGTGCGTAGCAGTCCTTGACGCCCTCGATCTTGAACTCGTTTTCAGCCACGCACATTTCCACGTCGCCAGTCCAGCGGCCACCACGGGCAGCGTCCTCAGCGTAGAGATAATAATAACGTGACTGCAACGGACCTTCGATCAGAGTGGCACATGTGGTGGCTGGGACCTGCCACCATCCTTCCGTCACCCAACCCTGCTTTGCACGGTAGCCGATGGCTACGCCGACCAGGTTTTGCGTGCCGTTGCACACGCGGAAATCCGCAAGGGCAACATTCGGCAGGATAAACGGCGAGGCTGCGGCCAGGGCAAAAAGGGCGAGCTTGACGAGCGGATTTGACCGCTTAACGAAACTGGGCGCGACTTGGCTGGACACTGCTTCCAATGGGCTCCATGATTATTCGTTCTCCCGTCTTCTTGCGCTGCCATCCCCGGAATGTCAACGCAATGCTAATCGATTATATTCGTTCACGCCATTGTCATCGGCAACCCCAAACCCGCCACGATATCATGCAAACCTTGCACCTCGACGTCCTGCATGCGATCAAGCAGCGGACCGAAATGAGGCTGGCAGCACCCGCGCATGCATGACTTCGACGCTTTCGAAATCCTAGACGGCAATCGTGACAGGGGCATGGTGATCCTCGGCGATCACGCCATGAACCGGCTGCCGCCACATTACAATCAGCTCGGTTTGCCAGCCGCTGCTTTCGAGCGGCATATCGCCTATGACATAGGCGTCGAGGATCTGTGCCGGAGGCTGTCGCACATGCTGGGCGTGCCCGCCGTGCTCAGTGGTTTTTCGCGCCTGCTGATCGATCCCAATCGCGGTGAAGACGATCCGACGCTGATCATGAAAATCTCCGATGGCGCGATCATTCCCGGCAATCACCCGATTTCGGACGCCGAATGGATGAACCGCATTGCCACCTATCACCGTCCCTATCACGATGCCGTGGCGGAGGTGATCGCCAGTGTAGCGGCTGAAAGCGGGAAGGCGCCGCTGGTGTTGTCGCTGCATTCCTATACGCCCGCCTGGAAGGGTGTGCCGCGGCCTTGGCATGCGGCGGTCCTCTGGGACACCGACGATCGCGCCGTCCTGCCGCTGCTCTCCATGCTGCGGGCCGAAGGCCTGGTTGTCGGCGACAACGAACCCTATGACGGTGCGCTGCGCGGCGATACGCTCTATCGGCATTGCATGGTGACCGGCATTCCGCACACGCTTCTGGAAGTGCGCCAGGACCTGATTGGCGATGCCGAAGGCATTGCGGCCTGGGCCGACCGGCTGGCACCGATCTTCGCGGCCATGAATGCCGATCCTGCGTTGCACGAGTACAAGGTGTTTCCGTCACGCACCGGCCCCTATCCAACGGCTTAAGGAGACAACAATGACCGAACTCAGCAAGGAACAGCAGACCGAGTTCGAAGCTGCCGCCTTTCGAAGGCTGGTCGCTCATCTCGCCGAGCGCAGCGACGTGCAGAACATCGACCTGATGAACCTTGCCGGTTTCTGCCGCAACTGTCTGTCGCGCTGGTATGGCGAGGCGGCCAATGAGCACGGCGTGCCGCTCAGCAAGGAGCAGTCGCGCGAGATCATCTACGGCATGCCCTACGAAGAGTGGCAGAGCCTCCACCAAATCGAGGCGACGCCTGTGCAAAAGGCTGCGTTTGAAACCAGCAAGCCAAAAGAATAGGTCAACCTTTAGCAAATCGGCTTGACCTCCAGCGCCGTTCGCGGCACGTCATCCCGCGATCAAACCACCCGTCCGTCCCACAAGCGGCGCCTGCCGTCGACACGGCTGTCAGCCAGCTGCTTGCGTTTAACGGCCCGCATCATCTGTCTAGCGAGGAAAGAAATCCATGAGTGAAGTAATGGGCGCAGAGCCGGTCGCGGCCGCCGAACTGAAGCAGTTCATCGAACGCATCGAGCGTCTGGAAGAAGAAAAAGCAGCGATCAGCGGCGATATCAAGGATGTCATGGGCGAAGCCAAGGGCCGCGGTTACGACACCAAGGCCATCCGCACCATCATTCGTCTGCGCAAGAAAGACGCCAACGAGCGCATGGAAGAAGAAACCATCCTGCAGACCTACATGGCCGCACTGGGCATGGAATAGCCCGGTCGGGGCTTTCTCCAGAAAGCACTTTAGCGTTCAAACAGAAAACCCGCCGGAGCGATCCGGCGGGTTTTCTTTATGGGATTTTTTGATGGTCTCTACTGCAGCGTATCGAACTTCTTGACCGGCAGGAAGTTGACGGCGGAGCCGTTGAAGCGCTCAGGATCGATGGCGGCGGTCTGCTGCTTGAAGCCTTCGGTGTAGACGGTGGTTGGCTGGGCGCGCAGCTGCTGGCTGACGAAACGCGGAGCCTTTACCGGGCGGCTCGCGGTTTCGAGGCGGGCGTTGCTGAGAGCCCAATGCTCGACCATCTTCTCGGTCAGCTTCGGTTCAGTGCGAAGGGTGGCGCGGCCTGCTGTTGCGACAACTGCGTCCTTCTTGCTGGGGCGTCCGCCTTTTGTCGGGATACCTGCGGCGATATTGCTGTCATCGGCGGTCGGCGCATCGAAGGCATCGTAGAAGCGGACATTATTGGCCGACGGGGCGATCTTCATCTGTGGAGCCAGTGCCGCCATCTGCATCGGTACCGACGTCGTCGGGCGCTGCTGGGCCGGCCGCTGTGTCGGAACCACCTGCGGTGTCACCGAGGCGATTGCCTGGGCTGCCGGCGGCATCGGCGTTGCGGCAAGCGCATTCAGCACTTCCTCGTCCTTGCGATGCTGCTCGAGCGCGGCAACGACCGAAGGCGAAAGCGCATTTTCATCCGCATTGTCTTCCTCGGCATCGGTATCCGATTGCGCCGAAGCCAGAAGGTTTTCAGCCACGGCAGGACGCTCCACCGGAACCGGGACGGACGACAGTTGCGAACCGGCCTCGGAATTAAGCGGATCGGCCGACGCCGTCTGCGTTTCGGCATCGCCGGGTGCGCGTCTCTGGCCAAGCAGCGATGGCACGGGCACGCTGAACGAACTCAGGTCCGTATACTGCGGCAGGGAGGAGGAGCCGTTTGCCGGCAGGGCTGCGGAGAGCGCATCCTGGGCGGCGCTATGGTTTGGCGAGACCAGCGCAGAAGCGACATCGCTGCCACCGGCCAGGTTACCGAACGAAGGCCGGACGGCCGGGATCGGCGCATTGAGGCTCGCCACGGCGGTCCGAGGTGCTTCTTCGTCATCCGTTGGCTGGACGACTGCCGGTGCCTGCTGGCGCGGCGTGGACGTTGTCGTCGCCACTGCCTTGGTCGGCGTGGATTCGGCATCGGAATTGTCTTCGGCCTCGTCAGCCCCGCCGCCGCCAAACAGCGTCGCGAAGAAGCCGCGATGCTTGGTGGGCGAAACGCTGGCAACCTGGATATCGTCTGAAGACATGCGGCGCTTGTAGTCGGCGACTGCCTGGTCGTAGCCCGGAAGCGGCTTGCCGTCGGCCGGGATGTGCATCGTCTTGCCGTTCGGGAACAGGCGGACAAGGTCCTGGCGGTCCATGCGCGGCCAGGCGCGAACGCCGCCGACGTCCATGTGAACGAAAGGCGAGCCCGATGTCGGATAGTAGCCGACGCCGCCGGTCTGCAATTTCATGCCGAGTTCGCGCAGCTTGGCGAGCTTAACGTCGGGAATGTAGAAATCCATCGCGTTGCCGAGCATGTGCTGGCTCTTCTTCGCGACGCCGGTGTGGGCATTGCGGGTGCGCAGCATCTCGTTTGTATCGGGCGAGCGGAAGCCGCAGACTACGTTGATGAATTCATGCGAACCGCTCTCGCGATAAACTTCCCAGATCAGGTCGAAAAGCCGGGGGTTCATCTTTGTCGGCTGGTTCTTGCGCCAGTCGCGCAGGATGCGGTTGAGCTGTTCAAGACCACGCGGGTCAAACTTGCCATTGCGCTTGTAGGTGATGACTGCCTTTTCGCCCGTATGGACGTAATAGATCTTAAGGCTGCGCGTTTCGCCTTCCGCCTGTGAAGGTGAACCCACGAAGACCGGCGTCGAAACTGCGATGGCGACCGCACCAATGGCAAGCGCCTTGGCCGTCTTCACGCAAATATCCGAACATACGGTGCGCCAGTTCAAGCCATTACGCTTGGAATTCCCATTCAGTTTCTGCAAGTCGATCCCCGTCCGACAGCAAATGCCGCATAACGTTCCAAATGTCTGTCAATTGCGGTCACACGATGGCAAAAATGCCACACATGTTCAACCACTTCTTACATAGTGAACGATCCACTAACAAGAGCTTTACGACCAGTAACGGAATATGCTTGCCCGAACGTTAAGAAAGCGATCAGGCAGCGTTTTTCTGCGGGTCGTCCGGATCTATACCGTAATCCTTCAATTTGCGGTAGAGGGTAGAGCGGCCAATGCCTAGTTTTCGGGCTACCTGGCTCATCTGGCCGCGGTAAAATTTCAGTGCAAAACGAATCAATTCCTCCTCTACGTCGGCCAGTTTCCGCACTTCGCCGGACGGGCCGGTGCTGGCGATCTGATTGTCGGGAACTGAAACGTCGGCTGTTTCAGCCGGTTGGGGCGCCGGTGATTCGTTTGTGACGCTCTCGACGTGGTCCGATTCGCGCCCGCCCACGAGCGAAAGACCGCCTTCGCCCATGGCACGCCTGGAGATGCCGCCGGCAGCCATCTGTTCCGAGGTTAGGTAGCCGGGCAGTTGAGCGGCGATCTGCGGAAAATCCGCTTCGACCAGATCGGAGCCCTGCGCCAGGACGACGGCGCGGAAGATGGCGTTTTCGAGCTGGCGGATATTGCCGGGCCAGTCGTAGGCAGTCAGCAGCGCCATGGCGCCGGCGCTGATACCGAGCGTGTGACCGATCTTCTGCTCGGCGGAAAAGCGCTCGACGAAGACGCGCACCAGATGCGGGATATCTTCCTTGCGCCGGCGCAGCGCCGGCATTGTGATCGGGAAGACGTTGAGGCGATAATAGAGATCCTCGCGGAAACGCCCTGCCTTCACTTCCTCGATAAGGTCCTTGTTGGTGGCGGAGATCAGCCTGACATTGACTTTTTGCGTCGTGCGGGCGCCGATCGTTTCGATTTCGCCCTGCTGTACGGCGCGCAGCAGCTTCACTTGCACCTCGATCGGCAGGTCGCCGACTTCGTCGAGGAACAGCGTGCCGCCATCGGCTTCCATGAACTTGCCGACATGGCGCTCTGTGGCGCCGGTGAACGCACCCTTTTCGTGGCCGAAGAGGATGCTTTCGACGAGGTTGTGGGGTATGGCGCCACAGTTGACGGTGATGAAAGGCTTGTTGGCGCGGTCGCTGGCCGACTGGATGGCGCGTGCCACCAATTCCTTGCCGACGCCGGATTCGCCCTCGAGCACCACGGGGATGTTCGAAAGCGCCGCCCGCTGGGCGAGGTCGGTGATGCGGATCATCGCCGGACTGGCGGAGATGATGTCGTCGAAGCTGATACTGCCGGAGCGCGTCTTGCGGCCGGCCCGCGCTTTGGCTTCGCGCTGGTCGAGCTTCAGGGCGCCGTGAATGGCGCTTGCGATGCGTTCGGGCGAAACCGGCTTGACGACGAAATCGAAAGCGCCGGCGCGCATCGCCTGCACCACGGTTTCAATGCCGCCCTGGCCCGTCTGGACTATGACCGGTATGTCGGTGCCCATCTCGTGAAGGGCTGCCAGAAATTCCAGCCCGCCCATCTCCGGCATCATCAGATCGAGCACGATGACATTGACGCGGCCACTGTTCTCTTTGAGGACCTGTAGCCCGAGCCGACCGTTCTCGGCCAGCAGCGTGGCATAGCCATGCCGCTCGACAGCATTCTTCAGAAGCCGGCGCTGGACCGGATCATCCTCAACGATGAGAATTTGCGCGCCGACCTTGGCGTCATTATGTATGGTCATTGGTGCCTCACCTCATGCGAAACTTGAGGTGATTTTGGCAGACAGGATTGAACATCCAGTTCTGAGAAATAACGGCATTTTAATCAATGCACGATCAGCACAACTTTGGTCCGAGGCAGTGATTTCGCCGAGAAAATCGGCTTGCCGCCATCGTTAGGGCCAATTAGACACGACAGGTGACCGTGCCAGACCAGGAAAGCAGAGGATAACTGCCCATGAGCCGCCATTCGCTCCACGCCTTTCTTAACCTTTCGGCCGACATTTCCGTCAAAGCACCTGCGGATGCAGCACTTGGCGATCTGCCCGTCTGGAAGCTTGCGGATCTCTATCCCTCGGCAACGTCTTCGGCGTTTCTCGCCGACATGGAAAAGGCTGCCACCGCGTCGGTTGCGTTCGCGGAAAAGTGGAAGGGGAAGCTCGGCACTGCGGCGATGAGCACGGGCGATGCAGGTATCGGTGCGGCGCTGCGCGAATACGAGGCGCTCGACGACCTCATGGGCCGGATCGCCTCCTTCGCCGGCCTGACTTATTTTTCCGACACCAGCAATCCGGCCAACGGCAAGCTCTACGGCGATGTGCAGGCGAAGATCACCGAAGCCAGTTCGCACCTGCTGTTCTTCGCGCTGGAGCTCAACCGGCTCGACGACGTGCTGATCGATGCCTGTATGCAGAACGATCCTGAAGCCGGCCACTATCGCCCGTGGCTGGTCGATCTGCGCCAGGACAAGCCGTACCAGCTCGAGGACAAGATCGAGCAACTGTTCCTCGAAAAGTCGATGACGTCGGCAGCCGCCTTGAATCGTCTGTTCGACGAGACCATGGCCGAGCTGCGCTTCGAGATCGACGGCGAGATGTTGCCGCTGGAGATGACGCTCAACCTGCTGCAGGATCCCGACACGGCAGTCCGCAAGAAAGCCGCCATGGCGCTGGCCGCCACCTTCAAGGCTAATCTGCGGGTCTTCACACTGATTACAAACACGCTCGCCAAGGACAAGGACATTTCCGACCGCTGGCGTGGTTTCAAGGACATCGCCGACAGCCGGCATCTTGCCAACCGGGTCGAGCGCGAGGTCGTCGATGCGCTGGCCGCTGCGGTTCGTGATGCCTATCCGCGCCTGTCGCACCGCTATTACAAGATGAAGGCCAAGTGGCTCGGCATGGAGCAGATGGATTTCTGGGACCGCAACGCGCCGTTGCCGGAGACCTCGAATGTCCTGATTCCCTGGGGCGACGCCAAGGAGACGGTGCTGTCGGCCTACAATGACTTTGCACCTGAGATGGCCGCAATCGCCCGCCGCTTCTTCGACGAGCAGTGGATCGATGCGCCGGTGCGGCCCGGCAAGGCGCCGGGCGCGTTTGCCCATCCGACAGTGCCTTCCGCCCATCCTTATGTGCTGGTCAACTACCTCGGCAAGCCGCGCGACGTGATGACCCTTGCCCATGAGCTCGGCCACGGCGTGCATCAGGTGCTGGCCGGCGGGCAGGGCGCATTGATGTGCCAGACGCCGCTGACGCTGGCCGAAACCGCCTCGGTCTTCGGCGAGATGCTGACCTTCCGGGCTCTTCTGGAAAAGACCACTGACAAGCGCGAGCGCAAGGCGATGCTCGCCCAGAAGGTCGAGGACATGATCAACACGGTCGTGCGCCAGATCGCTTTCTACGAATTCGAACGTAAGCTGCACACTGCGCGCAAGGCCGGCGAGCTGACGTCGGAGGATATCGGGGCGCTCTGGCTGTCCGTGCAGGAGGAAAGCCTCGGGCCGGCGATCCGCATCTCCGAGGGCTACGAGACCTACTGGACGTATATCCCGCACTTCATCCATTCGCCCTTCTACGTCTATGCCTATGCCTTCGGCGATTGCCTGGTCAATTCGCTCTATGCCGTCTACCAGAAGGCAGAACCGGGGTTCCAGGACAAGTATTTCGAGCTTCTGAAGGCTGGCGGCACCAAACATCATTCCGAACTGCTGAAGCCGTTCGGCCTCGATGCCACCGATCCGTCGTTCTGGGCGAGGGGGCTTTCGATGATCGAGGGGCTTATCGACGAACTCGAGGCACTGGACGAGTCATAAAACAACGAAGCGTAAACGCAGGACAAACCACGCCGCACACATGGCCAGCACCGCATCAGTCCTTTTCCGAGACGATACCACCGGCCAGGTGATGCTGTTTGCCGAACCCCTGGATGTGATCGTCGCGCATACGGGCGCCGAGGTGCTGGCCGGTCTGGCGCGGATGCAGCGGGAGAAGGCGGCCGGTCGTTGGCTGGCCGGCTACATGGCCTATGAGGCGGGCTTCGTCTTCGAGGATAGGCTCGCGCCGCTGATCGCCGAGGGACGCCGGACGCCGCTGATGGTTTTCGGGATCTTCGACGGACCGGCAGCTGCGGACCATCCGCTCTCGCAGCCGCAGCGTCGCCTTGAAAACGAAGCCTTTCTGACGGATCCGAAGGCCGCATGGGATTTTGCCGCCTATCGGAAGAGCTTCGACCAGCTTCACCGCCACATCCGGAACGGTGACTGCTACCAAGGTAACCTGACGATGCCGATCGAGGCGCGCTGGAATGGCGATCCACGCGCCGCCTTCTGGTCGCTGATCGAACGACAGCCGGTCAAGTATGGAGCACTTGTCGATCTCGCCGGCCCGGTCATCCTGTCGCGCTCGCCGGAACTGTTTTTCCGTGTCGACGCCGACGGCTGGATCGAAACCCGTCCAATGAAGGGGACGGCGCCGCGCGGACTGACGCCGGACGAAGACTCCGCCATCGTCGAGGCGATGCGCCAGGACGGCAAGACCCAGGCTGAAAACCGGATGATCGTCGATCTCCTGCGCAACGACATTTCGCTGATCGCAGAGACAGGCAGCGTCGAGGTGCCGAGGCTTTTCGATATCGAGAGCTATCCGACCGTCCATCAGATGGTCAGTTCCGTCCAGGCAAAGCTCCTTCCTGACCTGTCGATCCGGGATATCTTTGCCGCGCTTTTTCCGTGCGGCTCGGTCACCGGCGCGCCAAAAATGTGGGCGATGGAAATCCTCCATGGGCTGGAGGTCGGGCCGCGCAACGCCTATTGCGGTGCTATCGGCATGATTGCACCTGATGGTGCCATGCGCTTTTCCGTAGCCATCCGGACGATCACGCTGTTCGACGATTTCAGGGGCGTCTTCAACGTCGGCGGCGGTATCGTCTTCGATTCGACTGCCGAGGCGGAGTACGCGGAATGCCTGCTGAAGGCGCGGTTTGCCGTGGGGGACGCGTGGATCGCCCGGTAGATGATTTCTCGCTGATCGAAACCCTGCGCTACGAGCCGGGCCTCGGCTTCGTCAGGTTGAAGCTGCATCTGGCGCGGCTGCAGCGTTCTGCCCGACGCCTTGGTTTTGCGGCACCGGGGCAGGTGGAAGCGGCGCTTGACGCGGCCGTTTGCGACGCATCCGGCCCGCAGCGTGTCCGCCTGACGATGAATCGTACCGGCAGTGTTGCGGTTACCACGGCCGGTTTTGTGCCTTTGGCTGCCGATGTGACGTGGCGGATCCGCATCGCCGCCACACGTCTCGATTCCGGCAACAAGCTGCTTCGTGCGAAAACTACGCGACGCGGGGTCTATGACCGCGCCCGTGCCGAATTCAGCCCTGACGAGGCCGATGAAGTTCTGTTGCTCAACGAGAAGGGCGACGTTTGCGAAGGCACCATTACCTCGATTTTCGTCGACGACGGCTCCGGCATGCTGCTGACGCCGCCGATTGCCTGCGGCCTGCTGGCCGGCGTGTTGCGCAGCGAATTGATCTGCACGCGCAAAGCCCGGACCTCTCGGCTCACCCTCGCCGATGTCGACAGAGGCAAACTCTTCGTTGGCAATTCTTTGCGCGGGCTTATCCCTGCTGTGCTGGTGTCGGACTAGCTAGGCGACGCTTTTCAGCTGGTCGCGGCCGGCCCGCTTGGCGACGTAAAGTGCCGCATCTGCCTTTGAATAGATTTCGCGTGTCGTTTCACCCGCACGAAGTTGCACAAGGCCCGCCGAGCAGGTGTAGGAAAAGGACGGGTCGGAGACGATCGGTCGGGCCTGCCGCACGGTTTGCAAGACACGACCGATAATCGCCTCGCCTTCGGCAAGATCGGTATCGGGCATCAACAGCATGAATTCCTCGCCGCCGATGCGGCCAAAACTATCGTGCCTTCGCACCAGCACGTGGACGCGGCGTGCGAAATCGATGAGGACGTCGTCGCCGGTCTGGTGGCCGAAACGGTCGTTGATGCATTTGAAGAAATCGAGATCGATGATGCAGGCGCAACTCATCATCGGCCGGGCGCCTGCCTGGCGGCGGACAAGTTCGTCCAGGGCCGCCATCATGAAGCGCCGGTTGGAAATGCTCGTCAGTTCGTCCGTCTGCGACGCACGCAGGGCGAAATCACGGTCCTGGCGCAGGTTGCGCTCGCTCGTTCTGATGTGGGTGATGTCGGTGGCGACGCAGAGCATCCAGCCGTTTTCCTCGACAGTCTCGTTCATCCACAGCCAGCGACCGTCGACGAGATCCGTTTCGAAGCTGCGGAACGGGATCTTGCCGCGGCGCGACTGTGCTGAGACCAGCCATGATTCGAAATCGGGAGAGCGGATCACTGTGCCGAGGCCGGCCAACGTATTGCGGCGCATCAACTCCGACCAGAGCGGCGTTTCCTCCGCAGTGAGCGCGAATGCCGACCGAAAGGCATCGTTGGCAAAGCGTAGCCGATCGGCTTCGTCAGACGGCAATCAGTGCCGCGCTCGTCGACAGAAGCGCAGCAAACCGTTCAGACATGAGGTCCATTCCGGTCTTCCTGTTTCCAATAGGACGCTGATATCATGTTGACGTCTAAAAAGAATGTGAACGGCCGGGGTTCTTAACCTATTCGATCTGTGTCACATCGCGGCACGCAATCCCGGGGGTCGCCCATGTTCATTCTCTCGCTTACCTATCTGAAAAGCAACGAAGATGCCGATCTGTTCATGGAGCCACATATAGAGTGGGTAGCGGAAGGCTACAGTCGGGGCTGGTTTCTCGCGTCCGGCCGTAAGGTACCGCGCACCGGCGGCGTGATTTTTGCAAAGGGTGAGCGCGCCGATCTGGAAGCCTATGTCGCCGCCGACCCGTTCACGCTGCATGGCATCGCCAGCTACGAGATCACCGAGGTGGCGTTGACGAGGATGGTGGAGGGGCTGGAGTTGTTGAGGGGATAAAGATCAGCCTCTCACATCGGTGCGAGGTGCCAATTGCCGTCCGTCGAAGATCTCCAGGATCTGCAGGTCCGGTCCAACTACCCGATAGATGATGGAATACGGCGACTGGTGCACAATCAACCTCCGAACATGTGCGACATGTGTGCTAAGTCCGAGGCGTGGCTTATCTCTGAGGAGATTGGCCGCGTGCAGGATTTTAGCCGCTACTTTATTTGCCGCCTGAGGATTGTGGTCGGCTATGAATGCGCGAATGGCCACCAGATCGGCAACAGCGGCCTCAGCCCAAATGATGTTCACTGCGCCGTCTTACGGCCGAGCGGGTTCGGTGCAGGAAGTTCTCCCGGTGTCCCCCAGGAGCCAAGCCAAGACATTATTGCCTCGTGGGACACGAAGCCTCCACGATCTGCACGGCGAACGGCCTCGTCTACGGCAGCGATCTGCCATTCCTGTTGAGCCAGATAAAGCTCGAGGGCCTCAGCGGTGATGGATGTTGCGGAGCGATCTATTGCCTTGGAAAGGCGATCCAGCCGCTGCTTCGTGTCATCGGACAGATCCACGAAAAGCTTATTGTCAGCCATGTTACGCTTTCCACACCTTCGATGTCCTAAGTCTAACAAAGCTTGGATCATCCGGCAACAAGGCGGGGCTTTTCTGGGTCTCCCGCCTTCAGTGCGAAACGCTACGGTCGAAAATGTCGGCGGAATTGCCCTGCAGATAGTCGTCCATGGCTCGCTTATGCATTTGTCGTACAAAGGTGGATGGGCTGGATTTGTTGAGGGGGATAAAACCATGGATGGATTGCTCGAACATCTTCGCCAGCTTGAGGAAAGGCTGTTCGATCCGGCTGTGCGTTCGTCGAGAGCGGCGCTTGTGGGTCATCTGTCGCCGGAATTCCGGGAGATTGGCAGTTCCGGCCGCATGTTCGGCTTTGCGGACATCATTTCGGCCTTGCTGACGGAAGAGCCGGTCATGTCACGTGCCTTGCACAATCCGAGGCTAGTCATGCTGTCGGAGCATATTGCACTGGTGACTTACGGATCGACCAGAAAGACCATAGAGGGGGATGCGGTCCACTCCCTGCGCAGTTCGATCTGGCGGCAGGAAGAAGACGGGCGCTGGCTTATGGTTTTCCACCAGGGGACTTTGACGGATAGGCTATAGTTACGCTCGGCGAGGTGGTCATCCACCCTTTATTGTGACAGGATTTTGTGATTAGAGCCCTTTACCCATCGTCAAGCGTTTGCTGATGAATCGACAGACACCAAAGAGCCTCTGCTCTTTGAAGGAGAAAAGTATGAAGCAGGAAAACTACCCGGTATATGCCGAAATAACCGGCCCGATCGTGATGATCGGCTTTGGCTCCATCGGCCGCGGCACGCTGCCCCTGATCGAGCGCCATTTCAAATTCGACAAGAGCCGGATGGTTGTCATCGACCCGCGTGAAAACGAAGGCGACATGGCTATTCTTGCCGAGCATGGCATCCGCCATATCAAGGAATATGTCACCAAGGATAACTATAAGGAGCTGCTAAAGCCGCTTCTGACCGAAGGCGAAGGCCAGGGCTTCTGCGTCAATCTTTCTGTCGACACCGGCTCGCTCGACCTGATGAAGCTTTGCCGTAAGCTCGACGTTCTCTACATCGATACCGTCATCGAGCCATGGCTCGGTTTCTATTTCGACAAGACCATGAAGAACGCCGACCGCACCAACTATGCGCTGCGCGAAACCGTTCGCCACGAAAAGAAGAAGAACCCGGGCGGTACGACGGCCGTTTCCACCTGCGGCGCGAACCCGGGCATGGTCTCATGGTTCGTCAAGCAGGGCCTCGTCAATCTTGCCCGCGATCTCGACATCAAATTCGACGAGCCGGACCAGCATGATCGCGAAGGCTGGGCCAAGCTGATGAAGAAGGTCGGCGTCAAGGGCATCCACATTGCCGAGCGCGACACGCAGTTGACCAAGACCCCGAAGCCGCTCAACGTGTTCTGGAACACATGGTCGGTCGAAGGCTTTATTTCGGAAGGCCTGCAGCCTGCCGAACTCGGCTGGGGCACCCATGAAGAATGGATGCCGAAGAATGCCAAGAAGCACAAGAAGGGTTGCCAGGCGGCAATCTACCTCGAGCAGCCCGGCGCCAACACCCGCGTGCGCACCTGGTGCCCGACGCCCGGCGCGCAGTACGGCTACCTCGTCACTCACAACGAGTCGATCTCGATCGCCGACTACTTCACGGTGACCGACAAGGACGGCGAAGTCTCCTACCGTCCGACCTGCCACTACGCCTACCATCCTGCCAACGATGCCGTCCTGTCGCTGCATGAAATGTTCGGCAATGGTGGCAACGCCCAGCCGGTCATGCATGTTCTCGACGAGAACGAACTGGTCGAGGGTGTCGACGAACTCGGCGTGCTGCTCTATGGCCACGACAAGAACGCCTACTGGTTCGGCTCGCGCCTGTCGCTCGAAGAAACGCGCCGTATTGCGCCGTACCAGAACGCCACCGGCCTGCAGGTCACCTCGGCCGTTCTCGCCGGCATGGTCTGGGCTCTCGAGAACCCGAAAGCTGGGATCGTCGAGGCCGACGAGATCGATTACAAGCGCTGCCTCGAAGTGCAGATGCCGTATCTCGGTCCTGTCGAAGGCCACTACACGGACTGGACTCCGCTGACAGGTCGTCCCGGCTTGTTCCCGGAAGATATCGACACGAAGGATCCGTGGCAGTTCAAGAACGTGCTCGTTCGTTGATAAGACTGGCTGATTAGAACCTGGAATGCCCGCATCGTTGGTGCGGGCATTTTTGTTACGCCTCAATGATAAATCTGCGGATCGGCGGCCCGAGCCTTGCTTTCACGGGGGTGCCGCTCCATCTTTTCGCAAAGTGTGCGGCGGATGCCGATTCTGAATTTCGGGGAAGAACCATGAAGATCAAAGCAAGCCTTGCCCTCCTTGTCTCGGCCTTGTCGCTCGCCTCCTGTATGGATCAGGGTCCGCGGCAGATGCCTATGCAGGTCGCGACCCGCCAGGCGCCGCAAACGGTGGACGGCACCTGGGCCGATCCGAACGGCATCATCTCGACATTCCAGGGCGGCGGATTCTCCACCCGGACGACCGACAGCAACCAGCTTCTTGCTTCCGGCACATACGTCAACACCGCCCCCGGCCTGGTCGAGATCAACATGACGTCGCTGGTCCGCAAGACACAGTCCAAGGTCAATTGCGCGCTGGTCAACTCGAACCAGCTGAACTGCACGTCCGACAGCGGCGCCCAGTTCTCGCTCGCGCGTCGCGGCTGAGGTTTTCCGGCCAAACATTCAAAAGCTCCCCTCGCGGGAGCTTTTTTCGTTTTGATGGGATTCAGCGTCGTACCGGGAATAAAGGAACGAAAGGCTGGCTAACTGGTTTGCCAACGACGCAATTTGGCGGCATTGGAAGAAAACCCCATGACAAATCCCATTATCTACCCCGTAAGGATCGTTAAACCTCCGCTATTTCCGATTCTGTGGCATTTCGCCCTTGCCTGTTTCATCGGCACGATGATTACCGACATCACCTATTGGCGAACTGCCGAAATGATGTGGGCCAATTTTTCGGCGTGGTTGCTGACGGCTGGCCTGATGGTCGGCGCTGTGGCAGCGCTGGTCTGCCTCGTTGATTTCTTCGTTGGCCGCCTTGTCGGCGTCAACCGTCTCTCGGCCATCTATGTGCTTGGCAACGGTGTCGCCCTGGTGCTCGCCATTTTCAATGCCCTTATCCATAGCCGCGATGCCTGGACCTCGGTTGTCCCGATGGGCCTGGTCCTCTCCGCAGCCACGCTGATCGTATTGATCCTCGGTGGTTTGCTCGGCCGCACGCCGGTCTATCGCCAAGACCTAGGAGTAGTCGAGTGATGCGCACAGTGATTTCCCCGAGAACCATCCGCCGCTCGCTCGCTGTGGCGCTCGCTTGCACCTCGATGTTCGCTCTTGCCGGCTGCGGTGGCAGCGATCCGGATCCGACGAGCGAAATCGGTGCAAATCCGACGCTACCGGAACAATCGCAATATCTGGTACCGCCAATGCATGTCGCCCCCGTGGTCGGCTGGCAGAAGGACGAGACGCCGACCGTGCCCGAGGGCATGCAGATCAAGGCGCTGGCCTCCGGGCTTGTTCACCCTCGCTCGCTTTACGCGTTGCCGAACGGCGACGTTCTGGTGGTCGAATCCGTCGCGCCGCCTGCAGCCGCTATCACACGTCCCAAGGACCTGATCATGGGCTGGGTTCAATCTTTTGCGACCGGAAGCCCGCCACAGCAGGCAAGCAATCGCATCACGCTGCTGCGCGATGCCGATGGGGACGGGGTTGCCGAAGTTCACGACGTCTTTCTCGATCACCTGAATTCGCCGTTCGGAGTAACGCTTGTTGGCAACGATCTTTATGTTGCCAACACCGATGCGATCATGCGGTTTCCCTATACACCGGGCGCTACCAAGATAACCGAGCCGGGTGTCAAGCTTGTCGACCTGCCGGGCGGCCCTATCGACCATCACTGGACGAAGAGCCTGGTTGCCAGCGATGACGGCAAGCTGTTGTATGTCGGCGTCGGGTCGAACAGCAACATCACCGAAAATGGCATCGGTGCCGAGAAGGACCGTGCAGCGATCTGGGAAGTCGACAGGGAAACGGGTCGCTCGCGGCTGTTTGCAACCGGCCTGCGCAACCCGAATGGGCTGAGCTTCGAGCCAAAGAGCCATGCGCTCTGGGCTGTCATCAACGAGCGCGATGAACTCGGCCCCAATCTGGTGCCGGATTACATGACGTCGGTGAAGGATGGCGCGTTCTACGGCTGGCCTTACAGCTATTACGGCCAGCACGTCGATCCGCGTGTCATGCCGCAGCGGCCTGATCTGGTCGAGAAGGCTGTCGTTCCGGACTATGCGCTCAGCTCGCACGTCGCGCCGCTCGGCATGGCGTTCTATACGGGCACAAACCTGCCGGCGGCCTATCAGGGCGGTGCGTTTGTCGGCGAGCACGGTAGCTGGAACCGCAAGACCTTCAACGGTTATAAGGTCGTCTTCGTCCCGTTTGCCGATGGTCGCCCGAATGGCAAGCCGCAGGATATCGTTACCGGCTTCATGGGTGCGGACAACAAGACCCGTGGCCGGCCAGTCGGCCTTGCCGTTGATAAAACCGGTGGCCTGCTGATTGCCGACGACGCCGGCAACACAGTCTGGCGCGTCTCCGCCAAGTAGGCGCGGCCGCACTACTTGTAAAACAAAGCCCGGCGCTGATGTCTCAGCGCCGGGCTTTTTCGTCTGAAGGCTCATCTGTTCCAGAGAGGTAGTCTCCCCGTTAGTGGCCGAGGGATTTCAGGAAGACGTCGTTGTCGACGTTGCCGCCTGAAGTGACGGCAATCACCGTGTCGCCGGCGAGTTCGTTGCCGTGGAAGAGGGCGGCGGCCAAGGCGACGGCGCCGCCGGGTTCGACCACCAGTTTCAGTCGGGTAAATGCCAGCGCCATGGCGGCAAGGGCTTCGGCGTCCATCACGACGAGGCCGGTGCCACAGAGCCGCCGCATGATTGGGAAGGTAATCTCGCCCGGCTGCGGCGTGATGATGGCGTCGCAGATCGAGCCCGAAAGCGAGGAGTTGCGTTCGATCCGGCCAGACGCCAGCGACCGTGTTGCGTCGTCGAAGCCCTCTGGCTCGCAGGGACGCACCTTCATGGCTGGCGCGCGGGCCTCAAGCGCCAGTGCGATCCCCGAAGTCAGACCGCCGCCGCCGCATGGCACCAGCACTTCGGCCGCGCCGATATCGTTTTCAAGCGCCTGCTCGGCGATCTCGAGCCCCGTCGTTGCCTGCCCGGCTATGACCATCGGTTCGTCATAGGGCCGGATCAGCGTTAGGCCGCGTTCTCTCGACAGCCGGGCGCCGATCTCGTCGCGATCTTCAGTGGCCCGGTCGTAGAGCACCACTTCTGCGCCGAAGGCGCGGGTATTGTCGATCTTCATCTTCGGTGCATTCGACGGCATGATGATGACCGAGGGAATACCATGCATGCGGGCTGCCAGTGCCACGCCTTGAGCATGGTTGCCGGAAGAAAAGGCGATGACGCCGCGCGCGCGAATGTCGGGTGACAGCGCCGAGATCGCCGACCATCCGCCACGGAATTTGAAGGAGCCGGTGTGCTGCAGGCACTCAGCCTTGACAAACAGGCGCCGCCCGGCGATTTCGTCGAGAAAGGGCGAGGACAGCAGCGGCGTCCGCCGCGCCTTGCCGGAAAGGCGCACCCGGGCGGCTTCGATCATTGCAATATCGACCAAGAAAAGCTCCATGTCGAAAGGGTAGTGGCATCCCTGCATAGGATCTCGTCATCCCCGATGGAACAGGGACATTGTCCCGGTGACAGCATTTTGGTCGGCGTCGAGGGTTCAGGCGCGCTCGGGTAACGACAGATGGCCGAGGCGATAGGCGAGCGTGTCGGTCGGCAACGGTCCCTTCGGCATCTCCCGCCAAAGCCGGAAGCGAAGGCGTTTCCAGCCATGGGGATCGAAGGCCGAAACCGAGGCGAGTGTTGCACCCGTTTCGATGTCGGCTAGCGCATCCGCGCTGCCTGCCGCACGCATCGTGCCGAGATGGGCATCCGGTCCGATATCGGAAATCTCCCGGGTGGCGAAGCGAGCCTTGCGGATGTCTGCTGCAATCGCGGTATTCCAGAGGATCCAGGTGTTTACCTGCGGCCGGCCAAACGCGGCGCTGACGCCCGCGAAGCCGGGGCCGCAGAGAAAATCGTTCAGTCCTTCGACACCGTTCCAGACATAGAGCGGCGCATAGAGATTGTCTCTCGACCCAGTGATCGCGTCGCCTTTGCGGGCTGTGAGATAGGCCTTGAAGACGAGGTCTGGAAAGTTGTCCAGCAGCGGACCTTTATCGCGGATTCTCCGGTCGACGATGTCCATGTCGTAGTCGGCGGGGAGCATGAAACTGTATTGCATGGCGATCACTGTCGGTCTCCTTCGGTGACGGGCTCGAACCAGGTGACGGCAGTGCCTTCATGTGCGGCCTGGACGCTGAGATAGGTCAAGCTCGTCGTCACGCCGGATCCATGCCAGTGGTGCTCGCCTGGCTCGAAACGGATGCAGTCGCCGGCATGCAGCTGCTCGACCGCTCCGCCGTCACACTGCACCAAGGCGATGCCGGAGAGCACGTAGAGGATCTGGCCGTGCGGATGGCTGTGCCAGTGGGTCAGCGTTCCAGGCTTGAGCATGGCGATCATGGCGCCGAGCCCATTCTCAGACGCCGGGATGAGCGTCTCCAGCAAAAATGGCTGGCTGGATATCCCCTCGGGTGCCTGCTGCCGAGCCTCGCCGGCTCTATGGACGCGGTCCAATTTGCTTTGCGGCATGACGTTATGCCACCTCTATCATCTGGGCGCGGCCGTTGCCGAACGACCAGTCCTCGCGCCCGGTGGTGGTGATGACGATCATAACGTCCGCCGCACGGATATCTAGGGTGTCGCCGAGCAGCTCCGTCACCCGTCGATAGAATGCCTGCTTGACCTCGGCGGTGCGTGGCTTGCCGATGGTGATGTCGAAAAACAGGTAATCGTCCGAGCGCGGTCCGGCGAGGTAGTCGCGGTCAAAGACCAGTTCGCCGGGCGAGCACTGGTGGATGACGTGAAACCGGTCGGCGGAAGGGACATCGAAAGTCTCGACCATTGCGCGGTGAAACGTGTCGCACAGCGTCGCGAGGTATTCTGGCGATTTGCCACGCATCAGGGAAATTCGGGTAATGGGCATGGGGGTTCTCTCGGGTGAAACAAGTTGACGCAACTTCTATTGCACCCTTTATCCGTCCGGATAATCAGATATAAATGGATTTATGATCCCGATAAACTGGACAATGATGTGAGCTACCCTGTCTTCGATCTCGATATTCTGAGAAGCTTCGTCGCGGGCATCGAGCTCGGTACCTTTGCCAAAGCGGCGGAGCGTGTCGGGCGTTCGACGTCGGCCGTCAGTGCGCAGATCAAGAAACTCGAGGAGCAGGCGGGGAGGCCGATTTTTCGCAAGGCCGGCCGTGGGCTGGCGCTGACCGAAGCCGGCGAAACGCTGCTCGCCTATGCACACCGGCTGCTCGACCTCAACGATGAAGCGGTTACGGCGGTGCAGGGGATGGAACTCGAAGGCTGGGTCCGGCTCGGCCTGCAGGAGGATTTTGGCGAAGCGCTGCTTCCCGAAGTTCTCGGTCGCTTTGCCCGCGCTCATCCGAAAGTGCGCATCGAGGCTCGGGTGGTACGCAACGTCGAGCTGATGGAGCGGGTCCGGTCCGGCCGGCTCGATCTGGCACTGGCGTGGAGCAATGGCGAGCGGACCGCCCATTGCGAACTTGTCGGCGAGGTGCCTATGTGCTGGGTGGGGCCGATGGACGGCCGGATCGACTGGATGGCTGATAGCGGCGAACCGATGCCGCTCGCCACGCTCGAGGCGCCTTGCCTGCTCAGGACCGCCGCGACAAAGGCGATGGATAGTGTTGGGCTCGGCTGGCGGGTTGCTTTCGTCAGCCCCAGTCTCGGTGGCCTGTGGGCAGCGACAGCGGCCGGTCTCGGGATAACGGTGCGCACGCCGCTCGGTTTGCCCGGTACGGTGCGGCCGCTGTTTGACGGAGAGCTCGGGCTGCCGTCGTTGCCGAAGCTAGACCTCGTGCTGCACCGTGCTGCGGCGGATCAAAGTCCCGCCACCCAGCGCCTCGCTGCCATTATTCTGGAAGCGTTGCGTCCGTCACTTGCAGCATTCAGGCACGGGTAGCTGGAGACGGGTCCGAACTGATCTCGGCGGCAATTCGTATTTCCGCGAGGCGGGCCACCTGCTTCAGGTCGCGGGGCGTACCGGCGAGATGTTCGATGGCGGCAATGGCGACGTCGTTGGCGATGTAATCGGGCTTGTGGCCGAGGTTGCGGATGGTGATCAGTTCGGCGCCGACGATGTCGCGCTCGAGGCCGATGGAATGGAGTTCGGCAAGCACCACGTCGTCCGAATCGCCGGTGATGATGACGGTGGGCGCCTTGATCTCCCGGTATCGCTGCGATTCGCGCGTCACATAGCCAAGCAGGTTGACGACGTCCCGGGCGTTGTTGCGGAAGACATCTGGCCGCAAGACCAGAGCCGGCGCAGTCTTTTCGATGTAGTCGCGCGGCCGCGGGTTGGGGCTGAAGACGCCGATGGTGCCCTGGTCGAGCTTCCGGAGGCCGGCCGGGATGACCAGCGTGTGCGCGAAGATCCAGCCGAGGACGGGCGCAGACGCCAGCCGGTAGTACCAGTCGACACCGCCGGGCCAGGGATGGGTGGCCGGTGCCAGAAACAGCAGGCCAGCGGTCATTCGGGGATGGCGAACCGCAAAGGCTGCGGCAATTGCGCCGCCGAAGGAGTGGCCTACTATTATGGCGGGGCCGATTTGCAGTTTATCCATCAACTTTGCGATGGCATCGGCCTGTCCGGACGGAAAGGCATTGTCTGGCCCGCCGCGTTCGGAATAGCCGTGGCCCGGGCGGTCAACGAAGAGCATTTCGGCGCGGCCTTCGAGAGGGCTGGCGAAGGCCTGCATCTGGTCGCGCAGATTGCCGCTGGCGCCATGAATGAAGACGAGAGGCGGCAGGTCCGCGCCGTCAGGGCGCTTCAGGTGGAGAGCATTGATACTGTAGCCGCCGATGTCGATGAGGTTGCCGATGTTCGGATTGGCCTCGGTGATGGCCCGGGCCTTGACAGCGGTGTAGGCAAACGCGGCTGCGAGCACCAGGGCAACCAGAACCAGAAAACTCAGCATCGACAGGCAACTCGCAAACATGCCCGGAACTCGGTCGCCGGACCTCGTGATTCTATACGGTCGGGCGCGGCATCCGGTTGCACAGTCAGGTACGGCTGCCCGCAAGTTTTTCGCTGAGTTGGTCGGCCTGCTGCTGGGCCGCGCGGTTTGCGGGATAGATAGCAAGGAACCGCTGCCAGATTTCCAGCGTCTGCTGGTCTTTGCCATTTTCGGTGAGGATCGCTGCCATGCCGGCGAGCGCACCGAAATGGCGTGGCTCCAGCCGCAGAACCTGTTCGATATCAGCCATGGATTTGTTGTAGTCGCCAAGCGCGTAGTTCAGCGTCGCGCGCTGGTTCCAGCCTTCGACATAGCGTGGCTTCAGGGCGATGACCTGATCGAGAAAGTCGAAAGCGGCGGCGTTGCGCTTTTCGGCAATGGCCTTGGCCGCCCACTGCATCAGCAAATCGACGGTGGCACTGCCGGATTGCGACCATTCCACTTTGATCTGGTTGGCAATGCCTGCGGCCTGATCCGGATCGTGCTGGCGTCTAAGTGCCGTGAAGAGATCGTCGAGGCGCTGTTTCGGAGAGACGCTCTCGGTTTGCTGCTCCACGATCCGCGCGTCATCTGCGACTGCCATCTGCGGGGCAGAAGCAGCAAGCAAGACCGGCAGGAGCAGGGTGGGGAGCAACAGGGCACGAACAAACATGGCGGGCATGTTAGCCCGCCACCGCAGAAGATCAAAACAAATTCGATTGAACGTCATGCCGTCAGAAACCTGGCCGTCGATGTGCCCGCACACGCGGCGCGGGACGACCGACAACCAAACGGCATCCGCAAATCAGCCCTGACGAGCCTTGAAGCGCGGGTTCAGCTTGTTGATGATGTAAACGCGGCCCTTGCGACGAACGAGGCGGTTGTCGCGGTGACGAGCCTTGAGCGACTTGAGCGAATTCTTGATCTTCATTTTTTCGATCCGCGAGGTTTTAGGGGGAATGTCACATTCGCCCGTATCTTTAAACAATCAAAAGCGCGCTCTTGGCGCGCTCTTTTAGGGTGGGGAGCAGATACCGTGTCGCTTTCGCCCTGTCAACCGACTATCCGGGCTTTTTCCCGATGCTACAGGTCATGCACAGACTAAAGAAGTGTCGTGACATGCCCCATCTTGCGGCCGGGCCGGGCTTCGGTCTTGCCGTAGAGATGCACGAGCGTGTTGTCGCGCGCCAGCCAGTCCGGAACAGCGAGGATGTCGTCGCCGATCAGGTTCTGCATGACGCAATCGGCGTGTCGCACAGGATTGCCGAGCGGGAGGCCGGCAACAGCGCGGATGTGCTGCTCGAACTGCGAGACGACACAGGCAGCTTCCGTCCAGTGACCGGAATTGTGCACGCGTGGCGCCATTTCATTGGCAATCAATTGCCCATCGGCCAATACGAAGAACTCGATGCCGATGACGCCGACGTAATCGAGCGCCGTGAGGATAGTTTTGGCGGCGGCTGCAGCGGCTGCCGCGGTTTCCGGCGAGAGCCGGGCTGGCAGCGTCGAGGTGTGCAGAATGCCGTCGCGGTGAACATTTTCGGCCGGATCGTAGCTTTCGATCGTGCCTTCCGGGTTGCGGGCCGCGATAATGGAGACCTCGCGCTCGAAGGCGATGAAGCTTTCGAGAATCAGGGGGACGTTGCCGAGCGCTGCATAGCCGCCTTCCGAACTGTCGGCGAGCGAGCGATAGACGCGCTGCCCCTTGCCGTCGTAGCCCAGCCGGCGCGTCTTCAGCACGCCCTGTCCGCCGAAGTCGGCAAGTGCCGCCTCAAGGTCAGACTGGCTGTCGACGGCATGAAAGCGCGCCGTTGCGACGCCGCAACCATTGAGGAACTGCTTTTCCGTCAGACGGTCCTGCGCCATGGCCAGTGCCTTCGGCGGGGGATAGACGGGCACGCTCAGGGATAGAGATTGTGCGGCAGAGACGGGCACGTTTTCAAATTCATAGGTCACCACGTCCGAGACCGCTGCGAGTTCCGCCAGTGCTGCGGGGTCGTCATAGGCAGCGACGATCTGGCGGTTGGCGACCTGGGCCGCCGGACAATCGGCCTGCGGCTCGAGGATGATGGTGCGGAAGTTCAGTCGGGCTGCGGCCATGGCTAGCATGCGGCCAAGCTGGCCGCCGCCGATGATGCCGATCGTCTGTGTCGTCATAGGTCATCCATCGGGTATTCAGCGACTGCAGCACTCTGGGCAGCCCGCCATGCATCCAGCCGGTCGGCGATATCCTCGTCGTTGAGCGCGAGGACGGCGGCAGCGAGCAGCGCGGCATTGATAGCGCCGGCCCGGCCGATGGCAAGCGTGCCGACAGGAATGCCGGCCGGCATCTGGACGATGGAGAGAAGGCTGTCCTGGCCTGACATGGCTTTCGACTGCACTGGCACGCCGAACACCGGCAGCGATGTCATCGATGCAGCCATGCCGGGGAGGTGGGCTGCGCCGCCGGCGCCGGCGATGATGATCTTGAAGCCCTCGTCGCGCGCGCCCTTGGCAAAGCGTACCAGCCGATCGGGCGTGCGGTGTGCCGAGATAATGCGGGCGTCATACGTGATATCAAGGGCTTCCAAGGTATCGGCCGCATTCTTCATGGTTTCCCAGTCGGACTGACTGCCCATGATAATGGCGACAGGCGGTCTTTCGGTCATGGCGACGCGTCCCCTCAAGCGGTGATGTCCGGAATGATCTGGTCTTCGAGCTTGGTCAGCTTGTCCTTGATGACCAGCTTCTTCTTTTTCATGCGCTGAACACGGAGTTGATCGCAGCCGGTTTCGATCATCGCATTGATAGCGACGTCGAAATCCTCATGTTCCTGGCGCAGGCGCGCCATGATGAGTCTCACGTCGGCTTGATCCTGATCGGGCATGGTGTTCGTCCCCAGTCGTCGTCACGCGGAACCCTTTGGATCCAGCGGTTTAATTTCGCAAGCTCCTATCACCAAATAACGGTAACGGGAAGTTATCCGTGATCATGAATTTGCCCTGTTCAAGTCACTTTTTGGCCTTCGACATTGAAGAATTAGTATGTCACACTATTGTCGTTAAAGCCTAGAACTCCAGCGATGGATGGCTGGGGAAGGCAAGCAGAAGGAAGGTCAAATGACAGTTCAGGCTCATCTTGAATCGCTCCAGAAAAAGCATGTCGCCCTCGAAGAGAAATTGCACTCCGCGATGACCTCCCCCTCAGTGGATGACCGTGAAATCGCGGACATCAAGCGAATGAAGCTGAAAATCAAAGACCAGATCCAGCGTATTGCCACATCGGTACACTGATGCCGTAGCCGCGTTGCGGCCGGATCGGGCAGTCTGCTCCGTCGCGGCTGAAATGCGGACTTTGCACTGAATTGACGAAATTTTGCGCCAACTTCCTTTAACGCAGGGGTTGGCGCAACTGTTTGTGTGAGGTTGCTGAAAGCTTCCGTGCCTTGCGGCCAGCGGTACGGACAGAGCGGCGGGCACGGGGCTCCTCGCAGCTTCGCCCGCGTTCCCGGGCAATAGGGACCTTGCGGTTTTCCGCGACGCTCCCCTTGTCAGCAGGTCCCAACGGATTTACTCACAGACCGGAATGCCGGACTTCGTGTTCCGGCCGGATGCGCCGAATAGGAAGCCTGCATGACCTTGCCCCCAAGCCGCTGCCGTCTGGTTCTCATCGTGCCCGAGATGACCGACATCGCAGAACAGCATGCACTCGTGGCAAAGGCGCTGGAGGGCGGCGACGTCGCCTCTGTCATCATTCCGCAATACGGGCTTAACGAATTCGATTTCCAGAAATCGGCGGAAAAGCTGGTTCCGATCGTTCAGGCCGCCGGTGCCGCAGCCCTCATTGCCGGCGACAGCCGCGTCGCGGCGCGCGCCAAGGCGGATGGGCTGCATATCGCTGCCGATATTGCCGAGTTCACCGAGGCGATGGAAAAGCAGACGGCAAGCTTCATGGTCGGCGGCGGAACGGCCAAGGATCGGCATACCGCGCTGGAAATCGGTGAACTGAGGCCGGACTATATCTTCTTCGGCAAGTTCGACGGCGACTTCAAGCCCGAGGCACATCCGAAAAACGTCGATCTCGGCGAATGGTGGGCATCGATGATCGAGATCCCCTGCATCGTCATGGGCGGCACCGACCCGAACTCCGCGCTCGATGTGGCGCTCGCCGGAGTGGAGTTCGTGGCGTTGAGATCCGCTGTGTTTGCCGACGCCGCACAGGCATCGTCTGTTGTTTCTGCCGTGAATGCCTTGCTGGACGAAAAAGCGCCACGGTTTGAAGATTGATAGCAGTTCATGTCGATCTCGCACCGCTATCATCCGCCCTTGCTGTTTCTGGCGCTCCTCACCGGGTTTGCTGTTCTTCCCCCTATGGCAAGAGCGCAGTCTGCTGCGGACGGGGTCTCGAATTCCCCTAATGTCGGGGCTTTTCCGACCGAGCACATTTTACCATCGAACGAGCCGAAGCCGCAGCCTTTCAAGAAAGGCGGCGAGGCAGCACCTGTGCCTACCGATCCCAAGGCAACCAAGCCTTCGGGTGGCATCGGCGTTCTCGATCGCATGGGCGTAGGCCTGCCGGCGCTTCCGCCGGAAAAGCCTTATACGGGCGTGGTCGACGAGGCCTATGGTGCCTTTCAGCGTGGCTACTATCTCACGGCATTCCAGAAAGCCCTGCCGCGCGCCCAACTCGGTGATCCGGCGGCACAGACGCTGATCGCCGAACTGCTGTCGCAGGGACTGGGCGTCCGGCGCGACAGCAAGAACGCCGCCTTCTGGTATGGCAAGGCAGCGGAAGGCGGAAATCCTACCGCGATGTTCAAATTTGCCCTGGCGCAGATGGAAGGCCGCGATGTCCCGCGTGACCGCAAGTCGGCCGATCAATGGATGAAGAAAGCAGCCGATGCCGGAGAGCCGACGGCGCAGTTCAACTGGGCACAGAGCCTGACTGCCGACAACGCTGGTATAAAGGGCCTCGAGCTGGCATTGCCCTATTACGAAAAGTCTGCCGCCCAAGGCATCGCGGATGCACAATACGCCGTTTCGCAACTCTATATGTCGCTTGAAAGCGTGCCGCCGGAGAAGAAGGCACAGGCGCGCATGTGGCTGGCGCGGGCGGCGAATGCCGGCTTCGACACGGCGCAGCTGGACATGGGGGTCTGGCTGATCAACGGCGTCGGTGGCAAGACCGAGCTCGAAGAAGGCTTCAAGTGGATGAAGGTCGCGGCTTATCGCGGCAATGTGGTGGCGCAGAACAAGCTGGCGCACCTCTATATCAATGGCCTCGGAACGCCGCAGGATGCGGTCGAGGCAGCAAAATGGTACGTCATTTCGCGCCGTGCCGGACTGAAGGATCCCGAACTCGAGGATTTCTATCTCGGTATCGAGGACGACCAGCAAAAGGCCGCGATCAACGCGGCCAACAAATTCCGCAGCGCGCGCTAAGTGCGCTCAAGGCGTCTCGCAGTGTGAGACGCGCGTTTGATACCCCACGTCGTCGTCATTTGCAGCTGGGCCTTGCTCTAGAAAAGCGCGTCTTCGAACAAGTCCTCGTCGTTCGCGGCGGCCGCAGTTTCGACGACATGCAGGATGGCGCCGCTTTGAGCAGGGACGATGTCGTGGTGGACATTGCGTTCCTGCGCCATGGTGTAGACCTTCAGGATCCGGGCTGCGAGCGGCCCGAGGCTGTCGGCAAGGTCGCTGACGTCGGGCTGCTGCGGGCCCGCCATATCGCTCAACGTATCGGCGCAAGTGGCGAGGATCTCGCCGAGATCGTTCTGAAAATCGAGCTTGCTGAGCGACAGGCTGATCTTGGTGGCCACTTCGCGCCCACGCTCGGACAGGATCGCCAGTTCCTTTTCCATGACGTCTGCGCCGGCGCGGATATTGCCGACAGCGCCGCCAAGCCGTTCGTCGAGGCGGCGGGCGTTGGCCTCATGGGTCGAGGCGACGCCATTGCCGGCAGTCTCGAGATCGCAAAGGCCGGTAACGAGCGAGTCTGCTGAATCATCGAGCTTGGCTGCAAAGATGCGCAGTTCGGCAGTGATGACGTTGATCGAGCGGCCTTCTTCGCCCATGCGGCTGCAGCGCAGGTTGGTATTCAACGCCATATAATGGATGTCGGTCTTGACCGCGCGGATATTGGCGATGCTTTTCAAAAGGTTGGATGTCGTGTCGAGGGTGGACTGGCTGATCCGGTTTGTCTGGGTGCGCGCCGTCTCCACTTGCTTGACGATGCCAAGGGCGGTGGAGACGCTGTCTTCCAGCGTGCGCATGAAATTGCCGCCGGTTTCCTCGCCGCTGCCCTTCATGTCATCGCGCAGTTTCAGGATTTCCTGGGTATCGTGGCTGAAGCTGGTGATCGTCTGGACGACATTGCGGGATTCTCGCTGGAAGTCTTCAACCATGTCGCGCATTTGCGCCGCCGTCAGGTGGTGAATGAGATTTTCGAGGCGGTAGCGTGCATCGTTGTCGAGTGCGCGGCCTTCCTCGGTTTCGAGGAATTCCTCGAGAAAGGTGAAGGCGCTCTGTACGTGTTCGATACGCTGGCGGGTGATGTCGCCGATCTGCAGCGCAGACAGGGTGGAGGCGACCTTGCCCTGGACCCCGCGAGCGATGGCGCCGACCTGGCCGGCAATCGCTGCAAGATCCTTGCGGTGGCTGGCGATGGTTTTTACGTCTTTCTCAAGAGCATCGACGACTTTCGGAATGGTGTGGCCATAGTCCTTGGTCGTTGTTGCCCCGACATTCATCGCAACCTTGAGGTCCCGCTCCAGCGTGGTCAGCTGGTCGGCGAAACTGTTGACCTCGTTGGTGCCGGACTGGATCCGCTCGAGTATCTCCTGCGCGAAGCCGCCGAATTCGGCAATACCGGCGCCGGTAATCTTCACGGTAATGGCAAAGGTCCGCAGGTAGCGCATCGTTTCCTGCATATCCATGACATGGGTGCTCAGCACGGCGCCGGCCGCCGACAGGACTGCAAAATTCTCCTGGCGCCTGGCTTCGAGGTCGGGCAGGTCGACCAGCGTCGTCACGGTCTGCAGCAGATCCGCCGCCGTGTCGCTCGTGCCATCGCTGTCCAGTGATTTCGTCAGACGATCCAGGGATGCAAGCAGCTCGTTGATGACCTCCATCACCGAAACCAGCACTGCGCCGCCGTCCAGGAAGCGCTTCTCGACCTGATTGCGGGCCGACTCCAATGTGTCGCGGACGTCGGCGACCGGCATCTGTAAAGGGCGATGCGCCAGAGCTGTTCCACTTGTCATTGTTCTTCCTTTACTTGAATCTCGTCTTCTCTGGCTCAATACTAGACTCAAGGATGGAAAGTTCCGGTAAATTGCGGTGACTCGCAGACGTTGTATCGGCATCGATCTCGAAGCATCGTTAACAATCACTCATCAGTTATACTAAGCTTTATTGCAATATCCCATAAGTAACGGAAATTGTTCAATTTTACTGAAATCCTTAAACTAAATCCCAATTTATTTCAGGTAATAAATCGCACCATGGGGACTCGCTGTAATTGTGCTTCGGTGCAACCCGGGTTTACTGCCTGTTAAGGCTGTCATGAGATTCCTCTATCAGAGGTTATGCATCTGTCCACTCAGGAGGCAATTTTGACAGCGGATCGTAAGTATAAGGACGTTGTGCAGCTTCCAAATTCTTTGGTTATAAAGAATATCGCGGAAGTGCATGGCATTATTCATATGCGCCTGACGGAAAGCCCGGAAATTACGCTTGAGATCCCCGAGGATGCCGAGGCTGATCTGAGCTTTGTCCAGCTGGTTGAATCTGCCCGCATGGATGCCCGTGCCGCCGGCAAGACGATGCGGCTGGCCGCTCCTGCGACAGGGTCGGTGCTTAAGGTATTGAAGCGCGGTGGTTTCACCGACGCCCAGTCGGCGGAAGACGCGCAATTCTGGTTACATCAAGAGGTACGAGTATGACTGCGAACATTTTAACGGTCGACGATTCCGCCAGCATTCGAATGACGACCAAGATCTCCCTTTCCAACGCCGGCTATACCGTGACCGAAGCGGTGGATGGTTCGGACGGACTGGCAAAGGCCAAGGGTGGGGCATTCGATCTCATCATTACCGATCTCAACATGCCTGTCATGGACGGCCTGACGATGATCGAGGAGCTGCGCAAGCTGCCCGAGCACATGGGCGTGCCGATCATCTTCCTGACGACGGAATCAGATGCCGACCTGAAGGCCCGCGCCAAGGCTGCCGGTGCCACCGGCTGGCTGACGAAGCCTTTCGATCCTGAAAACCTGATCAAGATAACCCGCAAGGTACTCGGCCGATGAACATGCTCGATCCGGTTGCCGTCTTCCGCATTGAAGCTGCCGAGGTTTTCGAACAGATCGAAAGCGGCCTCCTCGACCTTACCCACAGGCTCGACGACAAGGCGCAGATCGACGCGGTGTTCCGCGGACTACATACGCTGAAGGGTTCCGGGTCGATGTTCGGCTTCGACGCGCTGGCCGCGTTCACCCATCATTGCGAAACGGCCTTCGACCGTGTCCGCAAGGGTGAAGTGCCGGCAACTGCCGAACTGGTTGCTGCGGTGTTGGCGGCGCAGGATCACATGCGTGCCCTGGTCGAGACGCCGAACGGCGATCATCAGGCGGCGGGCGATCGCCTGCTGGAACTGCTGCGTGCTGCCGTCGATGGCAAATCCGCAGAGCCGGTCGTAGCTGCTGCAAAGGACCCATTGAACCGTTGGCGCATCCGCTTCAGCCTGCCGCATAACGCGATGATCAACGGCACCAACCCGCTCGGTCTGCTGGACGAATTGCGCGATCTCGGCGAATGCCGGATCGTTGCCGATACGTCTGGAATTCCACCACTCGACGTGCTGGTGCCGATGGAACTGCACCTCTCCTGGGAGGTGCTCTTGACCTCCGACCAGCCGCGCTCCGCCATTGACGACGTGTTTATTTTCGTTATGGACGACATGCAGCTCGAGGTCGAGACCCTCAGCGAGGCGCCAGCGCCGGCTCCGGTCGTCGCGGTTGTCGGAGAGCCTGCCGTGGTGGTGTCGTTGCCTGTCGCGACACCTGCACCGGCCGCTGCCGAGACCGTTCCTGCCAAGGCCGAGACGCCATCGGCCGCGGCTCCGACCGATGCCCGTCAGGCCAAGGCATCCGAAAGCGTCCGTGTCCCGGCCGAACGGCTCGACGAGCTGATGGATCGCGTCGGTGAACTCGTGATCGCCCAGTCACGCCTGCGCCAGTTGGCCAATTCCAGCTCCGATCTCGCACTGCGCTCCGTATCGGAAGAAATCGAACGGTTGTCCGGCGAGTTGCGCGACACGATGATGGTACTGCGCATGGTGCCGGTCGCAACGTTGTTCAGCCGCTTCCGCCGCCTGACGCATGATCTCGCCCGCGAGACCGGCAAGGTCATCGAGCTGATCACGGAAGGCGAAACCACGGAAGTCGACAAGACGGTCATCGAACGCCTCGCCGATCCGCTGGTGCATCTGGTGCGCAATTCGATCGACCACGGCCTCGAGCCGCCGGCCGAGCGCCTGTCCGCCGGCAAATCCGAGGGCGGCACAGTCACGCTGTCGGCGCGGCAATCGGGTGGCGAGGTTATCATCTCGATCAAGGATGACGGCCGTGGCATCAATCGCCAGCGAGTCCGTGCCAAGGCTGAAAGCTCGGGGCTTATCCAGCCGGGCCAGGTGCTGTCCGACAGCGACCTGCTGCAGCTTATTTTCGCGCCGGGATTTTCCACTGCGGCGCAGATCACCAATCTTTCCGGCCGTGGCGTCGGGATGGATGTAGTCAAGAAGACAGTCGAGGCATTGCGCGGCGCCATCGACGTTACCAGCCATGACGGGCAGGGCTCGGAAGTGTCCTTGCGCATTCCGCTGACGCTGGCGATCATCGATGGCCTGCTCGTGCGGGTCGGCACCGGTCGCTATGTCATTCCGCTTTCAGCAGTCGAGGAATGCCTCGAACTGTCGCTGGAGGAGGATCTGCGCTCGCGCGGTCGTAGCTTCATCTCGCTGCGAGACAGCCTCGTGCCTTTCCTCAGGTTGCGCGAGCTGTTCCGCACCGGCACCAAGCCGGATGTGCATCAGAAGGTGGTGGTCATCTCGACCGGCACGGAACGGGTTGGTCTCGTCGTCGACCAGATCATCGGCGACCACCAGACGGTCATCAAGTCGATGTCCAAGCTGCATCAGGATGTCTCGACATTCTCTGGTGCCACCATTCTCGGCGACGGCAATGTCGCGCTTATTCTCGACGTCGTCCACCTGGTCGCCGCCGGTCAGCAACAGGAGGCGCAGTTGCGTGCAGCAGGATGAACCAGTCCCTTCAGAACGATAATCACTGGAACGACACCGATGAACTCGAGGTCCTGACGTTCGATCTGAACGGCGAGACATTTGCGCTCGAGGCGGCAATGGTTCAGGAAATCCTCGATCTCTTGCCGGAAACTGCGGTGCCGGGAAGCCAGCCTTTCGTTGCCAGCGTCATCAACTTTCGCGGCAAAGTCATTCCGCTCGCCGATCTGCGCCTTGCCTTCGGCATGGAAGCGGCAGCAGCGACCATCGACAGCCGCATCGTCGTCATCTCCCTGACGATCCAGGACGAACCGACACTGGTCGGGTTGCGAACGGACAAGGTGAATGAAGTCACCACGCTGGCGAAAGCCTCCAGCGAAGCGCCTCCGAGCGTCGGCATGCGCTGGCGGCCGGACTACATCAGCTGCCTCGTCAAGCGAGGCGGCGAATTCATCATCCTTCCAAACCTGCAGGCCATTTTCGCGACGCGACGGGATCACGCGCTGGCTGCCTGACCAAGGCAGCTATGAGACCAAATATAGGGGACAATATTATGCGATTTACGATCAAGGCCAAACTGGTGGGGGCCTTCGCCTTTATCATACTCATGCTGATCGGCACCTCCGGTTACGCCATCATGAGCCTAAGCAATTTCAACGACACCATCAGCGACGTCCTCGAGGGACCGGCCGCACGGCTTGAGCTGACACAGCAGATCAATATCGATCAGCTGCAGATCATCCGTCAGCAGAAGAACCTGCTGGCAGCGCGTACAGCAGAAGACAGCAAGGCGGCGATTGCTGCCGGTGATGTAGCCCGCAAGGCCCTGACAGACGATTTTGCGTCGCTCAACAAGATCCTGTCGCCGGATAGCCGCGCAGCGTGGGGCGAAACCGAGAAGATGGCGCAAATGTTCGTTCGCGCCGATGACCAGATCCGCGACCTGCTGAATGCCGGCGACAAGGAAGGCGCCTATGCCGTTTCTGTCGGCGAAGCTCGCAAGGCCGCCAACTCCATCGGAGCCAGCCTCAACGACAAGCTCGAGGACGAAAAGGTCAAGATGAAGTTTGCGGACGACGATGCGGACGTTCAGTATGCCCATATCCGTATGATGATGCTGGCAGTCGCCGGCGCGGCGCTGCTGATTGCTGCCATCACCGCCTACTGGATCGCAAGCACGATCGGCAAGGGTCTTGCCCGTGCCAACGCCGTGGTCCGCGATGTTGCAGAAGGCGACCTCACAAAGACCGCTGAAATCACCAACCGCGACGAAATCGGCGAGATGCTCGGAAACGTCAACGTCATGATCGAACGCCTGCGCGGCGTGGTCGGCGATGCGCTGTCCGCTTCCGACAACGTCTCTTCCGGTAGCCAGGAACTTTCAGCCAGTTCCGAGCAGGTATCGCAGGGTGCCACCGAACAGGCTGCCTCCGCCGAAGAGGCTTCGGCTTCGATGGAAGAAATGGCTTCCAATATCAAGCAGAACGCCGACAATGCTGCCCAGACTGAAAAGATCGCCCGTCAGTCGGCCAAGGATGCGGAAGCCTCTGGCGAAGCCGTTACCCGCGCCGTCAGCGCCATGCGGACTATTGCCGAGAAGATCGGTATCGTCCAGGAAATCGCCCGCCAGACTGACCTGCTGGCCCTGAACGCAGCCGTCGAAGCGGCACGTGCCGGTGAACATGGCAAAGGTTTTGCAGTCGTCGCCTCCGAAGTCCGCAAGCTTGCCGAACGCAGCCAGTCGGCGGCTGCCGAGATCGGCGCAATGTCGAGCGATACCGTCAAGGCAGCGGCCGAAGCCGGTGAAATGCTCGGTCGCCTGGTGCCGGATATCCGCAAGACTGCGGAACTGGTCTCGGAAATCAGTGCCGCCTGCCGCGAGCAGGACATCGGCGCTTCGCAGATCAACGAAGCGATCCAGCAGCTCGACAAGGTGACCCAGCAGAATGCCGGCGCCTCGGAACAGATGTCTGCGACGTCAGAAGAACTCGCCGCCCAGGCCGAAGAGCTGCAGGCATCCATCGCCTTCTTCAAGGTCGACAGCATCGCTCACAAGCCGGCCGCCAAGAAGATCGCCGTACGGGCGTTCGCCAAGGCGCCAATGGCCGCAGCAAATGCCCGCCGGCCTGCTGTCGCCAACAAGCCGAACAGCGTTGCCGCCCAGCAGGCCCGTGCCAAGGGTTTTGCACTCGACCTGTCGATGGGCGGACCGGATGCACACGACGACGATTTTCGCGAAAGCGCTTGATCTGACCGAATGTTACCGGCGGCCACTAAGGCCGCCGGCGCACTGAGCCAACGTATTTATGCGCTCGTTTTTATTCAGGAAATTACCTTGTCCTGAAATGTCTTAGCCAACGGATGTGGCCGTTGGATGCGCGAAGGGCCGAGAGCCGTTCGACGCGAGAGTAGATGTCAAGCTCTTACCTCCGATCTAAAATTGGCGATCCTGAGTGGCTTTTGGTCACAGGCTTGTCCCGATCAATGCCACCCGCTTGGAGTCTCCTCATGCGTTTCACGATCAAGTTAAAGCTGAGCCTCGTATTCGGTTTCATCGTCCTGCTCACCTGCGCGATGGCCGGCCTATCGATTTACAATCTGTCTTCGCTCAACGGCGATATCTCTGAAATGGTGGCCGGCCCCGTCGCCAACCTGCGGGAATCGGGTGAACTCTCGGATGCGGTCATGCACTCCATCCGGTCGGAAAAAGATGCCATCATCAACACAGATCCGACGAGGATTGGCGGCTACATCGACGAGATCGCGCAGCAGCGCGATCAGATCAAGTCGCTGGTACAACGTCTTTCCGCCTCGCCGGATCCGGATATCCGCAACGGCATGACCCAGTTCACCGATCTTTATGGCAGATGGGTGCAGTTGCAGGATCGTGTCACCGGACTTGCCAAGCAGAATACCACGGAATCCAACAGCCAGGCCGGGTCCATCTCCATGGGCGAGGGCCAGCAGATCACCGTGCAGCTTCTGCAGGTGCTGGCAAAGCTCAGCGACACCGTCACGGGCAACGTGACTGAAACGGATACAGCGACGAACGAACAGTATGCCAGCTCGCGCAATCTGCTCGTGGCGATGACCGCCGGATTGATCGTCATCGCGTTGGCTTCGGCGCTCTGGATACTGCTCAACATCTCCCGTGGCCTGAAGCGCGCGGTGAACCTTGCCGATGCCGTCAGCCTTGGCGACCTTAACCAGGAGATCCAGCACAAGAGCAACGACGAAATCCGCGATCTCGTCGATTCGATGAGCCGGATGGCTGTCAACCTGCGCGGCACAGCGGCTATGGCAAGCAAGATTGCCGAAGGTGACCTATCGGTCATGGCGCAGCCGTTGTCCGACAAGGACGTTCTGGGCTTTGCCATGCAGAGCATGATCACCAACCTGCGGACGACGTCTGATGTCGCCGGCCAGATTGCGGAAGGCGACCTGACTGTTTCGCCAAAGCCGCTGTCGGAGAGAGATACGCTCGGTATCGCGCTGCAGCAGATGGTGGAACGCCTGCGCGGCGTCGTTGCCGACGCGATCTCTGCAGCAGACAACGTGTCTGCCGGTAGCCAGGAACTGTCCGCCAGCTCCGAGCAGGTCTCCCAGGGCGCAACCGAACAGGCAGCCTCTGCCGAAGAAGCCTCTGCGGCGATGGAAGAGATGGCCTCGAACATCAAGCAGAACGCCGACAACGCCGCCCAGACCGAAAAGATCGCCCGCCAATCGGCCAAGGATGCGGAAGCCTCCGGCGAAGCCGTTACCCGCGCCGTCAGCGCCATGCGGACCATCGCCGAGAAGATCGGCATCGTCCAGGAAATCGCTCGTCAGACCGATTTGCTGGCCCTGAACGCAGCCGTCGAAGCGGCCCGTGCCGGCGAACATGGCAAGGGCTTTGCAGTCGTCGCCTCCGAAGTCCGCAAGCTTGCCGAACGCAGCCAGTCGGCTGCCGCCGAAATCGGCTCGATGTCCAGCGATACGGTGAAGGCAGCCGCTGAAGCCGGCGACATGCTGAGCCGCCTGGTTCCGGATATCCGCAAGACCGCCGAGCTGA
Organism: Rhizobium rhododendri; assembly: GCF_007000325.2. Classification (GTDB taxonomy): domain Bacteria; phylum Pseudomonadota; class Alphaproteobacteria; order Rhizobiales; family Rhizobiaceae; genus Rhizobium; species Rhizobium rhododendri. The sequence goes on along the minus strand of NZ_CP117267.1, from coordinate 2,408,707 downwards.
TCTCGGAAATCAGTGCCGCCTGCCGCGAGCAGGATATCGGTGCCTCGCAGATCAACGAAGCGATCCAGCAACTCGACAAGGTGACCCAGCAGAATGCCGGTGCTTCCGAGCAGATGTCGGCAACGTCAGAAGAACTCGCGGCCCAGGCCGAAGAGCTGCAGACGTCGATCGCCTTCTTCAAGGTCGAGACGTCGAACTCGCGGGCTTCGGCCTCGAAGAAGACACCGGTGAGGGCTTCGACGAAAATCGTCTCCGCCCCTCTTCAGGCACGAAAGTCCATCGCACCGACCTACGGCAAGTCCTCGCAGAGCATTGCCGCGCAGCAGGCTCGTGCCAAGGGTTTTGCACTGGATATGTCCATGGGCGGACCTGACGCAGAAGACGAAGACTTCCGCGAAAGCGCCTAAGCCGAGAGGCTATCCCGATACGGGGTCCACGCGGCCCCGAACGTGCCTGAGCCAACGGATGTGGCCGTTGGATGCGTGAAAGGCTCCGAGCCGATCGACGCGGGAGTAGATGTCAAGCTCTTCACTCAATCATCAACCTCCGGCGTGCCTTGGTGGCCGCCGGTCATAGGCTTGTCCCGAACAACACCACCCGCTTGGAGCCTCCACATGCGTTTCACGATCAAATTAAAACTGAGCCTAGTGTTCGGTTTCATTGTCCTCCTCACCTGCGCCATGGCCGGGTTGTCGATCTACAACCTGTCCTCGCTCAACAACGACATTTCTGAAATGGTTGCAGGCCCCGTTGCCAACCTGCGAGATTCCGGAGAGCTTTCGGATGCCGTCCTGCGTTCTATCCGCTCGGAGAAGGACGCTATCATCAACACCGATCCATCCAAGATCAATGGTTACGTCGACGAAGTCACGCAGCAGCGCGAACTGGTCAAAACTCTGGTGCAACGTCTTTCGACATCGCCCGACCCTGATGTCCGCAATGGCATAACCCAGTTTGCTGATCTCTATGGCAAATGGCTACCGTTGCAGGATCGCGTCATCGTCCTCGCAAAGGAAAATACTACCGAATCCAACAGCCAGGCCGGTAACATCTCGATGGGCGAAGGTCAGCAGATTACCGTCCAGCTCTTGCAGGTCCTGTCCAAGCTGAGCAGCACCGTCACCGGCAACGTCGCCGAAACGGATTCGGCCACCAACGACCAGTATGCCACCTCGCGCAATCTTCTGGTCTCGATGACCATCGGACTGATCATCGTGGCGTCCATTTCCGCGCTCTGGATACTGCTCAATATCTCTCGCGGCCTGAAGCGCGCGGTGAGCCTTGCCGATGCCGTCAGCATTGGCGATCTCGATCAGGAGATCGAACACAAAAGCAACGACGAAATCCGCGATCTGGTGACCTCGATGAGCCGGATGACGGCGAACCTTCGCAACACAGCGACGATCGCATCGCAGATCTCGGACGGCGACCTTACGGTTGCGCCGAAGCCGCTGTCGGACAAGGATACGCTCGGCATGGCACTGGAGCAGATGGTCGACCGCCTTCGTGGCGTCGTTGCCGATGCCCTGTCCGCTTCCGATAACGTTTCTTCCGGTAGCCAGGAACTCTCGGCCAGCTCCGAGCAGGTCTCCCAGGGCGCAACAGAGCAGGCGGCCTCCGCCGAGGAAGCCTCTGCGGCGATGGAGGAAATGGCCTCGAACATCAAGCAGAACGCCGACAACGCCGCCCAGACGGAAAAGATCGCCCGTCAGTCTGCCAAGGATGCGGAAGCCTCTGGCGAAGCCGTTACCCGCGCCGTCAGCGCCATGCGGACCATCGCCGAGAAGATCGGCATCGTCCAGGAAATCGCTCGTCAGACCGATTTGCTGGCCCTGAATGCAGCCGTCGAAGCCGCACGTGCCGGCGAACATGGCAAGGGCTTTGCCGTCGTCGCCTCCGAAGTCCGCAAGCTTGCCGAACGCAGCCAGTCGGCGGCTGCCGAGATCGGCTCGATGTCGAGCGATACGGTGAAGGCAGCCGCTGAAGCCGGTGAGATGCTCGGTCGCTTGGTGCCGGATATCCGCAAGACTGCCGAGCTGATCTCGGAAATCAGTGCCGCCTGCCGCGAGCAGGATATCGGTGCCTCGCAGATCAACGAAGCGATCCAGCAGCTCGACAAGGTCACCCAGCAGAACGCTGGTGCCTCGGAGCAGATGTCGGCAACATCGGAAGAACTGGCTGCCCAGGCCGAAGAGCTGCAGACGTCGATCGCCTTCTTCAAGGTCGACCAGGGTTCCAAGAAAACTACCCGTGCCCCTGCCGTGCGGACCACCGCCCGGACACCGGTCACTTCCGCCCGCAAAGCTCCGGGCTCGAAGGCAAGCAATACGGTCGCAGGCCAGCAGGCACGGCTGAAGGGCTACGCACTCGATCTCTCCATGGGCGGCCCGGACGATGGCGACATGGACTTCAAGGAAAGCGCATAATCATGGCCACAGCACCTCTCGAATCGCAATTCGTCACCTTCAGCCTCGGCGAGGAAGTCTTCGCCGTGCCGGTCGAAGTGGTTCGCGAAATTCTCGATTATGCCGAGGCTTTCAAGATCCCCAACGGTCCGGATTACCTGCTCGGCCTGCGCGATGTGCGCGGGCAGGGGGTACCCACCATCGATCTCAGGCTGAAGCTCGGTCTATCGAAGACCATCCCGACACCGCATACCCGCGTGCTGGTTCTCGACATTCCAATCGGTCCGAAAACTCTGACGCTTGGCCTCGTTGCAGACAGGGTTTTCGAGGTGACGCCGTTCTTGCGTGACCAGATCGAAGCGGCTCCGGATATCGGCATTCGCTGGCGTTCCGACTACATCGCCGGCGTCGTCCGCCGCGAGAACGGCTTCGTCGTCATCGTCGACCTAGCGCAATTGCTGTCGCGCGAGGACACCGCGATGCTCTCCCCGCGCACCGGCCAAGCAGCGTGAGTGGGCAGCGGATGAGAGTGGCCCAACAGGAAAGCCAGGCTTTCGGCGATCACATCAGCAAGCGCAATTTCGAAAAGCTTGCCCAGTTCATCTACGAGTATAGCGGCATCAAGATGCCGACGACGAAACTGACGATGCTCGAGGGCCGCCTGCGCCGGCGCCTCCGGGCAACGGGGATCACTTCCTTCGACGACTATTGCGATTTCCTGTTCAACGGCGACGGGCTCGAAACCGAGACGGTGCACCTGATCGATGCGGTCACGACCAACAAGACTGATTTCTTTCGTGAGCCGAAGCACTTCGAATACATGGAAGCTGTGGCCTTGCCCGATCTCGTCAAACGCGGGGAACGGCGGCTGCGGGCGTGGAGTTCTGCCTGCTCGACAGGCGCCGAGCCCTACACGATGGCGATGGTGCTGTCAGAGTTTGCCGAACGCGTGCCCGGTATCGACTATTCGGTGCTTGCAACAGATCTCAGCACCGACGTGCTGGAGGCGGCCCGTATCGGGATTTACGCCGACAGCCTCGTTGAGCCGGTGCCTGCCAATCTTCGCCGGAAATATGTGATGAGCTCGAAGCAGCAGCAACGGCGGGAGGTGCGCATCGCGCCGCGTTTGCGGTCGCATGTCGGTTTTGGCCGGATGAACCTGATGGACAAGTCCTACGGTGTCGGCGGTCCCATGCACATTATCTTCTGCCGCAACGTTCTCATCTACTTCGACAAACCCACCCAGGCAGATGTCATCGGCCGCCTGTGCGACTGCCTGCTTCCGGGCGGCTATCTGTTTATCGGCCACTCGGAATCGCTTGCCGGCATCGACCTGCCCTTGAAGCAGGTGTCAAACACTGTCTTTCAGCGCCTCTAAATGCATGGAAAAGGTATGCCAAAGAAAATTCGAGTTCTGATTATCGATGACTCCGCCAGTGTCCGGCAAACCTTGACCGCGATCCTGTCCGACGATCCCGAAATCGAAGTCATGGGAGTGGCTGCGGACCCATTTGCGGCGGCACGGAAGATCCAGGAGGAAATCCCGGATGTCATCACCCTGGATGTCGAGATGCCGCGGATGGATGGCATTACCTTTCTGCGCAAGCTGATGCTGCAGCGGCCGATCCCGGTCGTCATGTGCTCGTCGCTGACGGAGGCGGGCTCAGAGACCTTGCTGCAGGCGCTTGAGGCGGGCGCCGTCGATATCATCCTCAAGCCCCGGATCGGCGCTGCAGACTATCTGGCCGAAGAAGCGATGCGGATCCGCGAGGTCGTCAAGGCCGCGTCGCATGCTCGAATTCCGGGCAGCAAGCGGGCGGCCGAGGGAGTTGCCGCACGGGCTGGCGCTCCCGCCGCAAAGCTGACGGCCGACGTCATGCTGCCACCGCCAACCGGCAGGGCGATGGCAAAGACCACTGAGATGGTCGTTTGCGTCGGAGCTTCGACGGGCGGGACGGAGGCGCTGCGTGCGCTGCTCGAGGCATTGCCTGCGAACGCGCCGGGCATGGTCATCGTCCAGCACATGCCGGAGAAATTCACGGCAGCCTTCGCAAAGCGGCTGAATGGCCTCTGCGAGGTCGAGGTCAAGGAAGCTGTCGACGGCGATCCGGTCCTGCGCGGCCACGTGCTGATTGCGCCCGGCGACCGGCATATGCTTCTGGAACGCCACGGTGCCCGCTACTCGGTGTCTGTAAAGCCGGGGCCGCTCGTCTCCCGCCACCGTCCATCGGTCGACGTGCTGTTTCGGTCGGCCGCACGGGCTGCCGGCTCGAATGCCATGGGGGTCATCATGACCGGCATGGGCGACGACGGTGCGCGCGGCATGCTGGAGATGAAGCAGGCCGGCGCCTATACGGTTGCCCAGGACGAGGCAAGTTGCGTGGTCTTCGGCATGCCGAAGGAAGCCATCGCCCATGGCGGCGTCGACCGTATCCTGCCGCTCGACCAGCTGGCCCGCGAAATCCTGATTGCGCAGCAGAAGTTCTAGGCTCAGGCTCTTGGTTGCCGCCTTGCGCTGCTTCCAGCGGCGGCGACATCCGCATTTGGCTATCGTCTCAAGCGGTGGGATCGGGCTCGTTAAATTAACGATCCTTGAGCGGCGCAACGCAGCTATGCGGCTGTGCCCTTGAAATGCGCACGATTTTGTGGTCTTGAGGCCGCCAATCTTTATCGCGCCGCCGATCCCGCTCCGCCGGGACCCTGATCCGGGTCCGGATGGCGTCTTTCGTGTTTCAAGGAATTGCCATATGGCTCGCTCTGCTCTTCTCAATGTCATGGTCCAGGCCGCCCTCAAGGCTGGCAAGTCCCTGAGCCGCGATTTCGGCGAGGTGCAGAACCTGCAGGTCTCCGTCAAGGGCCCCGGCGATTTCGTCTCGCAGGCGGATTTCAAGGCTGAAAAAATCATCCGCGAAGAGCTGATGAAGGCGCGGCCGACCTACGGCTTCCTCGGCGAGGAAAGCCAGGAAATCATCGGCACCGACGGTGCCCATCGCTGGATCGTCGATCCGCTCGATGGTACGACGAACTTCCTGCACGGCATTCCGCTGTTTGCGGTTTCGATCGGCCTGGAACGCAACGGCGAGATCGTCGCCGGCGTCATCTTCAATCCGGCGACGGACGAACTCTACACCTCCGAGCGTGGCGGCGGTGCCTTCCTCAACGATCGTCGCCTGCGTGTTGCCGGCCGCCGTGTGCTGTCGGATTGCGTCATCACCTGCGGCGTCCCGCATCTGGGTCGCGGCAGCCACGGCAAGTTCCTTGTCGAGTTGCGCCATGTCATGGGCGAAGTCTCCGGTGTTCGCCGGCTGGGCTCTGCGGCGCTCGATCTGGCCTATGTGGCTGCCGGTCGCTTCGACGGCATGTGGGAAACCGGGCTTAACGCTTGGGATATCGCTGCCGGCGTGCTGCTGATCCGCGAAGCCGGCGGCTTCCTGTCCGATTTCGACGGTGGCACCGAGATGCTTGCGAAAGGCTCGATCATCTGCGGCAACGAGTACATCCAGAAGGCGCTGTTGGAAGTCGTCAAGCGTCCGATCCCGACCCGTTAAGCCAAGCAAACACGCAGCTTAGGCCAGTCGGATAGCCTACCGCAACGCACATGTTTTGTGGGCCGATACTCTTCAATTCGGCGCAATGATGCTCTAGTCTTCGCAGGCGGAAAATCTGCGGTGGCTGAGGTATTCATGAAAAATGTGAAATTGTCGGATCTTGGGTCGACTGACGATCCGATGCAGAGCCGCGCGTACAGGCTATCGAGCCCGATGGCCTTTTTCTGGACGATGATCCTGTTTCTCATCATTGTCGGCTTTATCGCCGCCATCCTGTTCCGCCAGGGGCAGGAAGCCTTCATGCACAATCCGGGCCTGAACGGCCTGATCCTCGGCGTTCTCGTCGTCGGCATCATCCTTGTTTTCAACCATGTGCTTTCCCTCAGGCCGGAAGTCCGCTGGTTCAACTCCTTCCGCGTTGTTGGCGATGCCGACAAGGTCGACCTCAATCCAAAACTGCTGGCGCCGATGCGCGCTCTTCTCGGCAGCCGCAAGTCGATGTCGCTTTCGACTGCAACACTGCGCTCCATCCTCGATTCGATTGCCTCGCGGCTCGACGAATCCCGGGATATATCGCGCTATCTGATCGGACTGTTGGTCTTCCTCGGCCTGCTCGGCACCTTCTGGGGCCTGATCGGCACGATCGGATCGATCAACAAGGTCATCCAGTCGCTCGATGTGGCCGAGGGTGGCGACATCCTGGGCACGCTGAAGGAAAGTCTCGCCGCGCCGCTGGTCGGCATGGGTACGGCGTTTTCGTCTTCACTGCTCGGTCTTTCCGGTTCACTGATCCTCGGTTTCCTCGACCTGCAGGCCGGGCGGGCGCAGAGCCGTTTCTACACGGAACTGGAAAACTGGCTGTCATCGGTCACCGATGTCGGTTCCGACATGTCGTCCGTGCCCGACGCTACTAATGGAGCCTCTGCGGATGATGTCCGCGCCTTGTCTGAACAGATGCGCCAGATCGCTGAAGAAGGCGGCAGCGGCCAGCGATCGGTCGCGGCCATGGCCAACCTTGCCGACGGCATCCAGGGACTGGTCAAGAACATGCGCAACGAGCAGCAGATGCTGCGGGACTGGATCGAAGCGCAGCAGGAAGAAGCGAAGTCGATGCGCCGGACGCTGGACCGGCTGTCGGATCGTATCGGAAGTATCGAAAAGACCGGGAGCAAGTAGCCATGGCGCTCTCGCGCAACCGCCGGACCCAGCGGACGATCGACTATTGGCCCGGCTTCGTCGACGCGCTGTCGACTCTGCTGATGGCGATCATGTTCTTGCTGACGGTATTCGTCATCGGCCAGTTCATCCTCAGCCGGCAGCTCAGCGGTCGCGACGAGGTGCTTGCCCGGCTGAACGGCCAGATCAACGAACTGACGCAACTGCTGGCGCTGGAAAAGAGCGGCAAGCAGGATCTCGAGGATTCCGTTGCCAACCTGCAGGCGTCGCTGGCCTCGGCGCAAAGCGAGAAGTCCCGGCTGCAGACGTTGCTGGCTGCTGGCTCCGGCAGCACTGAGGCCTCGCAGGCGAGGATTGGCAGCCTGACGCAGCAGCTCGACGACCAGAAGCAGGCGAGCAGCCGTGCCCTCAGCCAGGTCGACTTGCTGAACCAGCAGATTGCCGCGCTGCGCAACCAGATCGCGGCGGTCGAGGCGGCCCTGCAGGCATCGGAAGCCAAAGACGATTCTTCACAGGTAAAGATTGCCGATCTCGGCCGGCGGCTGAATGTCGCTCTCGCCCAGAAGGTTCAGGAGCTCAACCGCTACCGTTCGGACTTTTTCGGGCGCCTGCGCGAAATCCTGTCCGACCGCGACAATATCCGCATCGTCGGCGACCGCTTCGTATTCCAGTCGGAAGTCCTGTTTCCGTCAGGCGGGGCAGATCTCAACCCGCAGGGCTTGACCGAAATGACCAAGCTCGCAAAGGCGCTGATCGACGTCGCCAAGGAAATCCCGCCGGAGATCAACTGGGTGCTGCGTGTCGACGGTCATACCGACAATGTGCCGCTGTCCGGGACCGGCAAGTATGCCGACAACTGGGCCCTGTCGTCCGCCCGCGCCATCGCGGTCGTCAAATACCTGATCTCGCAAGGTGTTCCTGCGGACCGGCTGGTAGCGGCAGGTTTTGGCGAATTCCAGCCCATTGCGCCGGGGGATACGCCGGAGGCTCGCGCCACCAACCGGCGCATCGAGCTCAAGTTGACCGAGAAGTAATCGGCACGATCTGGTTCCCTGACCAACCCGATGATCAAGCAAAGCCGGCGCGCGGGCGTCGGCTTTGCTGATTTGGGAAGGCTACAGTCCGGCCTCAGACCGTGGCGCTCGTCTGGTCGTCTATGTCGGCGCCGGGTGTGTTCTTCTTGATCGATTCGATAGCATGCATGGCCGAGGCCTTTGCCTTGTAGCCTTCCGACGAGAACATCGTTTCGCCGTTCGATGCCTTGAACCGGAAACGAAATTCGCCGGCTTTGTCCTTGTAGACTTCAAATTTGTACATGGTGCTCGTCTCCCTGTCTGGACGTTCGTCTTTCGGCTGCTTGCAGCGCTTGGCAATGCCGCCTGAAAGATGGAGGTCTGTCAAGATGGAGCGGGCGGCAAAATGCAAGCTGCAGGGCGAGAGCTGCCTTGGGCGGAGGGTTCAGCCTCCGTGCAGTCGCCCGGGGTGTCAGTTCACCATCGTCAGGCGCTGCTCGATGCCGGTGTCGAATTGCAGCCGGGCAAGCTTGGCGTAGATCCCGCCGTGCTGCACGAGGCTCTGGTGGGTGCCTTCCTCGACGATGCGGCCATGATCGAGCACGAGGATGCGGTCTGCTTTCAGCACGGTCGCCAGCCGGTGGGCGATGACGATGGTGGTGCGGGTTTCCATGAGGTCGTCGAGTGCTTTCTGCACGAGCATCTCGCTCTCGGCATCGAGCGCCGACGTTGCTTCGTCGAGCAGCAGGATCGGGGCGTTCTTGAGCACGGCGCGGGCAATCGCAATGCGCTGGCGCTGGCCGCCGGAGAGCGTGATGCCGCGTTCGCCGGTGGGCGTATCGTAGCCTTCGTCGAGACGGCTGATGAATTCATCCGCCTGGGCCGCAATGGCGGCCGCACGGACCTCTTCGCGCGTCGCTCCAGGGCGGCTGAAGGCGATGTTGTCATGGATAGAGGCCGCAAAGATCGTTACATCCTGGGGCACGATGGCGATCTGCGAGCGCAGGGCATCGAGAGATAACTGGCGGGTATCGATACCGTCGACAGAGACGGTGCCGCTCTGCGGGTCGTAGAAACGCAGGATCAGCGAGAATATGGTGCTCTTGCCGGCACCGGACGGTCCGACGATAGCGACCGTCTCGCCCGGCCGGACGCCGAGTGACAGGCCGTGAAGGGCTGCCTTGCCGGGGCGCGACGGATAGGCGAAATGCACATCCGAGAACTCGACGCGGCCAATGTGGGGCGTCGGCAGGGGGAGGGGATATTCCGGCTCTGCGATGGCCGACCGTTCCGCCAGCAGTTCTCCGATGCGGTCTGCGGCGCCGGCGGCCTGGGAAAGCTCGCCCCAGACTTCCGAAAGTGCGCCAAGCGATCCAGCCGATATGACGGAGTAAAGCAGGAACTGGCTCAGCGTTCCCGGCGACATGGTTCCTGACAGAACATTCTGGGCACCGACCCAGAGGACGGCAACCACGCTGCCGAAAATCATGGTGATGGCAAAGCCCGTCAGCAGGGCGCGGGATTTGACGGCCGAGCGAGCGGCCTCGTAGGCGTTCTCGACGGCGCTGCCATAGCGGGCAGCAGCGGCGTTCTCGCCGTTAAAGGCCTGGATGGTGCGGGTAGCGCCGATTGTCTCGTTGGCATAGGCAGAGGCGTCCGCCAGCATGTCCTGGGCGGCGCGCGAGCGCTTGCGGACGTTGCGGCCGAACGCGACCAGTGGGAACACCACCAGCGGAATGGCGATCAGCACGATGCTTGACAGTTTCGGGCTGGTGAAGATCATCATGCCTATGGCGCCGAAACAGAGGATGATGTTGCGCAGGGCGACAGACGCGGTAGCGCCGACGGCCGACTTGATCTGCGTGGTGTCGGCGGTCAGCCGCGACATGATCTCGCCGGACTGGTTTATATCGAAGAAGGATGGGGATAGACGGGTCACATGGTCGAAGACCTCGCGGCGCAGGTCGGAGACGATGCGTTCGCCCAGCGTGATGACGAAATAGTAGCGCAGCGCACTCGACATGGCGAGAACGACGGCCATCACCATCAGCATCACGAAGTAGCTGTTGATGAAGGTTCCGTCGCTTTGCGCAAACCCGTGGTCGATCAGCCGGCGGACGGCAAGCGGCAGGGCCAGCGAGGTGATCGCTGCGAGCGCGAGAGCGATGACGGCGCCCGTAACCATGCGACGGTAGCGCTGCAGATAGGGCAGCAGGCGTCCGAGCGGTCGAATGGATTTGCGTGGCTTGGCGCCTGCCTCTCCCGTTTCTGACACGTCGTCTCCTATCCCTGTAAAGCCAGGCTTTGGGCCCTGATCGGCCCTTGTTATCTGCGTGGCCTTGCTGTATAGGCACCGCATCGTAATTGGAAGCCGTGGCCGCCATCTGCTGCGGCTTCATTTATTCAATCGGGTCGGTCGCTGCAATGGCTTGCGACAAATGGACCCTGGCATGGCAGGAATATTGTTATGAAGGCAAACATCCATCCCGAATACCACACCATCAAGGTCGTCATGACCGATGGCACCGAATATGAAACCCGCTCCACCTGGGGTTCTGAAGGCGCCACGATGAACCTCGAAATCGACTCCAAGTCGCACCCGGCATGGACCGGCGGCAATCAGCAGATGATGGACCGCGGCGGCCGTATCTCAAAGTTCAACAAGCGTTTCGGCGGTCTCGGCGTCTAATACGCCGCTTTATCGTTATGTTTCTGAGGGGCCCGGTTTTGCCGGGCTTTTCTTTGTCCTGCCGCCAGGCGGTTGACAACAAAAAACCGGCCGCGCGATGAGCGGGCCGGCTTTCCAAGAAAGAGAGGTTTGATCGGATCAGTTCATGCCGAAAGCGGTCTGGAGCAGGCTAAGCTGCGCCTTGACGCTGTTCTGGTTGTCCGGAACGATGGTCTCTGAAGGGCGATAGATCTCGCGATCGAGAATTGCTACGCGGTTCTGCAAGCGAAGGGAGCGCTCTACGAGGTCGCGGAAGGATTCCGGAAGATCACCCCAGCCAGGCGCCGTCTTGTCGACGTTGAAACCGTCCAGGCGGACCTTATTCTTTTCGGTGAGGACCTGGTCGCGCGACATCTCGCCGTTGTTGACGGCACGCTGCAGCAGGAGCCAAGAAGCCATCTGCATCAGACGTGTGGTCAGGCGCATGGATTCCGCTGCGTAAAGCACCGATGCCATGCGCGGCAGGACCTTGGAAGCAGCACGACCATTACCATCGAGGTAAGCCGCTGTCTCTTCCACGAGGGACATACCCTCTGCATACAGCGCCTTGAATTGCGACGACGAGGCGGCACGACCTGCAAAGCTAACGGTGTTCAATCCAAGTTCAGACATCAGAGTAGTCCCTGTTGCAGACAGTCAGTTTTGCTTATGTAACGCCGGCAGGTCGCAAAAGGTTTCGATTAGGCGGCGCTGATTGACTTCAAGATGGTAGTTTTACCCCAGATCTGCAAGTCGATTCTTAATAGAAGGTTAATCTCCACAGTTTCCTTGGCCTGCGCCGGCAGGCAAAGACAAAAAAAGAGCCGCAAAAAGCGGCTCTGAAGGTGAAACAGGGAGAAAAATCAGACCAATTCGCCAAATGGTGAAAAACTGTCTGAGTCCAGACAAAATCCGGATGTTCACAGTAATGAATGATAAAGCTTAATTTTTAGTTAAAGACGCCCCGAAATTGTACTTGCTGCTATGCAGATTGCCGAGGCGGCGGGTAAATTTCAGGAACGGAAAAGGCTCTCGGCTGCCCTCCGACCGGAGGCCTTTTCGTTGCAGGCAAGTTCGAGACGCGCGATTTCCTCGTGAAGACGAGAGATACGCTCCTTCAGCTCATCGACCGACAGCAGGGTGATATCGCTACCGATCTCGTGGATACCCGGCTTTTTCGGACGGTCGTCGTCAAACAGGCTCATCGCGGTTTCTCCTTCATCCGTATTTGACGGCAGGATCGTCCGTTTCGGTCGGCGTGTCCATGGGGTTGGCCATCGACATGCTTTCCGGCGTGATCATCTGGTTGTTGGCAGACGGCATGTTCGTGTAGGCATCGCGCTCTCCGGCTGGAATGGCGGCGCGCTGGCGGCTGCGGAAGATGGAATAGCCGCTGATCGCCAGATGGGCGATCGCGGTGATGAGGAACAGTGAGTAGGGGCCAATGGCAGACATAATCGGGCCGCTCATGGTCGGTCCGATGATGGTGCCTATCCCATAGAGCAGCAGCAGGCCGCCCGACACCTTCACATATTCCTCCGGCGAGGCGAAGTCGTTCGCATGGGCGACGGTGATCGGATAGAGCGTGTTGGCCGCAGCGCCGTAGACGATAACGAGGCTGATCAGCAGATAGGGCGTGCTGGGCTGGAAGATAAACAACAGCAGCCCATCGACGGCAGCAATCGCGGCCATGATGGCCAGCACGTAGCGGCGGTCGATACGGTCGGAGAGCCGGCCCGCCGGCAGTTGCATCATCGCGCCGGCAAAGATGGTCGAACTCATCATGATGGCAATGTTGCCTTCGTCAAGGCCAGCACGGGCGCCGAAGACAGCACCGAGCGTGCCATAGGCACCGTTGGCGATGCCGACGAGCAGGATGCCGATGCACGAGACGGGTGAGTTTCTGTAGATGGCCGGGAGGTCGAGCTTGATGGCCTTCAGGGGCTGCGGCGAGGCGGCGTTGGACAGCGTCGTCGGCAGCATGGCTACGCAGTAGCAGATGCCGCAGACCATGAAGAGCATCGGCGTATGGATGTCGCCGAACGGGATCATCATCTGGCCGCCGACGGCGCCTATCAGGGTGATGCCGATGTACAGCGAAAAGATCGCGCCCCGGCTTTCGTTGGTGGCGCGCTCGTTCAGCCAGCTCTCGATGATCATCGAGGTGCCGGCGGTGCAGAAGCCGGTGACGGCTCGCAGCGCCACCCACCAGGCGGAATCGACGATCAGGCCGGTCAGCAGGGCGATGATGGCGATGACGGCGATGAAGCCCGAAAAGGCGCGGACATGACCGACTCGACGGACGAGCTTGGGCGCCGTCAGGCAACCCAGCACGAAGCCCGTTGCCCATGTCGTTCCGAGCAGGCCGAGCGTCGTCGTTGCATAGCCCTCGGCCGTGCCGCGAACGGGTAGCAGCAGGCTGTGAAGGCCGTTGCCCATGAACAGGAACAGGGTTCCGAACAGGAGCGCGAGGACGGGCAGAATATTTCTTTTCATATCCTATTGTCCGCTGGTCAGGCTTAAAAATCAGATAAGACGGCGGGGACAGGCATCGGTAGGCCCGTTCAGGCCAGTTTTTCGAGGAGAAAAATGTCCTGTCTGTGGCCGTGACCAGACAACAGAGAATTTTATGTCCAAACTCATAGGCTTGCTGCTGCTTCTGGCGATGGTGGTGCATCTGATCCGACCGCTCGGCCTGCCCGGGCTGCGGCGGCGCGCGGACTTCTGGAAGATCGCGATTTTGGCCTTCGCCATCTGGACGTTCGCGCTGGTGTTTCGCGAAGCGCTCTGATGCTGATGTAGCAATAGAAATGGCCCGGCTGTGGCAAGCCGGGCCATGGAGTCTACGAGCATTCGGTTAGGCAACCTTCAAGTGCTTGCCGCGTCTGGACAGTATCAGGCCTTGTTGACGCTGGCTGAGTAGATCTCATCGATCGTTTCGGCCAGGTTGGCGTCGAATTCGGCGTCGCTCATCGTGACGCGCAGGTTTTCTGTCAGCGCGCGCGAGAAGCTGGCGATCATGCCATGGTTATGGCTGAGCTTCTCGCATGCATCCGTGCGGCTGTAGCCACCGGAAAGGGCTACGACCCGGACGACCGACTTGTGAGAAATGAGCGGAGCGTAGAAATCGGCGACCGTCGGGATCGTCAGCTTCAGCATCACGGTTTCGGATGCAGGCAGCAGATCGAGCTGCTTTGCGATTTCGTCGCGAAGAATGGCTTCGGCCTCTGTCTTCGTTGCGCTTTTGATGGAGACTTCAGGCTCAATAATCGGCATCAGGCCGTGACTGATGATCTGGCGGGCAACCTCGAACTGCTGCTTGACGACGGCGGCAATCCCGGCCTTGTCGGCATTGCCAATCACCGAGCGCATCTTGGTGCCGAAAATTCCCTTTTCGCGGCCGCGCTTCAGGAGGGCGTCCAACTCCGGCATCGGCTTCATCAACTGGACGCCATTTTCTTCGGCAAGCAATCCCTTGTCGACCTTGAGGAGAGGCACGACGCCGCGCTTTTCCCAAAGAAATGAGGGAACTGGCTGGCCGTCGACGTCGCCGTCCATGGTCCGCTCGAAAAGGATGGCGGCGATAATCTTGTCACCGGTAAAGGCAGGCGCGCTCATGATGCGGACGCGCATGGCGTGCATCAGGCGATACATTTCATCGTCGCCCTGGTAGTCGGTCTCGGAAATGCCGTAGAGACGCAACGCACCGGGCGTCGAACCACCGCTCTGGTCCAGCGCCGCAATGAATCCCGGTGCAGAGCTCATCTTGTCCAACATCTTCGCGTCTACCATAGTTCACTCCCTATCCCTCGAAGCGGCGCATTGCGCACGCACGGATGTTGTTTCATTTCACGACCGACCGGCAACGCCTCTATCGATCAAACTAATGGATCTGCATCTCCAAGACGTTCGGTCCTTTCATGCTCTCCCAACACTGCCGGACCTGCGATACCAGAAGAATTTTAAAAGGAAAATCCTAGGTTAAGCTACTGAAACGATTGAAATGAATTCAATCGTTTGTAATGTCTGCGGCTACACTAGCACCAACGAAAAGACCGCGAAAGCTTTCGCTTTCACGGTCATCAAAACTTCAACTGGACGGGCGAACCGCCATTATGCAACTCACGCCTTGGCTTGAGCTTCCAGCGCTGCAACGCCCGGCAGGACCTTGCCTTCCATCCATTCCAGGAAGGCGCCGCCGGCGGTGGAGACGTAGGTAAAGTCGTCGGAAACGCCGGCGTGGTTGAGCGCCGAAACCGTGTCGCCACCGCCGGCAACCGATGTCAGCTTGCCCGACTTGGTGCATTCGGCGGCAAACTTGGCGACAGCCACGGTTGCTGCATCGAAAGGCGTGATCTCGAAGGCGCCGAGCGGGCCGTTCCAGACCAGCGTTTCGGCGCGGCCGACCCAGGCCTTGATCTGCTCGACCGTTTTCGGGCCGACATCGAGGACCATGGCGTCGGCTGGAATGCTGTCGATGATGACGACTTCGTTCGCAGCGCCGGCCTTGAATTCGCGGGCAACCACACCGTCTTCCGGCAGCACGATGGAGCAGCCGGACTGGGCTGCCTCAAGCATGATCTGGCGTGCCGTATCTGCAAGGTCGTGTTCGCAGAGCGACTTGCCGACTTCGGTGCCACGGGCGGCGATGAAGGTGTTGGCCATGCCGCCACCGATGACCAGTGCATCGACCTTCTTGACGAGGTTCATCAGCAGATCGATCTTGCTCGACACCTTGGCGCCACCGACGATCGCAACTACCGGGCGGACGGGATTGCCCAGGCCTTTTTCGAGGGCTTCAAGTTCAGCCTGCATCGTCCGCCCGGCGTAGGCCGGCAGCAGCTTTGCCAGACCTTCGGTCGAGGCATGGGCGCGATGGGCAGCCGAGAAGGCGTCGTTGATGTAGATGTCGCCGTTGTCTGCCAGCGACTGGGTGAAGGCAGGGTCGTTCTTTTCCTCGCCCTTGTGGAAGCGGGTGTTCTCGAGCAGCAGGATGTCGCCATCCTTCATCTTGGCGATCGCTTCCGTGGCGGGTGCGCCGATGGCATCGGAGGCGAAAAGGACGTCGTGGCCGAGCACCGACTTCACCGAGGAGACGATCTGCGACAGCGAAAATTCCGGTGTCGGGCCGTCCTTGGGGCGACCGAAATGTGCCATCAGGATGACCTTGGCGCCCTTGGCCGACAGTTCGAGGATGGTTGGGGCAACACGCTCGATGCGCGTGGTGTCACTGACATTCCCGTCCTTCATCGGCACGTTGAGATCGACGCGGACAAGCACGCGCTTGCCGACAATTTCGGTGAGATCGTCGAGGGTCTTGAAGCTTGGCATGGGAAAGATCCGCAAATTGATATGGTCGGAAGATGCGCCGACCATACTACGGATGGTCGGAGACGCAAGGCTGTCGGCCTGGGTTTTAGTCGCTACTCGAATCGTTTGAATTCGCCTTCGCGGCCCGTGCGCGGCGCCGCCTGAGGGCATCGCGAATGCGGTGGGCGATTTCGCGCATGTTGATGAACAGCGGCAGCGCATCGGTGGAATCGACCACTTCGAGTGACATGCCGACAGCCTTGATATGGTCGTTCTCGTCGAGGTCGCGAACGATCAATATGAGCGATCCGAGACGCACCCGGTCCGCATAGTCCGCCTTGCCGCCCAAGCGCTGGCGCATCAGTTCGGAAATCGTCAGGTTCTTCTCGTTTTCGTGCAGGAGGCCCGGGCCATAGGCAGCATCGAGATCCGCTGCCTGCCGCTGCGGCGAAATGGAGAAGGCGCCGAAGAACTCGGTATCTTCCGGATCGACCGGTGCGCGGGTGGCGAAAAGCCTGTCGAGCAGCCGCGAAAAGCTTGGCGCGATGAACAGGTAGACCAGATCGTTTTCCCGCAGCCGTCCGGCATATTGATAGCGCATCGACTTGCCGTCGCGCACCACCAGCGATGGCATGGCCCAGCGCGGGATCCGCTCTCCCAATAGCACAGGGCTGTCCTTGACAACGCGGTAGGAGAGCAGTTCGTGGTTGGCAGCGCCGGGCAGATCGACCTCGACCTTGTGAACGGCGCCGATGCGCGGCGGAATGATGAGCCCGAGCTTCTTGGCCACCGGCTTGATCGTCCAGCCCTGCAGCATCAGCGAGACGAGCACGATGATGAAGGCGACGTTGAAATATGTCTGGCCGAAATCGAGATTGCCGAGGATAGGCATGATGGCAAGCAGTATGGAGACGGCGCCGCGCAAACCGACCCAGGCGAGGAAGCCTGTCTCGCGCTGGGTATAGTCGAACGGCAGCAGACAGAGCCAGACGGCAACCGGTCGGGCGACGAAGATCAGCACCAGCGCCAGCAGTACGGCCGGCACGGCGATGGCTGGAAACTCCGACGGGGAGGCAAGCAGGCCGAGGACCAGGAACATGATGATCTGGGCGAGCCAGGTCATGCCGTCCTGGAAGCGCTTGATGGTCGCAGAGGCCGGCATCTTGTGGTTGCCGGCGTAGATGCCCGCGACATAGACCGCAAGAAAGCCGCTGCCGCCGACGGCGCCGGTGAACGAGAACACCAGCAGCGCCAGCGCCAGCACGAAGATCGGCGTCAGGCCGCGGTCGGTTTCGAGCTTGCCGGCGACCAGCACGATCATCATGCCGCCGAGCAAGCCGAGGATGACGCCGAGGCCCATCTGCTGGACGAACATGGCCAGCATGGCGATATTGACGCCGCCGACGCCTTCGCCGCTGCCGATCGCCTGTACCAGCGCAATGGTCAGGAAGATCGCCATCGGGTCGTTGGTGCCGGATTCGACTTCGAGCGTCGAGCGCACCTTGTCGCGGATATTGATGCCGCCGATGCGTAGCAGGAAGAAGACGGCGGCGGCATCCGTCGAGGCGACGATCGAGCCGAGAAGCAGGCCTTCCATCCAGCTGAAACCGAGAAGCCAGGATGCGGCCAGCCCGAAAATGGAGGCGGTAATGATGACCCCGAGCGAGGCTATCGTCAGAGCCGGGACGGCAGCCGCCTTGAAGGAGGACAGCGAGGTGCCAAAGCCGGAATCGAAAAGAATGACGGCCAGCGCGATCGAGCCGAGGATATAGGCGAGGTAATTGTTGCTGAAGGCGATGCCGAGCCCATCCTGGCCGGCCAGCAGGCCGATGACGAGAAACAGCAGTAGCAGGGGCGCGCCGAAGCGGAATGCGAGAAGGCTGGAGAAGGCGGCAATGAGGATCAGGACGGTGCAGACCAGGACGACGACATAAAATGCTTCCACGGACACTTCCCTTTTCTCGCATCCGGCCAGTGCCGGACGCCCCACGTCAGCCCGTAGCCGCGACGCGAGCCCTCCCTGCGCTCCCGTCCCCGACGCCGAATCCCCCAGCGCAAATGATTGCCCGCCGATTGTAGGCCATCCAGATTTGCTCTCAAAGGCTTAATGATCAATCTGGTCGATAGCTGGGCGAAATGTGGAATATCAAGTGTCTAAACAAAAAACGGCCCGGTTTCCCGAGCCGTTTTTCTAACGTGGCGGTGCAGTCGCTCAGATGGTCTTGGCGAAGGCGACGGCTGTGTCGGACATGCGGCTGGAGAAGCCCCATTCGTTGTCGTACCAGGAGAGCACGCGGACGAAATTGCCTTCCAGGACCTTGGTCTGGTCGAAGGCGAAGATCGACGAGTGGCTGTCGTGGGTGAAGTCGCGCGAAACCAGCGGCTCGTCGGTGTAGCCGAGGATGCCCTTCAGCTTGCCGTCGGAGGCAGACTTGATCACCTGGTTGATCTCTTCAACCGTGGTGTTGCGCTTGGCGACGAACTTGAAGTCGACGACGGAAACGTTCGGTGTCGGAACGCGGATCGACGTGCCGTCGAGCTTGCCCTTCAGTTCCGGCAGCACGAGGCCGACGGCCTTTGCGGCGCCGGTCGAGGTCGGGATCATGGACAGGGCTGCGGCGCGGGCGCGGTACAGGTCCTTGTGCATCGTGTCCAGCGTCGGCTGGTCGCCGGTGTAGGAGTGGATGGTGGTCATGAAGCCGTGGTCGATGCCGATGGCATCGTTCAGGACCTTGACGACGGGAACCAGGCAGTTGGTGGTGCACGACGCGTTGGAGATGACCAGGTGTTCCTTGGTCAGCTGGTCGTCGTTGACGCCGAAGACGACGGTAAGGTCGGCACCGTCGGCAGGGGCCGAGACGATAACGCGCTTGGCGCCGGCGGTCAGATGCAGGGCGGCCTTTTCACGCGATGTGAAGATGCCGGTGCATTCCATGGCGATATCGACGCCGAGTTCGCCATGCGGCAGGGCTGCCGGATCCTTGATCGCGGTGACCTTGATCGGCTTGCCGTTGCCGACGATGATCGTGTCGCCTTCGACCTTGACCGAGGCCGGGAACTTGCCGTGGATGGAATCGTAGCGCAGCAGGTGGGCATTGGTTTCGACCGGGCCGAGGTCGTTGATGGCAACGACTTCGATGTCGGTGCGGCCGGATTCGACGATGGCGCGCAGGATGTTGCGGCCGATGCGGCCGAAGCCGTTGATGGCAACTTTTACAGTCATGGTGGACACTCCCAAATCGGACAGGACTTTTCTATTTGATGGAAGCAGGGCGCCGTGGCGCCCTGTATTGGGATCAGGAAAGCTTAGCTTCCGCAGCGGCAACGACGGCTTCCGCCGTGATACCAAAATGCTTGTAGACTTCCTTGGCCGGGCCGGAAGCGCCAAAGCCCTTCATGCCGATGAACGTGCCTTCCGGTCCGATGAAGGCATCCCAGCCTTCGCGGACGCCGGCTTCGACGGCGATCTTGACTGGCGAGTTGCCGAGGATTTCCGCCTTGTAGGCTTCGGGCTGTTCGAAGAACAATTCCGTCGAGGGAACCGAGACGACGCGGACCGTGATGCCCTTGGCTTCAAGCGCGGTGCGGGCGGCAACGGCGATTTCGACTTCAGATCCAGAAGCGAAGATCGTCACCTTGGCATCGGCAGAACCGGCCAGATTGTAGGCGCCGAGTTCGCAGAGGTTTTTCTCGCTGTATTCCAGGCGAGCGGCAACCATGTTCTGGCGGGTGAGGGCCAGACCCGACGGACGGTCCTTGGTCTTCAGCGCAATCTGCCAGCACTCGGCCGTTTCCGTGGCATCGGCCGGGCGGAACATCATCAGGTTCGGGATGGCGCGCAGCGAGGCCATCTGTTCCACCGGCTGGTGGGTCGGGCCGTCTTCGCCGACGCCGATCGAGTCATGCGTCAAAACGTGGATAACGCGAATGCCCATCAGCGACGCCAGGCGGATCGGCGGACGGCAATAGTCCGAGAAGATCATGAAGCCGCCGCCGTAAGGGATCAGGCCCCCGTGCAGAGCGATACCGTTCATGGCAGACGCCATCCCGTGTTCGCGGATGCCCCAGTGCATGTAGCGGCCGGCGAAATCCGTCGGCGTGATCGACACCATCTGGCTGGTCTTGGTGTTGTTCGATGGCGTCAGGTCGGCGGAGCCGCCGAGCGTTTCAGGCAGGAAGCCGTTGATGACCTCGAGCACGTCTTCCGACGCCTTGCGGGTCGCAACGGTCGGCTTCGTCTCGGCCAGCTTCTTCTTGTAGTCGCTGATGGCGGCGTCGAAGCCAGCCGGCAGGTCGCCGGCGAAGCGGCGGTTGAACTCGGCCTTCTTGGCTTCATCGGCTGCAGCGAGGCGCGACTGCCAGTCCTTCATATCGGGAACGGCACGCTTGCCGGCTTCGCGCCAGGCGTCGAGCACGTCGGCAGGAATGACGAAGGGCTCGGCATCCCAGTTGAGAGCCTTGCGGGTAGCCGCAATTTCCTCGGCGCCGAGCGGCGAACCGTGGACCTTGTGGGTGCCCTGCTTGTGCGGAGCGCCGAAGCCGATGATCGTCTTGCAGGCGATCAGGGTCGGACGGTCGGACTTCTGGGCTGCCTCGATCGCGGCAGAGATCTGGTCCGGCTCATGGCCGTCGACTTCGATGGTGTTCCAGTGAACAGCCTTGAAGCGGGCAATCTGGTCGGTCGAGTCCGACAGCGAAACGGCGCCGTCGATGGTGATCGAGTTGTTGTCCCAGAACAGGATGAGCTTGTTGAGCTTCAGGTGCCCGGCGAGCGCGATTGCCTCGTGGCTGATGCCTTCCATCAGGCAGCCGTCGCCGCACATCACGTAGGTGTGGTGATCCTGCAGCTCGGAGCCGAACTCGACGGCGAGCTTGCGTTCTGCAATCGCCATGCCGACGGCGTTGGCAATGCCCTGGCCGAGCGGACCGGTCGTGGTTTCGATGCCGGTGGCGTGACCGTATTCCGGGTGGCCGGCAGTCTTTGAGCCCAGCTGGCGGAAGTTCTTCAGATCCTCGATCGACATGTCTTCATAGCCGGTCAGATACAGAAGCGAGTATAGCAGCATCGAGCCGTGGCCGGCCGACAGCACGAAGCGGTCGCGGTTTGCCCAATGGGGCGATTTCGGATCGAATTTCAGGTATTTGGAGAAGAGTACGGTGGCGACGTCAGCCATGCCCATCGGCAGGCCGGGATGGCCGGAATTGGCCTTCTCAACGGCATCCATGGCAAGGAAACGGATCGCGTTTGCCATCCGGTCGTGTTTTTCGCGAGAGATCATGGTCGTTCCGCAAGGTTTGGGATGGTCTCGGTCTCGAGAGGGATGGACCACCGGTTGGAAGGCACAGCGAGGGAGGGATGCTTGGAACCCTGGATCGCAGTCTGCCTCAGGCGGCTGAGACATAGCAGTTGGGGCGAGCAAGTCAATAAATCCGGCGGCCAAACCCGGCCTCCGTCGCAAATATTTAACATTTGCCTTTTGTCTTGTACAAAAGACGACATGAGCCTGATAGGCTGCCGGAACTGAGGAAAGTCGCATGTCATCCACAGTTTAGCGGCCTTGCCGCATGCAGGCCTTTATTGACGGCCAGTTGCCGAGTTGAATACTGTGACAGATCAGGGCAATGCGCCACCATGGCGATTCGGAGCATTGTGCGTGGAACCGGGAAGACATGATGCCCACAGGCAAGACAGTGGACGCCGCCATCACGTCACTGCGTCAGGCGCTGGCAGCGCTGGATAATGCGGTCGACGTGCGTTTCGAACGGGAGCGCGAGCGAAGCGAGATCGACGCTGAGGTTCGCCGGACCCACGCCGACCGTTCACGGCTGGCACAGGAACTCGACCAGGCGGAATTTCGCGCCAACCGGCTGGAGGAGGTAAACCGCGAGGTTTCCCGCCGGCTGGTCACCGCCATGGAAACGATCAGGGCCGTACTCGATCGCTGACGCAGCGTCGCAGACAACCTTTGCCGTATCGGGCAAGACAGGACGGAATATCGCATGGCGCAGGTAACGGTAACGATCGACGGCAAGGCCTATCGCATGGCCTGCGAGGAGGGGCAGGAAGATCACCTGACGGATCTCGCCACACGGTTCGATCGCTATGTCAGCCACCTGAAGGAGCAGTTCGGCGAGATCGGCGATCTCCGGGTGACAGTCATGGCCGGCATCATGATCATGGACGAAGTGGCCGACCTGACGCGCAAGGTATCCGGGCTGGAGGCAGAACTCGACGCCTTGCGCGGTAACCGAGACACAGCGCTCGCCGCCAGTGCACAGACGGAAGAGGCGCTGGCCGGCGTTCTGGACGAAGTCGCCAGCAGCATTCGCGGCATCACCGAAAAACTGGTCGCCAAGCCGGGCGCGGAAGCGCACTGAGTTTAGATAGCATCGATTGCGAACCCTGGCATCTGAACATGACGGCGATAAAACCCTGAACGGCAAATCCGTAGAGGGTAGCGTTCGTCGATGACGTCGCCGAGCGTTAATTCTCGACCGATGGCACTGGTGCGCAAACCCAAAGCGCATTATATGTCGAATTGCGGTCTGCGCTTCCCGGCAGGTACCACAATCCCTGGGGCCATACTCGATCCAAAGGGAGCTGTCCCTGGCCAGGCCCGTGGGCTTGGACATATGGCGCCCACCTACGTTTGTAGGCACCCAGGATCGTAAAAAACCACCGGTCGTCGTGGATCGCACTTTCGCCTTCGGGCGGGTTTTACGCAATTTGCCTTGCGACTTCTGTCTCCGCGCCCGTCGCGCCCACTATAATCTTCCTTTTTTGAAGAGAATATTGTCGCCGATCAAGGCGCTGCGCCAAAAATGCCTGAATTCAGAGAGATGTGACGGCGACATGTCGTCGCCTTGAAAGAATCTGCGTACAACCGCCGAATAGAAATATTCGCGTTGACGTACATCTGCTAAGCGGGGCGCAGAAGTGACCCATTCAAACAGGTAAAGTATGTCGAGCCCGATCGATCTGGAACCAGCCGAAGACGACCTCGAGGAGCGCGGCTGGCTGGTCACGATGTTGCGCCGCTATCGCACGCAGCTGCTGGCGCTGGGCAGCGTCGTCGTCTTCGGCATGGTCGCCTACGCGATTTTCCACCTGACGACAGAAGTCCGGTACGACGATATCGTGCTCGCTTTGAGCGACACCTCTGCCCGTGCGATCCTGCTTGCGCTGCTGTTTACCGGCCTCAGCTTCTTCGCGCTGATCTTCTACGATACCAATGCGCTTGAATTCATAGACAAGAAGGTGCCGTTTCCGCATGTGGCGCTGACGGCGTTCAGTGCATACGCCGTCGGCAACACTGCCGGTTTCGGCGCATTGAGCGCAGGCGCGATCCGTTACCGCGCCTATTCGCGCATGGGGCTGACACCGGAAGACATCGGGCGCATCGTCGCCTTCGTGACGCTGTCGTTCGGCCTTGGCCTTGCCGCCGTCGGTTCGATCGCGCTGATGATTATTGCCGATGAAATGGGGCCGTTGATCAATGTCGACAGCCTCGTGCTGCGCGGCGTCGCCGGTGTCATCCTGGGCCTACTGGCGGTCTTGCTTTACATGGGCCGCGGCGGGCGGGTGATTTCCATCGGCAGCTTCACGCTGCGTCTGCCGGATTCGCGCACCTGGTCGCGCCAGTTCCTGGTCACCGCCTTCGATATCGCGGCGTCAGCGACTGTTCTCTACGTGCTGCTGCCGGAATCGTCGATCGGCTGGCCGACATTCCTCGCGGTCTATGCCATCGCCGTCGGCCTCGGCGTCCTCAGCCATGTCCCGGCCGGCCTTGGTGTCTTCGAGACCGTGATCGTCGCGTCGCTTGGCAGCGCCGTCAACGTCGATGCGGTGCTGGGCTCGCTGGTACTCTACCGGGTGATCTACCATGTGATCCCGCTGCTGCTTGCGATCATGGTCGTTGCGGTGACCGAACTGCGCCGCTTCGTCGACCATCCCGCTGCTTCCAGTGTGCGGCGTGTCGGCGGGCGCCTTATGCCGCAGTTGCTGTCGACCTTCGCGCTATTGCTGGGCGTCATGCTGATCTTTTCGAGCGTCACGCCGACGCCGGATGAAAACCTCGAGTTCCTGTCGGATTATCTTGCCCTGCCTGTGGTCGAAGGTGCACATTTCCTGTCGAGCCTCGTCGGCCTTGCCATGGTCGTCGCAGCCCGTGGCCTTGGCCAGCGCCTCGATGGCGCCTGGTGGGTTTCGGTGGGCTGCGCGGTTGCAGCGGTAACGCTGTCGCTGCTGAAGGCGATCGCGCTCGTCGAGGCGTCGTTCCTGCTGTTTTTCATTTTCGGCCTGTTCGTCAGCCGAAAGCTGTTCAACCGCCCGGCTTCGCTCGTCAACCAGGCGCTGACAGCCGGATGGCTGATGGCTATTGCGGTCATCTGCATCTGCGCCATTGTCATCCTGTTCTTCGTCTATCGCGACGTCGCCTACAGCAACCAGCTCTGGTGGCAGTTCGAGTTTGCCGACGAGGCGCCGCGTGGCCTGCGTGCCGTGCTCGGCCTTTGCATCGTTGCCTCCGGTATTGCCGCGTTCAGCCTGCTCCGTCCGGCGACCTCGCGACTGCTGCCGGTCTCGGACGACGATGTCGAGCGGGCCGTTGCCATTGTCGAAGCGCACGGCATCGCCGACGCCAATCTTGTGCGGATGCGCGACAAGAGCATAATGTTCTCCGAAAAGGGCGATGCCTTCATCATGTACGGCAAGCGCGGTCGCTCCTGGATCGCCCTGTTCGACCCGATCGGACCGCGGCACGCGCTGGCCGATCTCGTCTGGCGGTTTGTCGAATCCGCGCGTACGGCGGGCTGTCGGTCGGTATTCTACCAGATCTCGCCAGGGCTCCTGTCGCACTGCGCCGATGCCGGCATGCGGGCCTACAAGCTCGGCGAACTCGCCGTCGTCAATCTCAATACCTTCGAGCTGAAGGGCGGCAAGTGGGCCAATCTCCGCCAGACGGCAAGCCGTGCGGTGCGCGACGGGCTTGAATTCGCGGTCATCGAGCCGCAGGACGTAGGCGAGGTGCTGGACGAACTCGCGGCAGTCTCGAACGCCTGGCTGGAAGACCACAACGCCAAGGAAAAGGGCTTCTCCCTCGGCGCCTTCGATCCCGACTATATCCTGTCGCAGCCGGTCGGCGTTCTCAGGAAGGACGGCCGCATCGTTGCCTTTGCAAACATACTCGTGACGTCGACCCACGAAGAGGGCTCGATCGACCTGATGCGCTTTTCGCCCGACGCACCGAAGGGTTCCATGGACTTTCTCTTCGTCCAGATCCTCGAGCATCTTAGGAATGCCGGATTTCAGCGCTTTAACCTCGGGATGGCACCTCTATCCGGAATGTCGAAGCGTGAATCGGCGCCGGTCTGGGACCGGATCGGCGGCACGGTTTTCGAACACGGTGAACGGTTTTATAACTTCAAAGGGCTAAGAGCCTTCAAAGCAAAATTTCATCCCGACTGGCAGCCGCGCTATCTCGCGGTTTCAGGCGGGGTCAGTCCGATGATTGCGCTGATGGACGCGACGTTCCTGATCGGCGGCGGACTAAGAGGAGTCGTCAGGAAATGATCTTGAAATACGCAGCTTCCTTCGCAATGGCGGCCTTGCTCACGCTGGGTGTCGCCCACGCGGACGAGGTCAATAAGAAATACGACACCGGCATCATCCCGTCGCCGCACATCCTTGTGCCGACGGGCAAGGTAGTTGGCGAAGTCGTGCTGATCTCGGATATCGGTGGCTGGGGCGATAAGGAAAACGCCGTTGCACAGACGCTGCTGGCGAAGGGCTCGATGGTCATCGGGATCGACTATCCTTCCTTCCTGAAGGCACTCAACAATTACGATGTCAGCCAGAACGATGGCTGCATCTACATGGTTTCCGACATCGAGTCGCTGAGCCAGCAGGTACAGCGGTCTGTCGCCGACAGCGCCTACGAGCTGCCGATCATCGCCGGTGTTGGTGCTGGTGGCACCATGGCGCTGGCAATTGCCGCGCAGACACCGGACGCCACTGTGTCACAGACGCTGGCCGTCGATCCTGCCGCAGGCATCGCCCTCACCAAGGATCTCTGCACGCCTGCCGAAAAGGTCAAGACCGGCGACAACGTCGTCATCGGACTGATGGACGGCGTGCTGCCAAACCCGATCATTGCCAGCTTCACCCCGGCAGCGCCCAAGGATGGCCGCGACCATGTCGAGGCGATGCAGAAGGATCATCCGGAAATCGAAATCCGCGATTCCACGGACGACGCCACGACGACCCTCAGCAACACCCTGGTCGATCTGGTAAAGTCGCTGAGCGCCGAAAAGTCGCCGCTTGGCCTTCCCATCAACGTGCTTGAAACCAAGCCGACCGAGGACACGCTGGCGATCATCTATTCCGGCGACGGCGGATGGCGCGACATCGACAAGGAAGTCGGCTCCTACCTGCAGGATCAGGGCATTCCGGTGGTCGGCGTCGATACGCTGCATTATTTCTGGTCGGAGCGTAAGCCACAGGAAACTGCAGACGATCTGGGCCGCATCATCGATTACTACACCAAGCACTTCAATGTGCAGCACGTCGTGCTGATCGGTTACTCGTTCGGTGCCGACGTCATCCCGGCCAGCTACAATCTGCTGAAGCCGAAGGAACGCAGCCAGGTGGTGCAGATGTCGCTGCTGTCGCTGTCGCGCAAGGTCGACTATGTCATCTCGGTAATGGGCTGGCTCGGCGCTTCCAGCGAGGGCAAGGGCGGCGATCCGCTCAAGGACCTTAAGAAGATCAACCCGAAGATCGTGCAGTGCGTCTATGGCACGGATGACGACGAGGACGTTGCCTGCCCCGATCTGAAGGGCACCGGCGCCGAAGTCGTCGCCATGGCCGGCGGTCACCATTTCGACGACGATTACGAGACATTGTCGAAGACGATCATCGCCGGCGTCAAAAGCCGTCTCGGCGAATAGGGAACATCCCGCCGGGTCGTTGCTTGTCGCAGTGCCCCGGCAAGACTATCTAGCTTTGCATCTGACTGCGGCTGACGGTATCTGGGGCAATCTTCGACCTGCGACGCCTGCGTCGGCCCGGTCGATCATCTGCCAACCGAAAGAGATACTCCTTGTCCGCTGATAACGTTTCCGTCTTCGATAAAAGCTACGCCGCCTTCCTGTTCGACATGGACGGGACGATCATGAACTCGATCGCCTCCGCAGAACGGGTCTGGGGCGCCTGGGCTGCGCGCCAGGGTCTGGATGTCGAGAAATTCATGCCCACCATGCACGGCGCCCGCGGTATCGATACGATCCGCAACCTCAATCTTCCCGGCGTAGATCCTGCTGTCGAAGCCGCTGCAATCGAGAGGGACGAGATCGCCGATGTCGCCGGCGTCGTGCCGATTTCCGGTGCCATCGATTTTCTGGCCTCGCTGCCTGCCGACCGCTGGGCCATCGTTACCTCGTCGCCGATTGCGCTTGCCAAGGCGCGGCTGGCGGAGGCGGGAATCCCGATGCCGCGTTTCATCGTGACTGCCGAGGACGTCAAGGTCGGCAAGCCCAATCCGCAGTGCTACATTCTGGGTGCCGAACGGCTGGGCGTGAGCGTCACCGAATGCCTGGTGTTCGAGGACGTGCCGGCTGGTATCAAGGCTGGCGAGGCGGCAGGCGCCGACGTCATGGTCATCACCGCGACGCATGGCCACCCGATGCAGACACCGCACACGACGATCCCCAATTATGATAGCGTCCGCGCCCGTATCGGCGCCAACGGAAAGCTGTCGGTGGTGCGCGCCTGAGGGGCGCAGCCACGCCCGGGCGTTGGCTTGCGGGATGGACGACATGGCTTCGAGTGAGATGAAAGCACAGGTTCGCAAGCAACGGCTGGCGGCTCGCGACGCGCTGCCGGCGGATTTGCGGGCGCAAAAAAGCGCCACCATGGTGCGGTGTGGTGATGCGGAAATCCGCTTCGAGCCGGGAGCGGTTATCGCCGGCTTCCTGCCCATCCGCTCCGAGGCGGACATCCGGCCGTTGCTCGATCAATTGCGATCGCGGGGCGCGCGCGTTTGCCTGCCCGTCGTCATCGACAGGCAAACGATCGTCTTTCGCGAACTGGCAGATGCCCGTTCGCTTGTTCCCGGTGCCTTCGGTACCCTCGGACCTGACGAGACCGCAGCGCTGCTGGAACCCGATATCCTGCTGGTGCCGCTATCGGCGTTCGACGCTAGCGGACGGCGGATTGGCTATGGTGGCGGCTATTATGACAGGGCGATTGCGCTTTTACGACGGAAAGGCCTCGCGCGGCGCCTGATCGGCATTGCATTCGATTGCCAAGAAGTGCCATCAGTACCCGCCGAGCCGCACGACGTTCCCCTTGACGCCATTCTGACCGAAAGCGGCCTTCGCATTTTCTGACCGGAGACCGACGTGGAATGAGACTGCTATTTCTGGGTGACATGGTTGGCAAGACCGGGCGCGTGAGTGTCTGGAACCGCCTGCCGGGGCTGGTGTCCGATCTCAAGCTCGATTTTGTCATCGTCAACGGCGAGAATGCGGCCGGCGGTTTCGGCATCACCGAAGAAATCTTCCTGGAAACCATCAATGCCGGCGCCGACGTGGTGACGACGGGCAATCATGTGTGGGACCAGAAGGAAGCGGTTTCCTTTGCAGGCCGACATGACCAGTTCCTGCGCCCGGCCAATTATCCGGCCGGAACGCCCGGACGCGGCTCCGGCCTCTACTATGCGCGCAATGGCGCCCGCGTGCTGGTCGCCAACATCATGGGCCGCGTGTTCATGCATCCCGAACTCGACGATCCCTTCAAGTCGGCCGAGGCCATCCTGGCTGCCTGCCCCCTGAAGGAGCAGGCCGACGCGATCGTCTTCGACTTCCATGCGGAGGCTACCAGCGAAAAGCAATGCTTCGGCCATTTCGTCGATGGCCGCGCGAGCTTCGTCGTCGGGACCCACACCCATGTGCCGACAGCCGATGCGCAGATCCTCAACGGCGGAACCGCCTACATGTCCGATGCTGGCATGTGTGGCGACTATGATTCCTCGCTGGGCATGGAAAAGGAAGAACCGCTCAACCGGTTCATTTCGAAGATGCCGAAAGGCCGCTTCGAGGCCGCATCCGGGCCGGCGACGATATGTGGGGTCGGCGTGGAAATCTCCGATTCGACCGGGCTGGCGGAAAATATAGCGCCGCTGCGGATCGGGCCTCGCCTGGCTGAGACCGTTCCCTCGTTCTGGAACTGACCCAAACAGATTTTGAAGTAGCCCGGGCTGTCCGTTGACGGCCCGGGCTATTCTCGTTCAGGCAAACGTCAGGTGGCGCTTGACGCCGACGTCCGGCATCTTGTCGTCGTCGAGATTGGCCTTGGCGATCTCCCAGCCGAATTTCAGCTTGCTGCCGGTCGAGATCCACAGTTCCGCGTCTTCGACATGCATCGCAAGCATCGTCAGGGTCGGGTCCTTCTTGCCGTCGTGATACCAGGCGGCGGTCACCGAACTCCAGTACTCGTCGATCTTCGCCTGGTCGGCGCGGACCTCGATCTTGCCGGCGAGGCTGGCATGGTAGTCGTGATCCTTGCCGACCACGCAGAAGCGGGCGCGTGCGCCGGTCTTGATGCTCTTGACGATATCTGCATCCGTCTTGGTGTAGAACCAGATGGTGTTTGTCGTCGGATCGGCGTGCGGCGCCATTGGCTGCATGTGCATGTCGATGCCGTCGATACCCAGCATGCCGGCGTGCACCGCATCGATCTGCTCCCACAACTGCTTTGCCGGATGTTCCTGTGCTTCGCTGAAGCTGGCCATGGCCAATCCTTTCGATTTGATAATGCGTCCTGAAACGTGAGGTGGGCCACCTTTGTTCCTTCAGTCAACCTCCGGCGTGGCAGGGCTTTTCGCTTGAATGCCGGTGGCTTCGCACCTATAAGGCGCCATTCATATCAAAAGACTGAGCAGGGGTGCCATGGCTGGCCATTCACAGTTTAAAAACATCATGCATCGCAAGGGTCGCCAGGATTCCGTGCGGTCGAAAATGTTCTCCAAGCTGGCGCGCGAAATCACCGTCGCCGCCAAGGCCGGACTGCCCGACCCGACGATGAACGCCGCCCTGCGTCTCGCTATCCAGAACGCCAAGGCGCAGTCGATGCCGAAGGACAACATCGACCGTGCGATCAAGAAGGCATCGGGTAGCGAAGGCGAAAACTACGAGCAGATCCGCTACGAAGGTTACGGCCCCGGCGGCACTGCAGTGATCGTCGAAGCGTTGACCGACAACCGCAACCGCACCGCCTCGAACGTTCGCTCGACCTTCACCAAGGCCGGCGGTACGCTTGGCGAAACAGGCTCGGTTTCCTTCTCCTTCGACCACGTTGGCGAAATCACCTACAAGCTCGCGGTCGGCGATGCAGACAAGGTGATGGAAGCGGCAATCGAGGCCGGCGCCGACGACGTGACTACCGATGATGAAGGCCACACGATCATCTGCGGCTTCGAAGCGCTGAACGAGGTCTCCAAGGCGCTGGAAGCAACGCTGGGCGAGGCGGAAACTGTCAAGATCGTCTGGAAGGCGCAAAACACAGTGCCGGTCGACGAGGAAAAGGCAGTTTCGGTGATGAAACTGATCGACAGCCTCGAGGACGACGACGACGTCCAGTCCGTCTATTCGAACTTCGAGGTTTCCGACGAGGTCATGGCCAAGCTGTCGGCCTGACGTTTTAGCGGGCTACCGAGTTGATACACCCACCACCCGCTTCTGCGGAAGGTGGGTGTTTCTGTTTTGAGGCCAGGTCCGTTGTGGCAAGCTGGAGAAGTGGCCAAACCGTCGTCCATGCCCGCAGCCTCAGCGGCGGCGGTGCAGGATGTGGATCTCGGCGGTCTTGCGTCGCACCGGATCTGTCAGCGTGAAATTGCCCAGCCTGTTGTCCATCTCGCCCGCCTCGGAGGCGAGGCGATGGATTGCGGCGGTCGTTTCTTCCACCATGGCGGCGTTCTGCTGTGTCATGGCGTCGAGATCGGTGACGGCAAGGTTGATCTGCCGAAGTGTCTCCGCTTCCTCGTGTGTCGAGCGCATGATTTCGCGGATCTGAACGTTGATGTTCTCGACATGGGTGCTGATGCCGTCGAGTGCGACGCCGGCGCGTTCGACCAGCGCTACGCCGTTTTCGACTTCCCCGGTCGATTTCGCCAGCAGGCCGGCAATTTCCTTGGCGGCGCTGGACGAGCGCTGTGCCAGTTCCCGCACTTCGTGGGCGACGACTGCAAAGCCTTTGCCAGCTTCACCCGCACGAGCCGCTTCGACGCCGGCATTGAGCGCCAGAAGATTGGTCTGGAAGGCAATGCCATCGATGACGCTGATGATCTGGTTCATCTGTCGCGACGAGCCCTGGATGGCTTCCATGGCGGCGATCGTCTCGCGCATGATGCGACCCGACCCTTGCGTTTCGGCCTGTGCGTCGCGTGCTATGCGCTCGGCCTGCTCCGCACGGGTGATCTGCACACGGACGGCATCGGTGATGGCGCCGACTGCACTTGCGGTCTCGGTGATCGAGGCCGCCTGGCGTTCTGTGCGGCCCGCAAGTTCGGTTGCGCCGCCGCGCATTTCCTCAGAGCCGGAATGGACGGCCATGGAGTTGCCGCCGATCGCCGTCATGGTGTCGCTGAGCGTTGCCAGGGCCTTGTTGAAATTGACGCGCAGGCCTTCGAGTTCGGCGGGGAAGGCGGTATCGAAGCGGTAGGCGAGATCGCCGGCAGCCAGATGATGCAGACCCTCGTCCAGGTTTTCGACGACATCCTGCAGCACGCGGGCTTCCGCCTCGCGCTCCGTCAGCCTTGCCTGGCGCTCGGCTGCCGCATTTTTCTGAGCCTCGGCGCTGGCAGCCTCCAGCAGGCGCTGGTCAATGAGCGACTGGCGGAAGCGTGCAAGGGCCTTCGCCATCGTGCCGATCTCGTCGTTGCGATCCTGACTGCCGATCTCGTTGTCCAGCTTGCCATCCGCGACATCGCGAGTAACCGCGGCCAGACGGGCCAGCGGCGCAAAGAGAAGCTTCATCACAAGGCCGGTTGCCAGCGCCACGAGGATGAGTACGCCGAGGCCGATGAGTGTCAACAACTTGGCAATCGCGATCGAGCCGGCATTGAGTTCGCTTTTCAGAAGGCTCTCGACAATCAGGAAATGCTTGCCGCCAAACGCGATCGGGCGGGCATAGGCGCGCGCCTCACCATCGGGACGCATGAGGTCAGCAACGTTGATATCGTTGCCGGCCAATGCCTCGGCAGCAAAACCATAAGCGGCGCCATCGACAGCTACGAGGTGTCCGGCTTCGTCGACGCCGATAACCGAACCGTCTTCCGAAACGACGACCGACCTCGCCGTGCTCGTGGCCGGGTTGCCCTTGGACAGGATGGAGGCGAGGATATCGTCGCGCACCTGGAAAATCATCACGCCCTTGGGTGCGCCAAGCTTGAGGATGGGGACGGCAAAGTAGACGGCGCCCTTCTGGGTCGCGGGGTCTACACGCAGGCCGGAAAAGGCGCTCGGGGCGGTGTCGTTGGTTGCCTTGGCGACGTTTGCGACAGCATCTGCGTAGGTTTTCCCGAGGCTCGATGCGACCCAGGCCGGGCTCTTGAGGTTTTCTGCGAAGGCGGGGCCCTTCTTGTAGGAATAGATCACCGCGCCATCCATGTCGGCAATCAGCAGGTCGCTGAAAGGCGAGCCCTGGAGGTCGCGGCCGATTTCCGTCTGGGCAGTCTCGTGGCTGGAGTAATAGAACCCGCTGGGGCCGACGGGCTTCAGAAGCTTTTCACGCTGGTCGGCCGGATTGGGGTTCTGGCTGACGAATACTCTCTGTAATTCCGCACGCGCGTCGCCGGAGGTCTTCTCGATGGTTTTCCAGCCGCTTCTAAGGCTGGTGATTGTCATCTGTACCGCCTCGATGCGGGCAATCGAATCCGCCTGGGTGCCGATCTGCTGCAACTGGTCCTGCAGCATGTCGCCGCGGAAAACCAGGACGCTCTTCTTTGCCTCGAGCGCCTGATCGTCCGAAAGCCTGTTGCTGGCGATATAGGCGAGGCCGTCTAGAACGGCGACGGAGAGGAGCGTCAGCAGCAGGAAGGTGGCGATCACCTTGAAGGACAGCGACTGGAACCGGCGAGACATGGCGTAACCTCTAGACTCTCGTTTCGTCGATAGCGCGAAACGATGTGCAGCGAAAAAGTTGTCAAGATGTAAACTGGGGTGCGGCCGCAGCCGAACCACCTGCGAAGGCAATATCCGGGAAGAGTCGGCAAAATGGCTTAATCGCACGTAAAGACGCGTGATGAATTATCTTGATGTTTTCGCTTTGTTCACATTTTTCTGGCACATGGTTGCCATGAACGGTAGGTTGACGACCATGCAGAACACGATTCGTATCATCGGCATAGATCCAGGCCTGCGCCGCATGGGCTGGGGCATCATCGACGTGCTCGGAAACTCCCTGCGGTTTGTCGCATCGGGCACAGTGCTGTCCGATGGCGACATGGACCTGGCGTCGCGGCTCTGCCAGCTGCATGACGGGCTGTCTGATGTGGTGCACACTCACCAGCCGCATGAAGCCGCGGTGGAGCAGACTTTCGTTAACAAGGATGCTGTCGCAACGCTCAAGCTCGGCCAGGCACGCGGCATCGCCATGCTGGTGCCGGCACGGGCGGGGCTCGCGGTCGCCGAATATGCTCCGAACGCGGTCAAGAAAGCGGTCATCGGGGTCGGCCACGGCGAAAAGCAGCAGATCCACATGATGCTGAAGATCCTGATGCCGAAGGCGGAGTTCAAGGGCAACGATGCCGCCGATGCGCTGGCCATCGCCATATGCCATGCGCATAATCGTGGTGGCAACCGCATGCGACAGGCCTTGCTGGCCGCCGGATAGCGTTTTGATACGTCACCACCACCAAAACCTGACGGATATCCCATGATCGGCAAACTCAAAGGCACCATCGAGGAAATCGGCGAGGACTACGCGCTCGTCGATGTTCACGGCGTTTGCTATGTCGCCTATTGCTCCAGCCGGACGCTGGCAAGGTTAGGCGGCGTCGGCGAGGCCTGCGTGCTGTTCATCGAAACCTATGTGCGCGAAGACCAGCTGAAGCTGTTTGGTTTCCTCACAGTGCTGGAGCGGGAGTGGTTCATTCTGCTGCAGAGCGTCCAGGGCGTCGGGGCGAAGGTGGCGCTGGCGGTGCTGTCGACGCTGACGACCTCGGAGCTTGCCAACGCCATTGCCCTGCAGGACAAGACCGTCATTTCGCGAGCACCCGGTGTCGGCCCGAAGGTTGCAATGCGGATGGTACTGGAATTGAAGAACAAGGCTCCGGCGTTTGCAGGCGAGGCGCTGAACATGGGCCTCAAGCAGGAGATCGGCGAGGGCGTTGCTGCAGCGCCTGTGTCGGATGCCGTGTCGGCCCTTACCAATCTCGGTTACTCGCGCGACCAGGCCGCCAACGCCGTTGCCGCCGCCATGAAGACGGCGGGCGAGGGTGCCGACAGCGCCAAGCTCATCAGGCTGGGGCTGAGGGAGTTGTCGAAGTGAGAATTCCTTGCGGCCCCCGAAACTCCTTGCTATCGCTGGAAAGTAAGGAGATGCTGCCAATGAAGATTTACTATGGAACGATAACATCAAAGGGGCAAACTACCGTGCCATCAGAAGTTCGTGACATACTGAATTTGAAGCCCGGGGACAAAATTCGCTATGTCCACCAGGATGGCAAAATCTTTATCAAGGCTAAAAACAAACGTGCTGTCGATCTTCTGGGCAAGTTCTACGACCCGGATCGGCTTCCGATCCCCGTGGACGAAATGAAACGTGCCGTTGGCGAGGCTATTTTCGACCATATTGTTGGAACGCAATGATCGGTCTGGATACAAACATCTTGCTTCGCGTCTTCTTGAAAGACGATGTGGCGCAAAGCGCTAAGGTCGCTGAACTGTTTGCGCGTCTCGGTGAAATAGGTCCCGGATATATAAGCTGTATCACGCTTATGGAATTCGCTTGGTTTTTGCGACAGCGTATCAAGCTCACGAGAGAGCAGATCGCTGACGGAATTGCGGATCTGCTGGATTCGGAAGACATAATTCTGGAAGACGAAGAAGCTGTCGAAGAGGTTCTTGACGTAATGAGCCGCTCGCAGGCTGAATTTGCAGACGCGTTCATTGCCGTCCGCAATCGCAATGCCGGGTGTAGCGCAACCTTCACATTCGACGAGCGCGCCGCCAAGACGATCGAGGGAATGGAACTGCTCGCATGACCGAACCCGCCCGCCTGATCACGCCCGAGAAGCGTGGCGAAGACCTGGATACGACGCTGCGGCCGCAGTCGCTCGACGAGTTCACGGGCCAGGCGGATGCCCGCGCCAACCTGAAAGTTTTCATCGAGGCGGCGAAGAACCGGGGCGAGGCGCTGGATCACGTGCTGTTCGTCGGTCCGCCCGGTCTCGGCAAGACGACGCTGGCGCAGATCATGGCCAAGGAGCTCGGCGTCAATTTCCGCTCGACTTCAGGGCCGGTCATTGCCAAGGCCGGCGACCTGGCAGCACTTCTGACCAATCTCGAGGACCGCGATGTCCTGTTCATCGACGAAATTCACAGGCTGAGCCCTGCAGTCGAGGAAATCCTCTATCCGGCGATGGAGGATTTCCAGCTGGACCTGATCATCGGCGAGGGCCCAGCGGCGCGTTCCGTGAAAATCGACCTGGCAAAATTCACGCTGGTCGCCGCCACCACTCGGCTCGGTCTGCTGACGACACCGTTGCGCGACCGGTTTGGCATCCCCGTGCGGCTCAACTTCTACACGGTCGAGGAGCTGGAACTGATCGTCCGGCGTGGCGCAAGGCTGATGGGTCTGCCGATTGCCGATGACGGTGCGCGGGAGATTGCCCGCCGCGCGCGCGGGACACCGCGTATCGCAGGCCGGCTTTTGCGCCGCGTTCGCGATTTCGCCGAGGTGGCGCGGGCGGAATCAGTCACGCGGCAGATTGCCGACGAGGCGCTGACGCGGCTGCTCGTCGATAATCTCGGGCTCGATCAGCTCGACAAGCGCTACCTCAACATGATCGCCGTTAACTTCGGTGGCGGACCGGTGGGTATCGAGACCATCGCAGCCGGCTTGTCCGAGCCGCGCGATGCCATCGAGGATATCATTGAGCCCTACATGATCCAGCAGGGTTTCATCCAGCGCACGCCCCGTGGCCGCGTGCTGACACCGACCGCCTGGCGGCATCTGGATCTGCAGCCGCCGAAAGACCTGGAAGCGGCGCAGTTCCG
The DNA here is from genome assembly GCF_007000325.2 of Rhizobium rhododendri. GTDB lineage: Bacteria > Pseudomonadota > Alphaproteobacteria > Rhizobiales > Rhizobiaceae > Rhizobium > Rhizobium rhododendri. The sequence continues at coordinate 2,372,271 of NZ_CP117267.1, read as the reverse complement.
GCTGTTCCAGGAAGAGGAGTGATCGCCCGTTCAGGGAACAACGAGCCCGGCATCTGCATTTGGGAGGCTTCGAGAGGAGCATCGCAATGCACAAATTTCGCGTGGGGTCCAAGGTCGAGTGGAAGTGGGGCAAGGGAACGGGCACCGGCAAGGTGACGGAGAGTTTCACCGACGATGTGGAGAAAACTATCGAGGGGTCGGTGATCAAGCGCAAGGCCAGCGCCGAAGAGCCAGCTTATCTCATCGAACAGGAAGACGGCGGGCGTGTCCTGAAAAGCCACTCCGAAATCAAGGCTGCTTCCTGAGATCGGACGGCTACAAGCCTGCGCCGCTGACGAAACGACTATCCCCGCTTGGACACCGTGGCCGGAACCGCCTCGGTGGCATGCGGCAGTCCCTGCGCCAGCGAGGCAACCGTCTTTTCCAGCAGGGCCCTGCCGCCGCCGCGCCAGCCCAGTGCTGCGATCTTGGATGTGTCCATCTCGCTGATGATGTTGCCCGGTGCTCGGGCCGGCAGCGGGTGAGGGCTGCCGGTGACGCGCTGGAGAATGGCGAGGATCTCGTGGGTTTCCGTCAGGACGTCGGAGACATTGAAGACTTCATTGGCAATGCGGGCGGTGTCGGTTTCGAGCATGAGACGGACAGCCTGTCCGACGTCGCGTCCGTGAACCTCGGTACCAGCGCGCGACGGGACAGGCTTGCCGGCGAGGTAGTTGCTGAAGATGTCGGTCCACTTGTTGGGCCGGAGATCGCCATAGACGCCGGTCAGGCGGAGGCTTGCGGCGGCAAAGCCGGGGGCATTGATCGCGGAAAGCGCGCGCTCGGCATTCAGCTTGACGCGGCCATAGAGCGTATTCGGGTTGGCCTCCGAGGTTTCAAAAAGCACCTCGCTGGCGGAGCGATCGCCATAGACGGCGCGCGTCGACAGGAAGACACAGCGGCGGATTCCGGCGCGCTGGGCAGTCTCGAACAGTTTGACGCTTCCATCGAGATTGAGCCTCTGGAAGGCTGCGGGGTCGTCGCCTTCACCACCACGATAACGGCCAGCGACATGATGGAAGCCGGCGTGGACGAAGAAATAGGCGTCGTCGAAGGCGTGACCCTGGTCTGCGTTCGGATCGAGCCGCAGCGGAACGAAGCTGACGGGCTTTGAAAACAGGCCGGGCTCCGGCTGATGCCGGCCGCCGACAGCGACCGAATAGCCATGGGAAAGAAGATCCTCGACGATATAGCGACCGACGAGGCCCGTCCCACCCGCTACCAAAACTTTCATGTCGTCACTTTCGGGTTTGCCAGCGCAGCAATGTCCGGAATGTCCAGATCCTGATGGAATCGCTGCCAGAGATCGATCAGCGGTGCCAGTCTGTCAGCCTTGGGATGATTCGTCTCCCAGGGCTTTTCATATTGGTAGTGCAGGATCGAAATACTCTTCCAGTCCCAAAGCAAGGGCATGGTAAACCACACATATTGCAGCATGTTCATATAAACGGGCAGGCCGTGCCAATCCGGGAAAAAGGTCTCGAGGAAGGTCTGGTCGGTGCGCTTCCAGAAGACCTCCGGCTGGTCGAGACTATCGATCATCGCATCGAAGGTTTGCAGCGACGGCCTGGCAACGAAGACGCCCGAATTCAGCCTTTGAAAGTCTGCCAGTCCCTCGTAGACATTCGGCGCAGCGGAGAATTCCGGGTAATCGAACAGCTTGTCGATCGGCTTTAGCACTAGGGCATCGGCATCGATGAAGACGCAAGCTTCGTATTCCACCAGCTGCCAAAGTCGCAGCTTGCAGAAATTGTCGAGCGGTGAGTGGAAGGACGGCTTGCGACCCTTGGTAAAGGGAGCGGCCGAATGCAGGGCGGTGCGGCCATGGCGCGCATTGAACGCGTCGGAGAGCGGCAGATGGTCCACGGGTACCAGCCGGCATCCGAGCGACACTAACGGCGCAAGATCGTCGGAGCTGGCTCCGGCGGTGTGCAGCACGACGATGTCGGCTTTCGTGCCGGTTCGCCTTATAGAGCGGACGAGTGCCGCCGCGCCCATGGCGTAATCGGCATTGGTGACGAGCGTGACGTAGGCTCTCGTCGCGCGGGGGGAGGCGTTCACGAAACCGACTTCAGCCGCTTGCCTTCCGGATCGTGGTTGAGCTTGGCCGCAAGGTCCTTTGTCCATGCCGAAACAGCCGGCACCCGAGCGCGGTCGACGCGGTAGGCGTATTTGCGGGCAACATCGACGATCTCGCCGAGCAGGCCGGTTTTCAAGGTTGTTGGCTCGAGGCCGAGACCGAGGAATTTCTCGTTCCTGACGACGAGGTCGTTCTCGGGCGCTTCCTTGCGCGGATTGGGCAGCCAGGCGATCTCGGCCCCGGTCATGCCGGCAATCATCTCGGCAAGGTCGCGGACGCGGTGCGTCTCGGTCATCTGGTTGAAGATCTCCACCTTGGAATTGCGCGACGGCGGGTTTTTCAAGGCGATCTCGATGCAGCGGACCGAATCCTGGATGTGGATGAAGGCGCGCGTCTGGCCGCCGGTACCATGCACCGTCAGGGGGTAGCCGATCGCCGCCTGGATGAGGAAGCGGTTGAGCACGGTGCCGTAGTCGCCGTCATAGTCGAAGCGGTTGATCAGCTGCTCGTGCCGCCGTGTCTGCTCCGTGTGCGTGCCCCAGACGATGCCTTGGTGGAGGTCGGTGATCCTCAGGCCGTCGTTCTTGGCGTAGAACTGGAACAGCAGCTGATCCAGGCACTTTGTCATGTGGTAGATTGAGCCCGGATTGGCCGGGTAGAGAATTTCCTGGCTGACTGTACGGCCGTCGACCGTCTCGATGCCGACCGGCAGGTAGCCTTCCGGAATAGCGGCGCCGACCGTTGAATAGCCGTAGACTCCCATCGTGCCCAAGTGCACGAGGTGGGTGTCGAGGTTCAGCTCCGTCAGCGCGTTCAGGAGATTGTGGGTAGCGCTGACATTGTTGTTGACGGTGTAGTTCTTGTGCCGGTCGCTCTTCATCGAGTAGGGGGCGGCACGCTGCTCGGCGAAATGCACGATGGCATCCGGGCGGTGCTCGGCGAGCCAGTTCTTTAAAAGCTCGTAGTCCTTGGCAAGGTCGATCAGGTTGAAGTGAATGCGGCGACCTGTCTCTGCGTGCCAGATCCGGGTGCGTTCCTGGATGCTGTCCATAGGGGTCAGGGACTGTACGCCGAGCTCTGTGTCGATCCAGCGGCGGGAGAGGTTATCGAGGATATGAACGTCGTGACCGGCATCGGACAGATGCAGCGATGTTGGCCATCCGATAAATCCATCGCCGCCCATGATCGCAATTTTCATCACATCGTCTCCTTGCTGGCCGGTCGCCGACCGCTTGTTTTCAAATAATTAGGCAGTATGACAATTGTTCAATACTTGCCTGCCAAACCGACTTCGGCCAAACAGGCTCTCCACAGGTTTTGGAGCTTTTGATGACGAATGGTCCCTTTTTGATTGCCGGGGAACTGATCGAAGGCAGCCACCGGCTGCTGCAGCGTGTTTATTACGAGGATACGGATTTTTCAGGGCTGGTCTATCACGCCCGCTACCTGCATTTCCTCGAACGCGGCCGCACAGATTATCTGCGCTGCCTCGGCGTGGAGCAGCGTGAGCTAATTACCGCCGATGAGGAAGGTCTGGTGTTCGTCGTCCATCGCATGGAGATCGACTTCAAGGGACCGGCCCGCATGGACGATGTGCTTACTATTCAGACGGTGACCGAAAAGGCCGGTGGTGCCAAAATGGTGCTGACGCAGGAGATACGTCGTGACGGTGCGCTGCTGATCGCTGCAAGGGTGATCATTGCCGTCATCAATGCCAGCGGCCGTCCCCGCCGGTTGCCGGAAGCGCTGGCGGCTCAGCTGCTGCAGGCTTCAGGGTCGGTCGATGCATCAGGTGCGGTTGCCTGAAACGCGGGGCAGATGCCTGAAAACGTGTCTTGTTAAAACATGACTGGCGTGAGAAGGAATTTCCGCGGTGTGCGGGAAGTTCTCGTTCGCTGCTGCTTACGCCTTGTGTTTCTCTACAACGTGTATCCGCGTGCAAGAAAAATTACCGATCACGCGGACACTAACGATCTCTTAACCATAATAGTGTCTTAATATTATGGTCAGAGATTGTGCGGTGCACGCCTTCCTTTGACCAAATTTGACGGCAAGAAGGCAGATGTAGACTTGGAAGCCTGACGACGGCGTTCAGCGGCAGCTGCCAGACATTTCTTGTGCGATCATTTTTTTGCCGCCCGGTCCTGCACCGGGCGTTTGGATTCGGGGAATTTGGATCAAATGGAACAAGTTGGATTGGCTGCAGCGACAAGTGACGTGACGCTTCTGTCTCTCTTCATGGAGGCTGGCCTTGTCGTCAAGCTGGTGATGCTCGGACTGATAGCGGCATCCGTGTGGACCTGGGCAATCGTCATCGACAAATATCTGAGCTTCAGCCGTGCTCGCCGGCAGTTCGACCAGTTCGAGCAGGTATTCTGGTCCGGCCAGTCGCTGGAAGAGCTTTACCGGACGCTGTCCGAGCGCACCAATACCGGGCTCGCAGCGATTTTCGTCTCCGCCATGCGCGAGTGGAAAAAGTCCTTTGAGCGCGGCGCACGCTCGCCGATTGGCCTGCAGATGCGTATCGACCGCGCCATGGACGTGACGCTGGCGCGGGAATCGGAACATCTCGGTGCCCGTCTCGGTTCTTTGGCTACCATCGGTTCGGCTGGCCCGTTCATCGGCCTGTTCGGTACGGTCGTCGGTATCATGACCTCGTTCCAGGCTATTGCCGGATCGAAGTCCACCAATCTCGCGGTCGTTGCACCCGGTATTGCGGAAGCGCTGCTCGCGACAGCCATCGGCCTTGTCGCGGCTATCCCTGCGGTTATCGCCTACAACAAGTTTTCCGCAGATGCCGGCAAGTTGTCTGGCCGCATGGAAGGTTTTGCGGATGAGTTCTCCGCCATTCTTTCGCGCCAGATCGATGAGAAGCTGCAGCCCCGCGCGGCCGCGCAGTAACGACAGAACCGGAGTAAGCTTATGGGAATGTCAGGTGGAGGCGGTAGCGGTGGCGGCGGTGGTCGTCGCGGCAGCCGTCGTGGCGGTCATGGCCGCGGTGGACCTATATCGGAAATCAACGTGACGCCGCTGGTCGACGTCATGCTCGTGCTGTTGATCATCTTCATGGTCGCTGCACCGATGCTGACGGTCGGCGTGCCGATCGACCTGCCGGAAACGGCCGCCAAGGAAATGAATTCGGACACGCAGCCGATCACCGTGTCGGTCAATCCGGCCGGCGACATCTTCATGCAGGAATCGCCGATCGCGCTCGATGAGATCGTCCCGAAGCTACAGGCTATCGCCAAGACCGGCTACAACGAGCGGATCTATGTGCGCGGCGACAGTGCCGCCGGCTATGGCACCGTCATGAAGGTGATGGCGCGGATATCGTCTGCAGGCTTTAAGAACATCGGTCTGGTAACCCAGCAAGAAAAGACGAAGTAAACCCATTCAATGAAGGCCAGCATTGTCACATCGGCGGTTGTTCACGGCCTGGTCCTCGTCTGGGCGCTGGTGACTATTGGCGCTCCCAAATCCTTCGAGGTACAGCCTGACGAATCGACGCCGGTCGAGATCGTGACTGACGTGTCGATGACGCAGACCGGTGACAAGAAGGCCCCGCAGAAGGACAAGGCGGCGCCCAAGCCGACGACAAAGCAGACCGAAATTGCCAATGCGCAGAATGCCGGCGAGAACGATGTCGACCTGAAATCCGCGCCGAAGCCGGTTCCCAAACCTACCGAAAACCAGTCCACGGGTGCGCCGAAAAAAGTCGAGGCGCCGACGCCGAAGGTCGATCCGACCCCGAACGACGTGAAGTCCGTCGAAAAGGAAGAGACCGACGTCGCGCCGCCGCCGCCGACCCCGACGGAGGCTCCGAAGCCGCCGACGCCGACACCGGTGCCAACCCCCACACCGCCCCCAATCCCGACCCCGACTCCACCGCCGCCAACGCCCGTGCCGACGCAGGACAAGGCCGAACTGGCGCCCAGCGACCAGGCGACGCCCGACAACGTTCCCGTGCCGCAAATCAAGCCGCAGCCGCCGGCGCCGCCGAAGGTTGCCGAAAAGCCGGTTGAAAAGCCGCCGGAGAAGAAGCCGGAAACAAAGCCGGCCGAAAAGCCTGTGCAGACGGCGGACAAGTCGTCCGATACCGACAAGAAAAAGGACGACAAGAAGCGCGAGATGGCCAAGGCCGCGTCCTCCAAGGAAAGCGACTTCGACGCCGACGAGATCTCAGCGTTGTTGAACAAGCAGCAGGCCACCGGCGGCGGCGCCAAGCGCCAGCAGCAGCAGGCAGCCCTCGGTACCGACAAGCCCGCGAACGGCGCAAAGCTGAGCCAGAGCGAGATCGATGCCCTGCGCAGCCAGATCCAGAACAACTGGAATGTTCCGGCGGGCATGTCGGGCGTCGAGGGCATGGTGATCCGGGTACACATGAAGCTCGACGAATCCGGCACCATCGTCGGAATGCCGGACGTGCAGGTGACGGGCGGCTCCGAGTCGGCTCAACAGGCCCTGTCAGGCAGTGCCACCCGGGCGGTGATGATGTCCTCGCCCTTCAAGAACCTACCGCGCGACAAATACGACGCCTGGAACGAAGTTATCGTCAATTTCGACCCCAGTGACCTGGGACTATAAATGCTGAAAGGCTGTGTACACATGAAAATGCGTTCTCTCGTTCGTCTGATGCTGGTGATGGGTGGCCTGATGGCGACCTACATCTCGCCGGCCTACGCCTTGGTGGAAATCAACATCAACAAGGGCAATGTTCAGCCCCTGCCGATTGCCATCACCGATTTCATCTCGAACGGCGACCTCGGAGCCCAGATCTCCGGCGTTATCGCCGCCGACCTGAAGCGTTCGGGGCTTTTCGCGCCGATCGACAAAGCCGCGTTCATCGAGAAGATCACCAATCCTGATGCAGCGCCGCAGTTTGCGTCCTGGAAGTCGATCAATGCCCAGGCGCTGGTCACCGGCCGCGTGACGCAGCAGCCCGATGGTCGCCTGCGCGCCGAGTTCCGCCTCTGGGACTCGTTTGCCGGAACGCAGATGACCGGCCAGCAGTTCTACACCCAGCCGGAAAACTGGCGCCGCGTTGCCCACATCATCGCCGACGCGATCTACGAGAAGATCACCGGTGAAAAGGGCTATTTCGACACGCGCGTCGTGTTCGTGTCCGAAAGCGGACCAAAGACTGCCCGCAAGAACCAGCTGGCCATCATGGACCAGGACGGCTTCAACGCCCGTATGCTGACAGACGGCAGCGACCTCGTGCTGACGCCGCGCTTCTCGCCGAACAAGCAGGAAGTGACCTACATGTCGTTTGCCAACCAGCAGCCGCGGGTCTACCTGCTCAATATCGCCACCGGTCAGCGCGAGGTTGTCGGTAATTTTCCGGGCATGACCTTTGCGCCGCGCTTCTCGCCGGATGGCCAGCGCGTCGTGCTGTCGCTGCAGCAGGAAGGCAATGCCAACATCTATACGATGGACCTGCGCTCGCGCACGACGACCCGGCTGACCTCGACGGCTGCCATCGACACGTCGCCGTCCTATTCGCCGGATGGCACCCAGATCGCTTTTGAAAGCGACCGCGGCGGCAAGCAGCAGATCTACGTGATGAATGCAGATGGCTCCAACCAGCACCGCATTTCCTTCGGCGACGGCTCCTATTCGACGCCGGTCTGGTCGCCACGCGGCGACCTGATTGCCTACACGAAGCAGTCGGGCGGAACTTTCGGTATCGGCGTCATGAAGCCGGATGGTTCGGGCGACCGCCTGCTGACGTCCGGCTTCCACAATGAAGGCCCGACATGGGCACCGAATGGCCGTGTCATCATGTTCTTCCGCGAGCCGGCCGGATCGAGCGGCCCGCAACTCTACTCGATCGACCTGACCGGCTATAATGAGCAGAAGATCAAGACCCCGTCCTTCGCCTCGGACCCGGCCTGGTCGCCGCTGATGGAATAGTTGGTAAATACGCCTGCAACTTCCCGCCGCAAAAAGTTCTGTGACTTCATGCGGCGGGACGCTATAAGAAAAAATTAACCATAACCGTTGAAACAGCATTAACCGCGTGCGGTTACAGTCTGGCAACCGTGATAATGTCGTAAGGAGAGACCGGCCATGAGCCGTATTGACAATTCGGCCACAAGCCGCATGCAGAGCTTCGCCCGCAACCCGATGATGCTTGCCCTCTTCCTGGGCCTGTCCTTGGCGGGCTGCGCATCCAAGAAGAACCTGCCGAACAACGCAGGCGATCTTGGCCTCAACGGTGCCAATGGCGGCTCGGCAACCCCGGGTTCGGCTCAGGACTTCACCGTCAATGTCGGCGACCGCATCTTCTTCGACACCGATTCGACGTCGATCCGCGCCGATGCTGCCCAGACGCTCGATCGTCAGGCACAGTGGCTTGCCCGCTATCCGAACTACGCCATCACCGTCGAAGGCCATGCCGACGAACGCGGCACCCGCGAATACAACCTTGCTCTCGGTGCGCGCCGCGCCGCCTCGACGAAGGACTATCTGATTTCAAAGGGCGTGCCCGCACGTCGCATGAAGACGATTTCCTACGGCAAGGAACGTCCGGTCGCCGTTTGCGACGACATCTCGTGCTGGTCGCAGAACCGCCGCGCAGTTACCGTTCTCAACGGCGCCGGCTCCTGATATCTTCGATATCACTTGATTTTGAAGGCGGCCGAGAGGTCGCCTTCTTCGTTTTCAACGCGGGTTTGTATTTTCAACCACACTTTGGCCGAACTCCGTTGCTTTTTGACGGCAATTGTTAAAAATCCCCGGCTGGTGCCGTTGGGCACAAGAATCAAAAAGAGACGGGATCGAACCTATGAGAAAACTCGTCGTCGCAGGCATGGTTTGTCTGGTGGCCTTGTCCGGCACGGAACGTGAAGCTTATTCGATGAACCTGTTCGGCCTTCACCTCGGCGACCGCAGTTCGTCCGACCAGGTTCCGCCGGCGCCGCTCTCGCAGCAGCGCGAGCAGCCGCAGCAGCCGATCATGGTTCAGAGCGGCGACGCGGAAATCCGCCTCCAGCAGGCGGAAGACCAGATGCGGCAGCTGAACGGTCGCATCGAGGAAATGAGCTATCAGCTTCTGCAGATGCAGGAGACCATCCGCAAGGCGCAGGCCGACAACGAAATTCGCTTCCAGATGCTGGAAAAGAAGGGTGGCGCCACGGGTGTCGCACCGGCCGCGGGCGCGCCGATCAAGAAGAGCGAAGCGGATACATCAGGCGCAGGCCAGTCCGACGATGTCGCCAAGGTGATCGAGACACCCCAGGGTGCCGATGCCAACCGCGCTGCGGGCAGCACTCTCGCGCCACCGCCTGCACAGCTCGGCTCGATCCAGTTCGACCAGAACGGCCAGCCGGTCGGCGGCAATGTCAATACGGATGACGTTGGGTCTGGCCCGGCGCCTGCCGTCGGCGACAAGACTGCGTCGCTCGGCAACGAGGGCGATACCTACAAGGCTGCCTATGGCCATGTGCTGTCGGGTGATTACTCCATCGCCGAAAAAGAATTCCGCCAGTATCTCGGTACCTATCCGGAAAGCGCACGCTCGCCGGATGCCAATTTCTGGCTGGGCGAAGCCTTGTACTCGCAGGGCAAATACAACGATGCGGCGACGACTTTCGTCAATGCCTACAAAAAATACGGAACCTCCGAGAAGGCGCCGGAAATGTTGCTGAAGCTTGGCATGTCGCTCGCTGCCCTCGACAAGAAGGACACGGCCTGCGCGACGCTGCATGAAGTGACCAAGAAATATCCAAAGGCTTCCAAGCCCGTCGTGGCCAAGGTCGCCAGCGAAGAAAAACGTCTCGCCTGCTGAGCGGCAAGGTCATGGCCGGCGGTCCGGTCTCTTCACCCCAGGCCGCTGCAGCCCGCCTGCTGGCATCGCTTCGCCAGCCCTCGCACATCCTGGTCGCTATCTCTGGCGGCAGCGATTCGACCGGGTTGTTGATAGCTCTTGCCGATGCGATCCGTGCCAGCCACCCCTCGCACCGGCTTTCCGCTGCCACCGTCGATCACGACCTGCGCCCCGGTTCGACCGACGAGGCGAAATCCGTGGCCAATCTCTGCCTAAAACTGGGGATCGCCCACAGCACGCGTCGCTGGCTTGGTGAGAAGCCTGCGACCGGCATCATGGCCGCCGCGCGCGAGGCCCGTTACGACCTGCTGGCCGACGTTGCGGCCGAGGTCAGAGCCGACATGATCGTCACCGGCCATACGCTTGACGACCAGCAGGAGACGCTGGCGATGCGCACTGCGCGTGTGCGGGCAGGGCGGGTTTCTGCGACCGGTATTGCCGATGCGGTGCTGTTCGATCGGCGCATCTGGGTGGTACGCCCGTTTCTGTCCTGCCTGCGCAATGACATTCGGGCTTTTCTCACCGAACGAAATATCGGCTGGATCGACGACCCGAGCAATCTCGACCTTCACTACGAGCGCGTCCGTGTCCGGGCGGGTCTCGCCACCGGCAACCTCATGGCATCGGATGGCGGCGGGAGCGCTAAGGCCGATCTGTCATCGGCAGCGGCGCGCTGGGTGGAACAGTCTGTCGTGATAGAAGGCGGTTTGCTCTGCCGCATCTCTCCCGAGGGCATCGATGCTGCAGCGCCCGAGTTTGCCTACGGGCTCTCCTGCCTTGCAGCCATCTTCGGCGGCCAGCCTTATGGACTTGGGCAGGAAAGGATGGAGCGTATCCTTGGGTTTATCGGCACCGGCGAGCCCGGTCGGCGAACGGCGGGCGGAGTGGTCTTCGACCTCAGGCGCAACGGTCTCTTCCTCATGCGCGAAAGCCGCAACATCGACGCTCTGCATCTTGCCCCGGGAGCGAGGGGCATCTGGGATGGCCGTTTCGAGGTTTTCAATGACGGCCATGGCGGGGTGCAAATTGTCGCAGCCGGCGCAACTTCGCGGATGGCTTTCGCTGCGAGCACCCCAAAAGGTGCGGCGATGCGCGCAGCGGCGTCGGCGCCAACAATCCGTTTCGACGATGAAGACCCGCGTTACGAGCACTCTCCGGTCCGTTTTGCACCGCATCTGGCGCCATTCGACCGCTTTTTGACACGATTCGATCTCACTCTCGCGGATCGGCTGGCGAATGCTTTCGGTCGGTCAGCCTATGTGTCACCTCCGTTTTAAGAGTTATTGACGGAAATCGCATGTGGTTGCGCTGACTGCCTTGGCAAGGGCCCGGCGTAACCCTATGTTAGCAGCCAAGTAATGCAGTCGCCAAAAGGCCGGGCTGTTTCAGTCCCTGGGGAGTTCAATGAACCCTAATTTTCGTAATTTCGCTCTCTGGGCGATTATCGCTTTGTTGCTGATCGCTTTGTTCAGCATGTTCCAGACCTCGCCCTCGCAGACGAGTTCGCGGGATATCCCGTATTCGCAGTTCCTTCGCGAAGTTGATTCCGGTCGCGTCCGCGATGCCGTGATCACCGGCAACCGTGTCGTCGGCACTTATGTGGAGAATGGCGCTGCCTTCCAGACCTACTCTCCGGTCATAGACAGCGGCCTGCTCGACAAGCTGCAGGCGAAGAACGTCGTCGTCTCGGCTCGTCCGGAATCGGATGGCTCGTCTAGCTTCCTCAGCTATCTCGGCACGCTGTTGCCGATGCTGCTGATCCTTGGTGTCTGGCTGTTCTTCATGCGCCAGATGCAGGGCGGGTCGCGCGGCGCCATGGGTTTCGGCAAGTCGAAGGCAAAGCTTCTGACAGAGGCGCATGGTCGCGTCACGTTCGAGGATGTCGCCGGCGTCGACGAAGCCAAGCAGGATCTCGAGGAAATCGTCGAATTCCTGCGCGATCCGCAGAAATTCCAGCGCCTCGGCGGTCGTATTCCACGCGGCGTGCTGCTGGTTGGCCCTCCCGGTACCGGTAAGACGCTTCTGGCCCGTGCCATCGCCGGTGAAGCCAATGTGCCGTTCTTTACGATCTCGGGCTCCGACTTCGTCGAAATGTTCGTCGGCGTCGGCGCAAGCCGCGTGCGCGACATGTTCGAACAGGCGAAGAAGAACGCGCCTTGCATCATCTTCATCGACGAAATCGACGCCGTCGGTCGCCATCGTGGCGCCGGTCTCGGCGGCGGTAACGACGAACGCGAACAGACGCTGAACCAGCTGCTGGTCGAGATGGACGGCTTTGAAGCCAATGAAGGCATCATCCTCATCGCCGCTACCAACCGTCCCGACGTTCTCGATCCGGCACTTCTGCGTCCGGGCCGCTTCGACCGCCAGGTCGTCGTACCGAACCCGGACATCATCGGCCGCGAGCGTATCCTCAAGGTGCACGCACGCAACGTGCCGCTGGCACCGAATGTCGACCTCAAGGTTCTCGCTCGCGGTACTCCGGGCTTCTCGGGCGCCGATCTGATGAACCTCGTCAACGAGGCGGCGTTGATGGCGGCACGGCGCAACAAGCGCATGGTCACCATGGCTGAATTCGAAGACGCCAAGGACAAGATCATGATGGGTGCCGAGCGTCGCTCGTCGGCCATGACCGAGGCAGAAAAGAAGCTGACCGCCTACCACGAAGCGGGCCATGCGATGACGGCGCTCTATGTTGCTGTCGCAGATCCGCTCCACAAGGCGACGATCATTCCGCGCGGCCGTGCGCTCGGTATGGTCATGCAGCTGCCGGAAGGCGACCGCTACTCAATGAGCTACACGTGGATGATTTCGCGTCTGTGCATCATGATGGGCGGCCGCGTCGCGGAAGAACTCACCTTCGGCAAGGAAAACATCACCTCCGGTGCATCCTCGGATATCGAGCAAGCCACCAAGCTTGCCCGCGCCATGGTGACGCAGTGGGGCTTCTCCGACCAGCTCGGCCAGGTTGCCTATGGCGAAAACCAGCAGGAGGTCTTCCTTGGGCACTCCGTGTCGCAGTCGAAGAACGTTTCCGAAGCGACGGCACAGAAGATCGACAACGAAGTCCGTCGCCTGATCGACGAAGCCTACACGCAGGCCCGTACTATCCTGACCGAGCAGCACGACGCATTCATCATCGTGGCCGAAGGGCTGCTGGAATACGAGACGCTGAGCGGCGAGGAGATCAAGGCGCTGATCCGTGGCGAAAAGCCGGCGCGCGATATGGGCGACGATACGCCGCCAAGCCGTGGCTCCGCCGTGCCGAAGACTGGCACGAAGAAGGACGGTTCCATTGGTGCCAAGGGCGACGAAGCCGAAGGCGGTCTCGAGCCGCAGCCGCGCTGATCTCAAAATAGCGTTCATAACATCAGGCCGGTTCCCGTCATGCGGGAGCCGGCCTTTTTCGTCGGTCACGACATGTGATAGTTCTTTGCGTTAATTGACGTGATGAAGACGGCGATCTGTGGCATGAGCGTCGCATTCGATGACCCGGACATCAACCAAGTCGGGACGCGCCTCCGTGGGGGAGGCGCTTAAATTTGCGGGAGACACTATGAAGCGTCGCTATTTCGGCACGGACGGAATCCGTGGGCAGTCCAACGTCTTCCCCATGACGCCCGATCTTGCCATGCGGGTCGGCATCGCAGTCGGCACGATCTTCCGCCGTGGCAATCATCGCCATCGCGTCGTGATCGGCAAGGATACGCGGCTGTCCGGCTACATGCTCGAGAACGCGCTCGTGGCAGGCTTCACGGCTGCCGGTATCGATGCCTTCGTTCTCGGCCCCATCCCGACGCCTGCCGTCGCCATGCTGACCCGCTCGCTGCGTGCCGATATCGGCGTGATGATCTCCGCCTCCCACAATCCCTACAAGGACAACGGCATCAAGCTGTTCGGCCCCGATGGCTACAAGCTCTCCGACGATATCGAAATGCAGATCGAGGACCTGCTCGACCAGGACCTGAGCCTTCAGCTGGCGAAATCGGACGACATCGGCCGCGCCAAGCGCATCGACGGCGTCCATGACCGCTACATCGAGAACGCCAAGCGCACCCTGCCGCGCGACGTGACGCTGCAGGGCCTGCGCATCGCCATCGATTGCGCCAACGGTGCCGCCTACAAGGTAGCGCCGGCCGTGCTCTGGGAGCTTGGCGCCGAGGTCGTGACGATCGGCAACGAGCCCGATGGCATCAATATCAACCTCAATTGCGGATCCACCAGCCCGATGGCGCTGCAGAAGAAGGTGGACGAGGTGCGTGCCGATATCGGCATTGCCCTCGATGGCGATGCCGACCGCGTCATCATCGTCGACGAGAACGGTTCGGTCATCGACGGCGACCAGCTGATGGCTGTCATTGCCGAGAGCTGGGCCGATACCCAGCGCCTGCGCGGCAAAGGCATCGTCGCCACCGTCATGTCCAACCTCGGGCTCGAGCGCTTCCTTGGCGACAAGGGTCTTGAGCTGGCCCGCACGCAGGTCGGCGACCGCTATGTCGTCGAGCACATGCGCCAGCACGACTTCAACGTCGGCGGCGAGCAGTCGGGCCATATCGTGCTGTCGGATTATGGCACGACGGGCGATGGCCTGGTCGCGGCTCTGCAGATCCTTGCCTGTGCCAAGCGTTCCGGCAAGCCGGTCAGCGAAGTCTGCCGCCGCTTCGAACCTGTGCCGCAGCTGCTGCGCAACGTGCGCATCACCGGCGGCCGGCCGTTGGAAAATATCGAGGTCAAGCAGGCGATTGCCGATGCGGAGAGCGAGCTTTCCCGCAACGGTCGCCTCGTCATCCGCCCGTCAGGAACCGAACCGCTGATCCGGGTGATGGCCGAGGGCGACGACCGCGTTCAGGTCGAGCGCATCGTCAACGACCTGATCGGCGTGATTTCGAACGTTCGGACTGCCGCTTGACGTTGCAGACCAAGGTCCCGCCGAGTTCTCCCGGCGGGACCTTTTTTCATTATATCGGCTTTGAGGTCTCGATACCCTGAGTGGCGCTATCCGATGGCATATCTTCCCGGGTCATACGGGAGACGTTGATCGATGACGAGATCAACGGCTTCGCGAGACGCTTGCCCGCTTTCCGTTGAAAGCCGAAGACGTTTTGCAGCAGGCCTTTGGTGTAGAGGCCCGGGCCGCTCGAATAGATGCGCCAGCCGCCATCGACGGCAATGGAGCCCGCCTTCACCTCATCCCATTCGCGCGCTGCGCTGTAGCGGTCATGGAATGCGGCATCGCTGCTGCTGAAATAGGTGTTACGCTGGCGCAGGGATGCGTGCGCAAGACGGTCGGTGACGGCAATCGGGTTGGCGAGCGCCAGAGCCAGCCAGAGACCATCGGCATCTTCGTCGAGCACCAGGGTCTCGCAGTAGCGCAGATGGGCGTGCACATACATCAGGCCGATCTCACGTCCGAAGAAGGACGACGATTCGGCGCGGCGGAAGAGCGTCTCGGGACCCCCAGAATAGGTGGCGGGTTTTTCCATCAGGCGGGTGCCGTCCGGAAACAGCAGGTGGTCGCGGATGAGAGCCTTGTGATCGTGGCGCTGGTCTGCGGTGAACAGGCCGCCGAGCATCGGCTGGGTCATGGAGATCAGCGAATAATGCAGGCCGGTGCGCTGGTCTTCCGGATGCAGCAGTAGCTCGACACCGTCGTGGGCGGGATCGAAGATGGCATAGCCCGCGACGATGCCATCGCGGATCAGCAGCCGGTTGAAATCGCTGCGCATCGCCGCTGCGCTGGTCCTCAGCCGCCTTGCCTCGGCGATCTTGCCGATGCTTTCCATGATCGCGCCGTAGCGGACGATCTGCTCGTAGAGAAGGGCCACGGTCCAGCTGCTGACCATCCAGTCGCGCAGGTGCGGATCGGCCGGCTGAAGCGAATCGTTCCAGTCGCCTTCGCCATAGCGGATCAGGCTGGTGCCGGGGATGAAGCGGGTGCGGATTGTCGCCAGCAGTTTTTCGACATGGTCGGCGATCGATGCCTTCTCCGGCGTCCGCTCCATGCTGCCATCATCGCGCCAGGCCGTGGTCTCGTTAAGGAACCCGAGGTCGCCGGTGGCCTCGATATAGTCGCAGAGCGCCTTCAGCGGCCAGACGACGATATCGCCATGGGCTTCGCTCGAGCGGATATTGGCGTAGGGCTCGAACATGAACCATTGCGGCCAGTCGCCCCGGTCGCGGAACTGTTCGCCGAAGATGATCTTCAGGACCTGCTTGGCTTCCGCATCGTGCTCGTAGGAGAGCAGGAATTCGATCGGCCCCTGGCAGGCATCGCGCGTACCCCAGGCGGCGCCGGTATACTGCTCCAGCCCGTGCGGCACGCTAATATGGACGATGGCATCATGGGCCATCCAGGGCAGGATCGCCGCATGGGCTGCTAGATCCGGGCCGGTGCCGGTGATTTCGAGGCCGCGTGTCGCGTGTTTCCAGAAGCGGTCTGCGGGGTCGAGCATGGCGGCTTTGGAGACGCCAGCCTTGTATCGGCTGGCAAGGCGCTCGGCCTCGGTGGCATCGACCATCGACCCAACGACGGCGAAGGTCAGCGATTGCGTCGCATGCGATCTGAGGGCGATGAAAGGTCCGTTCCGCGCGACACCGTCGATATAGAGCAATTCATCTCCGCCGACGACATCGACGGCGTCTTTCGTCGATGACACCAGCCGGTAGCTGGCATCGGGGTAGCGCTGCCCCCAGAGCCAGTTCGGATCCGGCTGCAGGGTGACCTGCTTTGCTTCGGCATCGAGGGTGATCCGCCCGCTCGTCTCGTATTCGCGCTCGCCGAGCGTCACCTGGCCGTAGGCAAGGAAGCGGCAGGCCGGGCCTTCGACGGCGATGGTCCACTGCATGGCGGGATCGTCGCCGGCAGCAACTGCCGAGACAGTGATGGTGCGGTCGGCCAGCCGGTAGATCCAGCGGCAGTCGCTGAGGCCCATGTCGAATGCCGAGGGGACGCCGAGCAGCTGCCAGCCGGAGCCGGTATCGACCATGATCCGCAACCCGCTGTTGCGGGTGAGATTGTAGGGATCGCGCGAGACGGAAAACAGCTTGTGGAAGGAGGTGTTGCCGATGGTCAGCTGGGCGGCAAAGATGCCCTGCATCCAGCATGTTGCCGCCAGCGTGTTGTCGTCCGGCAGCATGCTCTGTCCGCTGCGCAGGATAGCACCATGGCGACGCGCGACACGGAGCTCCTTTTCGAGCAAAACCACGTGGCGGTTCCGAAAACCGCCGGGCACGAAGAACGATAGCAGCTTGCCGTCCACACGTTCCTCCAGCTCACGGTTTGGGTAGAGATTGGCAACGGCTGCGTCGTCGAGGGCCGCCGCCGCCAGCAGCAGCGCATCCTGCACCAGGCTGCGCACGGGTGGCGCCTCAATGAGCGGACCGGTGGTGGCGGTTGGCAGATCCGCCAGCGGTGCCAGGAGTGCGAGATCGGCATCGCTCGATGCCTCCGGATGATCGGCGACAAACAGGCCGAAGAACGTCGCGCTGCCGGAGGCTGAGGGCGCAAGCGACATCGGTGGCGACTGGAGCGCCGGGCAGGCGACCTCGTGCTGGCGCCGTTCGCTCGGCAGGGCCACCCCGAAGGCGGGCACGAGCTGTCCGTCCGGCCTGCGGGTATCGACGAGCTGGATCGCATCGGTGGCAAAGGCCGCGGCTCCTTCGAGGCAACCCTGTGCCAGCCACGGTATGTGGCCGCCGCCCTGCTTGAGGTTCTGGCGGTTCATGATCACCGGGCCGAAGCGCTCATGCGTCGCGACGTGGTGGTCGATATATTGCGAGGCGTAGGCTTCGCTATTCATCAGAAACCCGCGGTCGCCGAGCCCGATATCCTGGACCAGCACGACGTCGGCATCGACGGGTTCAGAGCGGGTGTTTTCCAGCGAGACGCGCCAAAGCCAGATCGGCTCGGCTGGGTGCAACTCGAGGCGGACGCGGTGACGGATGCCGCCGGTTTCGCCGGTCCATGAGAATGCGCTGTCGCTGCTGGCGAAGCGAACCTTTGCGCGCGGGCCGACGATCTCGGCCAACACCGGATCGGGGCCGCCGGTTCTCAAATAAAGCCGGCCGATGCCGCCATAGATAGGTGAGCCCAGCACCTGATTGATCATCACCTGCACGCCTGCGGCGTCGCGATGCTCGATGGCAAACAGTGCGCCACTGGCAAGCGCCGATACCGAGAGGCCGGCCGGATTGCCGATCGTCGTAAGGCCAAGATCTTCGCGACGGGATGTCTGGAAACTACGGTCGAGGTCGGATGCCATGATGTCTCTCGCTGATTGCGGCCTGCGGGGACTACATCACAAGCCGCAGAGAAAGCGCAGTAAAATCTGCGGCAAAACGGGATGAGCGGGATAGTGGGTTCGGGGAAACGGCGGAGGTTGTCTTTTATCTGCCGCCGGAGCGCGGTTCGACGACTTGCGGCCGTTAATTTACTCTTCTAATTGTATCGACGATGAGCACATCGCATCCAATGACGCCAATCAGCGTGAAGGCAATAGGCCTGGTCTGGCACCAAGGGCGCCTTCTTGCAGCCGAGGTTTCAGACGGCCAAGGTCGCGTTGCAGGCGTTCGTCCGCTGGGTGGTAGTATCGAGTTCGGCGAACTTTCCGAAGTCGCACTGAAGCGTGAGTTCCTGGAAGAACTGGGTGTCGAGATCGAAATTGTCGGTGGACCGCAGGTTTTTGAAAACCTCTACACGTTTGGCGGCGTGCCCGGTCATGAAGTGATTTTCGTCTTCGAGGTCAAATTCCCTCTCAAAGAATCCATGACAGGCGATCACATCGTCTTTCACGAAAGCGACGGCACCCCCAACGTCGCGCGCTGGTACCACCCTGACGATCTCGATCGCGATGGCTACCCTGAACTCTATCCCAAGGGGCTGAAGAGCGCGCTGGCCAAATTGAAGTTGGCAGATCCGAACTAAGGGGATGACCCGATAAACACTATTTCCCTTAGCTCCGAATGCCGACCTCCCGTCCGATTTGACATCCCCCAGCGTGAGACCACCAGTGCCACCTCTGGCGATGATAGTCGTGGATCAAGCCAGGAGGAATTCCACAAGAGCATTCTGAGCGTGAAGCAAAAATGCTTTTGCGGCGGCTCTCCTTACCTGCCGGATCCTGCCAGTTTCGACCAGGCGGGATCGCCGGTAGGGTCGGTGGACCAGAATTTAATATCGGCGAAGTCGATGGATTGGATGAGATCGGGCAGGGTGTCCCTGTAGATGCCGAAGCGTGGCTGGACGTCGATGTACGGGTGCCCGTCTTCGTCGCGCATGCCGTGATCGAGATAGCCGAGGCGTCCGGTGTAGGAAATTGCGCAGGCGCGTCCGTTGAGGGCGACTTGCAAGGCGCTTGCGCCTTCCTGCAGGCTTGGCTTCAGCATGACGTTGACATCGTTCCATTCGCCTATCTCTAGGGGCCAGGGTCCGCAGACGATCTGGGACGTACCGGCATTGCAGTCCGATGTTCCCCTCACCTTTGCAACGAAATCTGCGCCGGTCTTGGAGGGGATCGCCTCGATCTTGAACAGCGGGTTGGCTGACTGGCAGGAACCGAGAGGCTTCGTCTCTTCTGTCGGGATATTCTGCTTTACCTGATGGATGACGGTGCGATTGCCAATCCCTGACCATGGCGCGTCGAGCCTGAAGGTGAAGTGATACCAGGTCGGCTTGTCGAACTTGATGACCTGCTTCCTGATCTGGATTTCGACGCGCTCTATCGGTGCGTCACCGACGCTCTGGTCAGGCGCGTCGCCGGGATGCACCGTGATATGCAAGAAGGGCCGCGCAGGCGACGAGAGGTCGCAGACAATACGCGATCTCCATGCATTGGGGTCGAGTTTGCCGCTGATCTTCCAGAGCTTCGGTGGATGGGCGCTATCAGCGACACACAGGTCCTAAAATCCCGCCGAGAGCGGTGCTGCTACATCCTGCGCAACGGCTGAGGATAGACCGAAACCAAGCAGGCCCAACAGGATGGATGCGAGTTTTATGGATCTCGTGGTCATCATCATCAGCATTTCCCTCGAGAGCGCAGGGCTTGCGAGCCGGTGGCTACAAGCAGCTTATGGGACAAGATCACGACAGCAAAGTTTCAAATCCTGCTCACTCAGTCACAAAGTGCAAGTCAGGGCGCGCTCTGAAGAGCGCGGCTGGCGGTCTGCAAAAGCGCAAACTGTGTTGTTCACGGTTGCCCAGATCTCCCCACCCAAATTTGCCGTTTCCCCTGCGCTCCCTATATCCTGCGCATGGCCGAAGCCTTCGAGCCAGCGAGGTTTTCGTGGTTTTACTTTCTTCCGTATCCCGCTTTGCGCTCTCTGTGATCCTTGCTTGCGGGCTGGTTGCGGGGGTTGTCATCGTGCCGGAGGCGGTGGAGGGGGTTGCGGTGTTGCGGTCGGGGGCGAGCGAGGCGGAGATTGTCGCTTATCGCCTGCGCGGGGTTCCGGCCACTGCCTACCAGGATGCGATCGGCAAGGCGCTTGGCGATGACGATCCGGATCTGGCTGCAAGCCTGTTGGCACTCGCCGATAGCCGTGATGTCATCATTCCAGCCGATCTTCGGCAGCGTGTCGCGGCGGCACAGGGTTTTGATGCCGGACGCAGCCTGCGGGATGCCTGGAGCGGGCTTGCCGGCGGTGACGCCAGGAGCCCCGAGGCGCTGGCGGGTGCCGTTACAGCAGATCTCACCGGCATCAGCGACGCCCGCGACCTGGTGCACGAAGGCCGCTCCTATATCAATGGTGAGGCCTACAGTCCGCTGACGATGGGGCTTGCCGCCGCAGGGCTGGTGATTACGGGCGTGACGATCGCGAGTTTCGGCATGGCATCGCCGGCGCGGGTCGGCGTCACGGTGCTGAAGGCCGCCGACAAGGCGGATTTGCTGCGGCCGCCATTCCGCCGAGCAATGACCTCGGTGGCGACTGATCTTATCGACGCGAACGCTGTGCGGGAAACGGTCGATCTTGCCTCCGCCGGCGATCTTGGCGCGGCCCGGTTGACGCTCTCCCGTTCGGTGCGTGCGAAACCGCTGGCGGCGCTAACGACCACCGCGACCGAACTCGGCGCCCTCGCGAAGGGCGCGGGCTACCGTGCCACGCACGATGTGCTGAAGCTTGCGGACAGTCCCGCCGATATCTCGCGTTTCCGGCGGCTTGC
This sequence comes from Rhizobium rhododendri, assembly GCF_007000325.2. Taxonomy (GTDB): domain Bacteria; phylum Pseudomonadota; class Alphaproteobacteria; order Rhizobiales; family Rhizobiaceae; genus Rhizobium; species Rhizobium rhododendri. The sequence goes on along the minus strand of NZ_CP117267.1, from coordinate 2,351,169 downwards.
CGAAAGCTTCGGCCCGCGGTTCCGTGGCGCGCTGGTGCTGGTCGGCGGTGCCGCTTTGACCGCGGCAGGCCTTCTTGCAACCGTATCCGGCTGGCTTTTGGCGGGGCTGATGTGGGTGCTGGCAGCGGTATTTGCGGGGTATCGCATTCTCCGCTGGCTATGGCGGCTGGGCCGCCCGCGACAGTCCCTGTCAGCGTGATGCGAATTGGCCTATACACGGTCCGGGACGATAAAAGGGCAAGACGACAGGTGCGGGCATGGGGATAAGGCATCCCCGGCCATCGGCAGTACAGAAATGCGGGGGATAGGCGATGTTCCAGGAAACCATGATTGCACATGCCGACAAGGCGGAGTTCTACCATGCGCTGCAGGCGCAGCTGGGCGGCCTGCTTGCCGGCGAGACGGATGCGATTGCCAATGCTGCCAATACCTCGGCGCTGATCTTCCAGATGCTGCCCGATATCAATTGGGCCGGCTTCTATTTTCTCCAGTCGGAGGACGAATTGCTGCTCGGGCCTTTTCAGGGCAAGCCTGCCTGCGTGCGGATCGCCGTGGGCCGTGGTGTGTGCGGGACGGCGGTGGAGAAGGCGCAGACCATGCTGGTCGAGGATGTCCATGCCTTTCCCGGCCATATCGCCTGCGATGCCGCTTCGCGCTCGGAGCTGGTCGTGCCGTTGATCCGCGATGGCCAGGTGTTCGGGGTGCTCGATCTCGACAGCCCGCTGCCGGGCCGTTTCGACCGTGTCGATCAGGCCGGCATCGAAGCGATGGCGGCGATCTTTATCGGTGCGACGGCTTGGGATGGCTGACAACCATCGTCGCCTGTGATTTGGGGGTAATCGGCTGAGAGGAATGGGTTCGTCACGAAAAGGGCGGGAAGCGCGGATCTGCCGCTGCATGGTGGTCGTGTGCCGCCGTGGCTGGGGCAGCGCATGACACGGCTGGGTGCGCTGATCACCGAGGCCATCGTCCAGCATTACGGTCGCGACGAGTTTCTCAGCCGACTTGCTCATCCCTTCTGGTTTCAATCCTTTGGCTCGGTGATGGGGATGGACTGGCATTCGTCCGGTATCACCACGAGCGTCATCGGAGCGCTGAAGCGCGGGCTGGCGCCGATGGCCGGTGAACTGGGCATCCATGTCTGCGGCGGTCGAGGCGCGCAATCGCGCAAGACGCCGGACGAGCTGATGGCCATCGGGCGGCGTGTCGGCATCGATGGCGCAGCACTGGCGACGACCAGCCGGCTCGTCGCCAAGGTGGACAGTGCAGCGCTGCAGGACGGCTTCGATCTCTATCTGCACGGCTTCATCGTCACCGACGACGGCAAGTGGGTGGTGGTGCAGCAGGGCATGAACGGCGAGGCGAGGCAGGCGCGGCGCTACCATTGGCAATCGGCCGGGCTCGAAAGCTTCCTCGATTCGCCGCACGCCGCTATCGAAGGTCATAGCCTCGGCGAGATCGTCAATCTTGCAGACCGGCGAGCGGACCAATCGCGCTCCGGCCAGCTGGATCTGCTGGCCTCCCTCGGTCCCGACCGCATCCTGCGCGAAGTCATCGATCTCGAGGCTGCCGGAAAACCGCGCAAACTATCCGATCAAATGACGCTGCCGCATCTGATAATGCCCGCCCATCACGATGTTCGGCAGGAGGATGTCAACATGCGACGGCTGCATGGCGCGATAGCTGCTGCGGCCGATCGTGGTCCGAAGGACTTTTCGCAATTGCTGCTGGTGCCCGGTGTCGGCGCGCGCACGGTGCGGGCGCTGGCCATGGTGGCGGAAGTGGTGCACGGCGCGCCCTGCCGGTTTTCCGACCCGGCGCGTTTCTCGCTCGCCCATGGCGGCAAGGATAGGCATCCGTTTCCGGTGCCGCTAAAGGTCTATGACGAGACGATCAACGTGATGAAATCGGCGGTGCGCAAAGGGCGCCTCGGTCGTGACGAGGAGATGCAGGCGCTGAAACGGCTCGACGACCAGACACGCCAGCTGGAGCGCTACGTTACCGGCCCCGATCTGAAGGAGATCGTCGCCGGCGAATTCCGCCGCTCGGCGGAGTGGGGCGGCCGGAGCGTCTTCGGCTGGGAATCAGCCGAAGACAGTGTTGAAATTAGGGATGCTGAAAGCGGCCGCCGCAAGGCTGATCTTAGCTAGGCGGTCAGGGCCTTCTCGGTAGGCTCTTCGACCGGGGTCTGGTTGCGTTCCGAGCGGAAGGCTGCGGAGCGGGCGTAGGCAAGCTTGCGCATCCGCATGATGCTGCCGAGCGGACGGTGAGCGGCAAGGCCGTTCCAGGGGCGGAAGGACATGCCGTCGTTGATCTCGCGGTCGCGCTCTTGCGTCCAGGACGGCTGCGGCTCGACCGTCAGGGTGGCGACCGTGATAAACGGGCTTTTTTCCTCGTCCCAGACGGCAGCGGCATCCTCGATCGACATCTCCTCCGCGTTCGAACAGAGCTGCACCTGAAACTCCCAGACCGCCTTGTTTCTGCGGAAATAGTCGGATACGGCCTCGCGCAGCCCGTCTGGATTGTGGTTGAGATCCAACTCCTGGCCGGTCAACGCTTTCAGCTCTTCGGATTGTGGAACGAGCGCGAACTTGGCGACATAATCGCCGTAGCGAAGGGGAAGCTGTGCAAAGAAACTTTCGCCGAGGATATTCGTCTCGGGGTGGCCGCCCAGCGAGATGATCGAGGCGCTTTTTGCTCCTACAGCCTCGATAACGCTTTCGATGCCACGCAGGACTTTTGAGGCAACTTCCTTCAGGCTGTCGGCATGGTCCGTGGTTGCCGCCAGTGCCTTGAGGTTTAGGAGAAAGGCCTTTGCACTCGACGCGTTGAACTGCTTGCCGTTGACCATCAGGAAATCCTGGGATGCGCTGTCGTCTTCCGGGTCAAGCCTCGGGCCATCGACATCAACGATTTTCAACGCCAGACCGCGCGGTGTCGAGACGCTGTCATGGAGAATGTCTCCGGGCGTCGTCGATAGCCGCACGAAAGCCTTGTAGCTGGCAGGCTTTGCAAACAGGCCCTGCGCCAGTTCGGGCGGCAGGCCGTCCATGACCCGGAACTCGCCTTCCAGCAGGCCGTGGCTCTTAGCATGGACGCTGCGGATGGCATGGCCTCCGTCGCGGTAGGTCTTGTGCGAGATCGACAGCATGGTGTCCGCCAGTGCGCGGGCGGTCTCCGGTTCGTCCTTTTCGACGGTTTCCAGATCGTCGCGGTAGGCCTGCGGATTGTGCGGTGGGCTCTTTGTCATGGGGTCGTCCTCAGGCTGGCATCGTTTGGTCGATAATCTTGTCGATGGTCACGGGCAGGTTTCGCTGGCGCTTGCCAGTGGCGTGGAAGATCGCGTTGGCAATCGCCGCGCTGACGCCGACGAGACCGATTTCGCCGAGGCCCTTGATGCCGATGGGGCTTGCCTTGTCGTCGAATTCCTCGACAAAGATCACATCGATATCGTCGATGTCGGCATGGGCCGGCACGTGATATTCGGCAAGGTTGTGGTTCATGATCCGGCCGCTGCGGTGGTCCCACATGCCTTCTTCATGCAATGTCATGCCAATCCCCATGACGACGCCGCCGAGAATCTGGCTGCGTGCCGTTTTCGGGTTGAGGATCTTGCCGGCAGCGATCGCACTGACGATGCGGGTGACACGAACGACACCCAGTTCCGCATCGACACGCACCTCCGCAAACACTGCGGAATGGGTGTAGCTGATGAACTTCATCATCTGCATCTTGTCCGGTGCCACCGAGCCGTCGCCCTCGAGAGACGACAGCCCCTCGGCGGCAAGGAGATCGGCGATGGTCGCTCCCTTGGTTTCGTCCGTCTTCAGCACCAGGCGGCCCTCGCGGATGACGACATCGCCTATCTTGGCGTCGTCGAGTGGCGATCCCTTGGTCTTCTGTGCCAGCGTCAGGATCTGCTGGATTACAGCCTGACAGCCGGCCTGTACGGCTGAACCCGTGGAGGCGGCTGTCCAGGAGCCACCCTCGACCGTGGTCGTCGGCAGGGTGGAATCGCCGATCTGAACGACGACCTGGTCCATGGCAACGTCGAAGGCTTCGGCGGCGATCTGCGTCAGGATCGTGTAGGTGCCGGTGCCGATATCGCTGGCTGCCGCTTCCACGACGATCTGGCCATTGCCGGTGTAGCGAACCTTGGCCTCGGCGGGGCTGAGCATCGCGTCCCAGAAGCCTGTGGCCATGCCCCAGCCAACCAGTTCGTTGCCGTCGCGCATCGAGCCCGGCTGCATCTGGCGCCTCGACCATCCGAAGCGTTCCGCACCCTGCCGGTAGCAGGCATGCAACGCCTTGCTGGTCAGCTGCTTGTCGTCGTTCTGGTCGAAATGGATGAAGTTGCGGGTCCTGAGTTCGAGCGGATCGATGTCGATCTCATAGGCGAGTTCGTCCATCGCAGATTCCAGCGCGAACAAACCGGAGGCGGCGCCCGGGGCGCGCATGTCGCCCGGTGTCATCGTGTCTAGCTTGGCGAGTTCGTAGCCCAGCTTGACGTTCTCGCAGCGGTAGGCGAGCCCCGACCAGTTGACGACGACTTCCTGGTAGTCCTCGAACTGCGACGTGCCGGAAACCACGTCGTGCATGACGGATTGCAGCTGGCCGTTGGCATCGGCGCCAAGCGACACCGTCTGCAACATCAGCGGGCGGAAGCTGAGATAGAACATTTCGCGACGTGTCAGTTCCAGACGCACGGAGCGCTTCAGCTGCAGGCTTGCCATGACAGCGAGGAAAAGCTGGTGGCGCGGGCGCAGGCCGGCACCGAAGGCGCCGCCGACATATGCGTTGATGACGCGCACGTCGTCCTGCTCCAGCCCGAAGACATTGCAAACGAATTTTTGCGAGTTCTGCGAGCCCTGCGTCTTGTCGTAGATGGTCAGCTGCTTGTCATTTTCCCACAGCACGGTGGTGGCAAACATCTCCATCGGATTGTGGTGTTCACCTTCCAGCGCGTAATCCGCCGATACCTTGAAGGGCGCCGATGCATAGGCTTCTTCTGCCTTGCCGCGGGGCTTCGGGGGAGGTGCTATGCCGTTTCTCTTGGTAGGCGGCACGTAGCTGTTGCCGCGCTCCGCCTCGATGTCGGTATGCGCCTCGGCTGCCTCGTATTGTACCTTCACCAGTGCCGCCGCATCGCGGGCGGTCTCGAATCGATCGGCGACGACGAAAGCGACGGGCTGGCCGTCGAAGAGGATCTTGTCGGAATCGAGCGGTCGGAAGGGATGGCCCGGGGCTGCGGTATCGTCCTGCCACTTCTTGTCCGACGTGGCGACGTCCATCCGGTTTTCGTGGGTGAAGACCTCCACGACACCGGGAAAGGCCTTCGCGGCCGTGGTGTCGATGCTGACGATCTTGCCGACGGCTATGGTGCTCAGCACGACGGCGCCGTGCAGCAGGCCAGGTTCGGAATATTCGGCGGAATACGTCGCCTGGCCAGTGACTTTCAGCCCTGCGTCGACGCGCGGGACGGGATGGCCGATATGGCGTGTGTTGGTGCTCAAGGGGCTCTCTTTCATGCGATCGCCTTTACGGACTGGACCTGCGGGGTTCCGGCAACGGCCTGCCTCAGGGCACGCAGGATGGCCTTCTCTGCCAGCGGTATCTTGAAATCATTGCTGCCCTGGCCCTTTGCGGGTGCAAGCAGCGTAGCGGCGAAGGCGCGGAAATCGGCCTCCGAAGGTTGGCGCCCGATGAGCGCTGCCTCGGCCTGCCTGTCACGCCATGGCTTGTGGGCAACGCCGCCGAGCGCGATACGGGCGCCGGATACAACACCCCCGTCCATGTCCAGCGACACGGCCACGGATACCAGCGCGAAGGCATAGGAAAGACGGTCGCGCAGTTTCAGGTACGTGTGATGGGTGGTGCTCGGCTTGCCATCGATCCGGATGCCGGTAACAATTTCGCCGTGCATCAGCGTGTTGTCCTTTTCCGGCATATCGCCGGGAAGCCGATGGAAATCGGCGAATTCGATGGTGCGTTCGCCGTCCGGGCCGGTGACCTCGACAACCGCATCGAGCGCCGCCAGCCCGACGCACATATCGGATGGATGGGTTGCAATGCAGCTATCGCTCGTGCCGAGAATGGCATGGATCCGGTTGAGGCCGCCGATGGCGGAACAGCCGCTGCCCGGCTCGCGCTTGTTGCACGGCGTCGACGGGTCATAGAAATAATAGCAACGTGTCCGCTGCAGCAGGTTTCCGCCCGCTGTGGCCGCGTTGCGGAGCTGCGGGGAAGCGCCGGCAAGAATTGCGCTGGAGAGCAGCGGATAGTCCCGCTGGATACCTTCGTGATAGGCGATGTCGCTGTTGGATGCGAGTGCTCCGATCCGGTATCCACCGTCGGGCAGCGCTTCGATGTCTTTCAGCTGGAGGCCATTGATGTCAACGAGCACGGAAGGGGCGACAACGTCGTATTTCATCAGATCGACTATGTTGGTGCCGCCAGCGATAACCTGCGCACCGGCGTTCGATGCGAGTGCGGCAACCGCTTCGCTGACGTTGGCGGGCTTGATGTATTCGAACCGGTTCATTCGGCTGCCTCCCGGTGGTCTTCAAACAGCACGTCTTCGACCGCATCGGCGATGTTGGTGTAGGCTCCGCACCGACAGATGTTGCCACTCATGAGCTCGCGGATTTCTGTTCGGTTGCTGGCCTTGCCCTCGTTGACGAGGCCGATGGCGGAACAGATCTGGCCGGGGGTGCAGTATCCGCACTGCAGGGCGTCGTTTTCGACGAAGGCGCGCTGCATCGGATGGAGATTGTCGCGTTCGCCGACACCTTCGATGGTGGTGATTTCGGCGCCGTCACGGGTGACAGCGAGGATGAGGCACGAATTCAGGCGAACACCGTCAATCAGCACCGTGCATGCGCCACATTGGCCGTGGTCGCAGCCCTTCTTCGTTCCGGTCAGATGCAGATCTTCCCTCAGGAGATCGACCAGTGTCGTCCAGGGCGCCACCTGAAGATCATGCTTTTCGCCATTGATGGTGAGGACGACCGGCACCGTGAAGCCGGACGGCGTTGGGGATCGGTTTTGCATAGGAAACCTTTCAGTGGGACAGGGGTCAAACCTCAAAAGGCGCAGTTTGTTCCGAAGACGCTCACCGGTTGCAGAGCAAATAAAAAAGGCGGCCCGCTTGAGGCCGCCTCCCGGATCAATTGCAAAGCTGGCTCAGGCGTTGAGCGCCATGCGTTCTTCGTCCTCGTCGCGCTGACGGCCGCCGATGGCGCCGGCTACACCGGCGATGAAGGCGCCGACAAGCAGGGACAGGGCTCCAAGAAGAGCAACGACCGATGCGCTCTTGCGAGCCTTGTCGGTTGCCTGCTGCGTGGCAACCTTGGCATCGTCGATACGCTTGAGGACGGTATCGACGCGGGCTTTGGCGTCGGCATCGGACAGGCCGGCGCGCGAGGCGACCACCTGCTGCAGATAGGTGCGGTCGTCAGGCGAAATACCGCCATCGGCCGCGCCAGTCAGCAAGATGCGCGACACTTCGGCAGTGACGTTCTCGTTGCTGTCGCTGCCGGGAGCAGCCTGAGGACGCGAAGGCCGCAGCAGTGCATCGGTGTAGTAGGCAGGCGAGAAGGTGCTTGAAGACTGGGAAGCACTCGAGGCAGCAGCGGAACCAGCCGTTGCTGCAGCACCGCCGGCGACAACTGCCGTTGCCTGCGCGCCAGCACCGATAACGGAGCTGACAGCCGAGCTCAACAGGCCGGCGACGACGATCGTTGCCACTGCCCATGACAGAAACCCATGGGCAGTGTCACGGAAGAAGACCTCGTAAGTATGGACGCCGGTCCATTTCGTGCGAAGCCGGCCGGTCAGGTACCCACCGACGCCAGCCGAAAGCCACTGGATGACGATGAGCCATACGGCTGCAGCGACGCCGACAGTAGCCGCCGACGAGCTTGCGTTAGCCCAAGGAGACACCATCGTCAGGCCAAGGCCGGAGCCGACCAGCAGAAGTATCAGGGTGATCGCCGTGGCAGCCACGGCACCGGCGATCACCGGTGCCCAGCTTACGGCGGAGGCCGACGATTCGACTGGGGCAGCCGCCTCGTAGCCGGTTGTTGGAATGGTCACTGCGACCTCCTATCGAACGAATAGGAGAATGATGATGATGAGCGGAATCGGAATGCCGAGCAACCAAAGCAAAATACCACGACCCATAATAACCTCCTGCCAGATGACTGGCCTTATGCATTTATCTTGAGTTGCCGCAAATGTGGCGCGACCAACCGTAGCAGGAACTAGCAAGTGGAAAGTTGGTTCCTGATTTCATGGCAAAAGTTGCAGCTCGCCTTGTGGCTTGCCCAAATGCGGCAAATATCCCACGGGTCGGAGTTAACAGCCCGGCAAGCTGAGCAAATTTGTTGAAAATGTGGCGATTGCGGGTAAGGTCTGTGCTTCAGGGATCGAAGGCGAGGGCGAGTGATGACGACAACGACGGACTGGCCCAAGGAAGGCATTCAATCCAGCGATCTCGGCATGCTGCAGGCGGTGCTCGACGCCTGGTGCGTGGACAAGTCTGTCGACATCCACAGCCCCGATGCTCAGGTGGCCGCACGTTCGCTGATCGACTGGTACGAGTTCGGCATCAGCGACCCCGCCGAACTCAGGACCATGCTCGAGGGTTGAACGGCTTACGATGATCGCGGACGTGGGGCGATGAGGTCGCACGCCATTCTCAGTCCGATCGCGTCGATACAGATGTCGTTTTCCGGCCGGGGTGCCATCGGTGTTGCTGCGTTGACGGCAAACATCTGATCAAGTCGATCGATGTGCATGGGCACAGCTGCCCAGAGGACGGGACGTCCGATGTCTATGATGTGAACTGTCGTTTGCCGGCCCCTGAGCGAGACATCCGCCACCGCCATGCCCCAGGTGACTGCGCCGATCGCCAGGATTACCTGAAAACCGAGATCTGCAGCTTCGCGCGAGGTCATGAGCATGGATCGGGCCTCCCGGCGTGGACTGCAATCATTGCAGCTATTTACCGGGCATCCCTATGCCAGCGCGATTGCTACTTCCAGCCGCTTCCGCTGTAAACCTTAACGCGTAACCACAAGGGAAGAGGGTACGCCCGAGGCGTGCATTGCGTCGACGCCGCGCCACCCTATATCGTGAAGATAGCCCGGCAAGGCGCCGGGCACGGTGGAGGAATGGACATGCCGCAAAACCCGATGAAGATCCCCGGACCCGACCACCCCATCTCGATCGAGCAAACGAACGATCATGTCGTCGTTACGGTGGCAGGCAAGACAATCGCCGACACGCGCCGCGCGCTCAGCTTGCGGGAGGCGTCATATCCGCCGGTGCTCTACATACCCCGCGAGGACGTCGACATGACGGCGTTGCAGAGAACCGATCACAGCACCCATTGTCCCTACAAGGGCGACTGTTCCTACTACAGCATACCCGGTGGCGGCGAGCGCTCGGAGAATGCGATATGGACCTACGAGACGCCCCACGAGGCAGTTGCAGCCATAAAGGGCTTCATGGCTTTCTATCCCAATCGCGTCGATGATATCAAAATCACCCCGGCGACGTGACAGCATATGCCCCCACGGAGGCGCTCAGCCGGTGCGCTGCATCAACTTTCATCAGCATGATATTCTAAATAAGCTCTTGAAAGTGAAGCGTAATCGACGAACTGCCCATTGGGGGCTTTCCTAATCCTGATTAATCTATAGACTCGGTCGTGTTAGTTGGCCAACGGGAATACGTTTCGTTACCCATGTTGCCGGCCTTACCGGAGGTCCTCGGACCTTCATAGAAGGAGACAGCCATGACCAATGTACTGCCAGCCCTCCATGACGGGCACGCACCGATCACCCTGCAGCAGCTTTTTCGCGAAGCTATCCATGCTTTCGAGGAATGGGGCGCCGACAGCTCCGAGCCGCTGGTCACCTTTGAAGGCCGGATCTTTCCGATCAGTGCCGCCTTCGAGGCGATGCGGGGTTGCACCGACATCATGCCGAGCAACCTGCTCGGCGCGGTGACCGAGCGTCTCACAAAACCCTGGGAAGGCGAAGGCCCGCTCGACACGATGACATTTTCGACAGCCGCCCGCGTAATGAGCGTCCTGGTGCGCAAGCGGCTTCTGGCCGATGACAGCGCAGTGCCGGTTGCCGCAGTGGCCGAGCGCCAGGCGGAAGATATTTCCGACCGCTAGGTCGGTTCGGGATGGATTGAAAGGCCGCCGGTTTGCAAAGACCGGCGGCTTTTTAGTGTCGTGAAAAGGGCACTCCCGACCTCTCTGTGCGCTTGGCGATCTTGCACGCGCGACCCATCTGTGAAAATATTCTTCACATAAGAACAATCCGCATGGGCGCCTGCTGGATTTTGCGGCCCGTTAGCGCCAGCGCCCAGTCGCTGATTCCAAGGAGCAGCCGCCATGACGCGTATCACCGATCTCCGCGTATTCGACATCCGCTTCCCGACCTCGCTCAGCCTTGACGGATCCGATGCGATGAACCCCGACCCGGACTATTCGGCGGCCTACGTCATTCTCGAGACCGACCAGCCGGGCCTTTCCGGCCATGGCCTGACATTCACCATCGGCCGCGGCAACGAGATCTGCTGCATGGCAATCAAGGCGATGGCGCATCTGGTTGTCGGCACCGATCTTGCGACTGTGCTCGAAAATCCCGGAAAATACTGGCGGCACCTGACCAGCGACAGCCAGCTTCGCTGGATCGGCCCTGAGAAAGGCGCCATGCATCTGGCAACCGGCGCCGTCGTCAACGCGGTCTGGGATTTGCTCGCCAAGCAGGCGGGGAAGCCGGTCTGGCGGCTGGTCAGCGAGATGGACGCCGCACAGATCGCCGATATCGTCGATTATCGCTACCTGACCGACGTGCTGACGCGCGACGAGGCCGTGGCTTTGCTGAAGAAAGCCGAAAGCGGCAAGGCGGAGCGCATCGCCACCCTCGAACGCGACGGTTATGCCTGCTACACGACCTCGGCCGGCTGGCTCGGCTATAGCGACGACAAGCTGCGACGTCTCTGCCAGGAAGCGATCGATGCCGGTTTCAATCATATCAAGATGAAAGTCGGCCGCGACCTCGAGGACGATATCCGTCGCCTCACGATTGCCCGCGAGGTCATTGGCCCCGACCGCTATCTGATGATCGATGCCAATCAGGTCTGGGAAGTCGGCGAGGCCATCGACTGGGTGAACCAGCTGGCCTTTGTCAAACCGTTCTTTATCGAGGAGCCGACCAGCCCGGACGATATCGCCGGCCATCGCAAGATCCGCGAAGCCGTGGCGCCGGTGAAGGTGGCGACTGGGGAGATGTGCCAGAACCGCATCATGTTCAAGCAGTTTATCGCCGAGGGGGCGATCGATATCGTGCAGATCGATTCGTGCCGCATGGGCGGTCTGAACGAGGTGCTGGCTGTGCTGCTGGTTGCGGCCAAATACAATCTGCCGGTCTGGCCGCACGCCGGTGGCGTCGGTCTCTGCGAATACGTGCAGCACCTGTCGATGATCGACTACATCGCGGTTTCCGGCACGAAGGACGGCCGTGTGATCGAATATGTCGATCATCTTCACGAGCATTTCCTCGATCCCTGCATCATCAAGGACGCCGCCTACATGCCGCCGAGCATGCCGGGCTTCTCGATTGAGATGAAGCCGCAATCGATCGAAACATACACATTCCGCGGCTGAACGCGTTTCAGGCCTGCGGCGGGCCGCGGACGAGAGGAGCGTTCGCGGCCATTGCGGTTTTTTCCGTTACTCGCCATGTTTCACCGAGACGCGCCCGGGGAGTGGCGTCAGACGACAGGAGATTCTATGCCCACCACACACCGGCCGCTGGCCATCAGCGCGCCCGAGCCGCGCACGCTCGAACTGATCTTCACGCCGGAAGCGCTAGCGCATCTCAGGGCGACATACGAGATCGTCGAAGCCGACCCGGAAAACATCGCCGGCCTTGGCGACGATATTCTCGGCAGGGCTCGCTACATCATCGGTCAGCCGCCGCTTTCCCATGAAACGCTCGACCGGATGCCGCAGCTGCGCTGCATTCTGAACGTCGAGAGCAACCTGATGAACAACATGCCCTATGACGTGCTGTTCCAGCGCGGCATCCATGTCGTGACCACCGGGCAGGTGTTTGCCGAGCCCGTGGCCGAGATCGGTCTCGGTTTCGCTCTCAGTCTGGCGCGCGATATCGTCGATGCGGACGTCGCGTTTCGCGAAGGCAACGAACTCTGGGGCGGCGACGGCAATGCCGGCGCCCGCCAGATCAGTGGCTCCGATATCGGCATTGTCGGCTTCGGCGATCTCGGCAAGGCGCTGAACAGGGTCCTCAGTGGCTTCAGGGTGAAGATAAAGGTCTACGATCCCTGGATGCCGCGCTCCATTCTCGAGGATTTTGGCGTGCAGCCTGCCAGCCTCGACGACGTGTTGGCGAACAGCGATTTCGTCTTCGTAGTCGCGTCCGTCACCAGCGAGAACAAGGGCTTTCTTGGTGCCGAGGCCTTTGCCGGCATGCGCAAGGGGGCGGCCTTCATCCTGCTCAGCCGCGCTGACGTCGTCGATTTCGACGCGCTGATGGCCGCCGTAGCCTCGGGCCACATCGTCGCTGCCAGTGACGTCTATCCGGAAGAGCCGCTGGGCAAGGACCACCCGGTGCGCCGTTTGAAGGGCTTCATCCGCTCCGCACACCGCGCAGGCGCGCTGAATAGCGCCTTCAAGAAGATGGGCGACATGGTCATCGAGGACATGGACCTCATGGACCGAGGCCTGCCGCCGATGCGCTGCAAGCGCGCCGAGCGCGAAACGGTATCGCGGATGCGCTCCAAGCCGGTGACGAAGAACTGAGGGGTTGGATTTAACGCCGGTGCTCGGATTTCTTGTAAGGCAGCCCGGAAGCCTACGGCTCATCTCCCCTCCCCCTTGTGGGGGAGATGTCGGCGTCGCCGACAGAGGGGGGCGTCTTGCGTCGAACGACCTAACTCAGCAGTGTCTCAGACCACGCTGTCCTCGGCTCGATGCGTCTTATCCAGCCAAGCCCGCACGATCCCCACATCGTCATCGGTCAACTCGTGGCCGTGCGGCACGATCCGGAGCTCGACGTCGGCACCGGCAGTGGCAAGTTCGGTGCGCAGCGTCTCAGCGTAGCGGCCGTAGTCGTCGAATTCGCCCGAGATCATCAGCACGTCCACATCACTCATATCAGCCTGCGGACGCTGGTCGAGGACCGGCATCGAACGCAGCAGTACGACACGGTGGATCACGTGCGGATGGAGCGACAGCATTGCGTTGAGGAGGTTGGCGCCATTGGAATAGCCGAGGTAGACGGTTCTTTGAGCCTTGAGACCATAGGCCTTGATAGCGCCCTCGATGAAGGCGGCAAAGGCTTCGGCCTCGCTGACGATATCGCTCTGGACGAAGGTGAAAGGCGTGAGGCGCAGGAACCAGCGCGGTAGCCCGTCCTCTTCGGCGCAGCCGCGTACTGCGAGCAGCGTGGCGCGCGGTGCGATGCGGTTGGCAAGCGGCAACAGGCTGGTTTCGTTGGCGCCGGAGCCGTGCAGCAGCACGATCACGCTGCCGTCGGCGTCTTCGGGCGTATAGAAGCGGTGGACGAAGGGCAGGTCGCGATAGATCACCCTCGGCTCGCCGGGCATCGCAAATTGCGGCATCAGCAGTGTCAGTTCGCGCTCCCGCTCGATATTGCCGGCCGGGAGGAACAGTTTCGTTCCGAGTGTACTGCTCTCCTCGTCGATCAGCATGCCGGGCGTATCGGTCGCGAGTTCGAACAGGATACCGCCGGGCTCGCGGACGTAGAGCGACCGGAAATACTTTCGGTCGTGGACGTTGACGGTGCCCGAATTTGAATCCTGCAGAGTGCCGAGAACGGCCTGCAGTTCTGCATCGTCGTTGGCGCGGAAGGCGACGTGATTGACGGTGCCTGTTCCCGGCGCGCTCGACCAGAAGCCGGCGGCATCCCGGACATCAATGATGTCGCCGGGCTCCGAGACCATGCGGCGGATGTTGCCGGCGGTCGCCTGCGGCCGGTAGCCGAAATGTCGTTCGAGGAAAGACTGCGTCTCCCCGGGCTTCTCGGTAAACAGAGTCGCGCCGCGCAGGCGGCGGATGGCGTGTTCCCCGGGAATGCCGTCCGATGCCCATGGCGTGCCGGCGTGCAATCCGGTGTTCCCGACCAGCTTGACGATCATGCCATCCGGGTCCTTCAGCCGCAGCACCGGTTCGCCGAATTCATCCATGGGCCCTTCCACCTTCAGGCCGAAGGTGAGGGATCGGGTTAGCCAGAAGCCGATGCTGAGGGGATCAATGGCAAGCGAGATCTCGCCGGTCTGTCCGTAGCCGGCGCGGCCGGGCGACCCGTCTTCCCAGACGAGGAAGGTTACCAGCGAGCCTGGCGAGCCGCTGGCGTCACCGTAAAACAGGTGCAGTTGCGTCGCATCCTCGAAACCGCCAGTACGCTTAACTAGCCGCAGCCCGAGGAAGCCCGCGTAGAAATCGACGTTTGCCTGCACTTTGCGGGTAATCAGCGTGATGTGGTGGATACCGGCGACCATCTCTGCTCCAGGGCTCTGCCCGCTTTGCGACCTGAGCTCATCTAGACCGGAAGGAGGGTTGGCATCAATGCGCCCGGCGAGCCCTCAGTGTTCACTGATCGGCGACGGACGCTTGCTCTTGTAGCCGCTCATTTCGGCGCCGGCGGTCTTCGAAAAGCGGGAGTTCCAGATCGTCGCGCTCAGCGAAATCAGCGTGACCACGATGAAGGCGGCTGAAAAGTCGTTGAGTTCGGCCTGCTGGTGATCCTGGATGAACATCGAGCCGTGCAGCGCCAGGGCTGCGACGCAGATGCCGAGCGACAGCATCAGTTGCTGGAAGGTCGTGTAGAAGCTGGTGGCAGCACTCATCCGGTCTCTGTCGATCTCGTCATAGGCGATGGTGTTGTAGGCCGTGAACTGGAACGACATGAAGAAGCCGCACAGCATCAGGATCACGAAGATCAGCGGCATCGGCCAATCCGGACGGAAGGCGGCGCAGGTGCCGTAGCCGAGCGTGCCGATGACGCCGAAAACCATGAGGCTGTTGCGGAAGCCGAAACGTTTCAGCACCTTTGATTGCAGGGCTTTCATGGCCATGGAGCCGATGGCCGTGGCGATGACGATCCGGCCGGCAGCGGCTGCCGACATGCCGAAGCCGAGCTGCAGCATCAGCGGGATCAGAAACGGTTGTGCCCCTTGAGTGATGCGGGTCAGCGAGCCTGCAATGACGGACGCCCCGAAGCTCGGCACCCGCATCAGCGAGAAATCCATGATCGGCGACGGATGCTTCTTGGCGTGTCTGAGATAGGCGATGCCGAACAGCACCCCTATCGCAATCAGCATGATGGCCATGGAGCCTTCGCCCGAGCGGCTGGACATCTCGAAGCCGAACAGCAGGGAGCCCAGCGAAATGCCGGACAGGATGAAGCCGGAGAGATCGAACGGTCCGTTCGCCGGTCCCTTGACGTCCTCGATGAAGATGCTGACGAGCACGAAGCCAAGGATGCCGATGGGCACGTTTATGTAGAAGATCCAGCGCCAGTCGAGGTAGGTGACGAACATGCCGCCCACCGGCGGTCCGACGATCGGGCCGATCAGCGCCGGCACCAGCAGCCAGGACATGGCCGAGACCAGATCCTTGCGGTCGACGCTGCGCATCAGCACGAGACGGCCGACCGGCATCATCATGGCGCCGCCGATCCCCTGGATCAGCCGGGCGACCACGAGGAAGGACAATGTCGGAGCCTGTGCGCAGAGGATGGAGCCGAATACGAACACGGCTATGGCGCTGCGAAACACGGTGCGCGAGCCGAAGCGGTCGGCGATCTTGCCGCTGGCGGGAATGAAAATCGCCAGGCTGAGCAGATACGATGTCAGCGCGATGCTCATTGCCGGCGGGCTGACGTTGAAGTCGCGCGCCATCGTCGGCAGGGCCGTTGCCAGCACGGTGGCGTCCAGCTGTTCCATGAACATCGAACTGGCGACGATCAGCGCAATCGTACGGAAATTTGGTGCCGCCGGCCGGGAGGCGGACGGATAGGTCTGATCCGACATCGTCGGTTATCGCTCTCGGTGGTGCGGTGGGAGCCCGGGGGCAGACCCGCAAATCTGGTAACGGCGCAAGAGCCGCATTTGAACCGGGCCGGTATACGCCTCGTTTTCCAGCTTTGCTATATGCAATTATGCAGATCAACCCCGCAAAACTAGAAAGGCAGACTTATTTTGCAGACCTGCAACAGTTTTGCCCGGATCTGGCAGGCGACGGCCGGATTTTGCCGGCAGATACCGCGCTAGTAGCCGCTCGCCGTGCCGGAACCGGCCCTGCTGTCCATCGCGCCGTTGTAGCGCGCACCACCGCCGGCCGCGATCTCGGCAACGCTCTTGCCGCCGACCAAGATGCCGGCTGCCTGGCCCCAGATCGGCCAGTCCTTGTCGACCGCGACGTTGTAGCCCATGGCGGCAAGCAGCCGCATCGTGTCGGGTGACAGCGCGTAGGGCTCGGTGAAGACCTTGTCCGGCAGCCACTGGTGATGGATGCGCGGTGCATCGATGGCCTGGCGGATATCCATGCCGAAATCGATGACGTTGACGATCGTCTCGAGCGTGATGGTGATAATGCGGGCACCGCCAGGGCTGCCGATGACCATGAAGGGCTTGCCGTCCTTGGCGATGATGGTCGGGCTCATCGACGACAGCGGCGTCTTCTTCGGCTGGATGGCGTTGGCCTCGCCCTGCACTAGGCCATAGAGATTGGGCACGCCGGGCTTGGAGGTGAAATCGTCCATCTCGTTGTTGAGCAGCACGCCGGTACCGGGTGCGACGACGCCGGCGCCAAACGAGCCGTTCAGGGTATAGGTGACGGCCACGGCGTTGCCGTCATTGTCTATAATCGAATAATGGGTGGTCTCGTGGCTCTCGCCAAAACCCTTCGGCATCAGGTCCTTGGAGACGCCGGCGCGGTAGGGATCGATGCTGTCGCGGATCTGCTTGGCGTAGCCCTTGTCGAGCAGCTTTGCGACCGGGTTGTCGACGAAGTCGGGGTCGCCAAGGGGCGCGTTGCGGTCGACATAGGCGTGGCGCATGGCCTCGACCATCAGATGTACTGTTTCTGCCGAGCCGTAACCGAGATAGGACAGCGGATAGCCTTCGAGCACGTTGAGGATTTCGCAGATGATGACGCCGCCGGAGGAGGGCGGGGGCGAAGAGACGATCTCGTAACCCCGGTAATTGCAGGTGACCGGTGCGAGTTCGCGGACCTTGTACTGGTCGAAGTCTGCCTTGGCGAGGACGCCGCCCTTGTCCTGGCTCGCCTTGACGATCGCATCTGCCGTCCGGCCCTTGTAGAATCCGTCAGGACCGTTCTCGGCAATCTGCGACAAGGTGGCGGCGAGGTCCGGCTGGCGCAACTGGTCGCCGACCGCAAACGACTTGCCATCTTGCTTGACATAGATGGCAGCCGCAGCCGGGTCGCGCGACAGGCGCTTCTGGCCGCCGCCGAGTTCGACGACATCGCCTTGGTCGAGCGTGAAGCCTTCCTGGGCATAGCGGATTGCCGGCCCCATCAGCTCCTCGCGCGATTTCGTGCCGTATTTTTCGCGCGCCGTCTCGAGGCCCATCACCGATCCCGGCACGCCGACGGCAAGGTAGCCCTCGGTGCTGGCGCCTTTGACGACGTTGCCCTTGTCATCGAGATACATCGTCTTGGTGGCGGCAAGCGGCGCCCGCTCGCGGAAGTCGAGAAAGGTTGTCCTGCCGTCCTTCAGGCGGATGGTCATGAAGCCGCCTCCGCCGATGTTGCCAGCTGTCGGATAGACAACCGCGAGGGCATAGCCAACCGCGACAGCGGCATCGATAGCGTTGCCACCGCTTTTCAGGACTGCGACCCCGACATCTGTTGCCAGGTGCTGGGCCGTGACCACCATGCCGTGATCTGCCTTCACCGGTTGCGGGGAAGCTGCAGAGGCCGGCATCACTGCTATCAGGTCGAGCGTCAGGATCAGGGCGGTCAGGGTCAAGCGCTTGGCAGTCAGGTGCATGTCGTCGGTTCTCCGAAACAGGATAAACGCCAGAAGAGCGCTGCCTTCCCCATATGTCCAGTCATAATTGAATCGGAAGTAATGGCGATACCGTCCTGTGGCGCAGGGATGTGAGTCGCTTGAAAATCGGCTGGTGAACAGCTGTATGGTGGAGCTTGTCTGCAGATTTCAACAATAGAAACGTTATTTCTCACGGGCTACTTATTGTATTTTTACTATCGATTAACGCTGTTGAAAAAATTTAATGTGTCTGGACAGGCCGGGCTCTCGCAAAATTTCCAAACTAGGGCAGTCTTGTTTCGAGACAGAACGCGGTTTGCGGGAGGGCGACATGATCGTCACCAGGCTTGAGCAGTGGAAGACCGAGAATCGCCTGCCATTTCTTGCGCGTCCCGCCAAGAAAAGTCCCGTCACCAAAATCGAATGCGTTGGCTGCCACAGCCATTTCTTCCGCTGGACATCCACCGCCGCTGCCTATGGTCGATGCGACGATTGCTCCAAATCCTAAATCAATAGGCCCGCAGGGTTGCTGCGCTAGCGGATCAGGATGGCGCGGAAATCGTTTACGTTGGTGCCGGTCGGACCCGGGGCGAAGATATCGCCGATGGCGTGAAAAGCCGACCAGGCGTCGTTGTTGCGTAGGCGATCGGCGGGCACGATGCCAGCCGCGCGCATGCGGACAGCGCTGCTGCCGTCCGCAAAGGCTCCCGCATTGTCCTCGCTCCCATCGATACCATCCGTATCGGCGGCGATGGCGTCGATGCCCTCAAAACTGTCGATATCGATGGCGAGAGACAGCAGGAATTCCGAGTTCCGGCCACCCTTGCCGTCGCCGGCCACCGTCACCGTGGTCTCGCCCCCTGACAGAAGCACGACGGGTTTTGCGAACGGGCGATTGCGCGCCGCTATTTCGCGGGCAATGGCAGCATGCACACGGGCCGCCTCGCGGGCCTCGCCTTCTATCGAATCGGACAGGATGGCTGCTTCGATGCCGAAGGCGCGGGATGCGTTCGCGGCTGCTTCCAGCGAAACGCCTGCCGAGGCGATCACGTGGACTTCGTTGCGCGCAAAACGCGGGTCGTCGGTGGCCGGTGCATCGGCTTGCGGGCTTCCGATGTGCGCGAGGACATTGGCGGGAAGGGCGAGAGAATATTGCCGGATGAAGTCCAGTGCGTCGGAGCGATCGCCGGTACCGGCAATCGTCGGGCCGGAGGCCACGAGCGCCGGGTCGTCGCCCGGGATATCGGAGACGACAAGGGTGACGACCTTGGCGGGATAGGCGGCGACGGCAAGCCGGCCGCCCTTGATGGTCGAGATATGCTTGCGGATGGTGTTCATGACGGAGATCGGCGCGCCGGATGCGAGGAGGGCGCGGTTGACGGCAATCTCGTCGTCAAGCGTCAGCCCTACGGCCGGCGAAGGCAGCAGCGCCGAGCCGCCTCCCGATATCAGCGCAATCACCAGATCGTCGGCACTCAACCCCTGCACCAGACGCAGCAGCCGCGTCGCGGCATCGAGCCCAGATCTATCGGGGACGGGGTGCGACGCTTCGACGATTTCGATGCGCTCGCAGGCAACGGCAAAGCCGTAGCGTGTGACGACGAGCCCTTCCAGCGGTCCGTCCCAGCAGCTTTCCAGCGCTGCGGCCATCTGCGCCGAGCCCTTGCCTGCGCCGATGACGATGGTTCGGCCTTTCGGTTGCCGTGGAAGATGGCGGCGGATGCCTGCCAGTGGATCGGCCGCAGCGACGGCCACATCGAACAGGGCTGTGAGAAAGGCGCGGGGATCGGTGACGGTCATGGTTGTCTGCCTGATGTCGTTAACACGGGCATGAACCAACGCCGCTCGCGTTGCAAGCCTCAACGGCGGGATTGACACAAGGACGGCGATTGTTTCCCTGACGCGAAATGCCTATCTGTTTCGCATCGACAGGTAAATTGCAGGCAGGGGTTTTCGACATGGTTGAGTTGAAGGGCAAGGAACGGCAGACGGGCGCTAGGGCCGTGCTCGGCCGCACCGGCTTTCCGCAGGTGACGTCGGTTACCGGCGGCGAGATCAACGTGGTGACGGCGCCGTCGCAGGTCGGCTTCAACCCGCTCGACCTGCTCTACGCATCGCTGTCCGCCTGCCTCGTGCTCAGCGCCCGCATGGCCGCAGGACAGATGGGCGTGCTGGACAAGCTGTCCGAAGTGACGGCCGAGGTAACCGGACAGAAGGCAGCCTCGGGCGTGTCGCGCGTCGAGACGTTCCACATCGTCTTCACCATTAAGGGCGACTTCGACGACAAAACCCGTAACGCCATCGCTCACGCCGCCGAAGGCGAGATCTGCACCGTCAGCAACACCATCCGCGGCAACCCCGAATTTTCAACGGTGGTGGTTGGCTAGGCCCATTAGCGGGGCGGCATCACGAAACCTTCAAGAAAGGGGCCAAGTTCGGGATCGATGTCGATCTTGACCGTGTTGTTGAAGATCGCCGTAGCGATCATGATGCCCCCGAAGGCCACGAGGTTGACCAGCGTCGGCTCATCGTAGCGGGCTTTGAGGCGCGCCCAGATCTCGTCAGGAATGGCGTTCGAATCCGCGACCATTGCCTTGCCGAAGGCGATCAGCGTGGCCTCGTCTGGGCTTGGCTCTATCGTCTCGGGTTTCAGGCCGGCATTGATCAGCGCGCGACGGAAAAAGCCGACGGGGATGATGGAGCGGCACTCGATGGCGATTGCCTGGCAGAAGAGCCATACGGCGCGGTCGTCGAGATCGGGGCGCAGCTCTTCGCGGAGGGTAAACCATTCAGCATAGATGCGGTGGGCCACAGGCGAATGCAGCAGCGTCCGCTTCATGTTGGTCATCCGGCCGCGAAGGAGTACCTCGCGGTCATGCTCGGCACGGGCCTCATCGGATGCTGTGGCGTAGTCGAAGTGTGACAGATGGCTCATCGGTGCTGCTCTCGGAGGGATCGCACTCTTTTTGCCGATTTCCGCAACTCTGTCACTCCGCGGCTTCCGAAACAGCCGGAAAGAAACGATTTTCCGGGCGTGGCAGGCCGAGATGGTCGCGCAGCGTGGTGCCTTCGTATTCCTTGCGGAAAAGGCCGCGCCGCTGCAACTCCGGCACCAGGCGGTCGGCGACATCGTCGAGGCCCTGCGGCAGGAAGGGGAAGACCACGTTGAAGCCGTCCGAGCCCTCTTCCGACAGCCATGTTTCCATTTCGTCGGCAATGGTCTCGGGCGTGCCGACGAAGGCCAGTCCGCCGTAGCCGCCCAGCCGCTGGGCAAGCTGGCGGACGGTCAGGTTTTCCTGCTGGGCCATACGGATCGCTTGTTCGCGGCCGCTCTTGCTGGCGTTGGTTTCGGGTATTTGCGGCAGAGGGGCGTCGGGGTCGAACTTCGAGGCGTCGTGGCCGAGCGAGATCGACAGCGAGGCGATGGCGCTGTCGTAATGCACCAGGCTGTCGAGGCGGGCCCGCTTGGCGCGCGCCTCCTCGACGCTGTCGCCGACGACGACAAATGCCGCCGGCAGGATTTTAAGGTGGTCCGGGTTGCGACCGACGCGAGGCATGCGGCCCTTGATATCGGCATAGAGCGACTTTGCGGTCTTGAGATCGCGGGGCGCTGCAAACACCACCTCGGCGGTCTCGGCTGCCAGCTGCTTGCCGGGCTCGGACTGGCCGGCCTGGACGATGACCGGCCAGCCCTGCGGTGTACGGGCAATGTTGAGCGGGCCGCGCACCGACAGGCTTTCGCCCTTGTGGTCGAGCACGTGCATCTTGTCCGGGTCGAAAAAGATGCCGGTTTCGGTGTCGCGGATGAAGGCGTCGTCGGCAAAGCTGTCCCAGAGGCCGGTGACGACGTCATAGAATTCGCGCGCCCGGCGATAGCGCTCGTCGTGCTCGACATGATCTTCGAGGCCGAAGTTGAGGGCGGCATCGGGGTTGGACGTGGTGACGATGTTCCAGCCGGCGCGTCCGTCGCTGATGTGGTCGAGCGAGGCGAAGCGCCGGGCGATATGATAGGGCTGCTCGAAGGTGGTGGAGGCGGTGGCGACCAGGCCGATCTTCTCGGTGACCGCAGCCAGCGCCGAGAGCAGCGTGAACGGCTCGAAGGAGGTCACCGTATGGCTGCGCTTCAGGGCCTCGATGGGCATGTTGAGGACGGCCAGATGATCGGCCATGAAGAAAGCGTCGAACTTGGCAGCTTCGAGTTTCCGGGCAAAACTCTTGATGTGCCTGAAGTTGAAATTGGCATCCGGATAGGCTCCGGGGTAGCGCCAGGCGCCGGTGTGCAGGCTGACAGGACGCATGAAAGCGCCGAGCTTCATTTGCTTTTGGCCGGACATCAGGGGATCCTTTTCAAAACCTCTTGGCACAGCTTGACTGCGATGCAGCAAAACCATGACTTGAGATGGGGGACGCCTTCGTATCAATCAACGGCCGGGAGCTAGAAGTGGCGCGTCGAAAATACATAGGTGACCAATCTTTTTTGCTTGTTCGCCTTTTCCGTGCGGCCAATTGGGAATAGACCAAGCTTTCAAGCCTCGGGGACACCAATCCATGCATGAGAAAGACATCGCAGATATTACCGCATGGCTGATGCAGCGAGGTCTGAAGGGCGCGACTGAAATCGATCTTTTGAGCGGCTTCTGCGAGGCCTGTCGCCGAAGCGGGCTGCAACTTAGTCGCGGCATGGCGCTGATGGACACGTTGCATCCGGTCTACGAAGGTCGCGTGTTTCGCTGGGACAGCACCGAGGTCATCGAGCCTGTGTTCGAATATGGCTCCACCAACCAGGGTATCGCTGCGGAAAACTGGCTGAAATCGGCGTTTTACTATCTGCAGGAAACCATGACATCGGAAGTTCGCCGCCGAATAGGCTTTGGCGATCCTGTCGATTTTTACACGCTGGATGTCTTGAAGGAGGCGGGCGTTACGGACTTCATCGCCTTTGCCCACCCATTCGAGGATGCCGGTACAATCGGCGACATGGACTGTTTCTTTGCGCATTTCGCCACTGCCGACAAGGATGGTTTCCTGGACGACGACATCGCCACGCTGCGCCGGCTGGTGCCTGCGCTCGCGCTGGCGATCAAGTGCACCGCGCTCGACCGGATTGCCCGTACGATCGCCGAGGTCTATCTCGGCGAAGACGCGGCGCAGCATGTGCTCGGTGGCAAGATCACGCGCGGCAAGACGGAGCGCATCTCGGCGGCCCTTTGGTTTTCAGATCTCGCCAACTATACGCGCATCTCGGATACGGCGGAGCCCGACGAGATCATCCCGATGCTCAACGACTACGCCGACGCCGTCATTTCGTCGATCCACGAGGCAGGCGGCAACGTGCTGAAGCTGATCGGCGACGGCACGCTGGCGATCTTCAAGGCGCGTGACGAACGCGATGCCTGTGCGGCGGCCCTCAAGGCAGAATCGCTGCTGCGGGAGCGTTTGCGCAATCTCAATGCCCAGCGGCAGGTCGAGGGCAGGCCGGTGACGGAGATCTATCTCGGCCTGCATATCGGCGAGGTGTTCTACGGAAATATCGGCAGCCAAGACCGGCTTGATTTCACCGTCATCGGGCCGGCGGTGAACGAGGTCAGCCGCATCGCCTCGATGTGCCATTCCGTCGACCGCGATGTGCTCATGTCGTCGAACTTCGTTGCAGCGGCAGAGGTCTCGCAGCGCAACGATCTCGTCTCCGTCGGCCGCTACGCGTTGCGGGGCGTCAAGCGGGCGCAGGAACTGTTCACGCTGATGCACGCGGCCTGAGGGGCTTCAGCGCTTGCCGGCGGCAAACATCGGACCGCCCTTGTGAGGCGGGAAGCCGTAGCCGTTGATCATCACCAGATCGATGTCGCCCGGGCGGGCGGCAATACCACGTTCGAGCAAGGCCTTGCCTTCGTCGGCCATCGCCCGCAATAGCCTTGCGACGATTTCGTCCGACGAAAAACTGCGCGGGGTGATGCCTTTTTCGGCCCGCACCCGCTCGATCAACGCTGTCACTTCGGGATCGACAGTCCGCGTGCCGTCCGGGTAGGCATACCAGCCGCGTCCGGATTTCTGGCCAAATCGGCCAGCCTCGCAAAGCCGGTCGGCAATGGGGACGTAGCGCTCATCCGCATTGCGCGTTGCCGCCTGACGCTTGCGGCGGGCCCAGGCGATTTCGAGGCCTGCCATGTCGTAGACGGCAAAGAGCCCCATGGGGAAGCCGTAAGCTTCGAGCGCTGCGTCGATCTCGTGGGGCAGCGCGCCATCCTCGAGCATGAACTCGGCCTCCCGGCGGTAGGCGGAAAAGACGCTGTTGCCGATGAAACCTTCGGTGACGCCACAGACGACCGGCAGCTTGCCGAGCCGCTTGGCAAAGGCCAGGGCACAGGCCAGCGCATCCGGTGCCGTCTCCGCGCAATTCACCACTTCCACCAGCCGCATGATATTGGCGGGGGAGAAGAAGTGCAGGCCGAGGATTCGACGGGGATGAAGCGTTTCTGCGGCAATGGCGTCGGGATCGAGATAACTGGTGTTGGTGGCAAGGATGGCATCTGCGCGGACGATGCCGTCGAGCCGCTGGAACAGCGCCGTCTTGACCGCCATGTCGTCGAACACAGCCTCGATGACCAGATCTGCATCGGCGAGGGCCGTCATGTCGCTGGTGACGGTCAGGCGGCCGAGCTGATCGGCAAGGCCGTCGGTGTCGAGACGGCCGGTCTGCACCGCCTTTTGCAGCGTGGCTGCGATGCGCTCGCGACCTTTGTCAGCGGCGTCTTCGGTCTGCTCTACGGCGACGACCCGGAAGCCGGCGCCAAGCGTCGCCACCGCAATGCCGGAACCCATGAGGCCGGTGCCGACGATCCCGACGGTCTCGATGCTGCGGGGCGCTATGCCTGCGAGCCCATCGACCTTGCCGGCGGCGCGCTCGGCGAAGAAGACATGGCGGAGGGCTGCCGATTGCTCGGAGTCCCGCAAGCCAAGGAATGTCGTCCGTTCGTCCGACAGGCCATCGGCAAGGGTTGCGTAGGTGGCGAGCCTGACAAGCCGCACGGCTTCGACGGGCGCTGTCTGGCCGCGAGATTTTCCGACGACCTTCGCCGCTGCAGCCTCTACCGCTGCGATATTCTGTTGCGGTACGGCCAGTTGACCGGTGCGCCGTAGCGGAGTTCCGGCAAGCCTTTGGACCATGGCAATCGCCGCTGACCGCTCGTCGGCATCGGTGGCATCGGCAAGACCGAGCGATGCTGCTTCCGCAGCCTTGACCGCCCGCCCGGTTCCGATCAGGTCAATAGCGGCAACCGTGCCGATGAGCCTTGGAAGACGCTGGGTACCGCCGGCGCCGGGCACAAGGCCGAGTTTGACTTCCGGCAGTCCGAAACTGGCGCTTGGGTTAGCGATCCGGGCGTGGCAGGCAAGAGCGATTTCGCAACCGCCGCCCAGCGCCGCGCCATTGACGGCTGCAACGACAGGCTTTTCAAAGGCTTCGATGCGGTTGATGAGATCTGGCAGATGGGGCTCGATCGATGGCTTGCCGAACTCCCTGATATCGGCGCCGCCGACGAACGTGCGACCGGCACCGGTGATGACGATGCCGACAATCGACGCCGCCGCCGCTGCGTGATCCAGCGCTGCCATGATGCCAGCGCGCACGTGGCTCGACATCGCGTTGACGGGCGGATTGTCGAGGGTGACAACCAGTACGCCGTCCGACGTCTCGCCCGAGACGCTCTCCGAAAAGGTCGTTACCGACATCGCCGCTCTCCTATTCCGGAACGACGGCAGTGGCCTGGATCTCTATCTTGGCGCGGTCCTCGACGAGGCCGACGACCTGCACTGCAGCCATCGCCGGAAAATGCCGGCCGATGACGTCGCGATAGGCTTGGCCAACGCCCTTGAGGTTGGCGAGGTATTCGGCCTTGTCCGTGAAATACCAGGTCATCGACGTGATGTGCTGCGGCCCGGCACCGCCTTCGGCGAGGATGGCGACGATGTTGGAAAGCGTCTGGCGAACCTGATCGACGAAATCGTCGCTTTCGAACTCGCAAGCGGCATTCCAGCCGATCTGGCCGCCGACGAATACCGTGCGACCAGTCGCGGCGACACCGTTGGCGTATCCGATCGGCTTGGCCCAGCCCTCAGGCTGCAGGATCGTGTGCATCGGTCTTCTCCAGATGGTGTTCCAGCGCGGCCCTGATGTCGTCCGGCCAGGCAAGCGATTGCTGTGTGTCGAGGTGCGTGGCAACGACGCGGTGGGTGGCGGTCCAGAGGATCTTGCCCCTGGCCGAAACCTGATGCTCGAGATCGAGGGAGGCGCGGCCAATGCGGCGGACGATCACGGCGAATTCCAGTTCGTCGCCCTGAAAGCCGGGAGACGAGAAGGTCAGGTCCAGGCGGACGGTCGGCACGCCGATCCGCCGCTCATCGATCATCGTCTTCCAGGGAAAACCGAGCGTAGCGAAATAGTCCTCGAGAACACCGACAAGGATGTTCAGGTAGGACGGGAAATATGCAATCCCGGAGGGATCGCAATCGCCGAAGCGCAACGGTCTTGTCGTCTTGAATGCCACGACAGCCTCAGTTCGCGAAGGCGGCAATGCCGGTGATGGCACGGCCGAGGATCAGGGCATGGATATCGTGGGTGCCTTCATAGGTGTTGACCACTTCGAGGTTGACCATGTGGCGGATGATGCCGAACTCGTCGGAAATGCCGTTGCCGCCGAGCATATCACGTGCGTTGCGGGCGATATCGAGCGCCTTGCCGCAGGAGTTGCGCTTCAGGATCGACGTCAGCTCTACCGGCGGGTGGCCTTCCTCCTTCATCCGGCCGAGCCGCAGGCAACCTTGCAGGCCAAGTGCGATCTCGGTCGTCATGTCCGCGAGTTTCTTCTGGATCAGCTGGTTGGCGGCGAGCGGCCGGCCGAACTGATGCCGGTCGAGGACGTATTGGCGTGCCCTGGCGTAGCAATCCTCGGCAGCCCCGAGCGTGCCCCAGGCGATGCCATAGCGGGCCGAGTTCAGGCAGGTGAACGGGCCCTTGAGGCCGGTGACGTTGGGCAGCAGGTTTTCTTCCGGCACGAAGACGTTGTCCATGACGATTTCGCCGGTGATCGAGGCGCGCAGGCCGACCTTGCCGTGAATGGCCGGTGCCGTCAGGCCCTTCCATCCCTTTTCGAGGATGAAGCCCCTGATGACGCCGTCCTCGGTCTTGCCCCAGACGACGAAGACGTCGGCAATCGGCGAATTGGAAATCCAGATCTTCGACCCGGTCAGCTGGTAGCCGCCGTCGACCTTCTTGGCGCGGGTGGCCATCGAGCCGGGGTCGGAGCCGTGGTTCGGTTCCGTCAGGCCGAAGCAGCCGATCCACTCGCCGGTGGCAAGCTTCGGCAAGTACTTCTGCTTCTGCGCTTCCGAGCCAAAAGCATCGATCGGCACCATCACCAGCGAGGACTGTACCGACATCATCGAGCGATAGCCGCTATCGACGCGCTCGACCTCGCGGGCGATCAGGCCGTAGGCGACATAGCCGAGGCCGGAGCCGCCATATTCGGGTGCGATGGTCGGGCCGAGCAGGCCGAGTTCGCCCATTTCGCGGAAGATCGCCGGGTCTGTCTTTTCATGGCGAAATGCTTCCAGCACACGCGGCGCCAGCTTGTCCTGCGCATAGGCACGTGCGGTGTCGTGGACCATGCGCTCGTCGTCGGTCAGCTGGTCCTGCAGACGGAAAGGGTCGGCCCAGTCGAATATCTCGCGGCTATGCGCCATTGGTTTCTCTCCCATCACTTTGATTTCAGCAGTTCGCGCGCGACGATCAGCTTCTGCACTTCGGTCGCACCTTCGTAGATGCGCAGCGCGCGGATCTCGCGGTAGAGTTTCTCGGTTATCTCGCCCGTTTTCACGCCGCGCCCGCCAAACAGCTGGACGGCGCGATCTATTACGACTTGCGCTGTCTCCGTTGCCGTCATCTTGGCCATCGCCGCCTCGCGGGTCGTCGGCAGCTGCTGCACGTCGCGGCGCCAGGCGGCGCGGTAGGTGAGAAGAGCCGCTGCGTCGATGCCGGTCGCCATATCGCCGAGCGCTGCCTGCGTCAACTGGAGGTCGGCAAGCCTGGCGCCGAACATCGGGCGCTCCTGGACATGAACGAGCGTTTCATCCAAGGCCCGGCGCGCAAAGCCGAGGGCGGCGGCTGCCACCGAGGCACGGAAGATATCGAGGGTGCGCATGGCGATCTTGAAGCCCTCGCCGGGTGAGCCCAAGCGTCGCGATGCCGGGATGCGGCAGGCATCGAAGCGGATCGTTGCCAGCGGATGGGGCGCGATCACCTCGATACGTTCGGTGACGGAAAAGCCGGGGTCGTCCGCAAAGACCACGAAGGCAGAGATACCGCGCGTGCCCGGTGCTTCGCCGGTACGGGCAAAAACGGTGTAGACATCGGCGATGCCACCGTTGGAAATCCAGGTCTTCTCGTCATCGAGAATGTAGTGGTCGCCCTCCAGGCGGGCGGCACAGCTCATGGCCGCGACATCGGAGCCGGCATCCTTTTCCGACAAAGCGAAGGCAGCAAGCCATTCGCCGGAGCGGACTTTCGGTAATACGGCCGACCGCAATTCCCCGGAGCCGGACAGGCCGATAGCGCCGGTGCCGAGGCCTTGCATGGCGAAGGCGAAATCGGCCAGTCCATCGTGCCAGGCGAGCGTTTCGCGGGCGAGGCAGACGCTGCGGGAATCGATCGGCGTCGGGTCGTCGGGCGCACCGACGGCGGCTTCCAGCAGGCCGGCATCGCCAAGTGCGCGTACCAGCTTGCGGCAGGCGCCGTCGACATCGCTGTGATCGATGGCAGCCATCGGTGTCGATGCGGCGAAGGCATCGAGCCGTTCGGCGAACTGCCGATGACGGGCGTCGAAGAACGGCCAGTCGAGATGGTCGCGGGTCGGTCCTTTCAGGGTGGCTACCGGCTGCATCGCCTAGTCTCCCTTGAATTCCGGCCGGCGCTTTTCGGCGAAGGCCTCGAATGCGCGGCGGAAATCCTGTGTCGCCATGCAGATCGCCTGGGCCTGGGCTTCCGCATCGATCATTTCGTCGATGCCCATCGCCCATTCTTGGTTCAGCATGGTCTTGGTCATGCCATGCGCAAACCAAGGGCCATCGGCGATCGAGCGGGCAAGCTTTGTGGCCTCGGCTTCGAGATCCGCGCTTGCATGCAGGGCATTGTAGAAGCCCCAGGCATGGCCTTCGGCCGAGGACATGTAGCGGCCGGTATAGAGCAATTCGGCGGCACGGCCCTGGCCGATGATGCGCGGCAGCATTCCGCAGGCACCCATGTCGGCGCCGGCAAGCCCAACGCGGGAAAACAGGAAGGCGGTCTTGGCCTCCGGCGTCGCCACGCGCAGGTCGGAGGCCATGGCGAGGATGGCGCCGGCACCTGCGCAGATGCCATCGACGGCGGCGACGATCTGCTGCGGGCATTTGCGCATCGCCTTGACGAGATCGCCGGTCATGCGTGTGAAGGCCAGCAGCTCGGGCATGGCCATGCGTGTCAACGGCTCGATGATCTCGAACACGTCGCCGCCTGATGAGAAATTGCCGCCGGCACCTGTGATGACGATGGTTCTGACGTCGGAGGCATAGGCGAGGTCGCGAAAGAGATCACGCAGCTCGGCATAGCTGTCGAATGTCAGCGGGTTCTTGCGTTCCGGGCGGTTCAGCCGCAGCAATGCCACCCGTCCGTCTTCGCTGACATCCCAGAGGAAGGTCCTCGGCCGATAGTCCCTGAAAGGGCGCAGATGGCCCCGCATCGTCATGTCGCGCTCGCTCATCCTGTCAGAACCTCCCCGCCGGCGACGGCTATTGCCTGGCCGTTGATAGAGGCACTACTGGGCAAGGCCAGCCATATCACGGTGTCGGCCACTTCCTCGGGTCTCACCAGCCGCCCCTGCGGATTGGATCTGGTAAATTCCGCCTTCGCCTGTTCGCGCGTTCGGCCGGTCTTCTCGACGATCCTGTCGATTGACTGCTCGAGGATCGGCGTATCCGTGAAGCCGGGGCAGACGGCGTTGACGGTGATGCCGGTCCGAGCGAGCTCGACCGCCAGCGACCGGGTGAGCCCGACCACGCCGTGCTTGGCGGCGGTGTAGGCAGAAATATAGCCATAGCCGGTGAGGCCGGCCGTGGAGGCGATGTTGATGATGCGGGCACCTTGCCCGTGGGCGCGCAAATCTGACATCGCGGCCTGCGTCACCAGGAAGACGCCGGTGAGATCGACGGCGATGACCCGCGACCACATCTCGAGGCTGGTCTTTTCGAAAGGCGCGCTCGGTGCCTCGCCGGCATTGTTGACCAGGATATCGATCGGACCGAATTTAGCCTTCGCGGCTGCAAAGCCTGCGGCGATGGCGTCTGCGCTGGTGACGTCGAAGCCGTCCGCAACGAAGGTCGCCACGCCCAGTTGGGAGGCCAGCGCCTGCAATGGCTCCAGCCGCCGCCCGGCCAGCGTGACGTTGGCGCCCTCGGCGGACAGAGCACGGGCAATCGCCGCACCGATGCCGCTTCCGGCTCCGGTGACGAGCGCGTGGCGGCCGCCAAGTCTGCCCGAATGGGTCATGTCAGGCTCTCACTTGGCCGGCGCGGCGGGAACCGCACGGGCGAGATTGTTTTCATACTGCGATTTGGCCGACTGGTACTGTTTTGGCCAGGGAATGGAAGTGATGCCGATTTTTGCGGCCTCATGCAATGACCAGGCGGCATCGGCAAGATGCGGCCGGGCAATGGCGCAGAGATCGGCGCGACCAGCCGAGATGATGGAATTGGCATGATCGGCCTCCGAGATGGCGCCGACGGCGATCGTCGGGATGCCGATCTCGTTGCGGATCTTGTCGGAAAACGGCGTCTGGAACAGGCGGCCATAGACCGGCTTTTCCTCCTTCGATACCTGTCCCGAGGAGCAATCGATCAGGTCGGCGCCGGCATCCTTGAACATCTGCGCAAAGATGGCTGCGTCTTCAGGCGTATTGCCGCCGTCGGCCCAGTCGTTGCAGGAAAGGCGCACGGAGATCGGCTTGTCGTCCGGCCAGACGGCGCGGATGGCGGCAAAGATTTCCAGCGGGTAGCGGGCGCGGTTTTCGTGGCTGCCGCCGTAGTCGTCGGTGCGCTGGTTGGTCAGTGGCGACAGGAAGCTCGACAGCAGGTAGCCGTGGGCGCAGTGCAGCTCCAGCCAATCGGCGCCGGTGGTGACGGCAAGCTCCACCGAGCGGACGTGGTCGGCCTTGACGCGGTCCATGTCGACGCGGTCCATCGCCTTCGGCACCTGGCTGTTCTTCAGGTAGGGAATGGCAGAGGCCGAGATCAGCGGCCAGTTGCCATCGGTGAGCGGCTGGTCGATGCCGTCCCAGGCGAGCTTGGTCGAACCCTTGCGGCCGGCATGGCCGATCTGGATCCCGACCTTGGCATCGCCATTGCCGTGGATGAAATCGACGACTCGGCGCCAGCCGGTGGCCTGTTCCTCGTTCCAGAGACCGAGGCAGCCGGGCGTGATGCGCGCATCCGGCGAGACGCAGGTCATTTCTGCAAAGATCAGCCCGGCGCCACCCAGAGCGCGGGCGCCGAGATGAACCATGTGAAAGTCATTGATCAAGCCGTTCTTTGCAGAATACATCGCCATCGGAGAGACGACGAGGCGGTTCGGCAGGGTGACGCCGCGCAGGGTGAAGGGCGTGAACATCGGCGGCAGGCAGCGGCCATTGCCAACCGTCAGGCCTGATTTCTCGGCAAACCAGCGCTCATAGCCCTCCAGCCAGTGCCTGTCGCGCAGCCGCAGGTTCTCGTGGCTGATACGCTGCGAGCGGGTCAGCATCGAATACATGAACTGTTCCGGCTCCAGCGCGTCGGCATAGCGGGTGCCGACCACTTCGAACCATTCCATCGCATTGCGCGCGGCGTTCTGGATGCGGGCGACGTCGACCCGGCGGATCTCCTCGTAGGCATGCAGAACGGCCGGGATCTTGTCGGCGCTGTGCTCGTGGATCTCGAACTGGCGGGCGAGCTCGATGGCGTCGTCGATGGCAAGCTTTGTGCCGGAGCCGATGGCGAAATGCGCCGTGTGGGCGGCATCGCCCATCAGAACGACGTGCGAATTGCCGTTGAAATGGCTCCACTTGCCGCAGATCAGCCGGTTGAAATTTAGCCAGGCGCTGCCGCGCATGTGGCGGGCATTGGTCATCAGCGGCGCGCCGTCCAGCGCTTCTGCAAACAGGTCCTGGCAGAAGTCGATCGAGGCCTGCTGCTCCATGGTGTCGAGACCGTGTGCGCGGTAGGCCTCTTCCGTCGTCTCGATGATGAAGGTCGAGGTCTGCTCGTCGAACTTGTAGATGTGTGCCTGGAACCAGCCGTGATCCGTCTTGCGGAAATCAAAGGTGAAGGCATCGAACAGCTTGTTGGTGCCGAGCCAGATGTAACGGTTCGGCCGGGTGATCATGTCGGGCTGGAAGATCTCGGGATAATGGTTGCGGATCTTGGAGTTGAGCCCGTCAGAGCCGATGACGAGGTCGGCATCGGGGTAATCGAGGTCAGAGGTGGCGTCGGTTTCGAAGATCAGCTCCACGCCGAGCGCCTCGCAACGGCGCTGCAGGATATTGAGCAGCTTCTTGCGACCGATGCCGACGAAACCGTGGCCGGAGGTGCGCTGTTTCGTGCCCTTGAACCAGACTTCGATATCGTCCCAGTGATTGAAGGCATCCTGTATCTCGGCCGCACTCTCCGGATCCCAGACCTTCATGGATTCCATTGTTGCGTCGGAAAACACCACGCCCCAGCCGAAGGTGTCATAGGGCTTGTTGCGCTCGACGATGCGGATGGAATGGCCGGGATGCAGCTTCTTCATCAGCAGCCCGAAATAAAGCCCGGCCGGGCCGCCGCCGATACAAACGATTTTCATCGCCAATCCTTCCCTGTCATCCCGCAGGTCGCTGCGCGTCGCAAGTTATTTGAAGTTTAAAATATAAACGCGGCGTCTGGGCGTCAAGTCGCAATTGCGGGAATTGACCGCCGGCTGCCCGATTTCCAGCGAAACCAGGCAGCCAAAGTGTCGCAGCCCTATTTCGCGGGGTCCTTGGGCGACCACAGGATTACCTTCGACTCCTTCTCGTAGGCCATCCCCTTGGGATAGCTGATGGCTTCGAGTTGCAGGCCCCAGGGGGCCTGGAAATACATGATCGTCTGCCCGGCAATCGGGCCGTCGTTCATCGGCACAGGCCCCATGCGGGTGGCGATGCCCTTGCCGTCGAGATATTTTTTGGCGGCTCCGACGTCATCGACATAGAGGGCGATGTGGAAGGCGCCGATATCGCTGTTGCGGGCCTTGAGGTCGCGCTGGTCAGGGGCTTCGTACTGGAAGATCTCGATGTTGGAGCCGTAGCCGCAGCGCACCAGCGTCACCTGGTCGATCTTGGCCTTGGCATCGACGCCGACGAGGTCTGTCATCAGCGTGCCCTTGTCGTCGGAGATCGGGCCGAAGGACATGGCTTTTTCGCAGCCGACGACGCCGACGAAGAAGTCGAGCGCCTGCTTCATGTCGGGCACGGTGATGCCGGTGTGGTCGTGACCGCGCATGCCGGGTATGCCGTCTGCGGAGGCAGCACCGGCGCTGGCGAGGGCAGTGGTCATGGCGAATGCGAAGGCAGTGATATGCTTCTTCATTTCTACGTTCCCCTGTTTTGGCGGGCGTGTTCCGGAAGGCAACAGTCTTCCTCCGCCCCGAAGGCCCGCGGCCCCGGTGCGTATCTCATGGCTATGGCAAGCACATACTGCTCGGCCTCAGGTCAGGCCGAGTCCTCGTTTTCGCTGACGCGCCAGAGCCAGTCCGGGTCGACCTCGGGCAGTGGAATGGCGTCGAGCAGCAGGCGCGTATATTGGGAGGCGGGCGCGGAGAAGACTCGCTCGCAGGGACCTTCCTCGACGACGCGGCCCTGCCGCATCACATAGACGCGGTCGCAGATGGCGCGGATGACGGAGAGATCGTGGCTGATGAAAGCCATCGACAGGCCAAGATCCGTCGAAAGTTCTTTCAGCAGGTTGAGTACCTGAGCCTGCGTAGAGACGTCGAGGCCGGAGACGATCTCGTCGGCGAGCACGAAATCCGGCTCCAGCAGCGCCGCCCTTGCAATGCCGATCCGCTGACGCTGGCCGCCCGAGAGTTCGTGCGGATTGCGGTCGAGGCAGGCCTGCGGCAGGGTCACCCGATCGAGGATCGCAGCGACCTTGCGCTCGGCTTCACGCCGATCCTTGGCGACGCCGTGCAGCAGCAGCGGCTCGACGAGGATGCGACGGATCGAGTGGCGCGGATTGAGCGAGGCCATCGGATCCTGGAAGATCATCTGCATTCGGCGCCGCAACGGTCGCATCCTGGCATCCGGCAGACGTGTGATATCCGTCCCGTCGAAGCAGATCTCGCCGGCCGAGGTGTCGACCAGCCGCAGCAGAGCGCGCCCGAGCGTCGTTTTGCCGGAGCCGCTCTCGCCGACGATGCCGATGGTTTCGCCACGATGGACGGCGATATCGACGCCGTGCAGCACTTTGACGCCATCGACATGACGGCCGGCCAGTGTGCGCCGCCCGCCATAGGTGACCTCGAGGCCAGTGGCCGTGAGTAGGGGCTCAGACATGGCGGCGGCTCCCGTCGTGCAGGGCTATCGCATGAGAAGGGGAGAGGAGGCTTTCAGAGGCCGGACTTCGGTGCGGAAATTGGAGCGGATGCCTCGCTCCGTCCGTCATTTCTGTGCCTGTCACAGGAATCCGGCATGCCCAAGTCCTTGGGCGTAGAAGGCCCTTCCGATTGAGAGGTCGAGTTCCCCCACGGCACGGACGCGCCGTGACTGGATCCCTGTGACGAGCACAGGGATGAGGGAGAGCGAGGTCGGCCTGCGGTTGGTCAATTGACAGCCGGGAAGCAGTCATTGGTGATGGTTCTAGCTTTAGATCATGCCGGATGGGCAACGGTTGCCGTCCTCGATCGCTGACGTCGCAGCCGGCGGCCGGGTTACAAAAGCGCTCATGCATGGCTGCTCAGCCTCCCGTCGTGAAGGCCAATCTCGCGGCGGAGTTCTTCGAAGATTTCGGGCGGCACCGGCGTCAGGCCGGCGTTTGGACGGTCGTAGCGTGGCCCGGCTGCGATCAGGGCTTGCGTGTAAATGTGGCGCGGGGTCGACAGCACCTCGGCGGTACGACCTTCCTCGATGACCTTGCCAGCGTAGAGCAGGGTGACGCTGTCGCAGATCTGGGCGACGACGCCGAGGTCGTGGGTGACGAAGATGACGGCGGTGCCGTGCGCCTCCTGCAGTCGGCGGATCAGCCGCAGGATCTGCTTCTGCACGGTCACGTCGAGCGCCGTCGTCGGCTCGTCGGCGACGACCAGCTTCGGCTCCAGCGCAAAGGCGGCGGCAATCAGTACGCGCTGGCGCATGCCGCCGGAAAGTTCGTGCGGATAGCAGCGCAGCACCCGTCCGGGATCGCGGATATGAACTTCTTCCAGCAGGTTTAGCGCCCGCTGACCGGCCTCCCTCGACGACAGGCCGCGCTTCAGGCGCAGGCCGTCCGTCAGTTGTGCCTCGATGCGGCGTCCGGGGTTGAGGGCCGTCTGCGGATCCTGCGGGATTAGCGAGATCTCGCTGCCCATGATCGAGCGCAGTTCCTTCTGCGGCAATCGCAGCAAGTCACGACCTTCGAAATTGATAAACCCGCCCACGACTCGAACAGTGCGCGGAAGGATGCCGAGCAGCGCCTTGGCGATGGTCGATTTTCCGGCGCCGCTTTCGCCAACGAGGCCGCGAACCTCGCCGCGCTCTAGCGTCAGCCCGACATCGCGCAGGATCGGCGCGCCGCCGTCGCGGTCGGAGACGGCGCTGAGGCCGGTTATCGAGAGAAGCGGCTGGTTCATCGGCGCATCACGGGGTCCAGGGCGCGACGCAGGCCATCGCCGAGCTGGTTGAAGGCCAGCACCGTCGCAAACAGCGCCAGCAGCGGCGCCACCAATACCCACCAGCCGTCATGGATGATCTGCCGGCCCTCGGCGATCATGCCCCCCCAGGTCGGCGTGTCCGATGAGACGGAGAGTCCGACAAAGGACAAGATGGCTTCGACGATGACCGCAATGCCCATTTCAAGGCTGACGAGCGCGATGAGGACGGGTGCCACATTCGGCAGGATTTCGGAGAACAGGATGCGCAGCCTGGAGAAGCCGATGGTGCGGGCGGCGGTGACGTAATCCATCTGCGCCTGCGCCTGGGTTTCCGAGCGAACGACGCGGCAGAAGCGGGTCCAGTCGATGATGACGATGGCGGCGATTACCGAATGGACGCCCGAGCCGAACACGGCGACCAGCAGGATCGACAGCAGCACCGGCGGGAATGCCATCCAGATATCGACCAGCCGCGAGATGATGCGGTCCGGCCACCCGCCGTACCAGCCGGCAAACAGGCCGAGCAAGGTGCCGATCAGTGCGGAAAGCCCGGCGGCCACGAAGGCAACGGTCAGGGCGATACGGGTGCCGAATATCATGCGCGACAGCACGTCGCGGCCGAGATCGTCGGTGCCGAGAAGGAAGTTCTGGTCGCCGCCATCCATCCAAGCGGGGGGCAGGGTGCCGGACATCAGGTCCTGCTCGAGCGGGTCCTTCGGGGCAATGAAGGGTGCGAAGACGGCAAGGATGACCAGCAAAAGGATAATGCCGCCGCCCAGTAGGACTTTCGGCTCGCGCAGCAGGGCCAGCAGGCGTCTTGCGGAGCGTGACGGCGTTCTCGGCGCGGTGTATGTAATGATCTCAGCCATGAGCCAGCCTCGGATTGAAGGCCGCGACGAGCGCGTCGACCATTAGGTTGATGACGATGAACAGCAGGCCGAAGACCAGCACCAGACCCTGGATCAGCGGCAGGTCGCGGTTGATCACCGCGTCGA
The DNA here is from genome assembly GCF_007000325.2 of Rhizobium rhododendri. Lineage (GTDB taxonomy): Bacteria > Pseudomonadota > Alphaproteobacteria > Rhizobiales > Rhizobiaceae > Rhizobium > Rhizobium rhododendri. The sequence continues at coordinate 2,314,174 of NZ_CP117267.1, read as the reverse complement.
TCGCCATGTTGCCGATGCCCGGATAGGCAAAGATGCGCTCGACGATGACGGTGCCGCCGATGAGGAAGGTGAACTGCACGCCGGTCAGCGCAATGGTCGGTCCGACGGCATTGCGCAGCGCCTCCTGCAGCACCAGTCGCAGGTTGGACATGCCCTTCAGCCTTGCAAGCAGGATGTAGTCCTGCAGCATAGCCTCCGAAAGCGTTGCTTTCAGCACCCGGGCGACGATGGCGGCCAGCGGCAGGCCGAGAGCCAGCACCGGCATTACCATATGGGCGGCAACGTCGGCAAAGATGTCAAAGCGCAGGGTCACAAGGCTCTCGATCAGGTAGAAGGGCGTGTGGAACTGCGCGTCGATACTGGGATCGATGCGGCCCGACAGCGGAAACAGCGGAAAGGCAACGCCGAAGACCAGCACAAGGGCCAGCGCCCAGACGAAATCGGGGACGGCGAGGAAAAGCCCATTGAGGCTGTCGATGATCGGCTCGAGGATGGTACGGCGTACCAGTGTGCCAACAATCGCCACAAGACCACCGAGCAGAACTGCCAGCACCAGGGCGGCAAAGGCCAGCTCGAGGGTCGCCGGGAGCCGGTCGCCGAGCAGGCCGAGTACGCTGCGCTTCAGCGAGATCGAGGTGCCGAAATCACCGATCGCGACAGCCTTCAGCCACAGGCCAAACTGCACCGGAAGGCTGGCGTCGAGCCCGTAATGGGCGCGCATCGCGGCGATGTCGGCCGGTGTGGCGCCTGGCGAGATCATCATGGCAATCGGATCGCCGGGGACAACGCGCAAAAGCACGAAGACGATCAGCGCCACACCGAACAGCGTGACAAGGGCCATGACCAGGCGATTGAGAATGGCAATGGCTATCATGGATTATGGCTTCCGGCCGTCAGGCAGCGGCATAAACCAATTCTCGGCCGCTTCCTGGTGAAAGTCGCGGCATCAGCTTTGGTCATCCTGCCACCTGTTGATCGTCGCCATAGGGGCACCGTTAGAGAACGCCATGAGTCTAGCCGTGACATCTCCCGCGCCCAAGGAATTGGGCGCACTGGATTCCTGTGACGAGTACAGGAGTGAGGGAGGATGGTCTGGTGCCGCCATATGTTCATGTCGGTGCCCGTTCGATCGAATAAGGCTGAATTGGCCAATGAAGAGGAATTCATCTCCCCGCCGGCGGGAAGGAAGATGACCGGAATGACTGATGAGTGGGCGCCTGTGGATGTTCGGGACAAGGCACAGGTGTCGCTCGTCACTGTGGAAGTGCGTGGCGACCAACCCGCCTCTATCAGCTTTGCTGACATCTCCCCCGCAACGGGGGAGATTAGCCCGTGGCTTGCGTCCAAACCTCTATCAGGCCTTCGCTACCTGCGCTGCTTGCAGGGCGCCCGAGATGTTCGGGGTGACCTTGACGCTCGATTTGTAGAGGATCGGCTGGGCATATTGCAGCAGCGGGATGACGTATCCCTCTTCGGCAATATACTTATCGACCGCCTTCCAGCCCGCGATGCGCTTGGCTTCGTCCTTTTCGCCCCAGAGAGGGTTGATCAGGTTGTCGACATCGTCCGTCTTCCAGCCCGAATGCGGCGATTTGCTGTACATTGCAAAGCCGGTCGAGGTCGTTGGATCGCCGATGGCATTGCCCCAGTTGTAGAAGGCGGCAGGACCGAGCTGGTGAGCGGCGCGAAGCTCGTAGTGCTTGGCGATCTCGTAGACTTCGATTTCCGCTTCGATGCCGACCTTGCGCCACATGCCGACGATCGCCTGGATCATCTCGTAGTCCTTTGGCTTGAAGCCGCGGGTGGTCTTGATGGCGAACTTCACGGGCTTTTCCGGCGAGAAGCCACTGGCCGCAAGAAGCTTCTTGGCACCTTCCGGGTCGTAAGGCGTCTTGATGGCGGCGTCATATGCCGAATATTCCGGCGCCTCGAGCGTCGACAACGGCTTGCCGTAGCCGCGCAGCAGGCGCTTGATGATGGCGTCCTTGTCGATCGCCATGTTGGCGGCGAGCCGGACGTTCTTGTCGAGCATCGGGCCGACATTGGAAATGAAGATCATGCCGATGTCGGAGACAGGCGTTGCGACGCCGTCGAGGCCCTTCTTCTTCTTGAGGCGGTCGAAATCCTCGTAGGGCACTTCCAGCGTCACGTCGGAGGAGCCGGATTCGATCTCGGCGACGCGGCTTGTCGTATCCGGGACGAATTTGTAGATGACCGTCTCGAAGGCTGGCTTGCCGCCGAAATAGTTCGGATTGGCCTTGAGGCGCAGAAAGGAATTGCCCTCGTAGGCATCGACCATATACGGGCCCGTGCCGATAGGCTTCTTCTCGAAGCCCTCCGGACCGACTTTCGTGAAGTAGTCTTTCGGCAGGACATAGCCTGTCAGGAAGGCCATCCACATGAAATAGGTCGGCTCGTAGCGAACGACGTCCCCGGTAATCCGGTTGCCCTCGATCTTGTAGTTGGTGGCAGTCGACCAGATGAAGGAGATCGGGTTGCCGCCCTTCTGGTCGCCAGCGCGGTTGAGCGACCAGACGACATCCTCCGGGGTAAATTTGGATCCATCGTGCCAGGTAACGCCCTCGCGGACGTCCATCCAGACTTTGGTCTTGTCGTCGTTCCAACCCCATTTTGTGAGCAGGCCGGGCTGGAACTTCAGGTCCGGGCCCTGGCCGATGAACTGGTCGAAGACCGAGCGGTAGATCGCCTGGATCGTCGGATTGACGGCCGAGGGGCCTGTCGTCGGGTCGAAGGCCGGCAGGTTGACGTTGAATGCGATCGTCAGCGTATTCACATCGGCCGCCTCGACGACCGTCCGGCCAGCGAGAATGCCCGTGATGAAAGTAGCCGCGCCTAGGCTCAACGCCTGGCGCCGTGTCAGATGGTCCATGGTCACTCCGTTCCCCTGTTCAGCGGTAGATGACCTGTGGCCGGCCTGCCGCTGGCGATTTATTATCGGAATGTTTTAATCTTAAAATAACCATCGGGAAGCGCAAGCGGATTCTCTGGCGTTGTAGAAAAATAGCAGTGTCGGTCTCCATCTCCCGGAATCTGCCGGAGACTGCGCAAGATCCAGTTGAGCATAATGTATGCTTTTGCATATTTATTCGGCTCAGTTTGCTTTTACTCCGATCAAACGGGCGTGCGGTAACGCATGTTGATGGCTTCACGCCATTTGCTGATTGACAGCCGGTCGAAGCGCAAAATATGCTTTTGCAAATGATTGAAGAAAACGCCTGACAAGGGCGAAGGGGAACTGAAATGGCTGAACGGTCTTTTGCCCGCGAAGTCGAGGACCTGAAGCTGGGGGAGGGCGACACCTTCCGCGGCGAGGGAATTCTCGCGATTACCAAGGCGTTGCTGCAGTCCGGCGTCTCCTATGTCGGCGGCTACCAGGGCTCGCCGATCTCGCATCTGATGGACGTGCTGGCCGACGCCAAGGATGTCATGGAAGACCTCGGCATCCACTTCGAGACATCGGCCTCGGAGGCAGCGGCGGCGGCGATGCTGTCGGCCTCGGTGATGTACCCGGTGCGCGGCGCCGTCACCTGGAAGTCGACGGCCGGCACCAACGTTGCCTCCGACGCACTCTCCAACCTGTCGTCCGGCGGGGTGACCGGCGGCGCGCTGATCATCATTGGCGAGGATTACGGCGAGGGATCGTCGATCATGCAGGAGCGCAGCCATGCCTATGCGATGAAGTCGCAGATGTGGTTGCTCAATCCACGCCCCAACCTGCCGTCGATCGTCGATGCTGTCGAAACCGGCTTCGAGCTTTCCGAGGCCTCCAATACACCCGTGATGCTGCAGGTCGGTATCCGCAGCTGCCATGTGCACGGCCAGTTCGAAGCAAAGAACAATAAGCGGCCGGAGTTCACGCTGCGCCAGGCGCTGGAAAATCCGGTCCGCGACGTCAACCGCATCGTCCTGCCGCCAGCGACCTTCGTCCATGAAAAGCAGAAGCTGGAGCACCGCTGGCCGGCTGCCGTAGAGTTCATCAAGCGCCGCAGGCTCAACGAATATTTCGGTCCCAGCGAAGGCGATGTCGGCATCATACTGCTGGGTGGCATGTATAATGGCGTCATGCGCTCGTTGCAGCAGCTTGGCCTTGCCGATGTCTATGGCAACTGTTCCGTGCCTCTGTATGTGCTCAACGTCGCCTATCCGCTGATCGACGACCAGCTGGCCGAATTCTGCGCCAGCAAAAAGGCCGTTCTGATGGTCGAGGAGGGGGCGCCGGAATATATCGAGCAGTCGCTGAACACGATCCTGCGCCGCCGCGACATCCAGACGCGGATCGCCGGCAAGGACACCCTGCCGATGGGCGGCGAATACACGACGCAGGTGCTGATGAAGGGCATCAAGACCTTCCTCGAGACCCATGCGCGCGTGCTGCTCGGCAACCAGCCGCCGCTGCCGGATCCGTCGCCCGTTCTCAACGATCCGAAGGTCAGGGCGCTGGCCGAGGTCGTACCGCCGAGGCCTGCCGGTTTCTGCATCGGCTGTCCGGAGCGGCCGATCTTTGCAGCAATGAAACTGGTCGAACAGGAACTGGGCGAGCACCATGTCGCCGCCGATATTGGCTGTCACCTGTTCTCGATCCTGCCGCCGTTCAACATCGGTGGCACGACGATGGGCTACGGTCTTGGACCAGCCTCGGCCTCGGCCTTCAATGTCGAAGCGGACAAGCGTTCGATCTCGGTCATGGGCGACGGTGGCTTCTGGCACAACGGGTTGGCGACCTCAGTCGGCAATGCGGTGTTCAACAAGCAGGACGGCGTCATCCTCGTCATCGACAATTTCTACTCCGCAGCCACTGGCGGCCAGGACATCCTGTCGTCGCGCGCGGACAATCCGCGGCGCAAGACCAACAATTCCATCGTCAATGCCGTCAAGGGCATCGGCGCCACCTGGGTCCGCCAGATCGACCGGACCTACGATGTCGCCAAGATGCGCGACACCCTGCGCGAGGCATTGACGACCAAGGAGCCGGGCCCGAAGATCATCGTCGCCTCGTCGGAATGCATGCTCAACAAGCAGCGCCGGGTGAAGCCTTTGTTCAACAAGGCGGTGAAGGACGGCAAGCGTATGGTCAAGGAGCGCTTCGGCGTCGACGAGGATGTCTGCACCGGCGACCACGCCTGCATCCGGCTGTCGGGCTGTCCGTCGCTGTCGGTCAAGCACACCGACGACCCGCTGAAGGACGATCCGGTCGCTGCCATCGACAACAGCTGCGTCGGCTGCGGCAATTGCGGCGAGGTGGCGGAGGCCGCCATCCTCTGTCCGTCGTTCTACCGCGCCGATATTATCCACAACCCGACCGGCTGGGACCGCTTTCTCGCTAGGATGCGCAGTGCCGTCATCGGCTGGCTGCAGGCCCGCCGCAAGGCAAGCCGCATCGTCTTTGCAGATTGAGGGGATCGCCATGAACGAGCATGTTGCTACAACGGCCGTCGGCGCCATTCGCCTGTCGACGGACAAGCCGATCTCGATTGCCATTCTCGCCATGGGCGGCCAGGGCGGCGGGGTGCTTGCCGACTGGATCGTCGGGCTGGCGGAAAGCCAAGGCTGGATGGCACAGACGACGTCTGTCCCCGGCGTCGCCCAGCGTACCGGCGCCACCATCTACTATCTCGAACTGTTGCCCGCCCGCGAGGGCCGCCATCCGATCTTTGCGCTGATGCCGACGCCGGGCGACGTCGATATCGTGCTGGCCGCCGAACTGATGGAAGCCGGACGCTCCGTTCTGCGCGGCCTGGTGACGCCGGATCGTACGACGTTGATTGCCTCGACGCACCGCGCGCTGGCGGTCGGCGAGAAGGAGAAGCCGGGTGATGGCATCGGCAATCCCGAAGTTGTCGTCGAAGCCACGGATTTTGCCGCCAAGCGGATTATCGCCTTCGACATGGATACGCTGGCGGCCAAAAACGGCAGCGTCATTTCCGCGTCCATGTTCGGGGCGCTGGCCGCCGCCGGTGTGCTGCCCTTTTCAAGGGAGGCATTCGAGGCGACCATTCGCGGCGGCGGAAAAGGCATCGAGCCGAGCCTGAAGGCTTTCAATGCCGCCTTCGAGCGGGCGACGGCGAGGACCAACGATGTGGTCTCGGCGACGCCGCACAAGCATTTCGACGCGCTGCCCGAGACGGCAGGACATCCCTCTCTCGACAGGATCGTCTACCGCATCCGTGCCGAATTTCCGGAAGAGGCTCATCCGCTGCTCTTTGCCGGCGCCAGGAAGCTGACGGATTTCCAGGATCCGGCCTATGGCGACGAATATCTGAGCCGCGTGGCAAGTCTGCTTGAACTCGACCGCAGATATGGCGGCGCGGGAAAAGGCTTCGCGTTCACCGTTCAGGCAGCGAAATACGTCGCGATCTCGATGGCCTATGACGATGTCATCCGCGTTGCCGACCTGAAGGTGCGGGCATCCCGTTTCGACCGGGTTCGCAAGGAGGTCGGGGCAAAGGCCGACCAGATCGTCTACATGACAGAGTATATGCATCCGCGCATGGAGGAGATCTGCGGCACTCTTCCGAAGCGGCTGGGCCTGTGGATCGAAAACCGGCCGAAGCTGTTTGCCCGGCTCGATCGCCTCGTCAACAAGGGGCGAAGGGTGCAAACGGGAACGCTGTTCTGGTTCCTAAGCCTTTATGCCGTTTCGGCTTTGCGCGGGACACGCCGGGGAACATTGCGCCATTCCCGTGAGATGGCACACCGTGACGCCTGGCTCGCAATGGCCACCGGCCTGCTCGCTGCCAACTACGATCTCGCCGTCGAGGTGCTCAACAACAGGCGCCTCGTCAAGGGCTACTCCGACACCCACGCCCGCGGCCTGTCGAAATTCGACCGTGTCATGTCGGCGCTGCCGCTGTTGCGAGATCGGGAGGACGGTGCCGCCTGGATGAAGCGCCTGCGCCAAGCAGCCCTGCTCGACGAAAGCGGTATCGCGCTCGATGGCGCGCTAAAGACGGTGGCAACGCTTTAGAGGGTGGAGGGATTGCCGACGCTTTGGGGCGAAGGCCATCGTGTGCGGGAGAGGCGCTTTTGTCTCGTTCTAGTGCCCGTCACCGTTGTCAGGTGCCTAATTCGTTGGGCGAGCTGCTTTTTTTCCAGAGCGGCAAGGGTCTCCTCACGGCGCAGCGCACCGTGGCTGGATTGCTGTGACAAGCACAGCGATGAGGGTGAGGACGGAACGGTTGAAAATAAAGGGGAACTGGATGGACGATCTTCAAGCATCCGGGGTCGACGCGGGTACCTCTGCCAGACGCCAGAACACCGGTTTGATGGTGGTACTCCTGTGCTGGTTTGCCATTTTTGCTGAGGGCTATGACGTTGGCGTGCTCGGTGCCATCCTGCCGGCGCTCTCGACCGACAGCGCCTGGGGTCTGACGCCGATGCAGCTTGGCGCCATGGGCAGCTACACCATTTTCGGCATGCTGGTCGGTGGTATCCTGATCGGTACGCTGAGCGATCTCTACGGACGCAAGCCGATGTTTCTGTGCTGCCTGTCGCTGTTCGCGGTCTGCATGATCGTCACCTCGGCAGCGCCGACGCCCACCGTCTTTGCCATCAGCCGCTTCGTGGCGGGGCTCGGTCTCGGCGGCATAATCCCCATCGCCGCGGCGTTGACTATCGAGTATTCCCCGGCCAGGAGGAAGAGCCTGAACTACGGCATAATGTATTCCGGCTATTCGCTGGGGCTGTTTGCGGCGGCCTTGGTCGGTCGGGGGCTGCTTGCGGATTACGGTTGGCGACCGGTGGTGCTGATCGGCGCGCTGCCGTTGCTCTGTGTCCCCGTCATGGCCTGGTTGCTGCCAGAATCGCTGGACTATCTTGTCTCCCGCAAGCGCAACGAGGCGGCTGCGAAGCTGGCCACGCGGCTCCGTCTGCCGGTCCCGGTTGAACCTTCCCACACCAGGGAGATGGTCGGCTGGCGAACTGCACTCGGCGAAATCTTCTCACCGAAAAACGCCTTTGCGACGATATGTTTCTGGCTAGCGCTGTTCATGGGGCTGCTGCTGGTCTACGGGCTGGCGCAATGGCTGCCGCAGATCATGCGCAAGAGCGGGTATGATCTTGGCGACAGCCTGCTCTTCCTTGCCGTCTTTTCCTTTACGTCGGCGATCGGTGGTATCGTGCTCGGGCAATGGGCGGATAGATTCGGCGTGAAGCTGACGGTCACCCTGTCGTACCTGCTCGGCGCTATCGGTATCGCCGCACTCGCCTTCAAGGGTTCGATCCTGCTGAACTACGCGGTCGTAGCCGTGGCGGGTTTCGGCACGGTGTCGGCGTCGCTCATCCTGACCGGCTATCTCGCCCACTATCTCAAGCCCTCTGTCCGCGCGGCCGGCACCGGTTGGGCTCTGAGCTTCGCGCGGATCGGAGCATTGCTGGGGCCGTTGATCGGCGGCTATATCGCCAGCATCGCGGTTGCGCCCGAGTGGAATTTCTACGTCTTCGCGATCATCGCGGCAATTGCAGCCGGCGCAACCGCGCTGATCCCCAACAAACCAGCAGGTTAACGTGGCGGTCGGAAACCGGTCGATGTTGCACTGCGCCAGTTCTCCGGCCACTGCATGTTGCACCGCAATACGTGTAGATATGCCTGGGTTACATCTTAGGGGATGTAACCGGGGAAAAGCTGTGTTACCCTTCCCAGATGCGGGCGAAGAGGAGAAGCGCTCGCATCAACGGAGGAGTTTTTAAACGATGACTTCAGAAGAGATGGGTTTTGGTACGGAACGGACCAGCGTGGGATCGATTGCCAAGCTGGCAGCGATCACGGTGGTTGCCTGCGTGATCTTTGTGGGCGGAATGTATTTCGTCGGAAAGGCCAATGCCCCCGACGCAACCACTCCGCAGCCTGCGGTCACCACCCAGACCCAATAGCACGCCCGCGTCCGAACCGGACATGTGTAGCGGCTACCTCACACTCTGGCCCCATGCTTTTGGGGCTGGGGTCGAAGGCGTGATAATTTGCTGGACTGACTGGCGTAGCAGTCATTGTTCTGCCTCTGACAGAAGCCTTGCAATGGCTGGTCGTAGTTTGGGCAAGTGGACGTGGATAATGTCCCATAGGTCGCCCGGTCGAATGCGGTAATATTCATGTCTCAGCAGATTGCCGATGCCAATGATGGCACGCCAGGAAATATCGGGTTCGCTCGAACGCATTTTGGAGGGCAATTCCTTCGCTGCCTCGGATATAATCTGAATGCAGCGCTCTATGGCGCGCAGGACCAAAAAATCGTCGGCGATCGCATCCGGCTTCACATCCTTTGTGGCAGACAGAATGCCATCGATGTTCTCCAGAATGTGCAGCAAGCGGACATGCACACTCTTCGCTGAGGTCATCAGAATACTCTGATCGCGCTTTGCTCTACAGAGGCGCGATAGGCAGGCGAAATTGACTCCCGCGTACCGTAACCAATTTCGACGCCTGGGAACTGGTCTTCCAAAAGTTGGTAAGGCATCATGAAAGCTGTCAGGCCCTTGCCGCTCTCCGGACAAAAATCGACCAAGACATCAATATCGCTATCACTGCGCGCGCTGTCGCTGGCATATGAGCCGTACAGATAGAGAGCATCAACACCCAGCGCGCGTATCTGCGGCTCGGTGGCTTTCAGGCGGGTAATGACTTCTTTCCGGTCCATGGTCCGATAGTACCAACTCCCGAAGATTTTGTCATCACGCGCCGCAGCCGCTCCGCGGCCCTCAAATCTCGTGCTTGCGGATATTATGCAGCACCTTGTGCAGCGTTCCGATGAAGGCGCGGTATTCGGCTTCCTCGACGCCGTCGAACATCTGCAGCAGCAGGTCGTACATCGTCGGCCAGACTTTCTCGAAGGCGGCGCGGCCTTCCTCGGTGATCGAGACATCGCGGATACGCATGTCTTCGGCGCGCGGTTGCCGGCGGATATAGCCCTGGGTTTCCAGCGAATCCAGCGTCCGGCTCATTGTCGACTGCTCGGTCACGGCGAAGATCGACAGCTCGTTGATGGTCACTGACGTCGAGACGCTGAGCACCGCCAGCGCCCGCATCTTGATCGCTATCACTGCGCGCGCTGTCGCTGGCATATGAGCCGTACAGATAGAGAGCATCAACACCCAGCGCGCGTATCTGCGGCTCGGTGGCTTTCAGGCGGGTAATGACTTCTTTCCGGTCCATGGTCCGATAGTACCAACTCCCGCAGATTTTGTCACGACGCGCCACAGCCGCTCTGCGGTCCTCAGATCTCGTGCTTGCGGATATTGTGCAGCACCTTGTGCAGCGTTCCGATGAAGGCGCGGTATTCGGCTTCCTCGACGCCGTCGAACATCTGCAGCAACAGGTCGTACATCGTCGGCCAGACTTTTTCGAAGGCGGCACGGCCTTCCTCGGTGATCGAGACATCGCGGATGCGCATGTCTTCGGCGCGCGGTTGCCGACGGATGTAGCCCTGGGTTTCCAGCGAATCCAGCGTCCGGCTCATTGTCGACTGCTCGGTCACGGCGAAGATCGACAGCTCGTTGATGGTCACTGAGGTCGAGACGCTGAGCACCGCCAGCGCCCGCATCTTGGCGGTCGAGATGTCCAGTTCCTTCAGCTCGTCGGCCATGTTGGCGTTCCAGCGGGACATCAGCCGGTTCATCAGATAGGGCGCGAAATGGTTCAGGCCGATCTCGCCCATGGTCGGGCGGGCATCGTAGCCATCGTCCTTGCGCCTGAGCACGACACCTGAAAACCGTTCTTCCATGAACACACGCCTCCTCGTCTTCCTGTTATTTCAGCGAGGATGCGAGCAGGAAACCCGAACCGCCGCCGAGGCCAGGGCCCGGGTGGGACGACGCACCGATATGGTACAGGCCCTTGATGTGGGTGCGGTGATTAACCGAAGACTTGAAGGGCCGCCAGAGAAAAAACTGGTCGAGGCCACAATGGCCGCCATAGGGGTCGCCGCCGACGAGGTTCATGTTCATCGTCTCGAGATCGGCCGGAGAGTAGGCGCGGCGGGCAAGCCTGATTTCGGCGAAGTTTTCGATGTGGCTCGCCAGCAACGCCTCTATGCGATCCGCATACTGTTCGCGCACCGTCTCCGTCCAGCGGCCATCCGCCGGTGTCTCGATCTTGGCCGCGGCATCGCCTTTCAGCAGGCGCGGCGCTTCCGGCAATTGTAGCCAGAGGATGGACTTGCCCTCGGGCGCCCGGCTGGGGTCGAAGGATACCGGCTGGCCGACGCAAACGGTGGGTTCCGCCGGCAGTAGACCGCGTTCGCATTCGTTGCAGGCGCGCGAGACACCGTCGAGGCCGGGGGTCAGGTGCAGCAACGCGACCTGGCCGAGCTCAGGGTTATGTTTCCAGCGGGGCGGGGCGGACAGCGCGTAGTGGATCTGCATGTTGCCCTTGCCATAGCGATATTGGGAGACATCCTTGCGGATCTGTGCCGGCAGCGGCCCGGGCCAGTCGGCCATCAGGCGCTCATAAAGCTGGTTCGGGGTCGTCGAGCAGATGACGCCGCCGGTGGCGGTGAGGGTTTCACCACCCGCAAGGCGAACGCCGCCGGCGACGTTGCCGGGGCCGGGCAGGATGCTTGCGACATCGGCACCCGTACGGATGGTGCCGCCCTGGTCCGCAATCAGCCGTTCGAAAGCAGTGACCAGAACGCCGGCGCCCCCTGTCGCTACCGGGCAGCCCGCAAGTTCGATGGCAAACCCGATGACCTTCAGCATTTCGGCGGAATAGGAATCTTCCGGGCTGAGGCCGCAATGCAGCACCCAAGGTGCCCAGAGTGCGCGGGCAAGGTCCGAGCCGTAGGCTGTTTGCAGGTAGCCGCGCGCGGGCGTCAGAGCGTTGCCGAACCAGGCAGCAAGGTTGCGAAGGCCTCGCCCCCAGGCCTGCCGGGACACAGTCTTCAAGATGTTGCCCGACCAGAGAGCGCCGCCGAGCAGGGAGAACAGGAATGGCGCATCGGCTCCGAGCTTGTCCATTTCGTCGGAGAAAGTCTTGCCGTCGCCTGCCGAGAGGGCTTCGAATGTTGCTATGTTGCGCTGGCGATCCCTGGAAAAGATGACGTTCGATCCGTCCGGACGCAGCACGCCGGTTGGCAGGTCGGCATGCGAGAAAGCAAGGCCGCGCGCCTCCAGATCCTTACCGAGCGCCCCGTAGGCCGGCGAGGTCAGGAACAGCACCATCGTTGTCGCCATGACGTCGTGGACGAAGCCGGGCTCAGTGATCTCCTCGCTGCGCAGGCATCCGCCGATACGCTCGTTGCGCTCGAGGATCAGAACCTTGCGACCCCTCTTGCCCAGCATGGCCGCCGCAACCAGCGCATTGATGCCGCTGCCAACGATTATGTAGTCATGGCTGCTCATGCCGTTGTCCCGCAAAGAGTGGTTGGAGGATGGGGCCCGCTCGTCGAGGCCGGGAGGGTATATGACGAGCCCAGAGACGTCCCTTCACGGCGCGGACGTGCCGTGGCTGGATTCCTGTGACGTGCACAGGAATGAGGGAGGGAAGTGGTGCTTCCGATGGCTTGCCTTAGTGGGATAGGCGCTTGCAATGATGCTGCCTCTGCTGCCTCTGCTGCCTCTGCTGCCTCTGCTGCCTCTGCTGCCTCTGCTGCCTCTGCTGCCTCTGCTGCCTCTGCTGCCTCTGCTGCCTCTGCTGCCTCTGTCTCCGCCAGTCTGGCTTTTGCGGGAGGGCGGGAGGTTGCCACGGTTTCCCTCATTCCTGTGCTTGTCACAGGAATCCAGTGCGCCCAAGTCCTTGGGCGCGGGAAGGCTTGTGGCGGACGGTCAAGTGTTTTTTCACGGCGCAGACGCGCCGTGGCTGGATTCCTGTGACGAGCACTGGAATGAGGGTGGGGGATGTATGGGGCGGCGGCTTGCCTAGCGGCGGAGGGCGGAGGCAGCGATTCTGCTTCCGCCAGTCCCTTCACCGCAGCGGGGCTCGAAAGCGCCCGGTGCCCTTTGGCGGACGCTCTCCCGGGCCAAGAGCCTTGCCGGTGGCGGAGAGAGGGAGCGCCTAAGGGCATGGTGCGCCTATTGGGCGATCAGGGCCAGGGCGCGGACGGGGGAGCCGGTGCCGGAGACGATCTTCAGTGGGGCGGCGATGAGAATGGCGCCCTTTGGCGGCAGAAGATCAAGCTGGCAGAGGCTGGCGAGACCGTAGCGGTTGTTCTTGTGCATCAGGTTGTGGGCCGGGAAGGGCGGGTTCATGCCACCGGCCGAGCCGGCATCTGTGCCGATGGTTTCCTGGCCCCAGCCGATGATGTCCTTGGTGAGCAGATATTCGATCGCCTCGGCAGTCGGACCCGGCGAATGCGGGCCGTTCTCGTCGGCGTTCAAGAATGTCTCGGTCGAACCGTTGCGCTTGTACCAGTCAGTGCGCAGCAATACCCAGGATCCGGCTTCGATGTCGCCGTGCTCAGCTTCCCATTCCTTGATGCTGTCGACGGTCAGCAGATAGTCCGGGTTGGCGGCGGCCTCCTTCGAACGATCGATGACATTCACGGGGGCGACGAAATTCTGCGGAGGAATGGTGTCTGTGGTGTTCCGGGGGTTGTCCTTGCCGGTGATCCAGTGGCTCGGTGCATCGAAATGGGTGCCGGTATGCTCGCCGAGTTCCAGCCAGTTCCAGGCCCAGAACGGCCCATCCTCGTTATACTGCGAGATGGTGTGGACCTTGACCTTCGGCGTGTTCTTGCCGAACTGCGGCGGCAGGTAGAGCACCGGGGTGTCGGGGCCGAGCGATGCGGTGAGATCGACGACCTTGATGGAGCCCGAAACGAGGGCGGTGGCCAGGCTTGCAAGCGTGTTCGACGTCATTCGTATGTTCCCCTTGAACGAAAACCGCCGTGCTGGATGGGGCATTGATCTGCCCTTCTTGCGCCCAGGCAGGCGGCTGAATGGGGCAAGCCTATGTCACACCATATGATATTGCAAGCATTTGCGGGGCGGCTCGGGCGTCAAGTTTCAGGCCGCCCGACATTTTGGCAAAGGTGGGCATATGGCCTATAAAACAGGCTCTCCAGTGGCGTTATTCCAGCCAAATTCCGCATCGTCGTGCGGTCCATGACGGGATTTCGAGACCTCTGCCCTTGATGCCGGCGGCGCAGAATGTATGCATGTGATGTATAAAATAATAAGGGAACGGAAGGTGGATCATGGCATACGACGCGGTGGTGGTGGGGGCGGGGCATAACGGGCTTGCGGCAGCGGTACATCTGACCGCAAAAGGCTGGAAGGTTGCAGTCGTCGAGGGCAGCACGACCGCCGGCGGTGCGGTCAAGACTGCGGAGGTGACGCTACCGGGTTTTCGGCACGATCTCTGCGCCATGAACCTATCGATGTTTGCGGGTTCGGCCTTCCTTGCCCAATACAGGCAGGAGCTCGTTGCCAACGGTCTCGGTTTCGTACCGGCCGCCGATTGTTTCGCCAGCGTCTTCCGAGACGGCACGTATCTCGGCGTCAGCACCGATCTCGAAAAGACGGCGGCTGCGATTGCGGCACTTTCGCCGGAGGACGCGGCGGCCTGGCGGGCAATGCTTTCCGAATTCACCACCGATGCGCCGCACATCTTCGGGCTGCTCGGTGCACCCATGCCCTCGCTTGCAGCAGCGAACGTCCTTTGGAAGGCCTGGCGGCAAAAGGGCAGCGGCTGGCTCTACGACACGGTGCGCATGCTGCTTTCCTCTCCGCGCGATTTCCTCGATGCCCGGTTTCGTCACGCGAAGCTTAAGACGATGATGGCCGCCTGGGGGCTACACCTCGATTTTGCACCGGATGTCGCAGGCGGTGCGCTGTTTCCCTATCTGGAATCGATGGCCAACCAGGCCTTTGGCATGGTCATTGGACAAGGCGGTGCGGATACGATCATCAAGGCGATGACGGGCATGCTGACCGCACGCGGGGGCGAGATCCTGCTCGGGACGGCGGTGGACAAGGTGCTGGTGTCCGGCGGCAAGGCGACCGGCGTGCTGCTGGCCGATGGCCGTCGGCTGGAGGCGAGCCGCGCCGTCATCGCCAACGTCAATCCGAAGAACCTCTTCGACAAGCTGCTCGATGCCGATCCGAAACGCCGGGACTTCGATCGCAAGGTCAGCCGGTTCCGCGCCGGACCCGGCACGATGATGATCCATCTGGCGCTGGACAGCCTGCCGGACTGGACGGCCGGAGAGGCGCTGAAGAGCTTTGCCTATGTGCATATCGCACCTGATCTCGAGATGATGTCGAAAGTCTATGCGGAAGCGGCGGCCGGTCTGTTGCCGGTAGAGCCGGCGCTGGTCGTCGGCCAGCCGACCGCCATCGATCCGTCACGGGCGCCTGCCGGAAAGCATGTGCTCTGGGTCCAGGTGCGGGTTCTTCCGGCCGAGATCCTCGGCGACGCCGCTGCGAAGATCGGCGCGCTCAGCTGGGATGCGGTCAAGGAGGACTACGCCGACAGGGTGATCGATATCATCGAGGTCCATGCGCCGGGCCTGCGAGCCAAGATCCTCGCCCGGACGGTCGTCTCGCCTTTGGACCTCGAGCGCGAAAACCCCAACCTCATCGGCGGCGACAGCCTTTCCGGCAGCCATCACCTGGACCAGAATTTCCTGTTCCGTCCCGTCGCCGGATATTCGCGCTACAGGACGCCGGTCGCCGGCCTCTACATGTGCGGTGCGTCCACCTGGCCGGGGGCGGGAACGGGAGCTGGCTCCGGCTTCCTGCTTGCCCGGATGCTGGCGAAGTGATGCTATCCACTGGCGTGCAAGGCAGCCCGACCCGAAACCTTTGACATTTCAAATATTGCTTCGTATGCCATGGAAACACGGATTGCGGTCCAGGAATTCGAGCGGGGATCATGGCCGAAGCAGAAAGCGAAACTGTCGACCTGGAGGCGATTGCCCACGGCGCCCAGGATGGCAAGAAGCAGGAACTGCGCCTCTGGTTGCGCATGCTGTCGACCACGAAGCTGATCTCGCAGGAAGTGCGCCGCCGGCTGCGGGCCGAATTCGGCGCGACGCTGCCGCAGTTCGACCTGATGGCGCAGCTTTATCGCGAAAGTGACGGGCTGAGGCTCGGCGAGCTCTCAAAACGGACGATGGTCACCAACGGCAACGTCACGGGGCTTGTCGAGCGGCTGGAAATCGACGGCATGGTTTTGCGCGAAACGCCCCACGGCGACCGGCGCGTGACCGTCGCCAAGTTGACGGCCAAGGGCGAAAAGCTGTTCACCGCCATGGCCGCCGCCCACGAAGGGTGGCTGCGCGACATGCTGGGAGACGTAGACCCGTCCATCATCGCAGAACTCTGGACCGACATCGGCACCGTCAAGGCCTCCGTCAGCAACCACCTTTCGGGCGGGGAGTTTGATTAAGAGTTGGCGGCAGAGCAGCAGCCAAATCTAGTGGGCATTATTGGCAATCGACGTCGCATGGCGACGCAAATCAAAGATTCTGTGGTGGATATTTCTTCTATTATTATGTATATTTTTCTTTAGCAGACCTTCCGTTTTATTTTTTACCTTAATAAATTTCATTTATATAATATTATAACTATAATTTCGCTTGTAAATTACCGCCCATGCTGGCCTGTTCTCAAAATTTTTCGTGAAACAGGCATTGTTATCTCTAAAAGTTGGCATTGCAAATATAGTTGCAATAATACCACTTCTGCAAATTTGTCCCCAGCTTACATCTGATGGCTAGCAATCCGCGTTAGTTGTTTGTTAAGCATGAATTTCAGCTAGGGGATGATATGATCGCGGTTTTGAACAGGTTATTTGGGGCAACAGAGAAGTGGGAGCCTTGTGTTGCCACCGGTGTTGTTGAGCTTGAATCCGGCATCTCACTTGATGGCCCCCTCATGAAGAAATCCTCACCGATGGGTGTTGTTTATCGGGAGATGACTACTGAGGAATACACGGATTATCTTTACTGGCAGGCCATAAAGTGAGCAGGTCGACATTCGCTCAATCGCATTAATTATTTTATTTCACGAATATATACGTATGAAGCACTTCTCTCCAAATTTGAATTGGGCTGCCACTATCAGCTCTATCTACTAACGCATCAAACGGCGCTCCACCAAATCCGCGACACAACTGTAAGTTTCCCTTACAGGGTTGCCAGCCTTTGCGCCGGCACTAGGTGACGGGAGGCTGATTGTTATTTTGCGAGGAGGAGACGCGGCATGGTTTCGGAACAGGCACTTATCAGGAAGATCACCTGGCGGCTCATGCCGTTTTTGGGTCTCCTCTACCTCATCGCCTATATCGACCGGCAAAATGTCAGCTATGCGAAGCTCCAGATGGTCGATACGCTTGGCATGAGCGAATACGCCTATGGCCTTGGTGCATCCTTGTTCTTTGTCGGCTATTTCATTTTCGAAATCCCGGCAAACCTGTTTCTGACGCGGTTCGGAGCCCGTGTGTGGTTCACGCGGATCATGGTCAGCTGGGGCCTGGTGACGATCGCGCTGGCATTCACGCAGAACATGACGATGTTCTACATCCTGCGCTTCCTGCTCGGCGTCGCCGAAGCCGGCTTCTTTCCGGGCGTGCTGTTTCTCCTGACCCTCTGGTTTCCCCGGAACTATCGAGGGCGCATGGTCGGCCTGTTCATGATCTTCAGCGCCATCGCCAATGCTGTCGGCGCGCCGCTTGGCGGCATGTTGCTGGATCTGCACGGCTTTCTCGGCCTTGCCGGTTGGGAGTGGGTGTTCCTCGCCACCGGTATCCCCGCCGTCGTGGTGGGTCTGGTGACATTCTTCTATCTGGACGACCGGCCGGAAGAGGCAAAATTCCTCAACGATGCTGAAAAGCTGTGGCTGAAAGAGCGGCTGGCGCAGGAAAACCAGGGCATGGACGGGACTGCTGATGACGGTTTCAAGGCGCTTATCAACCCGCGGGTGATGCTGATGGCTATCTGCTACATCGGTTTTCCGCTGGCAGCCTACGGGTTGAGCTACTGGCTGCCGACCATCGTCAAGGGCTTCGGCGTCACCAACACAGTCAACGGCTTCATCAACATCATCCCTTGGGTGGTCGTGGCGATTGCCCTCTGGGTCGTGCCTGCCGCTGCCGACAAGACGGAAGCAAAGACACCCTACATCGCCGGACCTGCTTTCGTCGGCGCCATCGCCCTGACGCTATCCGCCCTTGTCACTTCGCCGCTGCTACAGTTCATCTTTCTCTGCATCGCCGCGGCCGGCATTTTTGCCGGGCAGCCGGTGTTCTGGAGCCTGCCATCGCGCTTCCTCCGGGGTGCCGGCGCCGCAGCGGGCCTGGCCGCCATCAACTCGGTCGGCAATCTCGGTGGCTTCATCGCGCAGAACGTGGTGCCGTGGATCAGCGATGCCACCGGAAGCAAGATCGTGCCGATGTTCTTCCTTGCCGCATGCCTGGCAGCCGCAGGCCTGCTGGTGATCATCGTCGAACGCGCGCTTGGCCGTAAGGCAGAAGTCGGTTCGGCGTAGGAGCTGAATGTTTTCCGCTCTGGAGTGCCTTCTTGCGGAGGCACTCCGCAATGATTGCTGCCGGTGCTGTCCAAGAGACTACGTCTGCCGTCCAGGCAACCGCAGACTTCAATGGGCCTTTTCGGTCTTGAAGCGCTTTTCCAGCATGCTCACCAGTCGCACCATTGGCCATAGCAGGATGATGTAGACGAGTGCTGCGCCGATCAGGGGCGAGGGGTTGGCGTAGAGGGCCTGGGCGTCCTGCGCTTCCTTCAACAGTTCCGGCAGGGCGACGGTCGAGGCGAGCGAGGTATCCTTGAACATCGATACGCAATTGCTGGTCATCGGCGGAATGACGATGCGGATCGCCTGCGGCAGGACCACCTTGTAGAGCGTGACGATGAACGGCAGGCCGAGGGCTGAGGCTGCCTCGAACTGGCCCCTCGCGACGCTCTCGATGCCGGATCGGAATACCTCGGCGGAGTAGGCGGCCATGACGATGGAAAAGGCGATGACGGCCGATGCCCAGGACGTTAGCCTGATGCCAAGGAACGGCAGGGCATAATAGATCAGGATGAGGACGACGAGGACGGGCGTCGCCCGCAGGATGTCGATATAGCCAACAGCGAGCAGCCGGAATGGTTTCGGCGCATAGAGCCTGACCAGGCTGATGACGAGGCCGAAGGGAACGCCGATGAGGATGCTCATCATGCCGAGCAGGATGGTGTTCCACAATCCCCGCAGCAGGGCCGGTATGGACGACATCAGGACGTCGTAGTTGAAGAAGGTCTCGACGAGCGACATGGTATCCACCGGTCTTGCAAGCGTTCAGTCCGTCACATCCATGCCGGCTTCGGGGCGACCGGCATGGATCATGGCAGTTTATGGTTCGATCAAGCCTTGGGGATCGGCATTTCGACGACGGTGGAGGAGCCAGCCGGTGCATCGCTGCCAAACCACTTCTTGTGGATCGCCTGCAAGGTGCCGTCTTTTTTCATCGCTGTCAGGGCATCGTTGAGCTTGTTGAGCAGTGGGGAATCCTTCGTCATCATCAGGCCGTACTGTTCGCCTGTCTTGATGCGCTCCTTTACGGCGAAGCCTTTCATCTTGACGAACAGGTATTCCATGCCGGGCACGTCGCTGACCACGGCATGGACCCGGCCGGCGCCGAGATCGAGGAACATTTCCTGCTGGGCATTGTAGCCCTTGACGTCTGCAAAGCCATCTGCGGCCTTATGCTCGTCGACCCATTTAGCGCCGGTCGAGCCGGACAGCACGCCGATGGTCTTGCCCTTGAGATCGGCAATGCCCTTGATGGCGCTGTCGGCCTTGGCGGCGATGCCCATGTCGGAATCGTAGTAGGGCTGGGTGAAGGACTGCGACTTCAGCCGCTCCGGCGTGATGGTGATCGACGAGATCGCAACGTCGATGCGCTTGGACGAGGTTCCGGCGAACAGCGCCTGGAAGCCATAGTCGGCGATTTCGGGGGTCATTCCGGCGCGCTTGGCGGCTTCCTTGACGATGTCGACCTCGAAGCCCTCGAAGGCGCCCGAGTCCGTCTTGTACTCAAACGGCGGGTTGCTCGGGTAGGAACCGACGTTCAACGTCTCTGCCGCATGGGCAATGGACGACCCGCCGGCAAGGCTGATGGCGGCGGCGAGCACCAATAGATTACGACGCGTAAGGCTCATGTCTGTTTCCCTCTGGTTATGGACCCGTGGGCATCGTTGGCCCACGCGGGTAGCATCGGCGCGGCCCTTAAGGGCTGGCCGTCATGTCATGGCGCCAACCATGCGGTCGAGCGCAGTGCGGATCTGTTCGATGTCGCGGAAGATGCACATGCGCAGGAAGGCGCGGGAGCTGTCTCCGAAGAGATAGCCCGGGGCCAGGCCGACGCGCGAGGTCTCCAGGATGCGGGTGCAGGCAGCGCGGGCATCGCTTTCGCCTTCGAGCGCGAAGAACGCATACATGCCGCCGCGCGGTTTTACCGGCAGGACGATGCCCGGAATCTGCGGAAGTTTCTCGTAGGCGAGGTCGAGGCCGGCCTTGATCTTCTGCCTGACATCCTCGACCAGCGGCTCGCCATCCCTGACGGCAGCCAGTGCTCCAGCCTGGATCATACCGGCCGTGCCGCTGTTGATATATTGCGTCATCGCCGCCAGCTGGTCGGCGACGCCGGACGGGTGGGTGAGCCAGCCAATGCGCCAGCCGGTCATCGCCCAGGCTTTTGAAAAGCTGTTCACCGAGATCACCCGGTCGCCGTCATCGGCAACCTGGAGGATCGAGGGTGCAACGATCCCTTCGAAATAGAGCCGCGCATAGACCTCGTCGGAGATGATCCAGATGCCGGTCCGGCGGCTGAACTCGAGCAGCGCCTTCATCTCGTCGTGCGAAGCCGTCCAGCCGGTCGGATTGGAGGGTGTCGACAGGCAGATTGCCCGGGTGCGGGCGTCGCAGCGGGCAAACAGCTTGTCGAGATCGAGGTGCCAGTCGGTGTCGAAGTCGAGCGGCACCGGCCGGGGCTCGCCGCCGATCAGGTGGATGGCATTGTGAATGTTCGGCCACTGCGGCGCGACGTAGACGACATTGCTGCCGACATCGACCAGCAGCTGGAGGGCGAGATAAAGCGCTTGCATGCCGCCTGGCGTGATCGTCGTACGCTGGATCGGAATGTCGCGGTCGTGCAGCCGCGACTGATAGGCCGAAAGGGCTTCGTTGAGCGGACCGGAGCCGCGCATATTGGGGATGTAGAAAGTGGCGCCGTCATCGAGTGCCTGCTTGGCGGCATCGCGGATGAAAGCCGGCGTTACCATGTCGCCTTCGCCGTACCAGAGCGGGATCACATCTCCGAGTTCGCGTGCACGCATGGCGAGCTCGGCAATATTCTCGGTGTGCAGGTCGCGGATCTGGGCGCGGATGCCGTCGAAAGCGTAATGGTCGTTGTCGGCTGCGGGTGATGCTCGTAAAGGCACGGTCTTTTCCTTGAAATTCAGATGTCGGAACGTCGCCGATAGTTTCGGAAGACGCATGGATCACCCCTTGATTTCGAATGGTTATCCAAAACGAAGGGCATTTCAAGAAAAAAATTTGAAGCTTAAAAAGTCTCTGGAAAAAGCATATTTCTGACGTTTGAAAATTGGCTTCAAGTCGTTGATGTTGCTAACTTAAATATCGGTTGTTGCTAAGCGCAAGAATTGCGCGCTTTTGCAGCGTTTTCCGCCATGGCGGCTCCAAGAAACATTGTGTCGCTGGCCAGCAGGAAGAAACTGATGCCGGCCGCCGACCAGGTCGCGATATCGAATGTCGAAGGACGGAAAATGCCGACAGTCCGGCCGGCTGCAAGCGCCGTTTCCGTGATGGCATGAATGGCCTTGTCGAGCCTGTCCTTGCCATCTGGCCCGAGTGCATCGATCGACACCGACAGGTCGCCGGGGCCGATGAAAATGACATCGACACCCTCGACGGCCGCGATCTCCGCGATGTTGGCAAGGCCTTCAGCCGTCTCGACCTGGATGGCGAGAACGAGGGATTCATTGGCTGTCGCGAGGTAGTCCGGGATGCGATAGCCGTAGGCTGCGGCTCGACCTGGGCCGACGCCTCGCTCGCCGACCGGCGGGTACCGCGTTGCCATCACTGCGGCCGTGGCCTCTGCGGCATTGGAGATGCGCGGCACCAGCACGCCGGCTGCTCCAGCATCGAGAACGGCGGCGATGGATTCCGGCGCATGGCCGGGCACCCGGACAATTGCAGGCACGCGATGCACGTCGGCGGCGCGGATGAGATCCTCGATGCGCTCGCGACTGATCTGCGCGTGCTCCCAGTCGATGCAGAGAAAATCGACGCCTGCCATTGCCACGACTTCGACGGCGACAGGGTGGGGGATGGCCGAGAACGTGCCGATCAGCGGAGCGCGGTCGAGGCAGCGCTGGCGAAAACTGGTCATGGTGGATCCCCGGATGGCGGCATTGGTTTGTTCACCGATAAACCTAAACGCAAAGTCTGCGAAAGCGAAATCTATTTTAGGCTTGAAATATTTTATCCTGCACGTAGCCTGACTGGAAAGGTGAGGGAGAAACCATGATCAAGCAGCATCCGCTCAAGGGGCCGAACAAGCTGAAGCTTGGCGTGTTTTCGACCAATGCCGATGGTGGGCTGGCGATCACCGATGTGCCGGAGCGGTGGACGGCAAGCTGGGAGGACAATCTTGCTGCGGCAAAGATCGCCGACCGCGCCGGGCTGGAATTCCTGCTGCCGATTGCCCGCTGGCGCGGTTTCGGTGGCCGCAACAGGGTGCGCGAATGGTCGTTCGAGACTTTCACCTGGGCAGCCGCGCTCGCCGCCTCGACCAAGCAGATCGGCCTGTTCATGACAGTCCACGTGCCACTCGTTCATCCGCTCTACGCCGCAAAATCGCTGGCGACGGTCGACCATGTCAGCTGCGGCAGGGCAGGCCTCAACATCGTCTGCGGCTGGAACCCGAAGGAATTCGGCATGTTCGGCACGCCCCTGGTCGAGAAGGGCTATGATCAGGCAGCCGAGTGGCTCGATATTGTCGAGCGCGCCTACGGCCCCGATCAGCCCTTCGATTTCAACGGTGTCTACTACAGCCTGAAGGATGCAGTCAGCCGGCCGGCGAGCCTGCAGATGCCTCGCCCGGTGACCATGAATGCAGCATTCGGCGGTCCGGGTCGGGATTTCGCCGCAGCCCATTGCGATTACCTGTTCACCACGTTCACGGAGATGGCGGATGCCGGAAAGCCGGTTGCCGATATCCGCGAGCGGGCGGAGGCCAAAGGCCGGGATGTAGGCGTCTACACCGTCTGCCATGTCGTCTGCCGCGAGAGCCGGCAGGAAGCGCAGGATTATTACGTGCGCTACGCCGTCACCATGGCCGATCACGAGGCGGTCGATGCCCATATGGCAGGCAAGAAGGAGTTCTCACAATCGCATGATGCCGGAGCCTATGACCGCTATCGCCAGCGCTTTGCAGGTGGTGCCGGAAGCTATCCGCTGATCGGGACGCCGGAGAGCATCGCCGCTGAAATGATCGAGATCAGCGAAAAAGGCTATGCCGGCATAGCCCTTTCCTTCGTCAACTACACGCAGGAACTGCCATATTTCTGCGACCGCGTGCTGCCGATCCTGCAGCAGGCGGGGTATCGGATGTGAGAATGCATTTCACCGATGGCGGGCGATGATGTTGCCGAGGACTAGGTCGAAGCGGGCGGCTTCCGCCAGGGTGTTGTAGTGCACCATGGAAATCCTGAGCGCGCCCTGTTCCATGGTCAGCCCGAGACGTCTCATCAGACGCGGGGCGAACATGTGGCCGTCGCGCAGGCCGATGCCGGCTTCGCCCATTTCACTGGCAATCTGCTGGGGCGTGATGCCGGGGATGTTGAAGCATATTGTCGGCACGCGACCGGCAATGTTGGTCTCGTCGGAGATGCCGTAGATCACTGCGCCGTGACGCTTGAGGATTGCCAGCAATTCGCGCGACAGGGTCGTTTCATAGGCGCGGATGGCGCCCATGGCGGCGGCTATGGCAGCGCGTCGGGAGTGTTCTCCGGCGGACAGGAAGCGGCGGCCGAGGGTTTCTAGATATTTGACGGCAGCGTTCATGCCGGCCACGTTCTCGTAGGCGAAGGTGCCGACCTCGATCTTGTAGGGCGGGACATCCGGAATGAAGTCTTCCTTGAACGTCGGCAGCTTCACCAGCGCATCGTAGCGGCCCCACAGGAACCCCATGTGCGGCGAAAAATTCTTGTAGCCGGAGCAGACGAGATAGTCGCAGTTCCAGTTCTGCACATCGATCAGGCTGTGCGGGCCGTAGTGGACGCTATCGAGAAAGACTTCTGCGCCGGCGGCATGAGCCAACTGCCCGACCGTCTTGACATCGACGATGGTGCCGATCGAATGGGCCGTGACGGTGCAGGCGACGAGGCGGGTGCGCTCCGAGAGCAGCGGCTTCAGATCATCCGTATGCAGCGTACCGTCTTCGCGCATGTGCCACCAGACGATCCTAGCGCCATCGGCCTCCAGCGCCATCCAGGTGGCGATGTTTGCGTCATGGTCCATGTCGGTGACGATGATCTCGTTGCGTGTCTCCAGCATCCTTGCAATGCCAAGGCTAACGAGCCGGATGAAAGATGTGGCGTTTAGGCCGAAGGAGATTTCTTCCGGTCGGTAGGCGTTGACGAGCAAGCCAACGGTCACGCGTGCCTCATCGAGATTACGGTCGACACCTTGGCTGTGCTGGTATTTGGCCATGCGCTGGACGTTGAAGTCGATGAGGTGGTTTGCAACTGCGTCGACAACAGCCTGCGGCACCTGCGCGCCACCGGCATTGTCGAGAAAGACAAAATCGCCGGCCTTCTGCAGTGCCGGAAACATGCCGCGCAGCTCCTCGACCGGAAAGCCGTTTTCGCCGGTAAACGTCGTGTCGGAAGCTGCAGCGTTCATGGGTGTCTCGCGGGGGCGCCGTTTCGTTTGGTCGGCTTGAGGCGGGGTCCCCTGCCGTCTCGCAAGCATATGATCACGAGATATTTTATAGTTCAACTAAATTCGAGGGTGGTCTTGGGATCGGCTCGGTGAGCTTGATACTGTACTTGCAAAATTGGTTGGTTCGACATATCTTGGAGCGGTGGATGGAGCGCTAACTCCACCCACCATTTTTTTATGATAAAAAGTTAACCCGCACGGTCATTGACCAGCCTGTGCGGGTTTTTCTTACCACAAACGTGAAACTAAGCGGTATGTACCACATAGATCACCTCCGTTTTCAGTAACGAGGCCCTCGCCTGGGTCGAGGAGGCCCGTCTTCCTCGATGCACCGCTGGCCACGGTGCCTGCTGCTTTCGCTACCGACTCTATCAGTCATAGTCGAAGTGGATGAGTAAGATAGAAAAATCGCCTTAAGATTGTATTTGGTGGAAGATCACGACCTGTGTTGAACAGGGTTGGTGACGGCTTTTGCCATTATGCGAGAGGGTTTGCGCTGGCGAAGGCCGATGCCAACGCCGGCCAGCGCAAGTGCACCGCCGATGGCGTGGTAGGCGTGCAACTCCTCCTTGAGAATAGCCCAAGCAAGAATGGCGACGACGACCGGGAGCAGGTTGATGAAGAGGGCGGTGCGGGCGGCACCGAGCCTGCGGATCGCCGTCATCCAGTAGAGTGGCGCAATCAGGGAGGTGGGGATGGCGGCGTAGAGGATGAGCGGCAGGTTTGCCGTCGTGATCGGCGAAATCGTCCCCATCAGCCAGACGGGAACCAGCATCAAGGTCGCAAAGGCGATCTGCCAGAACAGCTGCAGCCAGAGCGACAGCGGAATGGTCCAGCGCTTCAGCAGGACGCCGTAGAGCGAGTTTGCCGCAATCGCGATCAGCATCAGGCCATCGCCGAGGTGAAATCCACCGGTCAGGAGCGTGGCGGGATGGCCGTGCGACGTGAGGTAGACGAGGCCGGCGAGCGATACGGCGCCGCCGGCGAGACGGTTGAACGATAGTCTTTCCGCGGCAAGCAGGCTTGCAAGCAGCGCCGACATCAGCGGCATCAGTGCCAGCATAACGCCCATATTGACGGCGGTCGTGGTCTTCGCCGCCTCATAGGCAAGGCTCTGGTAGACGACCATGCCAAGCGCTCCTAGCACTGCCAGTTGCAACCAGTGACGCGCCGCGACGGCTCGCTGTTGCCAGGCTGCCTTGGCGACAAAGGGCAGCAGGACGAGGAAAGCGATCAGCCAGCGATAAAACGCGATCGATCCCGGAGCGATGACGCCGAATGCCGCCTCCGTGACAATGACGTTGCCGGACCAGATCAGCACGGTCGCAAACGGCGCGAAGGCCGAAGCCGGGGTCAGCGGCGTGGCTGTCTCGATGGATTTTCCGTCGGCCATGGATATTCCCGCAGAATGATAATGGAGATGTCTGCTGCAGGGATGTGTTTAGCGGTTGTCCGATTAGTGGTATATAGCGAATTCCAGAAAGCCAATCCCGGAATGCCGCCATGTCCCTTCGATCCCCACGCCTTGACGGAGAGCCGCCAGCCCCGGTCTCCTTCCGAACCGAGAGTTACGTTGGAGGTACGGTCTTTCCGGCCAAGAGCCAGGAGTGGGGCGAGCTGAACTATGCGCTCGTCGGCGTCGCGGAACTGGACATCGAAGGTGTCCGCTATCTCTCCCCACCGCATTACGGCATATGGCTGCCGCCCTACACCCTGCATGAAGCGTGGATCAGGCATGACGTTCGCTACGTCACGGTGTATGTCGCCCGTGAGTTGTGTGCCGACCTGCCGCCCGTTCCGCAGACGCTCAGCCTCAGTCCGCTGTTGAAGGCTATACTGGCGGACTTTGCGATCCGCGACGTCGGCGTGCCACAAACGACGGAGGATCTACGGCTGGCGCAGGTGCTAGTCGATCAGATACGGCTGGCGGAGCGCTGCGAAAGCTATCTGCCGCTGTCGGTCGATGCGTTGCTCGGACCTGTGCTGTCTGCCCTGCAGGAGTCGCCAGGGGATCGCCGGTCCCTCGAAGAATGGGCGCGGATGATGAAAACAACCGAGCGGACACTTTCGAGGCGATGCCAGGACGAGCTTGGAATGTCGTTCAACGACTGGCGGCAGCGATTGAAGCTGGTTGCGGCGCTGGCGATGCTCGAAGCCGACATGCCAGTGCGCCGGGTGGCGCAAGAACTGGGATATGGCAGCGCGTCTGCATTTATTGCCATGTTCCGACGCCTGACCGGCAGCAGCCCCACGCAGATGCGCCGGAGATGAGGCTGTCGATGTCATGCATCAGAGATCGCCGATGCGCGAGGTGACCAGCAGCTTTG
The DNA here is from genome assembly GCF_007000325.2 of Rhizobium rhododendri. Taxonomy (GTDB): domain Bacteria; phylum Pseudomonadota; class Alphaproteobacteria; order Rhizobiales; family Rhizobiaceae; genus Rhizobium; species Rhizobium rhododendri. The sequence goes on along the minus strand of NZ_CP117267.1, from coordinate 2,286,935 downwards.
CCAGCCAGTCGACGAAGACGCGGACCTTGTTGCTGAGGTGCCGGTTCGGCGGATAGACGATGTGCAGGGGCAAGGGGTCGCGGTGCCAATCAGGAAGCATTCGCACAAGCTTCCCATCCGCCAACGCTTCGCGGATCATGAAGGCAGGAGCCTGGATGATGCCGAGACCGCTCAGGGCCGCGTTGAAGAAGCTTCTGCTATCATTGACCGACAGGATGTAGGTGGGGCTGATCTCAAACGTCTCGTTGGCACGGGAGAACTCGAACGGTATCGTCTTTCCCGTCTGGGCGCGAAAGTAGCTGACGGCGAAGTGTCCGGTTTCGATGTCTTGAGGGGCCTGAAGCGTGCCGAATTTTTCGAGGTAACGCGGTGACGCGCAGGTGACCATCGGAATTTCGCCGACGCGCCGGGCAATCAGGGACTGATCCGTGGGGGTGCCGGCGCGCAGGGCGCAGTCGACGTTCTCGGCGAGATAATCCACCAGCCGGTCGCCGACACCCATGTCGATGCGGATATCGGGATAGCGCAGGTGGAAGTCGCACAGCGCCGGGATAACGATCTCGTCGGCGAAGGCGCCGGCCATTTCGACTCGCAGCCGGCCGCTCGGCAGGCTTTGCGAATTGCTGACGCTGCCGTCGAGCTCCTCGATTTCCGAAAGGATCTGGATCGCGCGCTCGTAGTAAAGAGCGCCGTCGGTGGTAACCATGACACGGCGGGTCGTGCGGTTCAGCAATTTCGTGTGCAGGTGCTGTTCGAGCCCCTGGATGAGTGTCGTTACCGTCGCCTTCGGCATCGACAGGGTCGTGGCTGCGCGCGTGAAATTGCCGGTTTCGACAACACGAGCGAAAGCGCGCATGGCGGAAAGCTGGTCCATCCTGTAATAATCCTGAGCCGGTTTATGGAAAGCTGCTCATTGTTCGAGATCGTGAATAGTCTGATCGAATATAGGGGACTTATCTGTAAAACGGAATAACAATATGTTCCACCCAAGAGATGAGGCGGAATTGATCTCGTTTGGTCGATCCACTCAGTTGGGAGCCCCTCGATGCGTGCCCCGTTTAAGGAAGTTGTGTTGGAAGGCGTGGCCACAGGTCCGGTTTCTGCGCGTGTGTTCTGTGACTCGCTTGACGACAAGACTGCGCCGGTCGTGCTATATCTTCACGGCGGCGCATTTCTGGACAAGGCGGTCTATGTCGGCCGTCCGGTTGCGGAATGCCTGGCAGATGCCGGTGCCATCGTCGTCGATGCGGATTGCAGCGGGCCGACCGACAACGGTTTTCCGAAGTCGCTCGAATATGCCTATGGCGTCCTGGAATATCTTGCGCGCAAGCGCGAGTTGGGTGGCAAGAAGTCGTTATTGCTTGTTGCCGGCGAAGAGTCTGGCGGAAACCTTGCGGCTGGCGTCGCTCTCAAGGCGCGCGACCAGATGCCTGGGATGCTCGACGGTCAGGTGCTGATCTCGCCGCTGCTGGACCCTTTCATGGGCAGCAAGTCGTTTCAGTGCGCCGACAAGAGCGGGATGCGCGAACGCTGGAGCGAGGGCTGGAACCACTATCTGGGTTTCCTCGGTGGTGTCTGCCATCCCTATGCCGCGCCGCGGTTCTGCTCGCGGCTTTCGGGCGTGGCGCCGACCTTGCTGCTGACGGCGGAGGACGATCCGTTGCGCGACGAGAGCGTGGAATATGGCAAATTGCTGGAAAAGGCAGGCGTTTCAGTCCAGCAGCGTATCCTGTCCGCCGGTATGGGCTGGGCAAGAATTTATGGCGGGCAATCGGCCGACGAGCAAACTTGGCAGGGTGATATCCGCAAGAGTTTCAAGAGCTTCGTAGACGATATTCGTGTTCGGCCTGGCTGATTAGAGCCAGTGATCTGCAGCCCGGGATCCCAAGCCGGGGCTGAAAAGGAGAGAATGCAATGACAACCAAAGACAAGCGCTGGGCCCTGTGGGGCGCCGGCATAAGCCTTGCTGCGTCCGTTTTCGGGGCAGCCTTCTATCTCGACCTGCCGCGCGGTGCGGTTGCCAGTGAGCCTGCAAAGGCGGCGGCCCCTGCTGCTGTTCCGGTGACCGTCGCCACGGTAGCGGCTGCGGACGTCACGGCCTGGGAGGAGTTTTCCGGGCGGCTCGAAGCGATCGAACGGGTGTCCATCCGTCCGCGCGTCGCCGGTGCCATCCAGTCGGTCAATTTCCGCGAAGGCGCGCTGGTCAAGCCCGGCGACCTGTTGCTGACCATTGATCCGGCGCCCTATCTGGCGGCCGTAGCCCAGGCAAAGGCGCAGGTCGAAGCCGCCGCTTCGCGCGTCGATCTTGCCAAGCTCGAGCTCGACCGCGGTCGTCGCCTTTCCGACAACAAGACGATTTCGCAGAGCGACCTCGATACACGGGCGAGCGCCTATTCGGAAGCGCAGGCGAATATCCAGGCGGCCCAGGCAGCCCTGCAGACCGCCCAGCTCAACCTCGACTACACGCAGGTCCGCGCACCGATCGCCGGGCGTGTCGGCAAGCTAGAGGTGACTGTCGGCAATCTCGTCGCTGCCGGCTCGGCGTCGCCGGCGCTGACGACGCTGGTTTCGGTCGATCCGATCTATGCAAGCTTCAATGCCGACGAGCAGGCCGTGACCAGCGCCCTCGCACAACTGACGGCCAATGACGGCGTTGCGCCGCCAGTCGAGCAGATCCCGGTTGAGATCGGTACGACACGCGACAGCGGCACGCCGATCACCGGCAAGCTGCAACTGATCGGCAACGAGGTCGATACGGCCAGCGGCACCATCGGTGTGCGCGCCGTCTTTGCCAATCCGGGCGGCCACCTTATTCCCGGGCAGTTCGTGCGGGTGCGCATGGGCCAGCCTAAGTCGGAGAACAAGATCGTCATCAACGACCGGGCCGTGGGCACCGACCAGGACAAGAAGTTCGTGTTCCTCGTCGGCGCTGACAACAAGCTCGTCTATCGGCAGGTGACGCTCGGCGACCTCAACAACGGCCAGCGTATCGTCGAAGCCGGTCTCGCCGTCGGCGACCGTATCGTCGTCAACGGACTGCAGCGGGTGCGCCCGGGTGCACTGGTCGATCCGCAGCCTGAACAGAAGCCCGAGCAGAAGGTCGCCGCTTCGAAGTAGGCGCCTTCAAGACCGGGAGAGGGCCTCCCGGTCAGTTAAAAATTGCAAATGGCATGAGACCTGCGGCGGAGTTGCCGCGTGGTCCTGCGCAGTGCGTCCACCGTTATCCCTGGAGAGGGCCACATCATGAACATGTCTCGCTTTTTCGTCGACCGACCGGTGTTTGCCGGCGTGCTGTCGGTCCTGATCCTCGTCGGAGGATTGATCGGCATGGGGCTGCTGCCGATTTCGGAATATCCAGAAGTCGTGCCGCCGTCGATTGTCGTTACCGCGCAATATCCGGGCGCCAACCCGAAGGTCATATCCGAGACGGTGGCAACGCCGATCGAAGAGCAGATCAATGGCGTCGAGGGCATGCTCTACATGTCCAGCCAGGCCACATCCAACGGCCTGATGACGCTGACTGTCACCTTCAAGCTCGGCACCGACCCGGACAAGGCGCAACAGCTGGTGCAGAACCGCGTTTCGCAGGCCGAGCCAAGGTTGCCGCAGAACGTCCGCGATCTCGGCATCAACACCGTCAAGAGTTCGCCGGACCTGATGATGGTCGTGCATCTGGTGTCGCCGGATAATCGCTACGATATCACCTACTTGCGCAACTATGCGGTCCTTAACGTGAAGGATCGGCTGGCGCGCATCCAGGGCGTCGGCCAGGTCGAGATCTTCGGCTCGGGCGACTATGCCATGCGTGTCTGGGTCGACCCGCAGAAGACCGCCGAGCGCGGCCTTGCGGCCGACGATATCGCCAATGCCATCCGGGCGCAGAACGTCCAGGCGGCTGCCGGCGTCATCGGCGCTTCTCCGAATCTTACCGGCATCGACGTGCAGCTTAATGTCAATGCGCAGGGTCGCCTGCAGACGCCGGAGGAATTTGGCAATATCATCGTCAAGAGCGGTACCAACGGCGAGATCACCCGCCTGCGCGATGTCGCTCGCGTCGAGCTCGGTGCATCCGATTATTCGCTGCGCTCGCTGCTGGACGGCAAGTCGGCTGTCGCCATCCCGGTGTTCCAAGCGCCCGGCTCCAACGCCATCACCATCTCGGACGAGGTCCACAAGACCATGAACGAGCTGCAGCAGGCGATGCCTGACGGCGTCAAGTACGAGATCGTCTACGACACCACCGAGTTCGTTCGCACGTCGATCGACAAGGTCGTGCACACGTTGCTCGAAGCCATCGCGCTGGTTGTCGTTGTCGTCATCCTGTTCCTGCAGACATGGCGGGCGTCGATCATTCCGCTGGTGGCAGTGCCGGTGTCGATCATCGGTACCTTCGGCGTCATGTACATGTTCGGCTTCTCGATCAACGCACTCAGCCTCTTCGGGCTGGTACTGGCCATCGGTATCGTCGTCGATGACGCCATCGTCGTGGTCGAAAATGTCGAGCGCAACATCGAGAACGGCCTGTCGCCGAGGGATGCCACGTACCGGGCCATGAAGGAAGTGTCGGGCCCGATCGTTGCCATCGCCCTGGTGCTCGTCGCAGTGTTCGTACCGCTCGCGTTCATCTCCGGCCTGTCCGGCCAGTTCTACCGGCAGTTCGCGCTGACGATCGCCATTTCGACGGTGATCTCGGCCTTCAACTCGCTGACGCTGTCGCCGGCGCTGGCATCGCTGCTGCTGCGGGACCACCATGCCCCGAAGGACTGGCTGACGCGGGTTATGGACAAGGGCCTTGGCTGGTTCTTCCGTGGATTCAACACGGTCTTCCAGCGCGGTTCAAACGGCTATGGCCGTGGGGTCGGCGGCATCCTGTCGATGAAAAGCGTCGTCATGGTCGTCTATCTCGCCCTGATCGGTGCCACCTACTTCCTGTTCCAGGCGGTGCCGGGCGGGTTTGTGCCGGCCCAGGACAAGCAGTATCTGATCGGTTTTGCCCAGCTGCCGGATGCGGCCAGTCTCGACCGGACGCAGAATGTCATCGAGCGCATGAGCGAGATCGCGATGAAGGAACCGGGCGTCGAGCATTCGATCGCTTTCCCCGGCCTGTCGATCAACGGCTTCACCAACTCGTCGAATGCCGGCGTCATCTTCGTCAAGCTGAAGCCGTTCGAGGAGCGTACGACACCCGATCTGTCGAGCGGCGCCATCGCCATGCAGCTGAACAAGAAGTTCGGCGGCATCCAGGAAGCGTTCATCGCCATGTTCCCACCGCCGCCCGTCCAGGGCCTCGGCACCACCGGCGGCTTCAAGCTGCAGCTGGAGGACAAGGCGGGGCTTGGCTACCAGGCCCTCGACGAAGCCAACAAGGCGTTTCTGGCCAAGGCCTATCAGGCGCCTGAGCTTGCGGGTCTGTTCTCGAGCTTCCAGATCAACGTACCGCAGCTTTACGCCGACCTCGATCGCGCCAAGGCAGAGCAGCTGGGTGTCTCGGTGACGGATGTCTTCGATACGCTTCAGATCTATCTCGGCTCGCTCTACGTCAACGACTTCAACGCTTTCGGCCGTACCTACAGTGTCCGTGTACAGGCGGATGCGAAGTTTCGGGCTCATCCAGGCGATATCGGGCAGTTGAAGGTGCGCTCGTCGACAGGGCAGATGATCCCGCTTTCGGCGCTACTAAAGGTCGAGGCCAGCACCGGACCTGAGCGGACGACGCGCTACAACGGCTTCCTGGCTGCCGACATCAACGGCGGCGCAGCCCCCGGATTTTCATCCGGCCAGGCGCAGGCAGCAGTAGAGCGGATTGCGGCCGACACTCTGCCAAAGGGTATCGGCTATGAGTGGACGGACCTGACCTACCAGCAGATCATCGCCGGCAATTCCGGACTGATCATCTTCCCGCTGGCCTTGCTGCTCGTGTACCTCGTGCTTGCCGCGCAGTACGAAAGCCTCGCCCTGCCGCTGGCGATCGTCATGATCGTGCCTATGGGGGTCTTTGCGGCGCTGACCGGTGTGTGGCTGATGGGCGGTGATAACAACATCTTCACCCAGATCGGGTTGATGGTGCTGGTCGGGCTATCGGCGAAGAACGCCATCCTGATCGTCGAATTTGCCCGTGAGCTGGAGTTTGTCGGCAGGACGCCCGTTCAGGCTGCCATGGAAGCCAGCCGTCTGCGACTGCGACCGATCCTGATGACCTCGATGGCCTTTATCATGGGCGTCGTGCCGCTGATCACCTCGACGGGTGCGGGCGCCGAGATGCGTGCGGCCATGGGCGTGGCGGTATTCTCCGGCATGATCGGGGTGACATTCTTCGGCATCTTCATGACGCCGGTGTTCTATGTGTTGATCCGCAAGCTATCGGGCAACCGTCCGCTGAAGCAGCATGAAGAGCATAACGCCGAGATCATCCGGATTGCTGCCGAATAAAAGTTGCCTGTTCGGCGCTTGACCTCCTCGAACAGACAGAATGGGCGGATCCGCAAGGGTCCGCCCATTGTCGTTTCTGGAATAAGATATATCTTCGTTTGAGGCTCAAGGCACGGAATGCCATGGCTTTGCCCGTCTGATGTATCACGAAGATAGACGCTCGCGCTTCCTGTGTTTATTAAAATTAGCTAATGAAAAGCTATGTGATCTGAGGTCGGCAAGGCGTGTCACATTGCCTTGGCGTCGGGAGGAGCGGCGATCGCGAAACCATCTATCGATGCAGGTCGGACAGAGCAGGAGTTCCAGGATCTCGTGAGGAGATTGGAGCTGGCGCTGGAGACATCGCAAATTGGTGTCTGGGAGCATGATCTTCGGGATGACACCGTCGTCTGGGACCTTTCCATGCACAGGCTCTACGGGACAGGCCTGTCGGGCAGAGTGACCGGCGACATATGGCTGAATGCAGTTCATCCCGACGACCGCGATAGGGCCTCCGCCGAATTCGATGCAGCCGTGGCCTCCAAAGGCCGATACAACTCGCATTTCCGCATCATTCTCGCCGACGGCCAGACGCGCCACATCCGCTCGAGCGCGCGTTTCTTCGAGGGGCCGGATGGATCTCTATCGATCATCGGCGCCGAGTGGGACGTCACCGCCGATGTCATCCTGACCCGTGAGTTAGCGGAGCAAAAGTCAGTGGCAGAGGCGAGGGCAGTCGCGGTCGAGCGCAGCAAGGGGTTGGTCGAGCACGCTGCCAACCACGATTATCTCACCGGCTTGCCCAATCGCCGCTATTTCGACCGCCATCTTGCCGAACTGTTGAGCGATCCGACGGTCGAGAGCATCGCCGTCATTCATATCGATCTCGACCGGTTCAAGGAGATCAACGACAAGCTTGGCCATGCGGCCGGCGACGCGATGCTGAAGGCCACCGCCGCGCGTCTTTCCGGCGCCGTTTCCGGAGCGAGCATGGTTGCCCGCATCGGAGGCGACGAATTCGTGATCCTGCTGACCAACGTGGCCGAGGCCGGCGCGCTGGAGACGCTGGCCGACGGCGCCCTCTCTGCGCTGCGCGCCGATGTCCCTTTCGCAGCCGGCGTCGTGCAGACGAATGCCTCGGTCGGTATCGCCTGGAACATGACGTCAAAGGCCGGGAATATTCTGGCGGAATCCGATCTGGCGCTGTACCAGGCGAAGAAACTAGGTCGCAACAGGGTGCAGTTTTTCAGTGCAAAGCTGCAATCTGATCTGCTGGGCAAAAGGCAATTGGCCGGCGACCTCAAGCTGGCATTGCAGCGCCACGAAATCATTCCCTATTATCAAGTGCAGGTGGATGCGCGCACTCGCCGTATTTTCGGCCTCGAGGCGCTGGCGCGCTGGAAACATCCGGTGCATGGCCTGATGCTCCCGGGGACCTTCCTCAAGGTTGCCCAGGAATACGGTCTGGAAGCCGAAATCGATGCCGCGGTTCTGGAGCAGGCCCTTGCTGACTACGGACGATGGCGGGCGGAAGGTATCGTGCCGCCGCGCATTGCGGTCAATGTGTCTGCCAAACGGCTCAACGACCCGCAACTGATTCAGAAATTGAACAGGCTCGACATCCCGCCGGAATCCATCGTTTTCGAGCTTGTTGAAACGATTTTCCTCGATGATTGCGAAGATATCGTCGTCTCGAACATCGCGGGTCTGAAGACACTGGGCGTCGATATCGAGATAGACGATTTCGGGTCGGGGCATGCGTCGCTGATCGGGCTGGTCAGCTTGCGGCCGAAGCGGCTGAAGATCGATCGCCAGCTTGTCACCAACATTACCGTGTCGGAAGAACAGCGGCGCCTTGTCGCGTCGATCGTCGAGATTGCCAAGACATTGAATGTCGAAGTCATTGCCGAGGGTGTCGAATCCGAGGAGCATGCCCGGGTGCTGGGAGAGATCGGTTGCGACGGGTTGCAGGGTTTTGCTCTCGGCTATCCGAGCCCGGCAGCCGACATCTTCAAGCTGCTGTCAAAGATGCCAGCAGACAGCGCATAGACCGCGCTGAAACCGCAGGCGTTCTACTGGATCTGCAGAAACGTGATGACGATCCAGCTCAGCCCGCCGAGAACGAGCAACGATAGCGTCGCTGCCGCGATCACCCGGCCGCCGGCATGGCCGACGACCCGAACGTCCACCGACAATCCCAGTGCTGCCATGGCGACCAGCGTCAGCGTGTTGGAGACTAGGTTCATCGGTACAAAGGCAACCTCCGGGATGAGGCCGAATGAACGCAAGCCCATCATCAGCACGAAGCCGACGATGAACCACGGCACGATTGAGTGGTGCTGTGCTGGGAGTTCCGTCTTCACGCCCTTCATCATCGTGCCGATCATGACGATGACGGGGCCGAGCATCAGCACGCGCACGAGCTTGACCAGCGTGCCCGTCTGGACGGCCAGCAAGCCGGCAGGTGCCGTTGCAGCCAGCACCTGCGGCACGGCATAAACCGTCAAGCCGGCAAGTACGCCGTATTGCGACGGGCTGAGACCTGCCCTGACGAACAGCACCGGCAACAGGAACACCGCGAAAACGCCGAGCACGGCGGTGAAGGCCAGTGCGGCAGTGATTTCCTCGGCGTCGGCCTCGATGACCGGCGCAACGGCGACAATGGCAGAGTTGCCGCAGATGGCATTGCCGCAGGCGATCAGCGTCGCCAGCTTGCCCGGAAGCCCCAGCAGCCTGCCGATGGCGTAACTGATGGCTATCGACATCAGGACCAGCCCGGCAATCGCGCCGATCAACGGTAACCCAGCGCCCCGGATTGCCGACAGGCTGATCGATGCACCCAGCAGCACGATCGCCAATTCCAGCAGGATCTTGGCGCTGAAATCGATACCCGCGCGCATCGAGGGCATGTGCGGCAGTGCGGTTCGAACGGCGATGCCGAAGCCAATCGCCAGGATGAGACCTTCGATCCATCGGCCGCCAAGCAGCACAACCTCAAGCTTTTCGACCGCCACTGCAGCCAGTGCGACGGCAAGACAAAGTGCCAATCCTGGCAGGATGTGACGTGAGCGCGAGGCGATAGACATGGGTCACCTTCTTTGGTCTGGTGCCCGGACTGTCCTACAGCGAGTTGTAGATTTCCATCGAATATTATGGGATGTTTCGTTCGATTAAAACGAACGGTTGGCTTATGACGTTTGAACAGCTTGCCATCTTCGTCGCCGTTGCCGAGCGGGAGCACCTGACCCGCGCCGCGCAAGCCATACGGCTGACGCCGTCAGCCGTCAGCGCCTCGATCAAGAACCTCGAGGCATTCTATGGCGTGGAACTGTTTCATCGCGTCGGACGGCGGATCGAGCTGACGCAGACGGGACGGGTGTTTCTGAACGAGGCGCGGGCGACATTGGCGCGCGTACGCGCGGCCGAACTGATGTTGTCGGAGCTCGGCGGGCTGCAGCGCGGCCAACTCAATCTCTATGCCAGCCAGACCATCGCCAGCTACTGGTTGCCGCCGGTCATGATACGCTTCCACCAGGCCTATCCCGGCATCGACCTCAGCCTGACCATCGGCAATACCCGCACCGTCGCGGATGCAGTCATCGCCGGCGAGGCGGAACTCGGGCTGGTGGAGGGGGAGATCGACGCACCGGAACTGTCGTCCGCCGTTGTTGCAAGCGATGCGCTATCGGTGGTGGTGGCGCCGGACCACCCGTGGGCGGATGGCCGGGCGCTGTCAGCAGCCAACCTCGTTGCCGACAGTCTCTGGGTGATGCGCGAGAAAGGGTCGGGCACCCGCTCGGCCTTCGAGGAGGCTATGCGGGGCTTCGGCATCGTGCCGCAGGACATGCAGGTCGCGCTGGTCTTTCCATCCAACGAAGCGGTTCTATCGGCTGTGCAGGCAGGCGCCTGCGCGGCGGCGATTTCCAGCGTCTCGGCCAGTCTCTATCTGCAACAGGGGCTTTTGGTGAAGGCGGCCTTCGAGCTACCGGCCCGCAGTTTTCGCCTGCTGCGCCACAAGGAACGGCACGCCAGCAAGGCGTCCATCGCGCTGGAACAGATGTGCCGCGTTGTTACACCTCGAGCCAGCGCCTCTTGAGACGCCTGCGGTGCGGCTCCAAATTGGTCAGAATGCTTGACTTTCCGGCATTATCCTTGACAGTCCGGCAATTGTGACGAAATTTCGGGTCAGCTCTTCTGCAATGGGAGAACCGGCATTATCGACAAGCCCGAGGATCGTATTCGCGCGCTCGATATCTGGCATGGGCCAATCGAGATCGCTGCCCTGACCGGCGGCATCACCAACCGCAACTATCTTGTAAGGGACGGTTCGCGGCGCCGTGTCGTGCGTCTCGGCTCCGATATTCCGGTTCATCATATCGTCCGTGCCAACGAGCTGGCGGCCAGCCTGGCTGCCCATGCTGCCGGCTTGTCTCCCGATGTCGTCTATCATGAGCCCGGCATTCTCGTACTCGACTACATCGACGCGCCGGCGCTGTCGGCCGAGGTGCTCGGGCGGCCGGATATGCTGGAGCGTGTCGTGCTGCTGGTGCGCGATGCTCATCGCAGGGTTGGCGGCCACCTGCGCGGCGCTGCCGGGATGTTCTGGTCGTTTCATATCATTGCCGACTACGCATCGACGCTCCGGGATATCGGGAGCCGCTACGAGCCCCTGATGCACGGATTGCTGGACAAGATGAGGAGGCTGGAGAAGGCGGCGGGACCGTTTGACATCGTCTTCTGCCATAACGATCTGCTGGCCAGCAATTTTCTTGACGACGGTCACCGGCTTTGGCTTATCGACTGGGACTATGCCGGCTTCAATACGCCGCTGTTCGATCTCGGCGGGCTTGCCTCCAATGCCGGATTTTCCGCCGATCAGGAGGCCGCCATGCTGGATATCTACCACGACGGCGTCGGGGAAAGAGGATTGAAGCGCCGCTACGAGGCGATGAAATGTGCATCGCTTTTGCGCGAAACGCTCTGGAGCATGGTGTCCGAAGCCTATTCCACGATAGAGTTCGACTACGTCGCCTATACCGCCGACAACATGGCGCGTTTCGAGCGCGCCTATCAGCTGTTTGATATCGAGGAACGTCGATGAAGGAACTGCCCGGGACAGCAAAAGCAGTCGTCATCGGCGGCGGCATCATCGGTTGTTCTACCGCCTATCACCTCGCCAAGCTCGGCTGGACGGATACCGTTCTTCTCGAGCGCCGGAAGCTGACGTCCGGGACGACGTTTCACGCGGCGGGACTAGTCGGCCAGTTGCGCTCCAACGCCAACATCACCCAGCTGCTCGGCTATTCCGTCGATCTCTACAAGCGGCTGGAGGCGGAGACGGGTCTTGCGACCGGCTGGAAGATGAATGGCGGTCTGCGCCTTGCCTGCAACGAGGAGCGCTGGATCGAGGTCAAGCGCCAGACGACGACCGCCCAGTCGTTCGGCCTCGACATGCAGTTGCTGACGCCATCGGAGGCGCTGTCGCTCTGGCCGCTGATGCAGGTCGACGACCTCATCGGTGCTGCCTACCTTCCCACCGACGGGCAGGCAAATCCCTCCGATATCACCCAGGCGCTGGCGCGCGGTGCGCGCATGGCCGGCGCTGCGATCTTCGAGGATACGGAAGTGCTCGACATCGAGATCGACAAGGGCCGCATCCGCGCCGTCCTCACCGATCGCGGTCGGATCGAGTGCGAGCGGGTCGTCGTCTGCGCTGGCCAGTGGACGCGGGATTTCGCGGCCCGCTTCGGCGTCAACGTGCCGCTTGTCTCGGTCGAGCATCAATATATCATCACCGAATCCTTCGGCGTGCCCTCGAACCTGCCGACATTGCGCGACCCGGATCGGCTCACCTATTACAAAGAGGAGGTCGGCGGTCTCGTCATGGGCGGCTACGAGCCCAACCCGATCGCCTGGGCAGTCGACGGCATACCTAAGGATTTCCATTTCTCTCTGCTCGATTCCAATTTCGATCATTTCGGGCCGATCATGGAGCAGGCACTCGCCCGCGTTCCGGCACTGGAAACGGCAGGTATCAAGCAACTGCTGAACGGGCCGGAAAGTTTTACGCCCGACGGCAATTTCATCCTCGGCGAGGCGCCGGAGCTGCGTAACTTTTTCGTCGGCGCCGGCTTTAATGCCTTCGGCATTGCATCTGCCGGCGGTGCCGGCATGGCTCTGGCGGAATGGGTCTCGAAGGGACAGCCTCCCTACGACCTCTGGCCTGTCGACATTCGTCGCTTCGGCCGGCCGCATTTCGACACCGACTGGGTGCGCAGCCGGACGCTGGAGGCTTACGGCAAGCACTACACCATGGCCTGGCCGTTCGAGGAACATGCGAGCGGACGTCCCTGCCGCAAATCGCCGCTCTATGACCGCCTGAAGGCGCAAGGGGCCTGCTTCGGAGAAAAACTCGGCTGGGAGCGGCCGAACTGGTTTGCCGACCTTTTTGCCGGGGAGGAGCCCCGCGATATCTACACCTACGGTCGGCAGAACTGGTTCCATGCCGTTGGCCGCGAACATAAGGCCGTGCGCGAATCCGTCGTCATCTTCGACCAGACGTCGTTTGCGAAATTCGTGCTGAAGGGGAGAGATGCCGAAGCGGCGCTCACTTGGATCGCCTCCAACGACGTGGCGAGGCCGGTCGGATCGCTGATCTACACCCAGATGCTCAACGACCGGGGCGGCATCGAATGCGATCTGACGGTCGCTCGCCTGGCAGACAACGAATACTACATCACCACCGGTACCGGCTTTGCCACTCACGACTTCGACTGGATCAGCCGCAATATCCCCAAGGGTCTGCAGGCCGAACTGGTGGAGGTGACATCGGGCTACTGCGTGCTGTCGCTGATGGGGCCGCAATCGCGCGCCGTGCTCCAGCAGGTGACCCGCGCCGACGTCTCGAATGCCGCCTTTCCGTTTGGCCAAGTGCGCACCATCGGTATCGCCGGGGCACCTGTGCGGGCGCTGCGCATTACCTATGTAGGTGAACTCGGCTTCGAGCTGCATGTGCCGGTGGAAAATGCCGGGGCGGTCTACGATGCACTGATGACGGCCGGTGCCGCGCATCATCTGGTCAATGCCGGATACCGGGCGATCGAAAGCTGCCGGCTGGAAAAGGGTTATCGGGCCTGGGGTGCCGACATCGGCCCGGACCACACGCCGATCGAAGCCGGGCTTGGCTGGGCCGTAAAGAAGAACGCTGATTTCAGGGGGCGGGCGGCCATCGAGGAGCAGCGCAAGTCCGGCGTCAAGAAGCTGCTGGCCTGTTTCGTGCCGGAGGACCGCGATACGGTGCTGCTCGGACGGGAAACCATCTACCGCGATGGCCAACGCGTCGGGTGGCTGTCGAGCGGTGGCTTCGGATACACGGTCGACCGGCCGATCGGCTACGGGTACGTCCGCAACGCTGCCGGGGTCACAGCCGATTTCGTCATGTCGGGACGCTATACGCTCGACGTTGCGATGCGACGCGTGCCCTGTACTGTCTCGCTGAAGCCGCTCTACGATCCGCAGATGGCTCGTATCAGAGCCTAAAGGCTGTGGCTTTAAGGACATCCCCGACGTCGTTTTGTTGACTTGGGCAGCATTTCGCCATCACGGTGGAGGCCTAACAAGGAGCCAAGTGAATGCCGGAGGCGGGAGTAAAGCTGGAGGAAAGCTGGAAGAATGCGCTGTCGGCGGAATTCTCCAGCCCCTACATGGAAAAGCTCAAGGCCTTCCTGGTTGAGGAAAGGCAAAACGGCAAGACCATCTTTCCGCGCGGGCCTGAATATTTCCGCGCGCTCGACCTGACGCCCTTGCATGATGTCAAGGTGGTGATCCTCGGTCAGGATCCCTATCACGGCCTCGGGCAGGCGCACGGCCTTTGCTTCAGCGTCCGGCCGGGTGTGCGCACGCCGCCGTCGCTGGTCAATATCTACAAGGAGATGCAGGCCGATCTCGGCATTCCACCGGCACGCCACGGGTTTCTCGAAAGCTGGGCCCGGCAGGGCGTACTTTTGCTGAACAGCGTGCTGACCGTCGAGGAGTCTCGCGCCGCGTCCCATCAGGGCAAGGGTTGGGAAAGGTTTTCCGATGCCGTGATCCGGGCCGTCAACGATCAATGCGAGCATGTCGTCTTCCTTCTATGGGGTGCCTATGCGCAGAAGAAAGCCGCATTCGTCGACGCGTCGCGCCATCTGGTGCTGAAATCCGCACATCCGTCGCCGCTTTCGGCCCATAACGGATTTCTCGGATCCAGACCTTTCTCCAAGGCCAACGCCTATCTTGAGCAACACGGACGCACGCCGATTGACTGGGCGCTCCCGGAAAATCCAGGCGCCGGCCAGGCTTAGGGCCGCAATCGACGCCAGAGATCTCCCACCGAAATTCCAGGCGTGCCGAACGCCATGGCGGCCAGCGCTAGCCCGATGCGGACTAGCGCTGGCCTTACCGATGATTCTCAAGTAAAAATTAAAATATTAGAGATGCAGATATGTTTGTTTTCGATATATTGGCTTGATAAAATACAATTACGGGAATTTATTAGAATAACAAACATATTTACTATAATAATAAGTTACATGGCTGCAACATAGATCTAAGTTTATATTGTTCAAGTGCGTACCTAATACAAAATCTTTGTTGTCATATTATCGTGATGCGATGATATTCGAATTGTAAATCGAAGACTTCTGCTTCGGTTTTGATCTGTAAGGGTCTCAACAAATTGGTGCTTTCAAAATTGTGTATTGATTTACGCAAGCGAAGAATTGTGCCGAGATAACACATCGGGAGCTTTCATGAATATCAAATCTCTTCTTCTCGGATCCGCTGCAGCGCTCGCTGTTGTATCTGGTGCACATGCGGCCGACGCAATCGTCGCTGCCGAACCGGAACCGCTGGAATATGTCCGCATCTGCGACGCATACGGCGCCGGCTACTTCTACATTCCAGGCAGCGAAACTTGCCTCAAGATCGGCGGCATGATCCGCAACGATACTTACTGGCACGATGCCTACAATCCTTTTGGTGCCTTTGGGACCAAGAACTACACCCGCGCTGAACTCTCGTTCAACTCCGCAACGGACACTGAATATGGTCCCTTGAAGACGGCGACGACGCTGCGCTTTAACTATTCGGAAGGCGTAAATTCGGATGCCTCTCCGCTGATCGCCTATATTTCGCTCGGCGGCTTCCTCATCGGTCGGCAGGACTCGCAGTATAACGAATACATGGGCTATGCCGGCAACGTCATCAACGATGATGTGATCGGAGATGGACCTTACGAGCTGAACCAGCTCACCTATTCCTACGACTCCGGCACCGGCTTCACCGGTGTGATCTCGCTCGAAGATTCCTATTCCAGCGTAGCCTATGACCACTATGCTCCCGACGTCGTTGCCGGGCTCGGCTACAAGGCCGGCGCATTCGGGATCAAGGTTGCGGGCGGTTACGACTCTGTCGCCGAAGAAGGCGCAGTCAAGGTACGCCTCGATGCAGACTTCGGCACAGTCAGCGCATTCCTGATGGGTGCCTGGAACACCGACGGCAACACGACCAACAAGTACGCCAATGGCGACCCCTTTGGCACCACGGGTGACTGGGCTGTCTGGGGCGGCGGCACTGCAAAGTTCAGCGAAAAGCTGAGCTGGAACGTGCAGTTGGCCTATGCTGACAACAAGACCTTCGAAGCAACCACCAACCTTGCCTTCTTCCCGGTCAAGGGCCTCAAGCTCCAGCCGGAAATCACCTACGTCAACTATGACAACGTCGATAAAAGCGTTTGGGCAGGCGTTCTCCGCGTCCAGCGCAACTTCTAATCCCGACACCTGGCATCTGCCAGGTTGAGGATCCCGTGGGTGAATGCCTGCGGGGAAAGACTGATCGGTTGACCTCCGGTCCGAACGGAAAAGGTCCGGCATCCCAGCTGGGCCTTTTCTGTTTCATCCTGGAAGATATTGGAAATTAAAAACAAGCACAGGAGCAGACCATGGGTGCCGAGCAGCAGGAAAAACTGATGCGTGATCAAGCCTCGCTCCTGGCGATGATGGCCAACCCGGCGAGACTGACTATCCTGCGACTTCTTCTCGAGGAAGAGAGATCGGTCGGGCAGCTGGCCACGCAAGTGGGGTTAAGCGAAAATGCCACCTCCATGCACCTGGCAAAGCTGAGACGGGGACGGGTCGTCACTACCAAGAGGAAGGCTCAGAACATCTTTTACGCCGCGAAATCGATCAACGTGGTTGTCATCCTGAATGCTCTGGACGCGATATCGCATAATTTCTAGTTGGCGAATTCTTCGAATAAATACTTTCATGCGAAATATAAAATATAGCTATAAATCCCGATATTTATTTTTCTACGGCCAAGTTGCCTTTTGTTCCTCTAATCAATAGAAAATAGAAGTGGAACAGCAGCAATAGTTTAAAATTCCGGGGGCGGGATTTGGGGAGATTTCTTGGTGGTACCGTCGGGGGACGATGATTTTGGCATATATGGGGAAGAGGTGCAGAGGGCCGCTGCAGCGCAATCCGATTTTCTTGGGATCATGGCAAACCGCCATCGCCTGCACATCCTGTTTTTGTTGCTCGAAAGCGAGCATTCTGTTCGCGATCTGATGCGGGAGCTGAATGAAACTCCGGTTGGCGTCTCGCGTCACCTGACGATCCTTCGTGACAACAACATCGTCCGCAGCCGCCGCTGCGGCAAGAACGTCCGCTATTCGCTCACATGTCCGCACACAGTCCAGATGGTGAAAGCCATCGCCGAAATCTGTTGCCAGCGCGATAAAGAGGTCGAGGAGGAATAGGCGGGTTCATGCTCTGCATCATCCGAAGCTGCGGCACCTGGGCTGCAAGCGTTTGATCGAAGGCTGCAAATTGCGCCGACTACCCTTCCGACTGTTCCCGATCGCGCATAGCGTGAACGACATCGATAGATCGTTCACGATCTGGAGACAATCCGTCCGGGTCTTGCGGTCTATCGCAAAAGCCTGACAGCGACCATCTTCACCCCATGGAACCGGTCGATACGACCGGGCAGAACAAAGGGGTTTGACATGCTTGACCAGATCAAAGGCCTCCACCACGTCACGTCGATGGCAGAGAATGCCCGCACCAACAACAAGTTCTTCACCCAGACGCTAGGCCTTCGCCGCGTCAAGAAGACTGTCAATTTCGATGCACCGGATGTGTACCATCTCTATTACGGCGACGAAGTCGGCGCGCCCGGCTCGGTAATGACCTATTTTCCGTTCCCGAAGATGGCGCGTGGCCGTCCCGGTACGGGCGAGGTCGGCACCACGGTGTTCTCGGTTCCCGAAGGTTCGCTGGGTTACTGGACGGATCGTCTCGCAGCGCAGGGCATCGCCGGTCTCAAGGCCGATGAATCCTTCGGCCAGAAGCGCCTGCACTTTGCCGGTCCTGATGGCGACGACCTTGCGCTTGTCGAGGTCCGGGACGATCTGCGCCAGCCCTGGCTGCACGCAGGCATCGAGGCCGACCACGCGATCCGCGGCTTTCACTCGGTGTCGATGCGCCTGCGCGACGACGGTGCGACGGACGAACTGCTGCGATACATGGGCTATCAGGTTGCCGAAACCCATGAGGGCACAAAGCGGCTGGTCATCCCGGGCGGCAATGGCGCCGATTTCATCGATCTCGAAACCATGCCGAACATCGCCCGTTCGCTGCCGGGGGCAGGGTCCGTGCACCACGTTGCCTTCTCAGTCGAAAATCGCGCCAAGCAGCTCGAAGTGCGCAAGCTGCTGATGGATACCGGTCATCAGGTCACGCCAGTCATCGATCGCGACTACTTCTGGGCGATCTACTTCCGCACGCCGAGCGGCGTCCTGTTCGAGATTGCCACAAACGAACCTGGCTTCGATCGCGACGAGGATACCGCACATCTCGGCGAGGCACTGAAGCTGCCACCACAGCATGCGCATCTGCGCCCACTGCTGGAAGAACATCTCGAGCCACTCGACGCTTGAGGCAGGAGGTCATCATGACATCGACATATGTGCACCGGCTGCGAGCCGGTGCGCCGGGAAAGCCGATATTTTTCGTCTTTCACGGCACAGGCGGCGATGAGAACCAGTTTTTCGACTTTGCCAGCCAGCTGCTGCCGGAGGCGACCATCGTCTCGCCGCGCGGCGACGTTGCCGAACATGGGGCTGCCCGTTTTTTCCGGCGCACCGGCGAGGGCGTCTACGACATGGACGATCTCGCCCGGGCGACGACGAAGATGGTCGGCTACGTCAAAAGCCTGGCGGATGAGCACCAGGCGTCGGCAGTCATCGGCCTCGGCTTTTCGAATGGGGCCAATATCCTTGCCAATGTCCTGATCGAGGCAGGCAATCTTTTCGACGCCTCGGTGCTGATGCATCCGCTGATCCCGTTCGAACCGCGCGACAATGCCGGCCTGGCGGGCTCGAAGGTGCTGATCACGGCCGGCGAGCGAGACCCGATTGCACCGGCCTCCCTGACAAAGGCGCTTGCGGATTACTTCGTCCGGCAGAAGGCGGATGTGACGCTCGAATGGCATCCGGGCGGTCACGATATCCGGCCGAACGAGATCGACGCGGTGCGGACGCTACTTGCAGCCTATGCCTAAATGAGATCTGCGATCCGGCGCGGCGGCCCAAGGGCCCTGCGCCGGCGCGAGCCACGTCTACTTTGCGCTCAGCATTTGCTGGAGGGCGAGTGCCTCTTCGTCAGCCGCGTGCTGGCCGGCCGCGTCGAGATAGGGCTGGCTGCAATATTGCTTAAGGCCTGCTGTGTCGCGTGCATCCGCTTGCCCGTGAGCGGTCCTGATCGCCACCTTTCGCCAGGCGCAGCCGAGCATCGGGTCGGGCTTGATCGCACCGTCGCAACCGGTGCTGAGGCACGTGGCGACAGTGCTTTGCGCCTGATATTTGCCGGCGATCGCATCGTTGAAATCGCCGGTCCAGCTCTTGCGCACGCTTTCACAGCCTGTCGCATTGCTGCTCTGGCGGCAATCGACGGCGGCGTTGATGTAGTCGCTGGCAGGCGGCCAGAGGGGAGCGTCGATCAGGCTGACGCAGCCACATGCCAAAAGCCCAGCCATCAAAGCATTCATACCACTCTCCCGAATCGCTGCCGATAAGACCATGAAAAGGCTTGCGTGGACATGGAGGAGGACGACGGCCACCAGTGGCAGTTGGGCCACCAATCGCCGTTATCTGATCCGTTATCCCAAAGGGCGCAACGCCTGCTTGCAGGTGGTTGCCTAGCTCGCTAATGGTCAGCCTTCAAGTCCAGGGGGATCGTCGTGACGCTTGCCGAGCAGAGCCAATATCGTCTGGGCGTTCTCTATGTGGCGCTGTCTGCGCTGGCCTGGTCCTCGGCCGGGCTGTTCATGCGGCGATCCATGCCGATCTGATGACCATCCTTTTCTATCGCGGCATCGTCTCGGGCGGCGGGGTATTCCTGCTTTTCCTGTTCATCGAACGCGGTGGCGCGTGGCGCATCATCGGGGCGATGCGCGGGCCGTCGTTTGCCGCGATGTTTTTCTCGACGGGCGCGATGATCAGCGGCATCGGCTCCATCTATTACACCTCCGTCGCCGACTCGATGGTGATTTACGCCACGGTGCCCTTCATCACCGCCGGCGTCGCCTTCCTGTATATCCGCGAGCGCCCCAGTGCCGCGACGATGATTGCGGCGGGAGTGGCGCTGGTTGGGGTCCTGGTAATGCTGACGGGCGATAGCACCGGCAGTGGAAGCTGGTTCGGGCGCGCCCTTGCGGCCATCATGACCCTGATGGTATCCGGACTTGCAGTCGTCATGCGCCGTCACCGCGATGTGCCGATGCTGCCGGCCATGGCTGCATCCGGCTGGCTGTGCTCACTGGTGTGTTTCTGGTTCGCATCGCCAGGGTCCGTCTCGGGAAGTGACGCCGGGCTGATCGTGGCCTTCGGATTGATCCAGAATGCGCTTGGGCTTAGCCTCTACACATTCGGATCCCGTCTCATTCCCGCTGCCGATGCCAGCCTGCTGACCGCGCTCGAGGTTCCTTTGACGCCGCTCTGGGTGTGGATATTCTTCAGCGAGACGCCATCGAGCGCGACGATGATCGGCGGGCCGATCGTGCTTGTCGCATTGTTTGGCCATATTTTCACGGAGGTCCGGCGCAACCGGGCGCCGATGGTCGTCAATCCCGGCTGAGCGCCGGAGGGCGTCAAAACCGTCATCGACATTGTGCATCGCAACATTTTTCGAAGTATGCGGTTGACGATAGCGGATTCGGGGGAATGTATTGTCTCGTGCCCGCCGTTGGGCGAAATGCTTTTGCTTGAGACGCACCGATCCGGCGTCTAGTTTGCGGCCCGGAACCGCACCTGCCGCCTGAAATTATGGGGATGAACATGAAAACGTCTGCAGCCACCGACCAGAAGATACCCGTGGCTGATGCCGAAGCGTTGCGGCTCACCTTCCGCGATGCCATGGCGCGCATGGCGGCAGCCGTCAATATCGTCACCAGCAACGGTCCGGGAGGTCTTGCCGGCTTTGCCGCGACTGCCGTGTGCAGCGTCACCGACAGTCCGCCGACGCTTCTGGTGTGCCTGAACCGCAATGCCTCCGTCTATCCCGCTGTCGCTGCCAATGGCGTGCTCTGCGTGAACGTCCTGTCGGAGAGCCATCAGGATCTGTCGCGCCTCTTCGGCGGCAAGACGCCGGTTGCCGAGCGCTTTGCAGCCGCCGAGTGGTCCGAACTGGTGACCGGATCGCCGGCGCTCGAGGACGCGCTGGTGTCGTTCGATTGCCGGATCGCCCAGCGCGCCGAGGTCGGCACGCACGAAGTGCTGATGTGCGAAGTCGAGGCGATCCGTCGGCGCGATGGCGGGCAGGGTCTCGTCTATTTCGACCGCAATTATCACACGGCCGGCTGATCCTCAGTAGTTTTCGAGATACCATTCGACAAAGCGCCTGACACCTTCTTCGACGCCCAGTTCCGGCTTGTAGCCGGTCAGGGCGACGAGCAGGCCGGGTTCGGCGTAGGTGTGATGTACGTCGCCCGGCTGCATCGGCAGCATGTTGCGGATGGCCTTCTTGCCGAGCGCGGCCTCTATCGTCTCGACATAATGCATCAGCTCCACCGGCGCGCCGCCACCGATGTTGACGATCCGGAACGGGGCGGTGCTCGACAGCGAATCGATGACGGTATCCGAGACGACGCGGTTGGCCTCTGCCGGCGGCACCGCGATCAGGCGGACGATGCCCTCGACGAGGTCGTCGATATAGGTGAAGTCGCGGCTCATCCGGCCTTCGCCGTAGATATCGATCGGGCGATCGTTCCTGATGGCATCGACGAACTTGAACAGCGCCATGTCCGGCCGGCCCCACGGGCCATAGACCGTGAAGAAGCGGAACGCCGTCGTCGGGATGTCGAAGAGATGGGCGTAGCTGTGGGCCATCAGCTCCATGCTTTTCTTCGTCGCCGCATAGATCGTCATCTGCTCGTCAGCCTTGTCGCTTTCGGCAAACGGCATCTTCTCGTTGGCGCCGTAGACCGACGAGGTCGAGGCGAGCAGCAAATGCTTCGGCTTGATGGCGCGGGCGAGTTCTAGAATGTTGAACGACCCGGTGACGTTGGAGTCGACGTAGGATTTCGGATTTTCGAGGCTGTAGCGAACGCCGGCCTGGGCGGCGAGGTGGACGATGACATCAGGCTCCGCCAGTTCGGCCGCCCTATCGAGCGCCGCCTTGTCTTCCAGCATGGCGATCACCGGCTTGAAGCCGTTCGAGCGCGCGAGGATGGCGTGCCGTTTTTCCTTCAGCGCCACATCGTAATACGGTGTCATGCCGTCGAAGCCGACCACGAAATTGCCTTCGTCGAGCAGTCGCTTGGCGAGATGGAAGCCAATGAAGCCACCGGTGCCGGTGATCAGGTAGCGCATGTCAGGTCCTTCGTGATGGTGCCGGGCGCACCCGGTCGACGCTCCGGGAGCGTGGTAGAGCGGCCCCGGCTTTCAGGAGCAGTTGATTGCCTGCGCTTATACACAGCGTTTCCGTCGCCGCCTATAGCCCGGAGACCTCGCCAGCCTTCGCCTTCGTTTGAAAAAATACAGTCCGTCCATGATGTTCTGGGCATTCAACGGTTGGCATGTGGTGTCGGCGTGCTAAAAATCCGTCACGTTCAGGCGCAGCGCCTGTCGAGCAAGGGGCCGGTTCATGACGTTCGATCTACTCATCCGAAACGCAACGCTTACCGATGGCCGCACGGGGATCGACATCGGTATCGCCGGCGGCAGGATCGCTGCAATCGAGCACAAGATCGCTGCTAACGCCGGTCGCGAGATCGACGCCGGCGGCCACCTTGTCTCGAGCCCTTTCGTCGATTGCCATTTTCATATGGATGCCACCCTGTCGCTTGGCCTGCCGCGCTTGAACACGTCCGGTACGCTCCTCGAAGGCATTGCGCTCTGGGGTGAACTGAAGCCGTTGCTGACGCAGGAGGCGGTGGTCGAGCGGGCATTGCGCTATTGCGATCTCGCCGTATCGCAAGGGCTGCTGGCGGTGCGGACCCATGTCGATATCTGCGACGACCGGCTTCTGGCTGTCGAGGCGCTGCTGCACGTCAAGAAGGCGGTCGCGCCCTATCTCGATCTGCAACTCGTCGCCTTTCCGCAGGATGGATATTACCGTTCGCCGACAGCTGCCGACAATCTCGAGCGGGCGCTGGATCTCGGTGTCGACATTGTCGGCGGTATTCCGCATTTCGAGCGGACGATGGAAGACGGTGCGCGGTCTGTGCGGGCGCTTTGCGAGATTGCCGCGAGGCGGGGCCTGCGCGTCGACCTGCATTGCGACGAAACGGACGATCCGCTTTCGCGGCATATCGAGACGCTTGCCTGTGAAACGCAGCGGCTGGGACTGCAAGGCCGCGCGACCGGCTCGCACCTGACTTCGATGCATTCGATGGACAATTACTATGTGTCGAAGCTACTGCCGCTGATCGCCGAGGCTGAGGTTCAGGTGGTTGCCAACCCGCTGATCAACATCATGCTGCAGGGACGACACGACAGCTACCCGAAGCGGCGCGGTATGACGCGGGTGAAGGAGATGCGCGAGCACGGCATCAACATCGCCTTCGGCCAGGATTGCTGCATGGACCCGTGGTATTCGCTCGGCAGCGGCGACATGCTCGATGTCGCGCATATGGGCCTGCATGTCGGACAGCTGTCGGCTCGCGAGGCAATGCGGTTCTGTTTCGACGCGGTCACCAGAAATCCGGCCAAGCTGATGGGGCTGGAAGGTTATGGTCTCGACGTCGGCTGCAATGGCGATCTGGTGGTGCTGCAAGCGAAAGATCCGATCGAGGCGATCCGTCTGCGCGCAACGCGTTTGTTTGTTGTTCGTCGCGGCAAGGTGATCAGCGAGACGCCGGCGAGAGGCGCAAGGCTGTCGCTCAACGGGCGGCCCGATTTCGTCGATCCTGCTGCCTACGCGCCGGTCGCCAACGAGCATTGAAGCGAAGGAGCGTCCTTCAAGCCTTGAGGATCTCCGCGAGGCGGCGGGAACCGGGCTCGCGCTCTGACAGGTCGAGGCCCGAAAACAGGTCGACGAGATGGCTGACCATCAGCTCGGACGCGTCCTTCGGCTTGTTGCTGGCGATCGCATTGACCAGCGAATGGTGAGCGTGGTGCTCGCAGATGGCATCGCGGCGACGCCAGTAGAGGGCGACGATCAGCGACGAGCGAGAGCAAAGCCTGCGGACGAAGTCGATATAGATCGAATGATTGGCAATTTCGGCGATGGCCACGTGGAACTGGCCGGAGAGCTGGACCGCTTCTCCGTCCCGCCCGGCGGCGACCGCCGCATGTTCTTCGGCGATGTGACGCTCCAGCAGGACGATGTCGGCCGGCTTGGCGATTTCGGCAGCCATGGCGGCGACTTTCGGCTCGAGCAGCGCGCGAGCCTCGAAAACCTCGCGGGCCTCCAGCCGTGTCGGCTTGGCGACGAAAGCGCCGCGATTGACTTCGAGTGTCACGAGATGGTCGAGCGCCAGTGCCTGCAGGGCTGCGCGTATCACGGTGCGGCTGACAGAGTAGATCTCGGCCAACTCGTCTTCCGGCAGCTTCATTCCGGGCGCCACGCTATGGCCGAGAATGGCGCTGCGAATGCCGAGATAAACCGGCGACTGTTGCACGGGCGGTTGCCCCGCCGCTCTGGCCCTGATGGATTTTTCAAGCATGGCGCGTGCCGGAATCCGAGTATTGATCTTGGCCGGAGCATAACCGATAATTGCGTCCAATACCACGTGAGTTTTGTATACAATATTTGCTCACGTTGTGTGCATCTGCTGAATTTGCCGCATCTAATAAATGGGCATATTTTTTATGCTATGGTTGGCTACCTATCTTCGAAGTCAACGATTTCAGTATGTTAATCAATATTTAGGATTTGGCATGGGCCTTGCAGTCCCTCTTCCTGTGAAGAAGCGGAAGAGGGGCCGATGGCTAAGGGCGATCTAGAACTTATCAGGCTGACCAAGCGTTACGGTGGCACGGTTGCCGTCGACGCGATCGATCTGAAAGTGCCGGCCGGCACCTATTGCTGCTTGCTGGGCCCGTCCGGCTGCGGCAAGTCTTCGACGCTTCGCATGGCGGCCGGCCATGAAAGTGTCTCCGGCGGCGATGTCGTTCTTTCCGAAAGCCAGATCACCCACGCCCGTCCGGCGGAGCGCGGGACGGCGATGATGTTCCAGAGCTACGCGCTGTTTCCGCATCTCGATCTCATCGACAACGTCGCCTTCAGCCTGAAGATGAAGGGCGTCGACAAGCAGGCGCGCCAGGCCAAGGCGCTCGAAATGCTGACGCTGATGCAGATGGAGCCCTATGCCACCCGGCGTCCGGCACAACTCTCCGGCGGCCAGCAGCAACGCGTGGCGCTGGCTCGCGCTCTGATCACCGATCCGGAAGCGCTGCTGCTCGACGAGCCGCTGTCGGCGCTCGATCCGTTCCTGAAAATTCGCATGCGTGCCGAGTTGAAAAAGCTGCAGAAGACGCTGAGCATCACCTTCGTTCACGTCACCCATAGCCAGGAAGAGGCGATGGCGTTGTCGGACCTGATCGTGGTGATGAACAACGGCCGCATCGAGCAGGCAGCCTCTGCGCGCGAGGTCTTCGAGCGGCCTGCCACCGCCTTCGTCGCCCGTTTCATGGGCGATCACAATGTTCTCTCCGGTCGCGCGACCCACAGCCAGGACGGGGTCGTGACGCTGGAAGCGCCTGAGGGCCAGACATTTTCCGTTCGCGGCCAGACGGAAGTCGGCGCGCCCGTGGATATCGGTATCCGCACAGACCGGGTTCGCCTCGCCGAGCCATCGCAGAAGGGCCTCGGCTTCAACGGCATCGTTTCCAACGTCGAATATCGCGGCGCCACCGTGAAAATCACCGTCATCGGCGCCGGTAGCGAGGACTTCACGGCGATCATTCGCGACACCGATTATTTCGCCAAGCCGGTTTCGGTCGGCGATGCACTGTCACTGAGCTGGGCCCTGGAGGACGCAGTCCTCCTCGGCCGCGGCTGATCCATCAACCACCTGAAGGGGAACTGAGCATGACCAAGGACACAAAGTCTACCAAGCCGGCCAAGGGTATTTCCCGCCGTAATCTCCTGAAGACCTGCGCTGCCGGGCTCGGCGCCGTCGTCGGCTCCGGCCTCGTCACCGGCTTCCCGACCATATGGGCTCAGAACCCGATCACGCTGCGCCAGTTCGGCACCGGCGTATCGAACCTCAATGCCATCGCCGACAAGTGCAAAGCCGACCTCGGCATCACGCTGCAGATGACGGCAACGGATTCGGACGCTGCCGCCCAGCGCGCCGTCACACAGCCGAACTCCTACGACATCGCCGACATCGAATACTGGATCGCCAAGAAGGTCTACCCGGCCGGCGTGATGCAGCCGATGAACACCAAGAAGCTCAAATACTTCGACAAGATCGTGCCGCTGTTCATCACCGGCAAGCTGAAGCCCGACAGCGTCATCGCACAGGGTACCGCGCCGCACACGGTCGGCTTCGTCGACGGCCCGGACTCCAAGAAGTTCTCGAAGACACCGACCGAATGGATGACGATGGTCCCGACCATCTACAACGCCGACACGCTAGGCATCCGGCCGGACCTCGTCGGTCGCGACATCACCTCCTGGGCCGACATCCTCGACCCTGCCTTCAAGGGCAAGACGGCGATCCTCAACATTCCGTCGATCGGCATCATGGACGCTGCCATGATCATGGAAGCCTCCGGTCAGCTGAAATATGCCGACAAGGGCAACATGACCAAGGCGGAGATCGACAAAACGATCGACTTCCTGATCAAGACCAAGCAGGCCGGCCAGTTCCGCGCCTTCTGGAAGTCCTTCGACGAGAGCGTCAACCTGATGGCATCGGGCGAAGTCGTCATCCAGTCCATGTGGTCGCCGGCCGTTGCCGCCGTCCGCTCCAAGGGCATCGCCTGCAAGTTCCAGCCACTGAAGGAAGGCTATCGTTCGTGGGGCGGCGGTCTCGGCCTTGCCAAGCACCTGAAGGGCGCCGAACTCGACGCGGCCTACGAGTACATCAACTGGTACACGTCCGGCTGGGTCGGCGGCTACCTCAACCGCCAGGGCTATTACTCTGCCTGCATGGACACCGCCAAGAACTTCATGACGGCCGACGAGTGGGGCTACTGGATCGAGGGCAAGCCGGCACAGGGCGATATCATGTCGCCTGAAGGCAAGGTCATGGAGAAGGCCGGAGCAGTCCGCGACGGCGGCTCGTTCGAAGAGCGCATGGGCCACGTCGCCTGCTGGAACTCGGTCATGGACGAGGACCGCTACATGGTAAAGCGCTGGAACGAATTCATCGCTGCCTAAGGCACCTTTTCATCTCCCTCCTTGTGGGGGAGATGTCACGAAGTGACAAAGGGGGGCGGTGCGGCAAACTCCAGATCTGCGGCCATCCCCCCTCTGTCGGCTCTGCCGACATCTTCCCCACAAGGGGGGAGATCAGGAAAAATCGGAGATACCGTAGAATGGCATCAGCAACGACACAGCTCGACAAGCCGCAAAGACGCAACTTGACGGTTCCGCTCGGGGTCGTTTCGTATCTCCAGGCGCTGCCGCTGCTTGTCATTCTCGGCTTCTTCTTCATCCTGCCGATCCTGATGATCGCTGTCGTCAGTTTCTGGGACTATGATTTTGCCGGCATCTATCCGGCGATGTTGCTCACCAACTATTCGGACAGCCTCGAGTCGTGGGTCACCTGGAAGACCTATCTCCACACCATAGAATTCATGCTGATCGTCTGGGCGATCACCCTGTTCATCGGGTTCTGGGTTGCCTATTACCTCGCCTTCCACATCCGCAAGCCGTCGACGCAGATGGTGCTGTTTCTCATCTGCACGGTACCGTTCCTGACGTCCAACATCATCCGCATGATCTCCTGGATCCCGGTGCTCGGGCGAAACGGGCTGATCAATTCGGCGCTGATCAGTGCCGGCATCATTCCAAAGCCGATCGAGTGGCTGCTCTATTCCGATTTCGCCGTGGTGCTCGCCATGGTCCACCTCTACACGCTGTTCATGGTGACGCCGATCTTCAACACGCTGATGCGCATCGATCGCTCGCTGTTCGAGGCGGCCCGCGATGCCGGGGCGACCGGTTGGCAGATCCTCTGGAACGTGGTGATTCCGCTCGCCAAGCCCGGCATCGCCATCGGCTCGATTTTCGTGGTGACGCTAGTCATGGCCGATTTCTCCACCGTGCAGGTGATGTCCGGCGGCCAGAGTGCCTCGGTGGCGCTGATGATGAAGAACCAGATGTCGCTGCTGCAATATCCGGCCGCTGCCGCCAACGCCGTGGTGCTGCTGGTCCTCGTGCTGCTGATGGTTGCCGCCATCCTGCGCGTCGTCGATATCCGCAAGGAGCTTTGAGATGAACGCCGACAAACGCCCTCTCGAGTTCTACGTGCTCACCGCCTTCTTCATCCTGTTCGTGCTGTTCCTGTACGGGCCGTTTTCGGCGATCTTCATCCTCTCCTTCCAGGGACCGGACGGCGGCCTGACATTTCCGCTCAACGGCGTATCGTTCCACTGGTTCGCAAACCTGTTCGAAAAGCAGTCGGTCGGCGATTTCGGTGCGGCTTTCCAGCGGTCCTTCTTTCTTGGCCTTATGGTGATGGTCGTGACCGTCGTGGTGTCGCTGCTGGCTGGCCTCGCCTTCCGGCGCAAGTTCCGTGGTGCCTCGCTGGTCTTCTACGGAACGGTCGCCAGCCTCGTGGTGCCGTCGATTATCATCTCGCTCGGCATCGGCGTCGTCTTCCAGCAGCTCGGATTTGCGCCGGCCTGGTATTCCTCGGCGTTCGGCGCCCACCTGACCTGGACGCTGCCGTTCGGCGTGCTGATCATGTTTGCCGTCTTCAACCGTTTTTCTCCATCGTATGAGGAAGCTGCGCGCGACCTCGGTGCGAGTTCGTGGCAGACGTTTCGCCACGTCGTGCTGCCGATGATCGCGCCGAGCCTGATCGGCGTCGGGCTGTTCGGCTTTTCGCTCTCCTACGACGAGTTTGCCCGGACGCTGATGACGTCGGGCTCGTTCAATACGCTGCCGCTGGAGATCTATGGGATGACCACCAATGTCACCACGCCGGTTCTTTATGCGCTCGGCACGGTGACGACGCTGTTCTCCTTCACCATCATCCTCTCCTGCGTCGGCATCGGCATGTATGTCAGCCGGCGGCGCGCTGCCGTGGGTTCGGATGCCGGCAAGGGGGTCTGAGCGCATGCGGATCCTGGTGATAAACCCCAACACGACGGCGTCGATGACGGACAAGATCGGCATCGCGGCGCGGGCGGTTGCAAGCCCGGGGACGGAAGTCGTTGCCCGCAATCCCGTCATCGGCCCCGTCAGCATTCAGGGACCCGAGGACGGCGAGGCGGCCTTGCCTGGGCTGCTGTATGAAATCGAGCGGTCCAATGTCGAGGATTTCGACGCCGTCATCATCGCCTGCTTCGACGATACCGGGCTCTACGAGGCGCGCAGGCGAACCGCGCGGCCGGTGATCGGCATCGGGGAGGCGGCCTTTCATGCAGCCACGCTGGTTGCGTCGAGATTTAGCGTCGTCACGACCCTGTCCGTGTCGGTGCCTGTCATCGAGGACAATGTTCGTGCCTACGGTTTCAGTCTCCGATGTGCCCGGGTGAGGGCTTCAGAAGTACCGGTGCTGGAACTCGAGCGTGAAGGCTCCGATGCCTGTCGCACCATCTCGCTCGAGATTGCAACCGCATTGGTGAAGGACGATGCCGATGCCATCGTCCTCGGTTGCGCCGGCATGGCGGATCTTGCCCTGCAGCTTAGCCTCGAACACGGCGTGCCCGTGATCGACGGCGTGGCTGCGGCCGTGAAGCTTGCCGAAATGCTGCATGCGCTGGGGCTGCAGACGTCGCAGGCTGGTCCGTTTCGCAAGGTTGCGTGACCGGGACCGTGCCAGGCTCCAAGCCCTGTTTCCGAGTTCCGCCGGCCCCGTCACCCCCTCAGTGGCTGACGACAGGGCGAAGTGTCTAGCCGGCTGTTGTCGTTCCGCTTGATTTGCCCTGCAAAAGCGCGATCTCCGCCGACAACGGGGTCGCTTTCCGAAAAGCAACGCTTTATAGATGCGCGGGTTTGGGCAAGGCGCATCTTTGCGCAGGAAGCAGGAAGAGACAAATGACGAACGTGGTCGTGATCGGTTCGCAATGGGGTGACGAAGGCAAGGGCAAGATTGTCGACTGGCTTTCGGAGCGCGCGGACATCGTTGTCCGCTTCCAGGGCGGCCACAATGCCGGCCATACACTCGTCATCGACGGCATCAGCTACAAGCTGTCGCTGCTGCCTTCTGGCGTCGTGCGGCCGGGCAAGATGGGCGTCATCGGCAATGGCGTGGTCGTCGATCCGCATGCGCTGCTGGCCGAAATCGATCGGCTCGCTGTTCAGGGCGTCAAGATCACGCCTGAAAACCTGCGCGTTGCCGACAATGCCACGCTGATCCTTTCGCTGCACCGTGAACTCGATGCGCTGCGCGAAGATGCTGCCAGCAACAGCGGCACCAAGATCGGTACCACACGTCGGGGCATCGGCCCTGCCTACGAAGACAAGGTCGGCCGCCGGTCGATCCGCTTCATGGATCTTGCCGATCTCGAAACTCTGCCCGCCAAGGTCGACCGCATTCTTACGCACCACAATGCGCTGCGTCGCGGCCTCGGCGTTGCCGAAGTGTCCCACGAAACGATCATGGAAGAACTGACGTCAGTCGCCGACCGCGTGCTGCCGTTCCGCGAAACCGTCTGGCTTCTTCTCGACAAGGAGCGCCGTCGCGGTGCGCGCATCCTGTTCGAGGGCGCGCAGGGCTCGCTGCTCGACATCGACCACGGCACCTATCCCTTCGTTACCTCATCGAACACCGTTGCAGGGCAGGCCTCGGCCGGTTCCGGCATGGGGCCGGGATCGCTGGGTTACATCCTCGGCATCACCAAGGCCTACACCACCCGCGTCGGCGAAGGGCCTTTCCCGACGGAACTGACAGACGAGATTGGCCAGTTTCTTGGCGAGAAAGGTCATGAATTCGGCACAGTTACCGGGCGTAAACGTCGGTGTGGCTGGTTCGACGCGGCGCTGGTGCGCCAGTCGGTCGCCACCAACGGCATCACCGGCATCGCGCTGACCAAGCTCGACGTGCTGGACGGACTGGAAGAACTGAAGATCTGCGTCGGTTACATGCTCGACGGCGTGCAGATTGACCACCTGCCGGCAAGCCAGGGTGCGCAAGCGCGGGTCGAGCCGGTATATATTACGCTTGAGGGTTGGAAAGAATCGACCGTCGGCGCCCGCAAATGGGCCGACCTGCCAGCTCAGGCGATCAAATATGTGCGACAGGTGGAAGAGCTGATCGGTGCCCCCGTAGCGCTTCTTTCGACCAGCCCGGAGCGCGACGACACCATACTTGTGACTGATCCGTTTGAGGATTAATGTCGCGCCAACGATAAAACGCTGTTCGGCCTTACTGCTGGACATCACGAGAAAGTACTGATGGCGGATTTTGTAGCAGTCATCCGACGTGCCGTAGATGGCTTGTCCGACAATACACCCGAAATGCGGGTGAAAGTTTATGCCCGCGCTCGCGGTGCCGTACAGCGCCAGCTGGAAAGCATGAAGCCGCGACCGCCGGAGACGATGCTGCAGCGCCAGCTCGAGAAGCTCGAAGCCGCTATTCGCGACGTCGAGGCCGAGCATGCCGAAGCCGGAGTGCCGCCTGCAATCGCAGAGGAAGCCGCTGCGGAGGAGTTCCACGCCCAGCCGGCCGAGGAGTATCAGCAGCCGGAACCGGTGGTGCAGCATGTTCCAGAGCCGGAGCCAGAGCAGGTGGTGCAGCCAGAGCCGGCAGCAGCGTCAGAAGAAGAGCCTGCACATATCGAGGAACCCGCGCCCGTGGCGCCTGCCGAGGTGCACCACGTTGAAGAGAGTGCACATACTGACACCTCTCCGACCGTCGACGATAATTGGCGCGCCGAAGATGACTGGCAGGCGGACAGGGAACCGCAGCCTCTGGAAGCGCTGGAGGCCGTTTACGAAGCGCCCGAGCACGAGCGCTATCGTGAGCAGGTCGAGCCGGTTGCAGTTGAGCCCGTGCATGCCGAATGGCAGCCGGAGCCGGAGGCATATCACTCCTCTTCCGTCGACGAGGTTCCACGCGAGGTCCACGAGCCGGCGCCGGATCTGGATGCAGCCGACCACGCCGGCTACGGCATCACCGAGACCCATAGCGATCCCGCTCATTCGGACAATGCCGGCCATTTCGACGACGTCTGGGCGAAAACCGCAACCCCGGAACCAGAGGACGCTGGCACGGCGCACAATGAGTGGCGAGCGCCGGCTCCGGGCGGACAGCCGGCACCAACGGCTATTCCCGTTCACTATCCGCCGGATGTCGGCTTTGCGGCTGAAGAACATCCCTCCGCCCGCATGCCGGATGCCGCCGAACACGTCGCCTGGGAAGCTGCAACATTCGACGATCTGCCGCCGGTAAAATCCGCTCCCGTTGCAGAGGCTGCTCCTGTCAAGCAGGCCCCGCCGACGCCTGCCGGTGATTTTGACGATGTCGACCTGTTTGCCGATGTTCACGGCAATGCGGCCAAACCTGCCGCTCAATCCGGGCAGTCGGACGGCTGGAACGAGATCAAGGAGCTTTCCGGCTACGAGAAATTCGCCGCCGAGACCGATTTCAGCGATTCGGTACCGTCGGATCTGGGGCAGGTCAGTGTCGCCGGGCTTCAGGGCAAGAGCTACCGCATGGAGCCGAAGCGCCGCCGCTTTGGCGTCGCAGGTATTCTCCTTACTCTGGCTGGTGTCGCTGTTGTCGCCGGCGGTGGTTATGCCGCCTGGATGAACCGCACCGCGCTCAACGAGATGGTCGCCGGACTGGTGAGTTCCGCACCGAAAAATGCAACGGTCGCAGACAAGACCGCAACACCGGCAGCAACCACGCCTGTCGCCACGAAGCCGACGACGCCGGAAACTCCACCGGTTGACGACGGCAACACCGTCAACAGCAAATTTACCCAGCGCCTGATGGCGGATGGCAGCGAGGTGGATGCAGGCGTGCCTCCTGTCCCAGGTGGACCGGTCGCTGCCGAGGGCAAGTCCATCGCCCAGCAGAATGTCGCAGCCGCGACGCCGCCACCCGCTGCGGCTGTTGCCAATCCATCCGTACCGGCTCCCGCATCCGCGCCGCCGGCACAGGCTCCGACGCCTGCGCCGACAGCTGCTGCACCGGCCCCGGCCCCTGCACAGCCGACCGCGATGGTTCCGTCGGCTACGCCGCCGGCAGCGACGCAGACGGCGACTGTCGGCACGGGTGAGAAGATGTTCCTGTACGAAGAACGTCTTGGCCAGACGTCACCGACCGCGATCGAGGGTACGGTGACTTGGAGCGTCCATGAGGACAAGGGCGACGATGGCAAGCCATCTCCGACTGTCCAGGGCAGCATCAACGTGCCCGAACGTGGCATGACCGCGCTGGTGACGTTCAAGCGCAACAGCGACCCGTCGCTACCGGCGAGCCATCTGATCGAACTGGTATTCTCGCTGCCGCCGAATTTCGAAGGCGGTGCCATCGACAGCGTCCAGCGCGTGGCGATGAAGGCGACCGAGCAGGATCGTGGCGATCCGCTGATCGGCGTGCCGGCCAAGATCACCGACGATTTCCACATGGTGGCGCTGAACGACTTCCCGGATGCTCGCAAGACCAACCTGGACCTGCTGCGCAACCGCAACTGGATCGACATCCCGATCACCTACCGCAACGGCCGTCGCGCCCTCTTGACCATGGACAAGGGCACGACCGGCACCGACGCCTTCAACAAGGTTATTGGCGAATGGGCTGCCATCGCCGGTCCCAGCGGCCAGTAACGAGCGGATTTCCAAGCGACACAGAAAAGGCGGGTCCGAACGGGCCCGCCTTTTTTAGTTTCAACACATCCGGTCTGTGGACCGGATGCTTATGCAGTTGCTTCCACGACGCGCAGGCCCTTGGCGCGGTCGAGGGCGTCCTTGCGGACAGCCTCCTGGACCTTTTCAAAGGCACGCACTTCGATCTGGCGGACACGTTCGCGGCTGATATCGAATTCGGACGACAGGTCTTCCAAGGTCACGGCATCCTCCGACAGGCGGCGAGCCTCGAAGATACGGCGTTCGCGGTCGTTCAGCACGCTCATTGCACGGGCCAGCATGTTGCGGCGCGTCTCGAGTTCGTCCTGTTCGATTAGAACCGCTTCCTGGCTCTCGTGGTTGTCCACCAGCCAATCCTGCCACTGGCCGCCTTCGCCTTCCGCAGCCTTGATTGGCGCATTCAGCGATGCGTCGCCCGAAAGGCGGCGGTTCATCGAGATGACCTCCTCCTCGGATACCTTCAGAGTCGTGGCAATCTCGGTCACCTGATGAGGCTTGAGGTCGCCTTCATCGATCGCCTGGATCTTGCCCTTGAGGCGGCGAAGGTTGAAGAACAGCCGCTTCTGGTTGGCGGTCGTCCCCATCTTCACCAGCGACCACGAGCGCAGAATGTACTCCTGGATCGAGGCCTTGATCCACCACATGGCGTAGGTGGCCAGACGGAAGCCACGTTCCGGATCGAACTTCTTGACGGCTTGCATAAGGCCGACATTGCCTTCGGACACGACTTCGCCGATCGGCAAGCCGTAGCCGCGATAGCCCATGGCGATCTTTGCCACCAGACGGAGATGGCTTGTGACAAGTCTATGGGCTGCCTGACGGTCGGCGTGCTCGGCATAACGCTTGGCGAGCATGTACTCTTCCTGCGGTTCCAGCATTGGGAACTTGCGGATCTCGTCAAGATAGCGATTGAGGCCGGTCTCGCCGGCGGTAATGGATGGCAAGTTATTGCGGGCCATGAAGCACCCTCCTTGTTGGAAACCAGCCCCTTCGAGACGCCATTCAACATGGCGAAAAGCGGGCCAGCACGTGCGGTTATGGCAGACCCCGCACTAAGTCTAGTTATAAATAAGTATGACGAAACTGGGATTCAAGAACTGTGTCACGCATGTGTGACCGGTGAGATGCACCAGAGGCCAATTATTATTGGCGATATCGAAATTATCCAGCGCATAACCGGCATGCTGGCGAAGATCCTGAACAATCAGCGCTTTATAAGCTCTTCGCGCTCAGATGTCCAGATCCATGCACTATTTGCGGAGAGCCTCGGCCAGCTCCAGCATATCGTCGGGCAGAGCGGCTTCGAAATGCAGGATTTCGCCGGTGCGCGGATGTTCGAACTGCAGCAGGTAGGCATGCAGCGCCTGGCGCGGGAAGCGGCTGACGATGTCCTTGCGTTCATCCGCCAAAAGGTTCGCCTTGGTCCGGAAGCCAGCACCATACACGGTATCGCCGAGCAGCGGATGACCGATATGGGCCATGTGAACGCGGATCTGGTGGGTGCGGCCGGTTTCGAGGCGGCAATCCACCAACGCGGCTAGCGCCGTCGCATCCGGCTGCTCGTGGAAGCGTTCGAGCACCGTGTAGTGGGTGATCGCCTCGTCCGAATCATCGCGGTCGGGCTTTTGTACGGCTCGCTTCGTGCGGTCGCCGGTCGAGCGGCCGAGTGGCGCATCGATCGTTCCGTTGAGCTGGCGCGGCCGGCCCCAGACGATGGCGCGGTAGGCGCGTTCAAGCGGCATCGTCCGACCGTGATCGGCAAACTGCGCCGACAGGTGGCGGTGGGCGATGTCGTTCTTGGCGACAACCATGACACCGGTGGTGTCCTTGTCGAGGCGGTGGACGATGCCGGGACGGCGGACGCCGCCGATGCCAGACAGGGTGTCGCCGCAGTGATGGATGAGGGCATTGACCAACGTCCCCGTCCAGTTGCCGGCGCCGGGATGAACGACGAGGCCGGCGGGCTTGGAGATGACGATGAGGTCGCTGTCTTCGTAGAGCACGTCGAGCGGAATGTCCTCGCCCTGGGGCGTCGGATCTTCCGGTTCCGGCATGGTGATCTCGAAACGCTCGCCCGGCCGGACCTTGCGCTGCGGATCGGTCATCGGCTCGCCGTTGCGCAGCACTGCACCTTCCTTGATCAGCACCTTGACGCGACTGCGCGAAATGTCGTCGCCGAGTTGCGCGGTCAACCAGGCATCAAGGCGGCCTTCTGCGGCTTCGTCGGCGATCAGCACTTTGCTAATGGCATCGGTTTCTTTAAAGGGGTCGTTCAAACGCTTCTCTCCGGCGAGATCAAGAACAGGACGTATTCATGACAAGTCTCAAGCCAGACGACCAGGACGAAAAGCCTCTCGATCCGGCAATGGAAAATGTGCGGCGCAAGATGGTACGGCTGATGATCGTCTCGGGTGCCGTCATGGTGGTGAGCCTTATGGCGGTGTTCGGTGCCATTGTCTACAAGGCGATGCGGCCGGCGGCCAAGGGTGTTGCGACGAGCGGCGTGCCTTCGGATGCTCCGGTTTCGTCCTCCGTGGCGCTGCCGGCGGGCTTTTCGGTGCAGTCGGTCAGTCTCTCCGGCAACCAGATGTTGTTTTACGGCGTGACCATATCCGGCCAGCGACAGGCGATCGTGTTCGACTATGGCGTTGGCCGCATCGTCTCGACGGTCTCGCTGCCGACGCCCTGACGGATAGCCCGATGAGCGAGGACCGGTTGACCATCATCGCGGATGCCGACGATCCGCGCATCGCCGCATTCCGCGATATCCGCGAGCGCGACCTGACCGGCCGTGAAAGCCGCTTCATTGCCGAGGGAACCGTGGTGCTGCGGCTTCTGGCCGAGGCGCACCGTGCCGAGCGCGGCTTTGTCGCTGAAAAGGTGCTGTTGCTGCGCAACCGTGCGGCGGGACTCGCCGACATCATCGCGGCGCTGCCGCGTGATGTGCCGGTCTATGTGGCGGAGGCGCCGGTGCTCGATGCCATCGTCGGCTTCCATTTGCATCGTGGCGTGCTTGCACTCGGGCGCCGTGTAGTCACGGACGATCCGCTTGCCTTCATCGACAGTCTGCCGAAATCGGCCCTGCTGCTGGTCGGGTGCGGCATTTCCAATCATGACAATGTCGGTTCGATGTTTCGCAATGCTGCGGCCTTCGGTGCCGACGGTATTCTTCTCGACGAGACGAGTTGCGATCCGCTTTATCGCAAGGCAGTACGGGTCTCGGTCGGCTCGGTGCTGACCTTGCCCTATTGTCGGGCCGGCTCCGATCTTGCCATTCTCGACGCGCTCGATGCCCGTGGCTTCGCCATCTGGGGGCTTTCGCCACGCGGCGAAACGTCGATTGCCGTTGTGCCGCCATCGGATCGGCTGGCCTTGGTGGTGGGCACGGAAGGGGAGGGATTGCCTCGCTCCATCCTTTCGCGCTTCCGGACCGCGCGCATTCCGCAGGCGCCGGGGCTGGACAGCCTCAACGTGGCGACGGCCACCGGCATTGCGCTTTTTGCCATGGCATCGTCTGCCGGGCGGATCTAGACCGACGGTTTCTCGAGCAGTTCGGAGGCGCGATCGGCAAGGCTCCTGCGGTCGCCGCTGTCGCTCTCTCCATTTTTCTCGAGCAAGGCATGGATGGGCGACTGCTTGCCCTCGGTAAGCGCCGTAAGCGCCACCATGCTGGCGGCGATGGTGGCGATCTCTTCGCGCAGAGCCCCATCCTGGGCGGTCGAGCGGGATTTGAGCAGCCGGTCCGAGAGGGCCGTGCTGCGATTGCGGGCGTCGTCGGCGAGCACCGCGATGTCCGCTCCCAAAGCGGGTTCGGCGTCATCAGCAACCGTGTCAGTGTCAGCCGGTGCGCTACTTGTGGATTTCACGTTTTTCGTCCCATCGGCTGCGGTCGCTTTGGCAGGTCCTGCCGCACGTCTCGACGACTTCGCGGCTTCCTTGGCGTCGGTCGTTGCCATCTTCAGTTTTTGTTTGAGGCGCGTCACTTCTTCGACCCGGCGCGCGATGAGGTTTTGCTGGTCGGCGTTGGATGCGACTTCGCGGCTCAGTTTTTCCTCGAGCCGGGTCACCTTGTTCTGCTCCTCGCCGAGGCGCATCTCGGCTTCGGTTGCGCGCCTCGTAAAGGTCTCGAGCTCACTGCGCGCCGCATCCCTTTCGGTGCGAAGACCGTTGAAGCGGACACGCAGGTTCTCGATCTCTGCTTCGCGCGCGGCAAGGTCGATCTTCGTGTTGTCGGCGTCGACCGCCATCCTGTCGATGCGTTTACGCAGGCTGTCGAGATCGGCTTCCTTCTCCGCATGGGCCAGCTCGGAAACGCGCAAGGACGACCGCAACTGGCTGATGTTGCTCTCCTCGCGGCGCAGGCGTGCCCGCAAGTCGCTGGCCTCCACGCTCATATCGTTGATCTGGGCATGCAACTGTTCGTTTTCCATGGCCAGCCGCCCGGCTTCCTTTTTTACAACTTCCTGCGCGATTTGAAGGGCGATGCTCTTTTCACGCTGTCGGGAGAGGGCCTGCTCGGTCTTGGCATTTTCTGCGGCATAGAGCGCCCGTGCCATGTCTTTCTGGGCACGCACTTCCTGGGCGCTCAAGGGCATCGTGGCGCGCAGGCGCTTTTCCGTGAAGTGGACGATGCGGCGATGGATGACAGGCGCCACCATGCACACGAGGATTACCGCCGTCAGAAAGCCTAAACCGAACAGTAGCGCAAATTGTATCACGGCGCGGCAATCACCTGTACTTGGGCATAGAGCGGAGGTGGAAATTAAGCAGGAAGCCTGCCATCGGGCAAGCTTCATGTCCGTGCGCGGTTAATATCGCGGTCGGGGTCGCCTGGTCAGAAGGGGTTCCAGGTCGGTTGCGGCGTGACCTTGAGATAGCCGAGGTTGAGGCCGAGACGGGCACCGATACCGGTGCGGATCGGCACGACGACGATGTTGTTGTTTTTCAGCGCGGTCATGCCGACGCCGGCGATCACAAATGCCTGGCCGCTGATGCCTCCGAAGCGGGTGTAGATCGCTTCGGTGTTGGCGAGGTTGTAGACCAGCATCATGACGCGGGTGCCCTGGCCGCCATAGTCGAAGCCGAGCGATGGACCCTGCCAGTAGAGCGGGTGCTCGCCTGCGTTCTTGGTGTTGAGCTGGCCCTCGCCATAGGTCAGGCCGGCGATGAAGGCGCCGGAGCCCTCCTGTCCGAGGATGTAGCCGTTCGGCAGGCCGTAGCGCTCAAAGGCGGTCTCGACAACCTTGGCAAGGCCGCCGCTGGTGGAGCCGAAGAAAGAATGGCCGGCGTCGATGATCTCCTGAACGGTGTACTGGCCGCTGTTGGGCGCTGCTTCCGCCGCGCGCATGGGCAAGGAAACACTGACGAGGGCGGCGAATGCAGCCACCATTCCGAGGCCGAATAGTCTGCGTAGGATTTGATTGCGCATAGGCTCATCCGTTCATCTCAGTGGGCGCAAAGCATGCGCCCGACGATGGCCGCATTTTGCGTTGATCCTCTTAACAATCGGTTTACCAAATATGGTGTCTTTATGGCGCAACAGATGCTGAAACTGGTAATCCCCGTGCAAACTTGCCGTGCCAATGTCAGGTCATGAAACCTCGCCCGGCATACAGGAGACAATGAATGTCAAGAAATCCGAATCTGACTTTGAATGGGACGGATCTGGCCGCGCTCCTGTGCAGCCGCGTTTGCCACGATGTCATTTCGCCCGTCGGCGCCATCAACAACGGACTGGAACTGCTGGACGAGGGCGGCGCTGATGCGGATGCCATGGATCTCATCCGCACGAGCGCGCTGAATGCCTCGGTACGGCTGAAGTTTGCGCGCATCGCCTTCGGTGCATCCGGGTCTGTCGGTGCTTCCATCGATACGGGCGAAGCCGAGCGCGCCGCCAAGGATTTCGCCGAGGCCGAGAAGAAGGCAACCGTCGTCTGGAACGGACCGCGGGCGATTGTCGCCAAGAACCGGGTCAAGCTGCTTCTCAACCTGTTCCTGGTCGCCTATGCGTCCATCCCGCGCGGCGGCACGATCGACGTGACCCTCGAAAATCCAGAATTCGACGCGAAGTTCACACTTGTCGTCAAGGGCAAGCTGATGCGCGTTCCGGCGAAATTCGCCGAGATCTGCAATGGTGTCATCGAGGAAGCGATCGATGCCCATTCCGTGCAGCCCTATTACACGGTGCTGCTGGCCGACGAGAGCGGGATGGACATCACCTACACCGCAACGGCCGAAGAGATAACATACGTCGTAGAGATGCGGGCGGCTTAACCCTGCGTTGCGCTGACGGGGAAAAGTAACGATTTCTTTAGCGTCGAGCCACTATCGTCTTTCGCGAAGACGCGTTCCTTGGACAGTGGTTCGATGCAAAGGAGTTGCCCATGCAGCGGTTCATGATAGCCGACACATCCGACGTCGTGCGCAAGGTCGGCATGCGCATTCTGTCCGAACTCGATTTCCTCGTCAGCGAGGCATCGAACGCGCACGAAGCGCTGAGCCGTTTCGAATCCGGTATTCCGCATTACATGATCGTCGATGCCGGCATGGACGGCGCGCTCGAGCTTATTGCCGCGATCCGCGCCATGCCAGAGGGCAAGGACGTGAAAATCTACTACTGTGTCGTCGAAGCCGATCTCAAGAAGTTGATGGCCGGCAAGCGGGCAGGGGCGACAGATTTCCTGCTGAAGCCATTCGACCGCAAGATCCTGACGGCCGTGTTCGGCAACCGCGCCATCGCAGCCTGAGGATCAAGCACGCAAGTTTCCGATCTGCTTCGCCCGAACGATTGCCACTAAAAATCCCGCTTCGTTGCCGAGGCGGGATTTTTGATATGTGGCAGTGGTCGGGTTCCGTCGGGTAGCTCAGGCGCTTTCGGCGTAGCTGCTGCTTTCCGGTTCGCGCAGCACATAGCCGCGGCCCCAGACTGTTTCGATGTAGTTCGCACCGCCGGCCGCATTGGCGAGCTTCTTGCGAAGCTTGCAGATGAAGACGTCGATGATCTTCAGTTCCGGTTCGTCCATGCCGCCATAGAGGTGGTTCAGGAACATTTCCTTGGTGAGGGTCGTACCCTTGCGGAGCGAAAGCAACTCCAGCATCTGGTATTCCTTGCCAGTCAGGTGGACACGCTGGCCGCCGACTTCGACGGTCTTGGCGTCGAGGTTGACGATCAGTTCGCCCGTCGAGATGACCGACTGGGCGTGACCCTTGGAGCGACGGACGATCGCATGAATGCGAGCGACCAGTTCGTCCTTGTGGAACGGCTTTGTCATGTAATCGTCGGCACCGAAGCCGAGACCGCGAACCTTGTCCTCGATGCCGGCCATGCCGGAGAGGATGAGGATCGGTGTCTTGACCTTCGACAGACGCAGCGTACGAAGAACTTCGTAGCCAGACATGTCTGGAAGGTTCAAATCGAGTAGAATGATATCATAGTCATACAGCTTGCCAAGATCCACGCCCTCTTCACCGAGGTCGGTCGTGTAGACGTTGAAGCTTTCGGATTTGAGCATCAATTCGATGCTCTGCGCTGTCGCGCTGTCGTCTTCAATGAGTAGAA
The DNA here is from genome assembly GCF_007000325.2 of Rhizobium rhododendri. Taxonomy (GTDB): domain Bacteria; phylum Pseudomonadota; class Alphaproteobacteria; order Rhizobiales; family Rhizobiaceae; genus Rhizobium; species Rhizobium rhododendri. The sequence goes on along the minus strand of NZ_CP117267.1, from coordinate 2,245,493 downwards.
CCCGCATAATATTCCCCTTTACCGCCGCCGAAAGGTCGAAAGCCTCCTACGCGATACCGATTCAACCACTGCCTGATTTGAAAGCTGCCACGGAATGGTTAACAAATTCTGATTCCATCTGGCAAGCTGTATCGACTTTATTAAATATTTTTCTCACTTCCCTGATTTTCCACGCAAATCAGCATTCCGATTTTCTTAACTTCTACATTAAGAAAATAAGCCAACTGATTCTTTTGAATCGATAATGCCTTTGTTTCGATTTCGTCCGAGGTATTTACCGACCCTTAAATGATAGGGCCTATCATTAACGATGCCCGTAAACGAAAGGTTACCAGAGGTAGCTTTTTGTTAACGCCGCCGGAATTTTTTTGTCCCATTGCGATTCAAATCGACGTGGGCGGGTAATGTGTAGAGATCCGGGGTCTCTCATCACGGGAGTAATGCGTATGAAGTCACGTGAGAGCCTAGTCCGTCTGAAAGAGTTCCAGGTAAACGAAAAACGTCGCCAGTTGCAGCAGTTGCAAATGATGACAGCGGAATTCGACAGGATGACCAAGGATCTGGAGAGCCAGATCGTCTTGGAAGAGAAAAAGTCCGGAATTACGGACCCGAACCACTTTGCCTATCCGACTTTTGCCAAGGCCGCGCGGCAGCGTGCGGACAACCTGCAGGTCTCGATCCGGGAACTGCGGACGCAGGAGGAGGCCTTGGAAAGCACTCTCGAAGAGATGCAGGCCGAGTATGCCAAGGCGGCAGCGCTGGAAGAGCGTGACGGGGGGGCGAGAGCCCGCGCCTGATCGCATCTTCGCTGGGGTTTGTGAAAGTCATCGCGAAGAGCCGTGCATGACTGGCCTGGTGGCCAGCCATGCACGGTTTTTGGCGTTTTTCCGACCGCTCTCCATTCGGGGCACAGTTGCGCCCCGGGCCGGCTTCAGGCTATCGCTGCACCCGCAGCATCGTCTTGGAGGATCGGGTCATGGACATCAGGAGCGTCAGGGCCGTTCTCCTGATTGCGGCGCCATTTTTCCTGGCCCTCGGCTTGGTCTTGCCGCTGGTGCGTTTCGACCGGCTCTATTTTTCAGCGAGACGCCGTCGTTGCTTGCCATCGTCGCATCGCTCTGGCAGAGCGGCAACGTTGTGCTTTCGGTAGTCGTGGCTGTCGTGTCGATCGGGTTGCCGATCGTGAAACTCGTGGCCCTGGCGATGGAGGCCCTGTCCAGCGATGGCAGGGGCGAAGGCGGGGCATTTTTCGAGCGGGTCGTTCCGCAACTCTCGCGCTGGTCGATGATGGATGTGATGCTCGTGGCAATTGTAATCGCGGCTGCCAAGACCAGTGGTCTGGCGAGCGCTTTCACGCAGCCCGGTCTCTGGTTTTACGCGGGCTCGACAATAATTTCGGGCCTCCTCCATTTCCTCCTGAGGAATGGATCGGGCCCGAAAAAATAGGTTCTGTGAAGATCAGGTTATCGCGTCAGTGGCGATATTGCTGGATGCGCGTGGTGCGCAGGCCGGCAAGACCATGGCTGCTGATGGAGGACTGCCAAGACAGAAACTCCTCGACCGTCAGCGTATAGCGGTCACAGGCTTCTTCCAGGCTCAACAGGCCACCGCGCACAGCCGCGACAACCTCAGCTTTACGGCGGATGACCCAGCGCCGCGTATTGGGCGGGGGCAGGTCAGCAATCGTAAGGGGGCTGCCATCGGGGCCGATGACGTATTTCACCCGGGGACGTATCATTTCGGTCATTGGACTCTCTACACACACTCAAGACCACTTCCAGGACTGTATCTCGCCACATTTAAAAATTGACTAAGCCCTCAGTAACACTTTGATAACAATTTTACGGAGTGTGGCGCGCAAGTGATTTGCGGCGGCTTTCCAATCGTCGCCGATCGCCGCCAAGTCCTTATGTTCGCGCAGAAACTGGCTGATTCGCGGGATTTCTTTTAAGTCGCTAATTCAGTATTTTGTGTTTTTGAGCAGCAGTGAACAGCTGAAATTATTTTGTATTTTTTCAATGGCATCCAGCTGATCTCTCAGAGATTGGCGCAAACTGGTGGATCGTTGGGCGCGCTTTTCGGTGCGGAGGCGAGGTCGGGGGATGCGTTCGGTGCCGGCCGAGCCATTGACCGGCAGTTTTTGGATCTGCCGGCCTCTCCGTTAATTTCTCAAAGCCGGACTATGGTTATCTCCGTTTTACCGGCGCCGAAATCGTATTGCGCCGTGCCGGAATGAAGCAAGGTCAGCAGATCGCCGGCGTTAAGGATGGCCAATCCCACGCCGCTGTGGCGAAACGGGTTGCTGCTTGCCACGGCACTGGCGGTGGCAAGCGTGGTGCTGCCGTTGGCGACAAGGCTGGCGGAATGCCCAGCGGAGGTGAGGATGCTTGCGCTCAATGATAGAAGATAAAGACCTGCGGCCGGCACCACGAGGCGATTGCCGAGGCTGCTACCGAGGCTCGTGCCGAGTGCGAAGCCGCCACGCGCGGCGCTCAACTGTGTAAAGCCGGTCTGGCTGCCGCTCGACGGTGTCAGCGCGCCGACGGCGAGCGATGCACGCGCGGCCGGTTGTTGCGGCATGTCGACGATGCCCTGCGGCGACACTGACAGCCCGGTCTGCCATGTCCCACCGTCCGGGCTGACCTTGATGGAGAAACTGTCGTTGCCCGCCAGTCCCAGTTCCGCGCGCCCAGACCAACCGGTCTGGAAGAGCAGTGAGGCAGTGTCGCCGGAAGAGTTCTTGTTGACCTTGATCTGGTGGCCGTTGCCGGCATTGTTGAACAGCGTTGCTGCAGCGCTGACGGTGAGGCGGTTGGTGGCATCGGTAGACGCATTGATGCCGAGCGCAGACATCGTGCCCTCGGATGGGAGGCTCATTTCGCTCCAGGTGCCGCCTTCGAGGACGCGAAGGCGGTTGTCGGCCTTGAACCAGGCGCGCCAGCCGGTGCGGGGCTGCAGAAAAATCCAGGCTCCGTCCTGCCTGAGAGCCAATTGTGCGGATTTGCCTGACCAGATGCCTGTCGCCGCCGACGCGACGAGATAGCAGTCGCCCTCGCTGATGGGGTCGGGCGGTGGCGATGAGCGGGTCGCAGTGATGGCGAGCTGGACCATGGCATCCAGCCGTTGCAACGCTTCGTTATGGGTGACGTGCTTTTGAGCCTGGGATGGCAGGATATAGGGCAGGGATAGGTTGGCGGTCTGGTCTGACATGGGCATCTCCCGCGGTGTGGGCCGGAGCTTTCAGGTCAGCTTGCCGGCGTCATTCACCGTGGAGTTTAAAGCCGATGGAGGGTGCGGGGATGAAAAACGCTAGTCGGCGTTGTTTTTGCTGGATTTTCCGGACGGTTTATCCCCCGGAAGCTGTATTCCGTGCGCCCCATGAGATGAAGTCGGGGTTGGCGAAGTCGCTGTCGGTCGGCTGGTTTCGCTTGCCATAGCCGAGCGGTTTGCCATCGAGGGTGACTGTCGTTCCGCCTGCTGCGCGAAGCACGGCATCGCCGGCGGCCGTGTCCCATTCCATCGTCCTTGCGAAACGCGGATAAACGTCCGCCTTGCCTTCGGCGAGCAGGCAGAATTTCAGCGAGGAGCCGATCATCGTGCAGGCGCTGACGGCGTTGTCGGAGAGAAAGTCGTCGGTTCGGTCGTTGCCGTTGCAGCGGCTGGCGAGCCCCGTCAGCGTTTTACCAGCCTGGCGCGCGGTGATCGGCGTGCGGCTGGCGATCCTGAAGTCGGCATCCACCACCAGCTTTTCAGCCACGCCATCCTCGCCTGTGAAGGCCACGCCGAGGGCAGGGGCATAGACGATTCCGGCAACAGGTTTGCCGTCAACGATATAGGCTATGTTGACGGTAAATTCGTCGCGATGCTCGATGAATTCACGTGTGCCGTCGAGCGGATCGACCAGGAAGAACGGCGTCGTGCCGGTTGCCGGACTGTAGCCAGCGGCCACTGCCTCTTCCGCGATGACGGGAATGTCCGGAAAAGCCGCCGCAAGATGGGCAAGGATGATCACCTCCGCCCTCTCATCCGCAACAGTTACGGGCGACAGGTCGAGTTTCCGGGTCACCGCATGTCCGGAGCGGTAGACGGCCAGAATGGCCTGACCCGCTTCCAACGCGGCTTTTTCAAATACTGCAAGCATGATCCTCTTTTACGCCATCCTTGGTCTCGGTGCCAAGGGAGTGCTTGGGCAGGGGCAGCCTCAACTCGCCATGGGCGAGTGAGATCCTGTTGCCAAAAATATCAGTAAAAATCAGCTTCGCTTCACTATCGAAAAATACCTTATTGTTTTTACTTTATGAGGCGAAACTTAATTTTAGATTTTTTACAAAAAAATGACAGAAAAAATTCGCGAATATATAAATAAACTTGAGAGTATCATTTGATTTCTATGATTTTAAATTTTAAAACATAAAAGTTTTTCACCGCACTTCTGAAGGTCCATTCGATCTATGCGATCGATAGAATAAGAAAATTTTATTTTGCTCTACGAGAAATGCGAAAATGTATCAGCAGGAAGAGTACAATACTTCTGTTATGCCGGCAGAATTGAAGTGGATCGACGTCTGTATTGTTGCAACGCGTCGCCCCGATTTGCTGGAGCGGACACTTCGGTCTTTCCACGCAAATATTTTCAGTGCCTTCAGGATACGCAGGATCATTGCAAATATCGATCCGCTGTTCGGGAGCGAGGCGGATCAAGAGAGATGCATAGCCATCATTCGCCAGTATGACCCGAATGCCTTGATCTCTCTTCCCGAGCGGCCGAATTTCGCGAAGGCCGTCGCTAGCAACTGGCTGGCCAGTTCGACCGACGTCATTCTCCGTCTGGAAGACGACTGGCTTCTCAATCGCCCGGTCCGCCCGGATCACCTGCACGCCTTTGTGGATTACCCGTGGATCGGCCAGATCAGCTTCAATCACGCCAACAAGCGATGGGATGTCCGTAAAAATGGGTCATTCTGCTACGCCCTGAAGCACTTCCGGCTGATTGGCATAAAATGCTCCATCGGCCAGAAGAAGCCGACATTTCTGACGGGGCCATCCTTTCTCAGGGGATCCTTCGCTCACCGGTCTGCCGAACTGATGGATTTCGCTCTCGATCCGGAAAAGCAATTTTGCCGAGGGGTCAACCGCCCGCTGGAGCGCTATGCAGCGCAATATCGGAACCTGATCGTCGGCGAGATCGATGCTTATTACATCGAGGATATCGGCCGGAGTTGGAGGAAAGAGCGCAATATCGTCAAGCAGGTGGTTGCAGGCCAGTCCTATTGGACTGGCACAGCGCCCGAGGCGAATGAAGCGCCTGAAATCCGGCTCGTTACAGAATCCGGCTCCAGAGAAATTTAGGAACGATATCTTTCCGGCGCACCGTGACGCGTGGCAGGCGCATCTGGTCAAGGCTGGCGTTTGCCTTGCCTTTGATGGTGGTCGTTGCCGTCAGGAACCCGCTGTCTCGGGCGATTGCCACGACGAGATCATTATGGCTTCCGAACGGGTAGCTGAAAGCCGTCACCGCGCTGCCGCTGATATCCTCGAGTTCGGCCTTGCTGCCTGCCATCTGCTCGCGTGCCTCGGCCTCGCCGAGCAGGCCCAGACGGGCGTGATCGAGGGTATGGGCACCCACCTCCTGGCCGCCAGCCATCCATTCCCGGAGTTCTTCTTTTGTCATGCAAGGGTCGACCGGCATCCTCCCCTCGTCCCACTTGTTATAGCCGCCGACCTGGCGGCTAACGAAATAGGTGGTGGAGGTGAAGCCGAACTCGGCCAGAACCGGCAGGGCATTGTGATGAACGTTGCGGTAGCCGTCGTCGAAAGTGATGCCGACCGCCTTGCCCTTCTTTTCGCCCGACATGTAGAGGCCGAGTTCTGCCATCGAGCAGCCGGTATAGCCAAGCAATTTCAGAGCCCGCATCTGGCTTCGAAAACGCCGCTTGCTGACAAACATATATCGCGACCCCACCCCGCGCGGCGGGGCGTCGGCGATGTGATGATACATGAGTATCGGGAAGCTCCGATTGCTTGCCTTATCGCCGGGTACGACAGTATTCATGACACGATACCAATTTCAGTGATCTGTCGTTTACTTCAAGGCTTAGAGGAATGGTAAGCGGTAATGTGAAATTCGCGTCACAATGCTGATTTTCCACAAGTGCGGAGCTGTTACCCACGCAATATCTCGTTGGTGATATATTTCGAATTCCGATTAGCAGAGTGAGGTCTGCGGTGTCCCCGCGAAAAAGACCGGACCAACTCACTTCTTCCATGTGCCAAGGGAAAAAAGATCATGTCCTTATCAGCGAATTTTAGGTCCTTCGGAGGCTTGTTGTTTTTGCTGCATGTGCGAATGTCTGGCGGGATCGAGTTTGGGACATCGCATGCGTTATTCAGCACTCAACATCTTGAAGCAGGCATTTACCGGCAACCGTGACTGGAAGCCGGTCTGGCGGACGCCGGCGCCGAAGCCGCATTACGACGTGATCATCGTCGGCGGGGGCGGGCATGGGCTGGCGACGGCCTATTATCTCGCAAAGGAGCATGGCATTACCAATGTCGCCGTGCTGGAGAAGAGCTATATAGGCTCCGGCAATGTCGGCCGCAACACGACTATCATCCGCTCGAACTACCTGCTGCCCGGCAACGAGCCGTTCTACGAGCTGTCCATGAAGCTGTGGGAAGGTCTGGAGCAGGACTTCAACTACAATGCCATGGTGTCCCAGCGCGGCATCGTCAACCTGTTCCATTCGGACGGCCAGCGCGACGCCTATGCGCGGCGCGGCAATGCGATGCGGATGCACGGCGTCGATGCCGAGTTGCTCGACCGCGAGCAGGTCCGCAAGATGATGCCATACCTGAACTACGACCATGCCCGCTTCCCCATCCTCGGCGGTCTGCTGCAGAAGCGCGGCGGAACGGCCCGCCATGACGCGGTTGCCTGGGGCTATGCGCGGGGCGCCGATACGCGCGGGGTCGATCTGATCCAGCAATGCGAAGTGACCGGCATCCGGCGGGAAAACGGTCAGGTCACCGGGGTCGAAACGACGCGCGGCTTCATCGGCTGCAACAAGCTGGCACTGGCTGCTGCTGGCAATACCTCGACGCTCGGTCGCATGGCCGATCTCGACCTGCCGATCGAAAGCCATGTGCTGCAGGCTTTCGTGACCGAGGGGCTGAAGCCGGTGATCGACAATGTCATCACCTATGGTGCGGGCCACTTCTATATTTCGCAGTCTGACAAGGGCGGGCTGGTGTTCGGCGCGGATATCGACGGCTACAGTTCCTATGCCCAGCGCGGCAACCTTGCGACGGTCGAGCATACGCTGGAGGAGGGGGTGTCGCTTATCCCCGGACTGTCGCGCGTGCGGGTGCTGCGCGCCTGGGGCGGCATCATGGACATGAGCATGGACGGTTCGCCGATCATCGACCGTACGCCGATCGACAATCTCTATCTGAACTGTGGCTGGTGCTACGGTGGGTTCAAGGCGACGCCTGCCTCCGGCTTTTGCTTTGCGCATCTTATTGCCCGGAACGAGACCCACGACGTCAGCCGGTTTTTGCGGCTCGACCGCTTCGCCCATGGTTTCGAGATCGACGAAGGCGGCAAGGGCCCGCAGCCGAACCTGCATTGAGGGCATGAGATAATGGCAAGCTTGATACACTGCCCGCATTGCGGCATCCGCCCGAAGGAAGAATTCGCGATCCGCGGCGATGCCTCGGTATCGCGCCCGTCGCCCACGGCATCCGACGATGCGTGGAACCGCTACGTCTATATCCGCGACAATCCACGGGGTCGCTACCGGGAACACTGGCACCACGCCTCCGGCTGCCGCCGCTGGCTGGTGGTCGAGCGCAGTAACGTCACGCACGAGGTCTTCTCTGTGACGGATGTCGCCGACGCTGTGCGGGAGGGCGCGGAATGACGGCCTATCGCGTTTCCATCGGCGGTCTTGTCGATCGCGGCACCTCCCTCGGCTTCACCTTCGACGGCAAGCGCCTGCAGGGGCTGGGTGGCGATACTCTCGCCTCCGCACTGCTGGCCAACGACCAGATGCTGGTCGGCCGCAGTTTCAAATATCATCGTCCGCGCGGCATCGTCACGGCGGGATCGGCCGAGCCGAACGCTCTGGTGACCATTGGCAAGGGTGGCCGCACCGAGCCCAATACGCGCGCTACGGTTGCCGAACTCTACCAGGGGCTCGATGCGGTCAGCCAGAATCGCTGGCCGTCGCTGAAGCACGACATCGGCTCGCTCAACAGCTTGCTGTCGCCGTTCCTCGGGGCTGGTTTCTACTACAAGACCTTCATGTGGCCGGCGGCCTTCTGGGAAAAGGTCTACGAGCCGATCATCCGCAAGGCCGCAGGCCTCGGCCGCGCCGTGATGCAGGCCGATCCGGATCGATATGAGAAATCCTGGGCCCATTGCGACCTGCTGGTGGTCGGCGCGGGACCGACTGGTCTGATGGCGGCCCGTACTGCGGCGCGCGCCGGACTGCGGGTCATCCTTGCCGACGAAGGCTTTCGTCTCGGCGGCTCGCTGCTGTCGGAAAAGCTCGCCATCGGCGGGATGAGCGCCGATGCTTTTGCCAAGACCGTGCTTGACGAACTGGCAGGCTTCCCCAATGTCACGCTGATGCCGCGCACGACGGTTTTCGGCTGGTACGACGACAATGTTTTCGGCGCAGTCGAGAAGGTGCAGAAGCACATCGCCATGCCGTCGACGGATCTGCCGGTGGAGCGGCTGTGGCGGATCATTGCCAAGCGGGCAATTGTCGCTACCGGGGCCGAGGAGCGGCCGCTGGTTTTCGGCGGCAACGACCGGCCGGGGGTGATGATGGCTGGGGCCGCGCGCAGTTATCTCAACCGCTACGGTGTTGCCATCGGCCAGAAGGTTGCTGTGTTCACCAATGGTGGCTCCGGCTATCGCACGGCGCACGACCTGATCGCCGCAGGCGTCGAGATCGCCGCGATCATTGACACCCGCCCGGGGACATCGGATGTCGCGCCGAATGGCGTGCGCGTTATCCATGGCGGCACGGTCGTTGCCACCAAGGGCAAATACCGGATCGAGGGTCTGCTTGCCGATCGTGGCGGACTGGACGAGTTCATCGGTTGCGATGCGCTGGCAATGTCCGGCGGCTGGTCGCCGATCATCCATCTCGCCTGCCAGCGCGGCGCCAAGCCCGTCTGGTCGGACGAACGGCAGGCGTTCATGGCGCCGGAGGATACAGGCGGGCTAGTTGTGGCCGGATCTGCCGGCGGTATCGACAGCGTCGCTGGTTGCCTCTCCGACGGTGCGGCGAAGGCTGCCGCCGTCATAGAGAGCCTGGGTTTCAGTGTTCAGGGCCATGACGTGCCCGAGGTCGAGGGCGCGTACGATCCCTCGTTCGCAGCCGCCTGGCACGTGCCCGGCGCGCGGGACAAGGCGTTTATCGACTTCCAGAATGATGTGCATGCCAAGGATATGGGCCTCGCGCTCCGCGAAGGTTTCGGCCATGTCGAGCATGCCAAGCGCTACACCACCAACGGCATGGCGACGGATCAGGGCAAGCTCGGCAACGTCAACGCGGTTGGCATCATCGCCGGCATGCGCGGCGTCAGCCCGGCGGCGGTTGGCACGACGACATTCCGGCCGTTCTACACGCCGGTCTCCTTCGGTGCGATGGCGGGGGCGGCGCGTGGAAAACATGCGCGGCCCGTACGGCAATCGCCACTGCACGGCTGGGCGAAGAAGAACGGCGCAATCTTTGTCGAGGCTGGTGCCTGGTACCGCTCCTCGTGGTTTCCGAGGGGCGACGAAAAGACCTGGCGCGAAAGCGTCGACCGCGAAGTGCTCAACGTCCGCGCCAATGTCGGCATCTGCGATGTCTCGACACTCGGCAAGATCGAGGTGTTCGGCAAGGATGCCGCCGAGTTCCTGAACCGGATCTACAGTAACGCCTTCCTCAAGCTCCCGGTCGGCAAGGCGCGCTATGGGCTGATGCTGCGCGAAGACGGTTTCGTCTACGACGACGGCACGACGAGCCGGCTCGCTGAAAACCATTTCTTCGTGACGACGACGACCGCCTATGCGGGCGAAGTCATGAGCCATATGGAATTCTGCGCGCAGGTTCTCTGGCCCGATCTCGACGTGCGCTTCGTGTCGTCGTCGGACCAGTGGGCGCAGATGTCGGTTGCCGGCCCGAAGGCCCGACTGGTGCTGGAGCAACTAATCGAGGACGATATCTCCAACGAGGCATTCCCGTTCCTGGCCGCAGCCAGCGTGACGCTCAAGGGCGGATTGAAGGGGCGGCTGTTCCGCATCTCGTTCTCCGGCGAACTCGCCTTCGAACTGGCTGTGCCGGCAGGTTTCGGTGAGGCGGTGGCGGATGCGGTGATGGAAGCGGGCAAGGCGCACGACATCTGCGCTTACGGCGTCGAGGCCCTGAATGTGCTTCGCATCGAGAAGGGGCACGTTACCCACAACGAACTCGATGGTCGCACCACGCCCGACGACGTCGGTCTCGGGCGGATGCTGTCGACGCAGAAGGCGGATTTCATCGGCAAGCGACTGTCGACCCGCTTCGGGCTGACGGCGGCGGACCGTGGGCAGCTTGTCGGCCTGAAGCCGGTCGATCACGACAAGGAAATCAAGGCCGGCGCGCATATCCTCAAGGAAGGCGCTGTACCGTCGACGGCCAACGACCAGGGCCATGTGTCATCGGCCTGCTTCTCGCCGGTGCTCGGTCATTCCATCGCGCTCGCCATGCTCAAGTCAGGGCGCGAGCGGATCGGTGAAAAGGTGCTGGTCTGGGATCGGCTGCGCGGCGACGAGTTCCTGGCCGAGGTCTGCAGTCCGGTATTCGTCGATCCGGACGCCCAGAAACTACATGTTTGAGGAGCGGGCCATGCGCGTCGCATTCACCAACCGCCATATCCTGGAAGAGCGGATCGCCGGCTTCCATTCGCAGCCAAGCGTCGATCACCTGTCGATCATCCGCCACGCCGCCATTTTTTCTGTTCTCGCGAATACAGGCCATGAGGCCTGGGCGCTGGCGGCGCTGCGCGCAATGCAGGATGTGTCGGTGCGCAGCGTCGGGCCGGGCGAATGGCTGGTGATTTCCGAGGCACTGGGCGCGGAAAGCCTGGCGCGGGATCTCTCTATGCTCGACGCGGCACGGCTGTCGTTTTTCGAGCAGAGCGACGGACGGACGCTGCTGCGTCTCTCCGGACCGAATGTTCGTGCTATTCTCGCCAAGTGCGTGCCGGTCGATCTGCATCGAGACGTCTTTGCCGAGGGCCAGTCGGGCACCATGCTCTGCTGCCATGTCACCGCCAACGTGGCCCGTACCGGGGCCGATACGTTCGAGATTGCGGTGATGCGCTCCTTCGCGGGAACGGTCTTCGACGAGGTGCTGGAGATGGGTCGCGAATTCAACTTGACGGCTGGTTTCGCAGACTAGGATCATGGCGCGATGAGGACAATCTCCATGTCGCAAATGGAAGTATCGGCTTCGCAGTTCGGGCTATGTGGCCTGAAATTTTGCCTCTAGGCTGATCCTCAATTCGACGGATCGAAGGGAGTTTTTCGGCGGGGATTGCCTTGCCGAACATCCTTTCGCCGGCATCGCACGCCAACCCATTCCAGACTGTTTCGATTGCGCTACCATCTCGCGCATGCAACCGGAGATTATCCATGAAAAGCCATACGAAGGTCGTCGTCATCGGCGGCGGTGTCGTCGGATGTTCGGTCCTCTACCATCTGACGAAATTCGGCTGGACCGACGTGGTTCTGCTGGAGCGCTCGGAGCTGACATCCGGCTCGACCTGGCATGCGGCTGGCGGCATGCACACGATCAACGGCGATCCGAATGTCGCCAAGTTGCAGAAATACACGGTCGAACTCTACAAGGAAATCCAGGAGTATTCCGGCCAGGATATCGGCTTGCACATGACCTCCGGCCTGATGCTGGCGGCAACGCCGCAGCGGTTCGACTGGCTGAAGTCCATCCTTGCCAAGGGTCGCTACAACGGGCTCGAGGCGACGCTGCTGTCGCCGAAAGAGGCGCACGAGATGATGCCGCTTCTCGATCCCGACCAGTTCGTCGGTGCGCTCTACGATCCTGTCGAAGGTCATCTCGACCCCTACGGCACGACGCATGCCTATGCCAAGTCCGCCAAGAAGAACGGCGCAGACATCTACCTCCACACCAAGGTCGAGGATCTCGTTCAGCGCGAGGACGGCTGCTGGCGGGTGATCACGAACCAGGGCGAGATCATCGCCGAGCATGTCGTCAACTGCGGTGGCCTCTGGGCTCGTGAAGTCGGCCGCATGGTCGGCATCGAGCTGCCGGTTCTTGCCATGGAGCACATGTACCTCATCACCGAGGACATGAAGGAAGTCACCGACTTCAATGCCGCGACCGGCAAGGAACTGATGCACTGCGTCGATTTCGATGGCGAGATCTATCTCCGCCAGGAGCGGCAGGGCATGCTGATGGGCACCTATGAAAAGGCCTGTCGGCCTTGGTCGCCGCTGAATACGCCCTGGGATTTCGGCCACGAGTTGCTTGCCGAGGACATCGAGCGGATCACGCCCGAGCTCGAAGTCGGCTTCCGGCATTTCCCGGCTTTCAACAATGCCGGCATCAAGAAGATCATCAACGGTCCCTTCACCTTCTCGCCGGATGGAAACCCGCTGGTCGGTCCGGTGCGCGGCATGACCAATTACTGGTCGGCCTGCGCTGTCATGGCCGGCTTCAGCCAGGGTGGCGGCGTCGGTCTGGCGCTTGCCAACTGGATGATCTACGGCGACCCGGGTTTTGACGTCTTCGCCATGGATGTCTCTCGCTACGGCGATTATGCGACGCTTGCCTATACCAATGCCAAGGTGCGCGAAAACTACCAGCGCCGCTTCTCCATCCGCTATCCGAATGAGGAATTGCCGGCCGGCCGGCCGCTGCTGACGACGCCGATCTACGACAAGCTGAAAGCTGCCGGCGGCGTGTTCGGCGCTTACTACGGACTGGAGCAGGCCCTGTGGTTTGCGCCTGCAGGCGAGGAGGATGCGTTCTCATGGCGGCGTTCGAACGATTTCGACGTGGTCGGCGCCGAAGCCAAGGCGGTGCGCGAGAGCGTCGGCATGATGGAGACATCCGGCTTTGCCAAGTATACGGTCACTGGAGCCGGCGCCGAAGGCTGGCTGGACGGCCTGCTCACCTGCCGCATGCCCGCCATCGGCCGCATGACGCTGGCGCCGATGCTGAAGGACGACGGCAAGCTGATCGGCGATTTCACGCTGGCCAAGCTCGGAGAGGGAGATTTTCTGCTCATCGGCTCCGGCGTCGCCGAATCCTACCACATGCGCTGGTTCGAGGATCGTCTGCCGAACGACGGCTCAGTCGAACTCAAAGCGCTCGGCCTGTCGCTGCTCGGCCTGTCGATTGCCGGACCCAATGCCAGAAAGCTGCTGGAAAAGCTTACTCATCAGGACATCTCCGACGCCGCGTTCCCGTTCATGGAAATCAGGCGAATGGATATCGGCATGGCGCCGGCCATCGTCGGTCGCGTCTCCTATACCGGCGATCTCGGCTATGAGCTGTGGATGAAGCCGGAGTACCAGAACTATCTTTTCGATCTCATCATGGAGGCGGGGAAAGAGTACGGCATCGGGTTGTTTGGACTTCGCGCCCTCAATGCGTTGCGTCTCGAAAAATCCTATGGCAGCTGGTCGCGCGAATACCGGCCACTTTACGGTCCTTACGAGGCAGGCCTCGGTCGATTCGTGGCTCTGTCGAAGGGCGCCGATTTCGTTGGCAAGCAGGCGGCGGCCAGGGAAAAGGCGGAAGGCGGCTCTATGCGGCTGAAAACCTTCATCCTTTCGGCTAGGGATGCTGACGTCATCGGCGACGAGCCGATCTATTACCAGGGAGAGGTGAAGGGCTGGGTGACATCTGGCGGGTTTGCCCATGGCTCCGGTGTCTCGGTGGCGCTCGGCTACGTTTCGAAGGAAATCGCGGATGAGACAGAGGGTTGGTCGATCGAATTGCTCAGCGAATTGCTGCCGGCGAGCCTTCAGTCTGCGCCGCTGTTCGACGCCGACGGCTCGCGCATGCGGTCCTGATTGTCACTGAGCTTTGCTGTCGAACGGGCCTCGCGGGGCCCGTTTCTGTTTGAATATTTTCAGCCTAAAATGCTTTTACGCGCACCAGTGGTTATTTTTCAGCCGGAGCGTGCTTTTTTTGACCATCCTGTGGATTAAAATGCGCCAATCCCTCATTTTCTGAAAAGAATTTATCAACGTACTGTATTTTTGTCTTCACATTCGCGCCGAAAGCGCTATGGATTTTGAGGAATGGATGCCTCTTTTGCAGGCAAACGTTAACCAATAAGAGACGCGAAAAAAATTCGCGTCCAGGGGAAAGAGATATATGGAGTACTTTATCCAGCAGCTCCTTAACGGGCTGACTCTTGGGTCCATCTATGGCCTCATCGCCATTGGCTATACGATGGTTTACGGCATTGTCGGCATGATCAATTTTGCCCACGGTGACGTCTTCATGCTGGGCGGGTTTGCTGCTCTCATCGTCTATCTGGTGCTGACATCGATCTTCATCGGGTTGCCGGTCGCCGTTATCCTGCTGATAATGATGGTCGTCGCCATGCTGGTCGTCAGCCTCTGGAACTGGGTCATCGAGCGCGTTGCCTACAGGCCATTGCGCGGATCGTTCCGCCTGGCGCCGCTGATCACCGCGATCGGCATGTCCATCACCCTGTCGAACTTCATCCAGGTTGCCCAGGGCCCGCGCAACAAGCCTATCCCCGCGCTTGTGCGTGACGTCTATACCATTGCAGGCATCTCCGTATCGCTGAAGCAGATCATCATCCTGATCATCACAGCAGTGCTGCTGGCTGTGTTCTGGTACATCGTCAAGTTCACAGCGCTCGGTCGTGCCCAGCGCGCCACCGAACAAGACCGCAAGATGGCCGCGCTGCTTGGCATCAACGTCGATCAGACGATTTCCATCACCTTCATCATGGGCGCAGCGCTCGCTGCCGTCGCGGGTACCATGTACCTCATGTATTACGGTGTGGCCTCGTTCACCGATGGCTTCACCCCCGGCGTCAAGGCTTTCACCGCGGCGGTTCTCGGCGGGATCGGTTCCCTCCCGGGGGCTGTGCTTGGCGGGGTGCTCATCGGCCTCATCGAGTCGCTATGGTCTGCCTATTTCACCATCGCATACAAAGACGTCGCAACCTTTGCGATCCTGGCCTTCGTGCTGATCTTCAAGCCGACTGGTATCCTCGGACGGCCTGAAGTCGAGAAGGTTTAATAACATGGCAAATGCGACCACCGATACCGGCAAGACCTCCTCGGGCCTGATCCGGAGAGGCCTCATCGAAGCCTTTTTTGCCGCCCTCATCTCGTTCGGCATGTTCGTTCTCTACATCGGCCTCAAAACCGACCAGAACATCCACAACGAGTTGATCATCGTCCAGCGTTGGGGCTTGCTGGCGATATTCGTCGCCATCGCCGCCGTTGGCCGCTTTGCCGTCATCGTCTTCCTCCGCCCGCACCTCGACGAGCGCAAGCTCAGCAAGGCGCGCGCCGGCGAACTCGCAATATCGACGGAAAAGACCTTTCTTCAAAAGCACTTTCTCAAGGCCGCACTGGTTCTGATGATCCTCTATCCGATGATCGTCGTCGGCCTCGTGGGCGCGCAGGGCTCGCTACTCTACGTCGATAACTTCGGTATCCAGATCCTTATCTACGTCATGCTAGCCTGGGGTCTCAACATCGTTGTCGGCCTTGCCGGACTTCTCGACCTTGGCTACGTGGCTTTCTACGCCGTTGGCGCCTATTCCTACGCGCTTCTCTCGACACATTTCGGCCTGTCATTCTGGCTGCTGCTGCCGCTGTCTGGTATCTTCGCTGCCTTGTGGGGCGTCATCCTCGGCTTTCCGGTGCTGCGCTTGCGCGGCGACTACCTCGCGATCGTCACGCTTGCCTTCGGTGAAATCATCCGCCTGGTGCTGATCAACTGGACCGAGGTTACCAAGGGCACGTTCGGTATCTCCGGTATCCCGAAGGCGACGCTGTTCGGCATCAAGTTCGACGCAACGTCGACCGGTTTTGCCAAGATGTTCGACCTGCCGATTTCGTCCGCCTATTACAAGATCTTCCTGTTCTACCTGATCCTGGCGCTCTGCATGCTGACCGCCTATGTCACCATCCGCTTGCGTCGCATGCCGATCGGCCGTGCCTGGGAAGCCTTGCGCGAAGACGAAATCGCCTGCCGTTCGCTCGGTATCAACACGGTGACGACCAAGCTGACGGCGTTTGCAACAGGCGCGATGTTCGGTGGCTTCGCCGGATCGTTCTTCGCCGCCCGCCAAGGCTTCGTCTCGCCGGAGTCCTTCGTGTTCCTGGAATCGGCCGTCATCCTTGCCATCGTCGTCCTCGGCGGCATGGGATCGCTGACCGGGATTGCCATCGCTGCCGTCGTCATGGTCGGCGGCACGGAAATCCTGCGCGAACTCGACTTCCTGAAAGCGATCTTCGGTCCCGATTTCACCCCTGAACTTTACCGCATGCTGCTGTTCGGGCTGGCCATGGTGATCGTGATGCTCTTCAAGCCACGCGGCTTTGTCGGGTCTCGCTCGCCGACGGCCTTCCTGAAAGAAAGCAAGTCAGTTTCCGGCAGCTTTACCAAGGAGGGACACGGCTGATGAACACCCTGTCCAGCGAAACGCTTCTCAAGGTCGAGCACCTGTCGATGAAGTTCGGCGGCCTGATGGCCATCAACGACTTCTCCTTCGAGGCCAAGCGCGGCAATATCACAGCACTGATCGGCCCCAACGGTGCCGGCAAGACCACCGTGTTCAACTGCATCACCGGTTTCTACAAGCCGACGATGGGGATGATCACCATGAACCAGAAGAGCGGGAAGACCTTCCAGCTCGAGCGGTTGCCGGATTTCCGCATCACCCGCGAAGCCAAGGTCGCCCGCACATTCCAGAATATCAGGTTGTTTTCCGGCCTGACCGTGCTGGAAAACCTGCTGGTGGCGCAGCACAACAAGCTGATGAAGGCTTCCGGCTACACGATCCTCGGCCTGCTCGGCATCGGCGGATACAGCCGGGAAGCCAAGAAGGCGATCGAACTGGCCCGCTTCTGGCTGGAGAAGGCCGATCTGATCGAACGCGCCGACGATCCTGCCGGCGATCTGCCCTATGGCGCCCAGCGTCGTCTGGAAATCGCCCGTGCTATGTGCACAGAGCCGGAGCTGCTTTGCCTCGATGAACCGGCAGCAGGCTTGAACCCGCGGGAATCGGCGGTGCTGAACGCATTGCTGCGTGCCATCCGCGCCGAAACCGGGACGTCGATCCTGCTGATCGAGCATGACATGTCCGTGGTGATGGAGATCTCCGACCACGTCATCGTTCTCGAATATGGCCAGAAGATTTCCGACGGCACGCCTGACCACGTCAAGAACGACCCGAGGGTGATTGCCGCCTATCTCGGCGTCGAGGACGACGAAGTGGAAGACGTGATCGCCGAAGTCGAGCACCTCGAAGGGGGCGCCCAGTAACATGACAACCCAACCCTTGCTTCACGTCCAGAACGTCGAAACCTACTATGGCAATATCCGCGCGCTCGCCGGCGTCGATGTTTACGTCAACAGCGGCGAAATCGTCAGCCTGATCGGTGCCAACGGTGCCGGCAAATCGACGCTGATGATGACCATCTGCGGCAGTCCGCAGGCGCGCTCCGGCTCGATCATCTACGAAGGCCGCGACATCACGAAGCTGCCGATGCACGAGATCGCCCGGCTGCGCATCGCCCAGTCACCGGAAGGTCGTCGCATCTTTCCGCGCATGACAGTCATGGAAAACCTCCAGATGGGCGCAGGCCTGGACGATCTCAAATACTTTAAGGAAGACGTCGAGAAGATCTTCACGATGTTCCCACGCCTCAAGGAGCGCCATGCGCAGCGCGGCGGGACACTGTCGGGTGGCGAGCAGCAGATGTTGTCTATCGGCCGCGCGCTGATGGCCCGCCCGAAGCTGCTGTTGCTGGACGAACCGTCGCTCGGTCTCGCACCGCTGATCGTCAAGGGCATCTTCGAGACGATCAAGCAGCTGAACGAGAAGGAAGGCCTGACGGTTTTCCTCGTCGAACAGAACGCATTCGCAGCCCTGAAACTTTCGCATCGGGCCTATGTGATGGTCAACGGCAAGGTGACGATGAGCGGCTCCGGCAGGGAACTGCTTGCCAATCCGGAAGTCCGCGCGGCCTATCTCGAAGGCGGCCGGCATTAAGCCGACAGAAGGGGAGCTTTACTATGCAGGGACTTTTCTTCGAGCCCGACACCGGCGTGCGGATGATCATACGGGGCCTCGTCTTGCTGCTCGGCCTGTGGACCGCGTCGCGGGCCGGCAGGGCTGTTGCCGAGAACTGGGATGGCTACGGCCTGGTCATCGCCTATACGTTTCTCCTGGCCTGGGTGATGCAGTTTCTGCACCATGCGCTCTTCGATGGGCCCATGCTAAGCGCCTTGTATTTCGGCATCGATTTCGTTGTCCTCCTGATCGTTTCGATGGCCGGTTTCCGCTATCGCCGCACCAATCAGATGGTCAACAACTATTACTGGCTGTACGAACGGACTTCCGCGTTTTCGTGGAAGGACAAACATTGACAGCCCGTTGAAACTGGGCATGAATTGCCTGGAGTGGAACAGCTTCCCCGACGCGGACAATGGTGGGTAATGCGTTGGGTTCTTGACCGGTCCCCGCCCAAAAATTGGGAGTAATAATATGAAGAAATCTCTTCTTTCGGCAGTGGCTCTGACGGCGCTCGTCGCTTTCAGCGGTACTGCATGGGCCGATATCATCATTGGCGTCGGTGGTCCCCTGACCGGTCCGAACGCAGCCTTCGGTGCACAGCTCCAGAAGGGTGCCGAACAGGCCGCAGCAGACATCAATGCTGCCGGCGGCATCAATGGCGAAAAGATCAAGATCGAACTCGGCGACGACGTTTCCGATCCGAAGCAGGGCATCTCGGTTGCCAACAAGTTCGTTGCCGATGGCGTCAAGTACGTCGTTGGTCACTTCAACTCGGGCGTTTCCATCCCGGCATCGGAAGTCTATGCCGAAAACGGCATTCTCGAAATCACGCCTGCCGCGACCAACCCGACCTTCACGGAACGCGGCCTGTGGAACACATTCCGTACCTGCGGTCGCGACGACCAGCAGGGCGGCGTTGCCGGCGCCTATCTCGCTGCCCATTTCAAGGACAAGAAGATCGCCATCATTCACGACAAGACCCCATACGGTCAGGGTCTCGCCGATGAAACCAAGAAGGCGTTGAACACCGCCGGCATGACGGAAGTCATGTACGAAGGCATCAACGTCGGCGACAAGGACTTCTCGGCCCTCATCGCCAAGATGAAGGAAGCCGGCGTCTCGATCATCTATTGGGGTGGCCTGCACACGGAAGCCGGCCTGATCATCCGCCAGGCTGCCGACCAGGGCGTCAAGGCCACACTCGTTTCGGGCGACGGTATCGTTTCGAACGAACTGGCTTCGATCGCTGGCGACGCCGTCATCGGCACGCTGAACACCTTCGGTCCAGATCCGACATTGAACCCGGCCAACAAGGACCTCGTTGCGAAGTTCAAGGCTGCCGGCTTCAACCCGGAAGCATACACGCTCTACTCGTATGCTGCCGTTCAGACGATCGCTGCCGCTGCCAAGGCTGCTGCTTCGGTTGACGCTGAAACCGTTGCCAAGGCCATGCACGAAAAGGGTCCGTTCTCAACCGTTCTCGGCGATATCTCGTTCGACGCCAAGGGCGACCCGAAGATCCCAGGCTACATCATGTACGAATGGAAGAAGGGCCCCGACGGCAAGATCAGCTACTTCCCGCAGGACGTGAAGTAACTCATTTTCTGTCGCTGATTTTGGGAAGGCCCGGCTCGTCCGGGCCTTTTCCGTTTTCGACCGGAGACGTCGTGTCGCCGAATGGCGACAGCGTTTCCAACACGAAGCGGACACGCTCTGTCACAGACAATCTCGGCAGGACGACGGCTTCATATCCGAGCCTCGAATAAGCGATCAGAAGGCGCTCGTATTCCCGCACGGCATCGTCAAACGCATGGCGGCGGTCAGTATCGGTCTGAAAGATTTCTTGCCACGGAGGCGTCAGGAAAACCTGATGGTGGTAGCGCCAGCCGTCGATGAGTGGCAAAAGCGTTTTTTCGTCAGTCGCGTATGCCAGCGCTGCGGCGGCATCCACAAGACCACGGTCGAAGAACACCCAGCCTTCAAGTTGGCTGGCAGTGTTCCAGTCGCTCTTGGCCATCACCATGGCGCGCCGCGCAAATGCTGCGAGATCGACCCAGGGCAGGGCTTTGCCCTCGCCCTGTCGCTCCTCGGCGACGATCTTCCGGCCTGGCTCCTCAATAACACTGTGGCCGAGACGCTGCAGTTCGGCGAGTAGGGTTGATTTGCCGCCGCCTGAGCAGCCGGAGAGAACGACACGGTAGTTCATCGTGCTGGTCCTTGCTTGCAAAATGGAGGATCGATTGCGTCGCTACATCTCGCGCAGCACATGGGCCGCCTTGACGGCTGCCGAGGCGCGGTTCTCGACGCCGAGCTTGACGTAGATCTGCTCCAGATGCTTGTTTACCGTGCGGGCGGAAAGGCCGAGGATTTCGCCGATGTCGCGGTTGGCCTTGCCCTTGGCGATCCACAGCAGCACTTCGGATTCGCGCTGGGTGAGGGAAAAATGCTGGCGCAGCACGCTGTCGTCGGCATGTTGCCGTGCAGCGGTCAGCCGGAACAGGTGCTCGTCAGGACCAATCGTGCCGAGAAAAGCCAGTTGCAGCGCTGCATGGCCGTTGGGGCTGATGGACAGAACGTTGTCGCGAGTGGGAAGGGTGCGCCCGCCTTTTCGCATGAAGCCGCTGATTTCAGCCACGACAAGCTCCAGGCCATCGTCGCTGCCGGTGGCGGCATTGACCAATCGCGTTGCCTGCGGCGTCGACCAGTGGATGCTGCCATCGCCTCTGACGGCGAGCAGGTGGCGGCCGGCGGCATCGAGCGCCACCCTTGCACTTTGCGCCGAGCGGGCATTGCGCAGATGAACGCGGATGCGGGCGCGCAACTCGTCGATATTGATCGGCTTGGTAAGATAATCGACGCCACCGGATTCCAGCGCGTGGACGACGTGCTCGGTCTCGGTCAGCCCCGTCATGAAGATCACCGGCACCTGCGAAATGCCGGAATTCGCCTTTAGCCGGCGGCAAGTTTCGAAACCGTCCATATCGGGCATAACGGCATCGAGCAGGATAAGGTCGGGCGTGATACGCTCGACGATGGCGAGCGCCGCCGGACCGGAAGTGGCGATCAGAACGGAAAAGCCCGATTGTTCGAGCGCTTCGGTCAGAAATCCGAGGGCTTCCGGCGAGTCATCCACGAGCAGAACGATGTCGCGGGGCAGGGCGGGTTCAGCCAATCGGTTCTACCTTTTCGATGTCGAATTCACGCAGGAATGCCAGAAAGCCGGTCAGATCGAAGGCCTGGACATAAACCCGGAGAGCATCGATGAAAGGCTGGTTCTCGGGCAGCCTGGCGATATCTGCAAGCTTTGCCTCAATGCCCCTGATATAGCCGATTTCGGCAAGGCTTATCAACTCTCCGATATGATCGAGGCCGGGGCTCTTCATTGGCAGCGGTGCCTTAATTGCAGGGGCTGCAACGGTGTCGGCATAGATCCATTTGAGGCCGAGATGTAGCGCCAGCCGGTCGCGCAATTGCCGGATATCGACCGGCTTGCTGATGGCGTCGTCGTGGCCGCTGCTGTTTTCTCGACCAGCGGTTCCATCGCCTATATTGGCCGAGAGCATAAGGATCGGTCCCGCCTGTCCGCTTTCGCGCAGCCTTGCCACCAGTTGCCAGCCGTTCATGCCGGGCATCGAGATGTCGACAAGGAAAAGATCGGGCTTGATGCCTTCGATCAGTGTCAGGCAATCCGGGCCGCTGACGGCGGTCAGGACAACGAAATCGAGCGGCACCAAAATCTCGCGCATCATCTCCCGATGATCCTCGTTGTCATCGACGACAACGATCGTCCGCCTCGAGCCGTCATAGCCGACGATCTTGCGCTCCTGCGGCACGGGCTTCATCTGCCGCTGCACGGCGGACAGCATCAGCCGCACCTTGAAGGTCGAGCCGACATCCTTTTCGCTGGTCACCGAAATCTCGCCGCCCAGGGTGTTGGTGAGGAGCTGGGTGATGGTCAGGCCGAGGCCGAGGCCCGGCATCGGCCGGACGGTTTCTGCCTCGCCACGCTGGAACGGCTCGTAGATGCGTCCGAGGTCCTTCTCGGCGATGCCGCGTCCTGTGTCGGAAAGCGAGAATGTGGCCACCTGGCTACGATAGCCGACGTCGAAGCGCACCGTTCCCCGGTCTGTGAATTTTATGGCGTTGGACAGCAGGTTGACGAGGATCTGCCGCAGCCGCTTCTCGTCGGTGCGGACGTAATCCGGCAGGGAGGCGGCGCGCTCATGGATGAAGGTGAGGCCTTTTGCCTGTGCCTGCGGCCGAAACATGTCGATGATCTGGTCGAGGAAATCGCGGATGTTGATCTCGTTCGAATAGACCTGCAGGCGACCGGCCTCGATTTTCGAAATATCGAGCAGTCCGTCGATCAGCCCCGACAGGTGCTCGGCGCTGCGCCGTATCACGCGGATCGAGGATTGGCGCGGCGCCGGTATCGTTTCGTCGCGCTCGAGGATCTGGGCGTAGCCGAGCACGGCGTTGAGCGGGGTGCGCAATTCGTGGCTGAGGCCTACGACATAGCGGCTCTTGGCACGGTTGGCGCTTTCAGCTGTTTCCTTGGCGGTCTGTAGCGCCGCGTCGGTCTTCTTGTGGGCGGCGATTTCCTTCAGCAGCAGCGTGTTCTGTCGCGATGATTCCTCTTCGGCAACGACGCGGCTGTCATGGGCCAGCACGTAGAACCAGCAGACGATGCCAGCGATGACGGCGAAGACGAAGAAGACGATCAGGATGGTGCGGTTGACCACTTCGGCCGTCTCCGGCGATGCGGAGGATACCTGGTGGGCGATGAGGGCGAGGATGACGCCGACGGCACCGAGCGCCAGCACGACGGCGATGCCATAGCGCCCTAGCCTCGTTGTCAGCTTGGCGATGACCGTCGCCGGCAGCACTGCGCGGGCGACGGTGCCGATCTGGGCGTTGAGATTGGCGTTCGGCTTGCACATGTCGTGACAGCGGCTGTCGAGCGAGCAGCAAAGCGAACAGATCGGCGCCGCGTAGGCGGGGCACCAGGCCATGTCCTCCGGCTCGAACGGGTGCTCGCAGATCGAGCAGGTGATATCGGTGAGGTTCTTCCAGCTCTGGCGCGGTTTGCGCGCGAGGTAGAACTTGCCCTTGGTGGCCCAGGCGATGGCAGGCGAGGCGACCAGCGCTACGATCAGGGTGATGTAGGGAGCAAGCGATGCGGCGACTGCGCCGAACAGGCCGAAATGCGCCGTCAATGCGATGCCGGCCGACAGGGTCATGGCGCCAAGGCCGACTGGGTTGATGTCGTAGAGATGGGCGCGCTTGAACTCGATGCCTTCTGGGGCGAGGCCGAGCGGCTTGTTGATGAACAGGTCCGCCGAAATCGTGCAGAGCCAGGCCATGGAGATGATCGAGAAGATGCCGAGCGTCTCTTCCAGCAGCCGGTAAATGCCAAGCTCCATCAGTAGCAGCGCGATGGCGACGTTGAACACCAGCCAGATGACGCGGCCGGGATGGCTATGGGTCAGGCGCGAGAAGAAATTCGACCAGGCCAGCGAGCCGGCATAGGCGTTCATGACGTTGATCTTCAGCTGCGAGACCATCACGAAGGCGACCATCAGCAGCAACGCTGCATTGTGCCAGGGGATCATGTAGCCAAATGCTGTGAGATACATCTGGGCCGGGTCGGCGGCACGGTCGGGCGGCACGCCGGCGCTCAGCGTCAGCACGACAAGGAACGAGCCGGCCAGCAGCTTCGGCGCGCCGATGATCACCCAGCCGGGACCGGCAAGAAAGATCGCCAGCCGGTGGCGAAGCTTGCGATGGCCTTCCGGCGGCAGGAAGCGCAGAAAATCCGCCTGTTCGCCGATCTGCGAAATCAGCGCGAGGATGACAGCCGAGGCAGCGCCGAAATCGATCAGGTTGAAGGGCGCAAGGGTGCCGGAAGAGGATGGCCGGTCGAGGCCGGCAAAGGCCCGCCAGATATCGAACTTTTCCCAGTCGGAAAAGGCGATGAACACGAAGGGCAGGACATTCAGGACGATCCAGAAGGGCTGGGTCAGAAGCTGGAAGCGGCTGATAAGGCGGACCCCGTGAGTGACCAACGGGATCACCATGCAGGCGCTGATGATATAACCGATCCACAGCGGGATCCCGAGCGTCAGTTCAAGCGCACCGGACATGATCGATGCCTCGATGGCAAACAGCATGAAGGTGAAGCTGGCATAGATCAGCGAGGTGACGGTCGAGCCGATATAGCCAAAACTGGCACCGCGGGTGAGAAGGTCGATGTCGACGCCGTGGCGGATGGCGTAACGGCTGATCGGCAGGCCGATGCCGAGCATGACGAGGCTGGCGACGATGATGGCGTAGAAGGCGTTGGTCGTGCCGTAGGAGAGCGTGATGGCGCCGCCGATTGCCTCCAGCGCCAGGAACGAGATGGCGCCGATAGCCGTCTGCGAAATCCGCGCCGAGGAGAATTGCCGGGCGCTCTTGGCGGTAAAGCGCAGGGCGTAGTCTTCCAGCGTCTGGTTGGCGACCCAGCGATTATATTCGCGCCTGACGGGGATGATGCGTTGGCGTGCGGCCATGCCTTTGTCGACGTCCTCTGCGATTTGCTGTGAGGATAGCTAACACGGTTCATCCTCGGCCTTAAAGCGGCGCGACGCAAAGGATGCACGTTTCGCCCACCGCCTACGTCAAATTGCGTATACGGTTTTCTCCCGCGCCAAACCATAGTCCCTCAAGCAACAGTTAACGGCGGGTTTTCGCCGGTGTTGTCGAATTCGAAGAGGGGATAAAACAATGAATTTCAAGAACTACGTCACGGGTGCCGTTATCGGTACCGTCCTGTCGACGTCGGCTTTGTTCAACGGCGCCGCCTATGCTGCGGACGACACGATCAAGGTCGGCATTCTTCATTCGCTTTCCGGCACCATGGCCATCTCCGAGACCACTCTCAAGGATGCCATGCTGATGCTCATCGACGAGCAGAACAAGAAGGGTGGCCTTCTCGGCAAGAAGCTCGAAGCCGTCGTCGTCGATCCCGCCTCCGATTGGCCGCTGTTTGCCGAAAAGGCCCGCGAGCTGATCCAGAAGGACAAGGTTTCAGCCGTATTCGGTTGCTGGACATCCTCGTCCCGCAAGTCGGTTCTGCCTGTATTCGAGGAACTGAACTCGCTGCTGTTCTACCCGGTCCAGTATGAAGGCGAAGAATCCTCGCGCAACATCATCTACACAGGCGCCGCGCCTAACCAGCAGGCGATCCCGGCCGTCGACTACCTGATGCAGAAGGAAGGCGTAAAGCGCTTCGTTCTCGAAGGCACCGACTATGTTTATCCGCGCACCACCAACAAGATTCTCGAGGCTTACCTGATTTCCAAGGGTATTCCGAAAGAAGACATCATGACCAACTACACGCCGTTCGGCTTCTCCGATTGGCAGACTGAAGTCTCCAAGATCAAGGATTTCGGTTCGGGCGGCAAGAAGACCGCCGTCGTCTCGACGATCAACGGCGACGCCAACGTGCCGTTCTACAAGGAACTCGGCAACAAGGGCATCAAGGCCACCGACATCCCGGTCATCGCCTTCTCGGTCGGCGAAGAAGAACTGGCCGGTCTCGACACCAAGCCGCTGGTCGGCCATCTCGCCGCCTGGAACTACTTCGAATCCGTTGAAACGCCTGCCAACAAGGCTTTCATCAAGCAGTGGCACGCCTACACCAAGAATGACAAGCGCGTTACCAACGACCCGATGGAAGCCGCCTATATCGGCTTCAACGCCTGGGTTAAGGCTGTCCAGGCTGCCGGCTCCACCGACACCGACAAGGTGCTCGACACGATCATCGGCACGACCGTTCCGAACCTGTCGGGCGGCTATGCCACCGTCATGCCGAACCACCACATCACCAAGCCAGTATTGATCGGTGAAATCCAGGGCAACGGCCAGTTCGACATCGTCCAGCAGACGCCTGCTGTTGTTGGCGACGAATGGTCGGACTACCTGCCCGACTCCAAGGACCTGATCTCCGATTGGCGCAAGCCAATGTCCTGCGGCAACTTCAACGTCGCTACCGGCAAGTGCGGTGGCAAGGGCATGTAATTTGGACAAGGCACGTAAGGGGGATCTCTCCCCCTTCTCCCCGTCGGGGAGAAGTGTCGAGCGAATGCGAGACGATGAGGGGGCTTCTCTGCCGTGCCCCCTCATCCGACCCTTCGGGCCACCTTCTCCCCGAGGGGGAGAAGGGAAAGCCCAGCTTTACGATAACCGAGGCAAAAGAGCCGATGTATCGCGCCATCAAGATTTTCCTATTGACCCTATGCCTCGCCCTGCCGGCCTTCGCCACCGTGCTGAAGGCGGAAGATGCGGTCCATCCGCTGGTCGACGCGCTCGGTGTCGGCGACTTTCCGGAACGCGAAGCGGCGATCAAGGCGCTGGTTGCTTCCAAGGACCCGCATGTCGGCAAGATCCTCAAGGAACTGAGCGACGGCCTGCTGTTCGTCAACCAGGATGGCGGCCCGGTACTTTTGCAGGGTGGCACCGACGATGCGCCAACCTTTGTCGATCCGCTCACCGGCGAGGCTGTGGCCGACGTCGATCCGGACACGATGGTCAAGGTCAAGGTCAACAATTCTCTGCGCGGCGTCATCAGCGCCTCGATTGGCCAGCTGACGCTGCTAAGCCCGGATCGCGACGCACGCCTCGCGGCTGCCGAGGGCATGCTGAAGGACGCCGACCCCAGCAATATCGATCTGCTCAATTCCGCGCTGGCCGAGGAAAAAGATCCTCAGGTCAAGAAGACCATGGAAGCGGCGCGCGCTGTCGTGCTTTTGAAGACCGACGCCAGCCCGGCCGACAAGAAGGCTGCCATCGACATGATCGCGGCCCGCGGGGACCGCGATGCGCTGACCATCCTGACGGCAGCGATGCAGACGGCATCGGCCGACCTGCAGCCTGCCATCCAAAAGGATATGGATGCGATCAAGGATACCCTGGCGCTCTGGGATGTCGCGCAGAACATCTGGTACGGCCTGTCGCTGAGCTCGGTTCTGATGCTGGCTGCCATCGGCCTCTCGATCACTTTCGGCGTAATGGGCGTCGTCAACATGGCGCATGGTGAAATGGTCATGCTCGGTGCCTACACGACCTATGTCGTGCAGGAGGCCATCACCCGATATGCGCCGGGACTTGCGGAGTATTCCCTGGCCTTTGCCGTGCCCGCAGCCTTCCTGTTCACCGGCGCCGTTGGCTTCCTGATCGAGCGCACCGTCATCCGCTTCCTCTACAAGCGGCCGCTGGAAACATTGCTCGCCACCTGGGGGATATCGCTCATCCTGCAGCAGACGGTGCGATCGATCTTCGGCCCGACCAACCGGGAAGTCCGCAATCCCAACTGGATGTCCGGCTCGTTCGACCTCGGCGGCCTCGATATCACCTGGAACCGGCTCTGGATCATCGCCTTTGCGCTGGTCGTCTTTGTTGCCCTGCTGCTGCTGCTGAAGCGCTCGTCGTTCGGGCTGCAGATGCGGGCGGTAACCCAGAACCGGCGCATGGCGTCCTCGATGGGTATCCGCACCGCCTGGGTCGATGCCTTCACCTTCGCGCTTGGCTCAGGCGTTGCAGGCATGGCTGGTGTGGCGCTCAGTCAGATCGATAATGTCTCGCCGAACCTCGGCCAGGCCTACATTATCGACAGCTTCATGGTCGTCGTCTTCGGCGGTGTCGGCAGTCTCTGGGGAACACTGGTCGGCGCCATGTCGCTCGGCATCCTCAACAAGTTCCTCGAGCCCTATGCCGGCGCCGTGCTCGGCAAGATCCTGGTGCTCGTCCTCATCATCCTGTTCATCCAGAAGCGACCGCGTGGGCTCTTCGCACTCAAAGGAAGGGCGGTGGAAGCATGATAACGGCCTTCCTGCTCCGGTCTCTCGACCGCAAGATCATCATTGCAATCCTGCTGCTGATTGCAGTGGCAATTCTCGTCCCGGCGTCCAACCTCCTGACGAGCCCGCAGAGCGCATTGCATGTGCCGACCTACATCATGTCGCTGTTCGGCAAATACCTGACCTACGCGCTACTGGCGCTGGCGCTCGATCTCGTCTGGGGTTTTTGCGGCATCCTGTCGCTCGGCCACGGCGCCTTCTTCGCGCTCGGCGGCTATGCCATGGGCATGTACCTGATGCGCCAGATCGGTGCCCGCGGCTCCTACGGCAACGCGATCCTGCCCGATTTCATGGTGTTCCTGAACTACAAGGCGCTGCCGTGGTTCTGGTACGGGTTCGACCATTTCTGGTTTGCAGCACTGATGGTGCTGCTGGTGCCGGGGCTGCTCGCCTATGTATTCGGCTGGTTTGCCTTCCGCTCGCGCGTCAACGGCGTCTATCTCTCGATCATCACGCAGGCGATGACCTATGCGCTGCTGTTGGCCTTCTTCCGCAACGACATGGGTTTCGGCGGCAACAACGGCCTCACCGACTTCAAGGAGATCCTCGGCTACAACATTCAGGCCGACGGCACCCGTGCGGCGCTGTTCGCGCTGACCGCGCTGTTTCTGGCGCTGGCCCTGCTGATCGCGTCGGGTATCGTGCGCTCCAAGTTCGGCAAGGTGCTGGTCGGTGTGCGCGATGCCGAAAGCCGGACCCGTTTCCTCGGCTACCGAGTCGAGAACATCAAGCTGTTCACCTTCGTTGTCTCGGCGATGATGGCTGGCATTGCCGGTGCACTCTACGTGCCGCAGGTCGGCATCATCAACCCCGGCGAATTCGCACCGGCCAACTCCATCGAAGTGGTCATCTGGACGGCGGTCGGCGGGCGCGGCACGCTGATCGGTCCGATCATCGGGGCGATCCTCGTCAACGGCGGCAAGACGATCTTTACCGGACTATTTCCTGAGGTGTGGTTGTTTGCGCTCGGCGGGCTATTCGTCGCCGTGACGCTGTTCCTGCCACGTGGCGTCATTGGCACGATTGCCCATTACGGCACCGGCGGCGGCAGGTCGCGGCGGGCGTCCGCGGCGGCGGAAAAAGGCGAGAGCGACGAACCCATTCAGGCGGCGGAGTAAGAGCATGATCACGGACGGCAAACCCACAAGCATGCTCTACCTCAACAACGTGTCTGTCTCCTTCGACGGGTTCAAGGCGCTGAATTCGCTGTCGATGGTCATCGAGCCCGGCGAACTCAGGGCGATCATCGGCCCGAACGGTGCCGGCAAGACGACGATGATGGACATCATCACCGGCAAGACCAAGCCAGACTCAGGCGAGGTGTTCTTCAACGGCGCCGTCGATCTCACCAAGAAGGACGAGGCCGACATCGCATTGCTCGGTATCGGCCGGAAATTCCAGAAGCCGACGGTGTTCGAGAGCCATACGGTCTGGGACAATCTGGAACTGGCACTGAACCGCAGTCGCGGCGTGTTCGCGACGCTGTTCTACAGGATGACCCCGACCGACCGCGCCCGCATCGACGAGATCCTCGATACCGTCCGGCTGCACCATCGGCGCGACGAGCTGGCGGCCAACCTCAGCCATGGCCAGAAGCAGTGGTTGGAAATCGGCATGCTGCTGGCGCAGGAGCCGAAGCTGCTGCTGGTCGACGAGCCGGTGGCCGGGATGACGGACGCGGAAACCGCCGAGACGGCAATCCTGCTGAAGGAAATCGCCAAGACCCGCTCGGTGGTGGTGGTCGAGCACGACATGGGCTTCATCCGCGATCTCGGCGTCAAGGTGACGTGTCTCGCTGAAGGCTCCGTGCTCGCGGAAGGCTCAATCGATTTCGTCAGCAGCGATCCGAAGGTGATCGAGAATTATCTGGGGCGGTGATGAACGGCATGATCCACAGTCTGGGGTGGGCTTACCCCCCTCTGTCAGCTCCGCTGACATCTCCCCCACAAGGGGGGAGATCGTTCTTTTCCCTTTCGGGCCCAGAAGTCTCGGCTGATCTCCCCCCTTGTGGGGGAGATGTCCCGGAGGGACAGAGGGGGGTGCTCGCCCGGAAAACAAAGGAATCCGCACCATGCTGACCGTCGAAAACGCAAATCTCCATTACGGCGCCGCCCAGGCACTCCGCGGCATTTCGATCAAGGCGGAGATGGGCAAGATCACCTGCGTGCTTGGGCGCAACGGCGTCGGCAAGAGTTCGCTGCTGCGGGCTGTCACCGGCCAGCATGCGCTGAGTGCCGGCAGCATCAGCTTCAACGATCATAAGCTCGACGGCCTGGCGCCCTATGCGCGGGCCAAGCAGGGTATCGGCTATGTGCCGCAAGGGCGCGAGATATTCCCGCTGCTGACGGTGAAGGAAAATCTTGAGACCGGCTTTGCGCCGCTGGCGCGCCGCGACCGGACCGTGCCGGACGACATCTTCCAACTGTTTCCGGTACTGAAATCCATGTTGTCGCGGCGGGGCGGCGATCTCTCGGGCGGGCAGCAGCAGCAGTTGGCCATCGGCCGGGCGCTGGTGACGCGGCCGAAGATCCTCGTGCTTGACGAGCCAACGGAAGGTATCCAGCCTTCGATCATCAAGGACATCGGCCGTGCCATCCAGTATCTGCGGGATTCAACTGGGATGGCGATCCTGCTGGTCGAGCAATATCTCGATTTCTGCCGGGAGCTTGCCGACTATGTCTACATCATGGACCGCGGCGAGATCGTTCATGAAGGGTTGGCCGAAACGCTGGATAAGCCGGAAGCCCGACGCCACCTGACGGTCTGATGGAAGCTTCTCAGAAATACGGCGAAACGAAAAAGAGCTTGCATTCAGACGCTTGCGAGGTTGAATGGCGGCTATTGTGTAAGTTTACCGCAAGGATCGCATAATGACGATGATGGCAGCGAGCACCAGGCCGCAAAGGGCCGAGGGACGCGGCCACCTGGCGGCGAAGTGGCTCGACGGACGTACCCGGCTTGCCGAATTCTTCCAGGAAGGCGCTGCCAAGATACGGCTGCCAGACACCTTCGACAGCTCGATGGAAGCCGTCATCATCAACACGGCGGGCGGGCTGACCGGTGGCGATCGCATGGACTGGAGCGTCACGGCGGCGGCGCAGACACGCATCGACGTGACGACGCAGGCCTGCGAGAAGATCTACAAGGCATCCGCCGGTATTGCCGAAATCAGGACGCGGATCGAGGTCGGCGCCCGAGCGCGGGTCGACTGGTTGCCGCAGGAGACGATCCTGTTCGACCGCGCTGCGCTGTCGCGCACGCTCGATGTCGACCTCGACGGGACGGCGGAATTCCTCGCTGTCGAAGCCGTATTGCTGGGCCGCAAGGCGATGGGCGAGGCGATGCTGACCGGACTTTTCCGCGACCGCTGGCGCATTCGCCGCAACGGCAAGCTGATCCATGCCGAGGACTTGCGGTTCGACGGCGATGTCGCGGCCCTGACTGCCGAGCGGGCGGTGCTGGGCGGGCAGGTTGCCTTCGTCACGGTTCTCTACGCAGGCCCTTCGGCGGAGCGCTATCTCTCGACCGTTCGGCCGATGCTGGAGGGGCGCAACGGCGGCGTCAGCCATTGGAACGGCAAGCTGGTGATCCGGCTTGCGGCGGCAGATGGCTTTGCGCTCAGAAAAATCCTCATCCCGATCATTTCGGCCTTGCGCAATGGCGCGCCAGTGCCGAAAGTCTGGAATCTCTAGTTCAAGCGATAGGCAGACGATGAACCTCACTCCGAGAGAAAAAGACAAGCTGTTGATTTCCATGGCGGCGATGGTGGCGCGCCGGCGGCTTGAGCGCGGCGTCAAGCTCAACTATCCCGAGGCTATCGCGCTGATCAGCGACTTCGTCGTCGAGGGCGCACGCGACGGCCGGTCCGTTGCCGACCTGATGTCGGCCGGTGCAAATGTCATCAGCCGCGACCAGGTGATGGAAGGCATTGCCGAGATGATCCACGACGTGCAGGTCGAGGCGACCTTCCCCGACG
Organism: Rhizobium rhododendri; assembly: GCF_007000325.2. GTDB lineage: Bacteria > Pseudomonadota > Alphaproteobacteria > Rhizobiales > Rhizobiaceae > Rhizobium > Rhizobium rhododendri. The sequence continues at coordinate 2,213,297 of NZ_CP117267.1, read as the reverse complement.
GCACCAAGCTTGTCACCGTCCACGAACCTATCCGGTAGCCTGTCATGCTCGAGCTCAGGCCCAATTGCGAATGCTGCGATCGCGACCTGCCGGCGGATAGCCGCGAGGCGATGATGTGCAGCTTCGAATGCACCTATTGTGCCGATTGCGCCTCCGGCACGCTTTCCGGCATATGCCCGAACTGCGGTGGTGAGCTGGTCCGTCGTCCGGTACGACCGGCAGCAAAACTTGCGGCCAATCCGGCCTCGACGAAACGTATATTGAAGGCCGGGGGCTGCCCGCCCGCCGAGGCCGCATGAAGAGGAACATCCGATGATCCCCGGTGAAATCATTGCCGCCAGCGGCGATATCGAATTGAACGCCGGCGCCCCGACGATCTCCATCGACGTGTCCAATACCGGCGACCGGCCGGTGCAGGTCGGCAGCCACTATCATTTCGCCGAGACAAACGGCGGGCTCGCCTTCGACCGCGAGCAGGCGAGGGGCATGCGCCTCGACATCCCGGCCGGCACCGCCGTTAGGTTCGAGCCAGGCCAGACCCGCTCTGTGACGCTCATTCCCCTTTCCGGCAAGCGCGAGGTCTACGGTTTTCGCCAGCTGGTCATGGGCAAGCTCTGATCCCGCACCACTGAGGACAGCCGATGCGTTTGAACCTGATGATGGCTGCGGCAGGCATGATGATGGCGGCGGTGCACGGTCTAGCCTTGGCTGACGAAACGCCCGACTGCAGCAAGGCCGAGACGCAAATGGATATGAACATCTGCGCGGAACAGGATTTCGATTCGGCGGATGCCGATCTGAACACGCAATACAAGAAGACCCGGGCGTCCCTGCAGGCAGTCGATGCCGATCTCGAAGGAGAGATGAAGGGCGCTGAGAAGGCACTGCTTGCCGGACAGCGCGGCTGGATCGCCTACCGGGACGGTCAATGCGAGGCGGAGGGCTTCCAGGCGCGCGGCGGATCGATGGAGCCAATGCTCGTATCAAGTTGCAAGGCGACGATGACCCGGCTGCGGACAAAGGAACTGAAGGAAATGGCGGAAGGCTCGGGAAATTGAGCTTCATCGAACGATGCCGCCGGCCCCGCTGGTGTCTCCGGATGGCACGGTAACACATCGACCGACAGCGACGACCTAGACAGGGCATAAGCCAGAGACACGCAACTATCCGAGCTCCAGAGGTAAAAAGACGATGGCCTACAAGATCTCCCGCGCCGCCTATGCCAACATGTTCGGGCCGACCACCGGCGACAAAGTGCGGCTTGCCGACACCGAACTGTTCATCGAGGTCGAAAAGGATTTCACCACCTATGGCGAAGAGGTGAAGTTCGGCGGTGGCAAGGTCATCCGCGACGGCATGGGGCAGAGCCAGGTGACGCGCGCCGACGGTGCCGTCGATACGGTCATCACCAACGCGCTGATCATCGACACCTGGGGCATCGTCAAGGCCGATATCGGCCTCAAGGATGGACGCATCGTGGCCATCGGCAAGGCTGGTAATCCAGATATGCAGCCTGGCGTCAATATCATCGTCGGGCCGGGCACGGAGGCGATTGCCGCCGAAGGCAAGATCATCACCGCCGGCGGCATGGACAGCCACATCCACTTCATCGCGCCGCAGCAGATCGAGGAAGCGTTGATGTCCGGCATCACCTGCATGCTTGGCGGCGGCACCGGCCCGGCGCACGGCACGCTTGCCACGACCTGCACGCCCGGTCCTTGGCACATCGCGCGGATGATCGAGGCTGCCGACGCGTTTCCGATGAACCTTGCCTTTGTCGGCAAGGGCAATGCCTCGCTGCCTGGCGCGCTCGAGGAAATGGTGCTGGGCGGCGCCTGTGCGCTGAAGCTGCACGAAGACTGGGGCACGACGCCCGCGGCCATCGACTGCTGCCTGACGGTTGCAGACGAATACGACGTGCAGGTGATGATCCACACGGACACGCTGAACGAAAGCGGCTTTGTCGAGGATACCATCGGATCGATCAAGGGCCGGACGATCCACGCCTTCCACACCGAGGGTGCGGGCGGCGGGCATGCGCCTGACATCATCAAGATCTGCGGCCAGCCGAACGTCATTCCGTCGTCGACGAACCCGACGCGGCCCTACACCGTCAACACGATTGCCGAGCATCTCGACATGCTGATGGTCTGCCATCATCTCTCGTCGTCAATCCCGGAAGATATCGCCTTTGCCGAGAGCCGTATCCGCAAGGAAACCATTGCGGCTGAAGATATTCTCCACGATATCGGTGCCTTCTCGATCATCTCGTCCGACAGCCAGGCCATGGGCCGCGTCGGCGAGGTAGCAATCCGCACGTGGCAGACGGCCGACAAGATGAAGCGCCAGCGCGGCAGGCTTGCGCAGGAAATCGGCGAAAACGACAATTTCCGCGTCAAGCGCTACATTGCCAAATACACCATCAATCCGGCGATTGCGCAGGGGTTGAGCCATGAGATCGGTTCCATCGAAGTCGGCAAGCGCGCCGACCTCGTCATGTGGCGCCCGGCGTTTTTTGGCGTCAAGCCGGACATGGTCATCATCGGCGGCACGATCGCGGCAGCCCCGATGGGCGATCCGAACGCCTCCATCCCGACGCCGCAGCCGGTGCACTACCGGCCGATGTTCGGCGCCTTCGGCAAGAGCCTGACCAATTCTTCCGTCACCTTCGTGTCGCAGGCGTCGCTCGATGCAGGACTGCAGAACAGGCTAGGCGTGGCGAAGCAACTGGTCGCGGTGCGCAACACACGCGGCGGCATCTCCAAGGCGTCGATGGTCCATAACGACCTGACGCCGCATATCGAGGTCGATCCGGAAACCTACGAGGTGCGGGCGGACGGCGAGCTTCTCACCTGCGAGCCGGCAACAGTTTTGCCGATGGCGCAGCGCTACTTCCTGTTCTAGGCTAGATATAAATATGCCCGCCAGCATCGCAAATGGATGCTGGCGGGCCATGTCTTTCAACGAAAGCGTATACCGGCTATCAGCCGAGGCTGTCTCCGAACATAGATGGATGCACGGCGTTCTTCGCCAGCAGTTCGGCACGTCGACGGCGTCTGCCAACGACGTTCGCACGACAGATTGCGCGCCTGACTATCTTGGCGCTTAAAAGAGTTTTGATATTGAGCATGTGATTTGCGTGTACTTTTATTCCGAGGAGGCCGCGTGTACGCCGCGCGGAGCGTTGTCACAATACCTTCATATTTCACTGCAGCCATGCAAAATGCGTGGGTTGACGATTGCAAACCTCAGCGGGTCCGGGTGAACAGCGCAATAACGACGCGAATTGCGCCTGCTTCGTTAAGTATTTCCGCATGCTCCTGGCTGTCTGTCGCTTAAGTCGCCCCTTGCGGGAACTTATGGGGCGTTCAACCATTTCGCCAGCAACACACCAACCCTGGCGAGTTCACCATGAAAACTTTTCCGAAAACGACCGTCATCATCCTGGGGCTTCTGGCGGCTGTAACCACCGTTGGCGTATACGGGGCCTCCGCCGGCGGTAGCGTTGCGCTGGAGCGGCCTAAGACAGTTCAGGCCGACACTAGCGTTTCCGGCAAAGAAGACCGTCCTGGCAGGGTGGTGCGTATCGTCGGTCCGCAGTTCTTCCCCGATAATGGCGATATCAAGCTGCACGGCGCGGGCGGCAAATCCAATCGCCGACAATAGTACCCGGAACTGCCGGCCAAGAGAGGCGAAGTCATGACGCTGTCGATGAGGGACGGATTCCCGCCCTTTCTGTCCGATGAAAACGGCCATATCTCGGCCTGCGACGAGAGTCAGAACTGGCTGGTAATCGTCACCCGCGAGGCGCTCGAGGATGTCGCCGAGCCAGCGGATGCGTCCCTTTTGAGGCTGCTCGAATATCATTCACTGTTTCTCGAGGTCGCAGCCTTCAAGCTGGAGCATGGTCGCGCCGGCGACGAGGACACGATCTGGATCCAGACGGACGATCTGAGGGAATGGCAGTCTCTCCAGACCTCCTGATGCCGTCACAGCCTGTCCATTGACAAGGACGCCATGCGCTTCCCGCATGACTGTCATGCGAGCCTGTGGATGCCCATTTTTATGCTGCACTGCCGCAATTTCTTCGCTACGGAGGGGTATTCAATCGGGCCGGCAGATTTTCTCCCAAGACTTGCTGCTGACCCATCCTTCGAAGGAGAGATGATTATGATGATCGGGAAAAAAGTACCCTCCGTCACCTTCCGCACCCGCGTTCGCGATGAATCTGTCGGTGGCTCGAACCCCTTCCGGTGGCAGGACGTGACATCTGCCGACTATTTCGCCGGCAAGCGCGTCATCGTGTTTTCCCTGCCGGGCGCATTCACGCCGACCTGCTCGACCTTCCAGCTTCCTGATTTCGAAAAGCTGTACGGCGAGTTCAAGGCCGCGGGCATCGACGATATCTACTGCATCTCGGTCAACGACGCTTTCGTCATGAATGCCTGGGGCAAGTCGCAGAACCTCGTCAACATCAAGCTCATTCCGGACGGTTCCGGCGAGTTTACCCGCAAGATGGGCATGCTCGTCTGCAAGGACAATGTCGGCTTCGGCATGCGCTCCTGGCGCTACGCTGCCGTTATCAATGACGGCGTCGTCGAGCAGTGGTTTGAAGAAGAGGGCTACTCGGATAACGCCGAGAACGATCCCTATGGCATTTCTTCGCCGCAGAACATCCTGGAGAACCTCAAGTCGCTTCAGGTTGCTGCCTAACAAAAAATATCCTGTCTTGATTGAGCCCCGACTTCGGGGCTCAATTCGTTTACCAGGGATATTGTAGCGGTAAATACTTTGCGTGGTTTTGAGGCGATTGCGTGCCGTAGCGAGACATTATTCCGGCATGGATTTGGCGGCACGCAACCTTTGGCAATTATTGCGTTTCTGTCTAAATTAGAACATTATAATCAAATGCTTATGGTTTGTTCGCTGAGCGTTCACAACTTACCGGTAGGCCGCATTCTATCGATTTCCTTAACACTCTGTAATGAGAAGGGCGGCTATCCCAAATGCGGGTGTTGCGGGAGTGGGGAGGGCGGTTTGCATGTCTAGATGGATACCGCTACAGGTCGAGCTCGGTAACTTTCATCAACGCCGGACGATCTATATCTTCGCCTTAAAGGCGAGTTTTCTATCGGTTCTCCTCTCGCTCATGGTGGTCGTGACGGCCTTGCCGGTGATGTCGTGGCTCGGCATTTTGCGGCTGCCGCTAGCGGACTGCATCCGGCTTGGCATCATGCTCTCCTGGCTGATCGGGGGAACGGTGTCCGCCATTCTCGCGGTCCTGACAGGCTACTCCATCCACGAAATTTCGGTTTCGCGTGCCGAGTTCGAACGTTTGAGCCGCACCGACACGCTTTCTGGACTATTCAACCGTCGCGCCTTTGCCGAATCCATGGCGGGCGCGGATAAAGATGCATCGCTGGTCATCTTCGATGTGGACCGCTTCAAGTCGGTCAACGACCGCTATGGTCACGCCGCCGGTGATGCCGTTATCGTTGCGATCTCCGGAGTGTTGTCGAAAATTTTCAGCGAGCAGGCCGTGGTCGGTCGTCTCGGGGGCGAGGAGTTCGGTGTTCTGCTATCCGGAGGCAGTGCCGAAGATCGTATTGCGCGGATCGAAGCTGCGAAGGTCACAGTCTGCAACACCAGTATTTTGATCGATTGTGGCGCGATCTCCGTCACGATCTCGGCGGGTATTGCCGACTTCACCCCGGTGCGCAGTCCGGAGGCTGTCTATGCGGCTGCTGACAACGCGCTTTATCTCGCGAAGGCGCTGGGCCGAAACCGGGTTGTACATGAAAACGAAAGGCCCCACACCGTCGCGCACTGTTCCAGTTTGCTCGATCCCGACATGACATATATGACCGCAATGCCTCGGCCCGGGTTTGGCGCCTGGGAAACCAAACGTCGCGTTCGCATTCCTGTTGCATAGACGATGACTATTTTGCATGGTCACGCTTCACAGAAACGGAACCTTCCATGCAACGCATCACCTCCTATCTTCCGGCTGGCACCCCATCTTCCCATCCGATCGAAAAGGTCGTCCTGCCGCATGATCTTCGCCATCTTCGCCGCAAGCTTCTGCATCTGGAGAACGGCGACATGGTCATGCTCGACCTCAAGGAAGCGGTTCTGCTGGCCCACGGCGATCTTCTGGTGCGCGAGGACGGTGAACTCATCGAGATCGTCGCTGCGCCGGAGAAGCTGTTCGAGATCAAGCCGCGCAACCGGTTGCATCTGATCGAGCTCGCCTGGCACCTCGGCAACAGGCATCTACCGGCACAAATCGAGGAAGATCGTATCCTCATCCTGCGCGATCACGTCATTCGATCGATGCTCGAAGGCCTGGGTGCCGATGTGGCCGACGTCACCGAGCCTTTTCAGCCGGCGCGAGGCGCCTACCATTCGCATGGTCACGACCACGGCCATCCAACACACGACTGACCGTCATGGGTGACGTCAGTCAAACAACTGCCCTGCTGCGTCTGATGGCCTGGCTGTCGCCGGCCTTCCCGATTGGTTCGTTTGCCTATTCGCAAGGCCTCGAAAGAGCGGTGCATGACGGGCTGGTGACCAATGCCCGGGATCTCGATTCATGGTTGTCCTCGGTCCTTACCCATGGCGCTGTCTGGAACGATGCGGTGTTGATGGCCGAGGCGCATACTTCGGCATCTGATCCCCAGCCGCTTGCTGCCTGCGCCGAACTCGCAGAAGCTTTGGCCGGTTCGCGGGAGCGGCATCAGGAAACAATGCTACTGGGGGACGCTTTCCTGGCGGCTGCCGGCGCATGGCCGCAGATGCCGGTGTCTGTTCCTGAAAAGCTTGCCTATCCCGTTGCCGTCGGCGCGGTTGCCGCAGCCCATGGGGTCGGGGCACGCGACGCTATCGCGGCTTACCTGCATGCCTTCGTGTCGCAGGGCGTCTCGGCGTCCATTCGGCTCAGTGTATGTGGCCAGAGGGACGGCGTCGGGGTGCTTGCCGGGCTTGAAACCCTGGTTTCGACTACCGCCGCCAAAGCAGCGTCTTCCACCCTGGACGATCTGGGTTCGGCCGCTGTCCAGGCCGACATCGTGGCTCTCAGGCACGAGACGCAACGGGTGAGGCTGTTCCGCTCGTGATCGCCGCTCTGCCACTCTCATCCCGGTGGGGCGGGGTGCGGATACGTCATTTGCCTCTATCCGCCGCTGTCGCGTTTCACTATCCTTATGTTTTATCGGAGTTCGAACCATGAAATCCAGAAACGGTCCCCTGCGCGTCGGTATCGGCGGTCCTGTTGGCTCCGGCAAGACGGCGCTGACGGAGAAGCTGTGCAAGGCATTGCGCGACGAGTATTCCGTCGCCGTCGTCACCAACGACATCTACACGACTGAAGATGCCGAGGCACTGGTACGGATGCAGGCGTTGCCGTCCTATCGTATCGTCGGCGTGGAGACCGGCGGTTGTCCGCACACCGCCATCCGCGAGGATGCAACCATCAACCTGCAGGCGATAGCCGGGCTGAATGCGCGGATTCCGGATCTCGATATCGTCTTCATCGAATCCGGTGGCGATAACCTCGCCGCAACGTTCTCTCCGGATCTTGCCGACATCACCATCTATGTGATCTCGGTCTGCCAGGGCGAGGAAATCCCGCGCAAGGGCGGGCCCGGCATCACGAAATCGGACATGCTGGTCATCAACAAGAAGGACCTTGCGCCGCATGTCGGTGCCGATCTCGAGGTCATGGACCGTGACGCAACCCGCATGCGGGCCGATCTGCCCTTCGTGTTCTCCGACATGAAGCGCGGCGACGGCGTTGGCACGATCGTCGATTTCCTCAAGCTCCACGGCGGGCTTTGAAGCTCAGACGTTTCTAAGCGCTTCCGGGTCCTTGATCTCGATCAGGCGGCCGTGGACTGTGACGCCGGAGCTCCTAAGGGTCGAGAACGCCCGCGACAGGGCTTCCGGCGCCAGGCCCAGTTTTCCTGCCAGCAGGCTTTTGGGGAAGGGTAGGCGGAGCTGGGCGGCTTCGCCGCTGCCGGCGCAGGCATTCAGCAAATAGTTGGCGACCCTCTGCGGGGCCGTCTGCAGCCGGTCATTGGCGATGCAATCTATGCTGTCTAGAAAGTGGCTCGATATGACGCTCACCATCGCCTTGTCGATCGCGCAATAACGCTCCGCAAGACGCCGCACGGAGTGCGTCTCGAACCGGCAGAGGAGCGTCGTGTCCGTCGCCTGGGCATTGTAGCGGTATCCGCCCTCTGCATAGAGTACGCACTCTGCAAAGGTGTCTCCGGGGCCGCAAAGGCGGATATCCGCTTCCCTGCCGTCCCTGTTCAGGCGGTAGAGGCGAACATAGCCGCTCAGCACGCAGTAGAAGAATTCCGACGGCTCATTTTGGCGGAAGATAATATCGCGCGCTTCGCAGTGGACGGCGGAGGCGCTCTCGACCAGCTTGTCAGAGGCTTCTCCGATCAGCGAACTGATAAACGGCATTGTCCGGAGAAGCGACTTCTCACGCTCGCCCATCGGCAGCAGACTGCTCATGCACGAAGCCCTCCAAAAATATAATGTTCATCATAGCCACCCGAGGCTTTCACCAACTTGACCTGGATCAAGGATGCCCCCGTCGGCCAGCCATCGCAGCGCTTTCGTACCCGCCTGTCACTATCGCACATTATTCAGCGGCGTGAGGCGGCAAGTTGAGGATATTCCGTTTATCGTCGCCCGCCCGGTGGGAAGGATCCTTCTGCTCCAGCCGCTCGAAGCGCCGCTCCAGATCCGTGAGTTCCGCCCGGTTCGCCGCCATCGCAGCTGCGAGGCTTTCCTGGGTAACGACGACGTCGTCGGCATCCCTGCGCCCGACCAGACGTCCGAAGAGCCAGCCGAGCAGACGCGACAAGTCGTCCATGATGAGGAAGAAGGACGGCACGACAATCAGGCTCAGCACGGTTGAGACGATGATGCCGCCGATGACGGCAATTGCCATCGGCGCGCGGAACGAGCCGCCTTCGCCGACGCCCAATGCGGAGGGCAGCATACCGGCCGACATGGCAATCGAAGTCATGATGATCGGCCGCGCGCGCTTGCGTCCGGCTTCTACCATGGCTTCGACGCGCGGCATGCCCTTGTGCATCATCTCGATGGCGAAATCGACTAGCAGGATGGCGTTCTTGGTCACGATGCCCATCAGCATGAGGATGCCGATCAGCACCGGCATGGACAGCGGGTTGTGGGTGACGATTAGCGCTGCTGCGACGCCGCCGATGGCAAGCGGCAGCGAGAACAGGATGGTAAAGGGCTGGATGACATCCTTGAACAGCAGGATCAGCACCGACAGCACCAGCAGCAGCCCTAGCAGCATGGCATTGATGAAGCCCTGCTGCATTTCGTTCTGTACCTTGGCGTCGCCGCTTTCAGCCAGGTGGACGCTTGCCGGAATATTCGCCCCGGCGACGATCTGGCGGAAACGGTCGGATGCACTGTTCAGCGCGACTCCCTGCGGCAGGTCGGCGCCGATGGAGACGACGCGGTAACGGTTGTTGCGCTTGATCGAGCTCAGGCCTTCGGAATAGTCGATGTCGGCCACCGTCGATAGCGGCACCGTGCCGCCGGTTGCCGTCTGGATCCTGAGTGCGCGGATGGCGGCGAGATCGCGCCGCATGTCGAGAGATGCCTGAACGCGGATCGGGATCTGGCGGTCGTCGAGCGAGATCTTCGCAAGCAACGAATCGCTGTCGCCGATGGTAGCCACCCGCAAGGTGTCGGATATCGCCTGCGGCGTGATGCCGAGCCGGGCAGCCTCGTCCTTGCGCGGATGGATCTGCAGTTCCGGACGCGGCAAGGCGCCATCCGGGCTGACATTTGCCAGCAGCGGATCGGCTCGCAGCTTCGATTCCAGCGTCGCGATGGCGCCGTTGAGATCGGTTGAGCTACGCGACAGGAAGTTGAACGACAGGTCGCGCTCGCCGCGGTCGTTCAGCTTGGTGATCCGGACATCGGGGATATCGCGCAACTTGGCGAAGACTTCCTTCTCGATATCCCATTGCGGCCGAATGCGACCCTTCGGGGTTACCTTCGGCAAATGCGGGCCGACGATGGGGATGGAGCCGAGGACGTCGTTGACGAGCCTCGTTACGAGCGATTGGTCGCGCTTGAAAAGCCCGAGGGTCACGGTCGCGCGGCGCAATTCCAGGTCGCCCTTCGGAGACGCTCCTCCGAGCACGAAGACGCTTTCGACGCCGGCGATGTCCTTGACCCGCTTGTAGACGGCGTCGGTCGCTTTGTCGGTGTCGTCGAGGCGGGCATTTGGCGGCAGTTCGACGGAGAGCACGATCCGCGAAGCATCGTCAGGCGGCAGGAAGCTGCCCGGCACCTGGAAGAGAAAATAGACGGACCCGATCAGGAAGGCGATGGCCGCCAGCAGCGTCGTGTAACGCCAGCGCGTGGTAACCCGGATCATCCGCGTGTAGCCGCGCATCATGCGCCCGTCATTGTCGTGATGATCGTCCATGCCGTCTTCGGCACTCATCAGGTAGGCTGCCATCATCGGCGTGATGAGCCGGGCGACCAGTAGCGAGAAGAACACCGAGAAGGCGACGGTGAGGCCGAACTGGATGAAATACTGGCCGGGTATGCCCGGCATGAAGGAGACGGGCACGAACACGGCGATGATGGTGAAGGTGGTGGCGATGACCGCCAAGCCGATTTCATCCGCAGCCTCGATGGCCGCGCGGTACGGCGTCTTGCCCATCTTGATGTGGCGGGCGATATTTTCGATCTCTACGATGGCGTCGTCGACGAGGATGCCGGTCGCCAGCGTCAGGGCGAGGAAGCTCACCAGATTGAGCGAGAAGCCCATCAGGTCCATGATCCAGAAGGTGGGAATGGCCGACAGGGGGAGGGCGATGGCCGAGATCAGCGTGGCGCGCCAGTTCTTCAGGAACAGGAACACGACAATGACGGCGAGCAGCGCGCCTTCCATCAGTGTGTCGATGGCCGCCTCGTAGTTGCCATAGGTGAAGTAGACCGAATCGTCGATCAGTTCGATGCTGACGTTCGGGTTTTCCGTCCTGACCTTCGCGAGGCTTTCGGACACAGTCTTTGCGACGCTGACTTCGCTGGCGCCCTTGGCGCGGAAGACGCCGAAGGTGACCACCGGATTGTTGTTGAAGCGCGAGAAGGATTTCGGCTCCTCATAGGTATCCTTGATCGCGCCGAGATCGGAAAGCTTCACGAAGCGCCCGTTGGACAGCGCAATCGTGGTGTCGGCAAGCTGGGCCACGTCGCGGGCATCGCCGAGCACGCGGATTGCCTGCTCGCTGCCGGCCACCTGGCCACGGCCTGAGCCGAGATCGATGTTGGTGCCGCGCAGTTGCTGGTTGACGCTGAGCGCGGTGATGCCATGGGCGTTCAGCTTGTCGGGATCGAGCTCGATGCGCACCTCGCGGTTCGCACCGCCGTACCGGTCGACGCGGCCGATGCCCTTCTGGCCCTGAAGCGAACGCTTGACGGTGTCGTCGACGAACCACGAGAGTTCCTCGAGCGTCATATTGGGAGAGGAGACCGCAAAGGTCTGGATCGCCTGGCCTTCGACATCGACCTTGGATACGATCGGTTCGTCCACGTTGCCCGGCAGGTTGCCGCGGATACGGTCGACGGCGTCCTTGGTGTCCTGGACGGCCTGCTGCGTCGGCACTTCAAGGCGGAAGACCACCACAGTCTGCGATACGCCGTCATTGATCGTCGACTGGATTTCGTCGATGCCGTTGATGCTGGCGACGGCGTCCTCGATCTCCTTGGTCACCTGCATTTCCAGTTCCGCCGGAGAGGCGCCGTTCTGGGTTACGGTGATGTTGACGACGGGAACGTCGATGTTCGGAAAACGGGTGATCGGCAGCTTGTTGAAAGCTTGCACGCCGACAAACAGCAGCAGCACAAAAGCCAGCAGCGGTGCGACGGGATTGCGGATGGACCAGGCGGAGAAATTCATCTGAGCCCCGTTCAGTTGGTTGCAGCGGGCATATCGTGCACCGGCGTAATGTGGTCGCCGTCGCGCACGTAGGCACCCGCCTTGGCCACCACCTCGTCGCCGGCATTCAGACCCTTGACGATCTGGATATAGGCGCCGTCCTGGATACCGGTTTCAACGCTGACGAACTTGACGATCCCGTTTTCGACCCTGCGGGCGGACGATCCCTGTGGCTCGTTGTTGACAGCAGTCAGCGGCAAGGCGATGCCGTCCGTCTGGTTTATGACGATCTCTGTGCTGCCGTACATGCCGGCGCGTGCCTTGCTGCCATCGTCGATATAAATGTGGACCGCGCCGAGCCGGGTGACGGCATCGACTGTCGGGGAGACGAGACGCACCGAGCCGGTCAGCTTTTCACGGCTGCCGGAGAGCGAGACGGTGGCCTTCTGCCCCGCCTGGATCTTGGTTATATCGCTCTCTGAGACGTCGGTGACTAGCTCGAGGGCGCTGTCCCGGATGATGGTAAACAGCGGATCGCCTGAGCCGTTGGCAATGGCGCCAACGCGCGCGTTGCGCGACGCGACCGTGCCGCTTACGGGCGTCTTGACGCCGGTGCGGGCAAGCTTCAGGTCGATGTCGGCGATCTGGCTGTCGACCACCTTGAGATCGGCTTCCTGGACGGCGATGGCTTGTTCGGCCGATGTCACCCTTGCCTTGTTGGCTGCTGCCGACGCCGTTGCCTGCTCGACGGTCGAAACCGAGACGGTACCCTTTTCACCCATGGCAACGGAGCGTGCGCGCTGCAATTCGGTCTGGGCGTCGTTGGCTTGCGCCTCGATCAGCTGGGCGTGCAACTGGGCAAGCGTCGCCTGACCCTTCGCGCGCGTTGCCTGCGTCTCGGCCTTCTGGAGCACCAGCGCATCGTCGCTCAGCGTCGCCAGCGTGCTGCCGGCCGTTACCTTGTCGCCAACGTCGGCATGCAACGTCTTGATCGGCAGGCCATCGACGAGCGGCTGGATGTAGACTTCCTCGACTGCCTTGACCGTTCCGGTGGCGACGATTTTCTCGACCATGTTGCGCTTCACGGCCTGCGTCACGACGATGGCCGGAAGGTTCTGCTTGGGGGCCGCAACAGCAGTTTCCTCCGCGCTTGCGGCAAAGGCGGGCAGCAGACTCAAGAGCAGGAATGCGGCGGTCTGGGCTTTGAGCGGCGTGCGGAACATGCTGTTCTTTCGAATGTTGCGGTCGATCGTCGGGCGTTTGGAAATGCGGCAGTTCTCGATGCTCGGTTTACTCGCCATCTGCAATAGCGCTCTTACCTGTGAAAACGCCCCGTAGACCCCTTTTGACAAGGTTACGACCCGTTCCAAACTTCGGATCATGAAGTTCAATACTAGCAAAAATAAGTTTTGAAAGCGCCTTGTTTAAAAGTTCCTGAGAGCGCCCTCCAGATTGGAGGTGGCGACACTCCGTTGGACTTCCACAAGGCGTCGGGATGCTATTCCGGCTTTACGAATTTTCGCCGAAAAGACTGCTCTTTCCAAGGACACCGAGCAGCATTCTCAATCCGGGCTGGTGCACGGCTTCAATCGCCTCCGGAAAGGGTACCCATCTCATGATGCGTTGACCCTTCTCCGGAAACTCCGTAACGGCAAGGCGGACGTCGAGAAGGTGGACTGAAACACGGTAGGATGCGTTGGTGCCCTCCTTGCGGTAGGCAAATGCTCCAAGGATCTCGGGCGCGCACGTGCCGCGTATGCCGGCCTCCTCGAAAGCTTCGCGCTCCGCCGCCTGTGCGGAGGTTTCGCCAGCTTCGACATTGCCTTTGGGGATGCCCCATCGCCCGCTCCGACGACTGGTGATCAGCAGCACCTCGCGGGAAATCCGGCGATAGCAGATTGCACCCGCCTGCTCGAACAGCGGCTGTGCAGTCTGCTTCAGGGCAGGCGCCCCCGTCTGCAGCTTCACCGTCGGCTCATCCATGGCAGCGCACCCCTGGAGCCTTCAATGGGACCCATACCGATGATGACGTCATCGCCAGAACCTTTTGACATCGAGCAGATCGTCCAGCGCATCCGCGGATGCTTGGAGTAGCTTGGTCTTCCTTCCTGTCGGGGATAGCCTGCCGGCATCCGGGTGGTCTTCCAGGCCGTGATCACGAAGGACTGCCGGCGCCGTGGCGAGATCGTTGACGCCGCCCAGATGTTCCTGGAGTTTCTCAAGAGCTTTCACGAACTCCCTGTGGCGCCTTCGTCCTTGCTTGTCGCTGAACAAGGAGGCGAAAAACTCGGCGGCGTAGCGAAGTTTCTTCGCATCCTTTCTAACCTCGTGGCGCTCCGTGTCGGTTCCATCTGCCAGAAGTTTAGCGTTTCGCCTGATGGTCTTGCGCAGGCGGTCGAGGGCATGGGAGGCGAACTCCGAGGCCGGCGCGTGGCGCGCTTCCCGGGTTTCCTCCATCTCCAGATAGGCGCCGCACCATAACCACTCGATGAAATCCATGGCCACCCGCCGTGCGCGCGGAGATGCCATCGCCTCTATGGCGAGATCGTATTTTTCGGTGCGCAGAACCTTCAGGCGGTCGCGAAGCTCGCCGTTGTCTGCAGTCGATACGAGAATGTCGAAGTTGCGAGCGTCGCCCATGATCGAGGCCAGCCATTTCAGTTCGGCGGCAATTCGGCCTGCCTCGGGATCGACCAGAATAGGCTTGAAGATCGACAGGGCCGAACGGAGCCGGCGCAGGGAGACGCGGGCCTGATGCAGCGCTTCCGGGTTTCGTCGATCGGCCAGCACCGTCTCGTTCAGGCGAAATTGCCGGAAGCAGGATTGGCCAATGGTCTGGAAGGCCGTCACGGCGTTGGCCGTTCGGTCGAGTTGCACGGGCTCGGCTTTATAGAAATTCTGCAACGGCGCGACCAGGGCGTAACCGCGTTCGGATTTCGAAAGCACCCCGAGGCGCAGGCCGTCGATATCCTGGATCTTGCGCGCGGCGCGAAAGAGATCGAGCGTGTTGCCGTCCTTCAATTCCAGTTCGACCTCGCACACCGGGCTGCGGCGGTCCCCGGCGATGACGATGCCCTCGTCGACGACGATCTCGATTTCGGAGCCGTCCTCCCTGTGCAGCCATTTCTTTCGCTGCACCTGCACGATGAACTGGACCACGAGTTGATCGGCATCGAGATCGGGCCATAGGTCTGTGGAAATGGGTGCGGTGTGATCGAGAACAGGGACGTCCGTCTCGACGATCGATTCCCATTCGGGCCTTGCAAACAGGCCGGCAGTGCTCTGGTGCGTTGCCTTGATCGTCTGGGTGCGGACATCGCCTGCCTGCCGGATGCGAAGCGAAAAGCCTGCGTTGCGCAACGTCTGGTCAGGGGTGTCGAAGTAGAGCGCGCGCTGCTCGAAGACCGCCAATGGCTCGCCCAGTAGTGGCGAGTTCAGAAGCCTGTACTTGGCTTCCTGCGACAATTCGAGCTTCAGTTCGATTTCGCGTGTCAAATGTCATTCTCCAGGTTGCAACACGCCATAGCCCTCAAGTGTTAAGGCTTGCCGCTCCAGCCTTCCCGACGCCACTGGTCCGCACGCTCGTCGATGTCGATGGAGCCTTCGTCGTCGAGGATATTGCGGGCGATGTCGTACTGCGCCTTGTCGACGTCGATCACCGATACCAGAAAACCGCCGCGTCGCAGGCCTTCGGAATAGGCGGCTCGCTCGTGGTCGGCGAAGAACCAGTTTTCGAGCTTGTGCCAGAAGTCGACCGGCTCCGCTGCAGTTGCCGGCTCGTCGCCTTCGCTGGCGATATTGGGGAGGAAATGGACTGCTTCCGACGGAATGCCGGCGTCTTGCAGGCGGGCGACTGCGGACGCTGCTTCGCTCCTGCTGTCGAAGATCGCCGAGAGCGTGCAGGCGGACGCCGGGCGGAAATCCGGGTCGTTTTCACTGGAGATGTTGTTCATGTCGGTCTCCTCGTTCGGCTGCGATCAAAGCGAGTGTCGCTGGAAATGGCGCGGCTGGCAACACGCAGTCCGCTAGCGGGCGGATGCTCCACCGCAGGCTGAAAATCTGCAGGTCGAAGGACCCAGATATCGCTAGGATAGCCGCTGCGGGTGACAATCAGTTTACAGCACGTGCGCCTTTATCTCGGCAGGTTCGGGCGAAAGTGGTGATGAACCAATCGGTTCCGAGCCTATTTTGCCTCGGGATCCCGATCTGACGCGGCAATTTCACCGCCCCTCAACGCAGAAACGCGCAGGCATGAGAGCCCGCGCGTTTCAGGACTGTTAGAGCGTTAAGACTACTTCAGCGCGGCATCGGTGATGGCGTGCGTCCAGGCGTCCTTGGGCTCCTTGGTGATGATCTTCTGGTCCAGCAGGGCTGTTTCGGTGCGTTCGTAGAGCGCCTTGTCGAGCTTGCCGGAGCCGATCAGCTTGGCGACTTCGCCGGCCATGAACTTCTGGTGGGCTTCGTCCTGACCGCCGTTATCGACGACGATTTCGGCGGCTTCATCGGGATGCTCGACGGCGTATTTCCAGCCCTTCATGGAGGCGCGAACGAACTTGACCATCTTTTCCTTGAAGGCCGGGTCCTTGAGCTTCGTTTCGTTGGCGTAGAGGCCGTCTTCGAGCAGGTTCACGCCGAGCTTGGTATAGTTGAAGACGGTGAGGTCCTCAGGTTTGAAGCCGGCGTCGAGGACCTGGCCATATTCGTTGTAGGTCATCACCGAGATGCAGTCGGCCTGCTTCTGGATCAGCGGCTGGACGTCGAAGCTCTGCTTCAGGACCGTGACACCGTCCGTGCCGCCCGATGTCGGGATCTTCAGCTTGTTCATCCAGGCGAAGAACGGATATTCGTTGCCGTAGAACCAGACGCCGAGCGTGTGGCCTTTGAAGTCGGCTTCGGTCTTGACCGGGCCGTCCTTGCGGCAGACCATTTCAAGGCCTGACTTCTCGAAGGGCTGGGCGATGTTGATCAGCGGCACGCCCTTTTCGCGGGCAACCAGGGCACCGCCCATCCAGTCGACGATCACGTCAGCGCCGCCGCCGGCGATGATCTGCTCAGGAGCGACATCAGGGCCGCCCGGCTTGATGTCGACGTCCAGGCCTTCCGCCTTGTAGAAGCCCTTGTCCTTGGCGACGTAGTAGCCGCCGAACTGGGCTTGGGCGACCCATTTCAGCTGCAGCGTCACCTTGTCGGCAGCAAGTGCTGACTGGGCTGCGGCAACGGCCATGGTGCCGGCCATCAATGTCATGACTATTTTTTTCATTTTCTTCCCTTTTCCCTCTGAAGTTATGCCTGCGATCCCTGGCCAGGATAGCAGGCCGTCTAGCCACCACGGCTCGACGGATGCCAGAAAGTCGTTGCCCTTTCCACCAAGGCCACGACGCCATAGAAAACGGAGCCGGCAATCGCCGCCACCGTGATTTCCGCCCACACCATGTCGACGTTCATCCGGCCGATTTCGGTCGAGATGCGAAAGCCCATGCCGACGATGGGGGTGCCGAAGAATTCCGCGACGATGGCACCGATCAGAGCCAGCGTCGAGTTGATCTTCAATGCGTTGAAGATGAAGGGTGCTGCGGCTGGAAGCCGGAGCTTGAACAGGGTCTGGGTGTAACTCGAGGCGTAGGTGCGCATCAGGTCACGTTCTATCGCTCCCGATGCCGCAAGGCCTGCCACGGTGTTCACCAGCATCGGAAAAAAAGTCATGATGGTAACCACGGCCGCCTTCGATTGCCAGTCGAAGCCGAACCACATGACCATGATCGGGGCGACGCCGATGATTGGCAGGGCGGAGGCGAGGTTGGCAATCGGCATCAGGCCGCGCCTCAGGAAAGCGAAGCGGTCGGCGAGGATCGCCACCAGAAATCCGCTGATGCAGCCGATGGCGTAGCCGGCGATCACCGCCTTGAAGATCGTCTGGCGAACGTCGGCGGCAAGGATCGGCAAGGAACTGGCAATTCGGACGGCAATGGCACTCGGCGGCGGCAGGATGATGAACGGGATGCCGGCGCCACGCGTAGCGGCCTCCCAGATGATCAGGATCCAGGCACCGAAGATCGCCGGAATTAGCAGCCTCAGGACCGTACCGGAAAAGCGCGAGTGCGGGCGGATATCCGAAAGAATGCTGACGCAGCGCCACGCGAGCAGCCATGCGGACGCCAGCAAAAGGAAGAATGACAGTCTGGCGGCGCCCTCATTGCCGGTGATTGCGGTCAACAGCAGCCAAGCGACTTCATGGGCTGCCAGAAACAGGATGGCAGCACTGATCGCCGGCGGCAGTGTCAACTGCGACAGAAAGCATGAGATGATGATCATGAAGAAGATCAGGGCGCTGATACCGGGCAGGATGGGATCGCCGCTGCCGGGTTCGATCAGCGGAAAGGTGAGGGCGGCGCCGATGCAAAGAAGGATCGCCACGAGGCTTTGCCAGGAATACTGGAGGTTCTTCATGATGGGCGCCTCCCCATCGCACGGTCGACGATGCGGGCGGCAATGCTGACGATGCCGACGAGCAGGGCCGCTAGTACCGAGCCCGCGACGAGCGCGGCCCAGATGTCGATCGTCTGGCTGTAATAGGAGCCGGCGAGGAGTTTTGCGCCGATGCCGGCGACAGCTCCGGTCGGCAATTCAGCGACGATGGCGCCGACCAGGCTCGCCGCAATACCGACCTTCATCGAGGTGAACAGGTAAGGCACGGAGGCGGGCAGACGCAGCTTCCAGAATGTCTGGGTGGCTGTGGCCTTGTAGGTGCGCATGAGGTCCAGGTGCATGGCTTCGGGTGAGCGAAGACCCTTGACCATGCCGACCGTCACCGGAAAAAACGACAAGTAGGTCGAAATCAGTGCCTTGGGGATCAGCCCGTTGATGTCGACCGCGGCGAGCACGACGATGACCATCGGCGCGATGGCGAGCACCGGCACGGTCTGGGAGGCGATGATCCAAGGCATCAGGCTGCGGTCGAGCGTGACGACATGGACGATGCCGATGGCGATGAGGATACCGAGAAGCGTGCCGAAGACGAAGCCGACGGCTGTGGATGTCAGCGTGATCCAGGCGTTGTAGACGAGGCTGCGGTTGCTATCGATGGCGCGCAGGAAGGTGTTGTCAAAAACCGCAATCGCCACCTGGTGCGGCGCCGGAAGCGTCGGCTTCGGCTGCGCCATCGTCCTGCCAATGAACTCCAGTGGGCCTGTGGACACGCCGGCGCGGCTGTCGAGGTCGATCTGGAAAGGGGCGTTCATGATAACGGTGGCGACATACCAGATCGCCAGGATGGCGAGGAGAACGGTCGTCACGGGAATGAACTTGTGCCGGAAAAACTGTTCGTTCTCCATGCTCACGCCTTTCCCTGCAAGGGAAGCAGCATCAACGCCATAGATACGACGCCGAGCCCGACACCTGCCATCTGCGCCAAGCTGAGGCGCTCGCCGAAGACGACAAAGGCGATGATGTTGATGGCGACCAATTGCACGATGGCCGAGGCGGAGATGGCAAGGCCAAGGCCGCCCTCGCGCATCAACCGCACCATCATCAGGTTTCCGACGCAGTAAAGCCCGAGGGACAGCACGAGGATCAGGACATTGCTGGTGGCGATATAGGCCCGCGATGCGGTGGCGCCGCCGAGGAAGATCAGCATGGCGCCGCCGAGCCAGAGGAGGAAGGTGCCGTTCATGGCCTATTCCTCATAGGAGTGGCCGGCGCGCAGGCCTTCGCGGACGCGGTGGGCGATGGCGAGGAATTCGGGGGTTTCACGGATGCCGAGCGGACGCTCCGCCGGCAACGTGGATTCGATGATATCGGTCACCCGGCCGGGGCGCGGCGACATCACGACGATCCTCGTCGACAGGTAGACCGCTTCAGGGATCGAGTGGGTGACGAAGCAGATCGTCTTGTTGGTGCGGGCCCAGAGTTTCAGCAGTTGCTCGTTCAGATGATCGCGGACGATCTCGTCGAGTGCGCCGAAGGGTTCGTCCATCAGCAGAAGGTCGGCGTCAAAGGCGAGTGCGCGGGCGATCGATGCGCGCTGCTGCATGCCGCCCGACAATTGCCAGGGGTGCTTCTTCTCGAAGCCGGTGAGGTTGACGAGGTCCAGCGTCCGGGCGATGCGTTTGTCCCGCTCATCCTTCGCGTAGCCCATGATTTCGAGCGGCAGGGAGATATTCTTCTCGATGGTGCGCCACGGATAGAGCGCTGGAGCCTGGAAGACATAGCCATAGGCTCGCGCCTTGCGGGCCTCTTCAGGCGTCATGCCGTTGACGTCGATTTCGCCGGAAGTCTTCTTCTCGAGATCGGCGATACAGCGCAGAAACGTCGTCTTGCCGCAGCCTGAAGGGCCGATGAAGGAGATGAAATCGCCCTTGCGGACATCGAGATCGACGTTGCTCAGCGCATGCACCGGACCATCGCTCGTCTGGTAGGTGAGACAGAGATTTCGGGCAGACACGACGGATGCCGTGATCTTCTGTTCTGGCGTGGATGCGATTACCGACATTTCTTCACGGGTCCCAATTTTGTCCCGTCCTCGAAAAGGATGCGGTAACTGCTCTTGTCTACACGGATGATATCAACTCTCTCTTCGCCAGCGCTGTCTTCACCTTCTGCCTGGCAGGCGGCCGTGACGGTGAACCTGTCGTTGCTGGTCTTGACGATCTTCTTGAACTCGCAGCTGGAAACGGACGTCGTCACGGCATCAGGCGTCAGCAGCAGGAATGTATCGGCACCGCTCGATTCTCCGGTCTTTGCATAGATGCATCCTTCCTTGCTGCCATAATTGCCGTCGATGGCCAGTCCCAGGCCATCGGCGTTTGCATAGGTCGGTACGAGCAGAATGGCGGTAACCAGAAGGTGGCGGGCGCGCACAGTTACACCCCGCTTGCCGGGATGCCGGTGCGCTGGACCTTGCGGGGCGCGACGACGTCTTTCCAGGTGGACAGGGCCTTGTTGACGGCGGCGAAGGGTTCGCGCTTCACAAACTTGCCGTGGCCTTCCTGGGTTTTCACCGTCGTCTCCTCGATGGCAACGACACCGCGGGTCAGCGTATAGCGCGGCAGTCCGACGACCTGCTTGCCCTCGAAGACGTTGTAGTCGATGGCCGACTGCTGGTTTCCAGCCGAGATCGTCTTGGCACGAGTGGGGTCCCAGACGACGATATCGGCGTCCGCACCGACCAGGATCGCGCCCTTCTTCGGATACATGTTCAGGATCTTGGCAATGTTGGTGGAGGTGACCGCGACGAACTCGTTCATCGTCAGGCGGCCAGTGGCGACGCCATGGGTCCACAGCATCGGCAGACGGTCTTCGAGGCCGCCCGTGCCGTTGGGGATCTTGGTGAAGTCGCCGACGCCGAAGCGCTTCTGCTCGGTGGTGAAGGCGCAATGGTCGGTCGCGACGCATTGCAGCGAGCCTGACTGCAGACCCGCCCACAGGCTGTCCTGATGCAGCTTCGAGCGGAACGGTGGCGACATGACGCGACGGGCGGCGTGGTCCCAATCCTTGTCGAAATACTCGGTTTCGTCGAGCGTCAGGTGCTGGATCAGCGGCTCGCCATAGACGCGCATGCCATTCTGGCGGGCGCGCCGGATGGCCTCGTGTGCTTGCTCGCAGGAGGTGTGGACGACATAGAGCGGCGCGCCGGCCATATCGGCGATGATGATAGCGCGGTTGGTCGCTTCGCCCTCGACAGCGGCAGGCCGGGAATAGGCGTGGGCCTCGGGACCATTGTTACCCGCCGCCATCAGCTTTGCCTGCATCTGGGCGACGATATCGCCGTTCTCGGCATGCACCATCGGCAAGGCGCCAAGCTCGGCGCAGCGCGAGAACGAGTGGAACATCTCGTCGTCGTCGACCATCAGGGCACCCTTGTAGGCCATGAAGTGCTTGAAGGAGTTGATGCCCCTGTCCTTGACGACGGTCTCCATCTCGTTGAAGACCTGCTCGCCCCACCAGGTCACCGCCATGTGGAAGGCATAGTCGCAATTGGCGCTGGCGGACTTGTTGTCCCAGCGGTTTAGCGCATCGAGCAGCGACTGGCCGGGCTCCGGCAGGCAGAAATCGACGACCATCGTCGTGCCCCCTGCAAGCGCTGCGCGCGTGCCGCTTTCGAAATTGTCGGCCGAGTAGGTGCCCATGAACGGCATCTCGAGATGCACATGCGGATCGATGCCGCCCGGCATGACATAACAGCCGGTGGCGTCGAGCACTTCATTTCCCAGAAGGTTCGGCCCGATCTCGACAATCACCCCATCCTCGATCTTGACGTCGGCCTTGTAGGTCAGGTCGGCCGTGACAACGGTGCCGTTCTTGATGACTGTGCTCATGGCTTTCGTTCCCGATTGTGAAATTTTCGGTGTTCAAACGTCTTGGCCAGAGACCATCCGCCCTCGCCGGGATTGCGGCATGCTTCCCCTTCGCCCCGTTGGGGAGAAGGTGGCCCGAAGGGCCGGATGAGGGGCCTACAGGATCTGGTCATCCGGGCCTCTTTCCGGTGTCGATCGCAGGATAAAAGCGTAGTATCTCGTCTCGGACAGAAAGCTGCCCTTCAAGGGCTGCCAGGATCGTGTCCAGAACTGCCCGCCGCTCACGAAGAACCTCCTGGTTCCAAAAGCGTATGACCGAATAACCGTGCTGGTTAAGCCACCGGGTACGGCGGGTGTCCGATTGCATCTCTGCATGCTGGACGCCATCGACCTCAACGATCAAGCCTGTTTCGCGGCTGAGAAAATCCACCACGTAAGGGCCTAATGGAATTTGGCGTGCGAATTTGTGACCATTCAGGCGCCGATTTCTCAGATCGCTCCAAAGACGGTATTCCTCTTCAGTCTCATTTTTGCGCAATCGCCGGGCCTGCTGGGTTTTACCGGGACGTCGTCTAGTGATGTCATCCTCGTGCATTTCGCGCCCCTCATCCGACCCTTCGGGCCACCTTCTCCCCGCAGGGGAGAAGGGAGAAGACACAGCCCCCGCAGCCTTGCTATCGCTCGACGTGACTAGCATCGTCTACTCCACGATCCCCGCCGTCTCCACCACCGCGTGGAACAGTACGTCGGCGCCGGCTGATGCCCATTCCTTGGAAATATCTTCCGCCTCGTTGTGGCTGATGCCGCCGACACAGGGGCACATGATCATCGTGGCCGGGGCCACCTTGGCGGCCCAGCAGGCGTCGTGGCCGGCGCCGGAGATGATGTTCATGTGGCTGAGGCCGAGTTTTTCGGCGGCGTTGCGGACCGCTGACACCAATGTCGGATCGAAGGTCACCGGATCGAAATGGCCGACGGCCTCGATCGAGCAGCCGACGCCGAGGGCTTCGGCGATGCCTGCCGCCTCGGTCTCGATCCTTTCGCGCATCCGGTCGAGTTTGGCCAGATCCGGCGTCCGGATGTCGACTGTGAAGACGACCTTGCCGGGCAGCACATTGCGGGAGTTGGGAGAGAAGAATACCTGGCCGACACCGCCAACAGCGCCCGGCTGGTTTTCCATCGCCACGGCCTGGACCATCTCGATAATTCTTGACATGGCAAGGCCCGCGTTGACGCGCAGCGCCATCGGTGTCGAGCCGGTATGGGCTTCGCGGCCAGTGAGCGTGATCTCCAGCCACCATAGGCCCTGACAGTGGGTGACGACGCCGATCGCCTTGTTTTCGGCTTCGAGGATGGGGCCTTGCTCGATATGGTATTCGAAGTAGGCGTGCATCTTGCGGGCGCCGACTTCCTCGTCGCCGAGCCAGCCGATACGCTTCAGTTCGTCGCCATAGGTCTTTCCGTCCGGATCCTTGCGGCTGTAGGCGTAGTCGAGATCGTGAATGCCGGCAAAGACGCCAGAGGCCAGCATCGCCGGAGCAAAGCGGGCGCCCTCTTCATTGGCCCAGTTGGTGACGACGATTGGATGCTTTGTCTTGATACCGAGATCGTTCATGGTGCGCACGACTTCGAGACCGGCCAACACGCCGAGAACGCCGTCGTATTTGCCGCCGGTAGGCTGGGTGTCGAGATGCGAGCCGACATAGACCGGAAGTGCGTCGGGATCGGTACCGGGCCGGGTGGCAAACATCGTGCCCATGCGGTCGACGCCGACAGTCATTCCGGCTGCTTCGCACCATTGCTGGAAGAGATGGCGTCCTTCGCCATCGGAATCGGTGAGCGTCTGGCGGTTGTTGCCGCCGGCAATGCCTGGTCCGACCTTCGCCATATCCATCAGCGCATCCCAAAGGCGGTCGCCATTGATACGCATGTTTTCGCCTGGTGCGGCCACCATATGATAATCCTCGCCCGTTTTGTCGCGGCCATGCGAGCGGCATGACCGGTCGTTCCCTTGGTCTTGCTGCGGAGCGTTTTTTGTTTTTCTTGCTCCGGAAAATCGACGGTTGCCTTTGTATTGCAACTCATCGATAATTTGACCGATTGGTAAACATTACAGCTTCCACGCCGGTGCTCAAGATGAAAATCGCGAAAAGCGGCGACAAAATACAGGCAGATACCCGGACGATCAGATTTGGCGCCGGCGCGTGGCGGAAGTGACAACTGCGCGGGTTTCAAGGAGAAGCGAAATCGACATGGCGACCCCCAGAGCGGCGAAGACGCAGCGCCGCACCCGCATCCAGGAAGTAAAGGAAGAGGTTATTCTCGAGGCCGCCCTCGATGTCTTTTCAATGCATGGTTTTCGCGGTTCCACCATCGACCAGATTGCCGAGGTTGCCGGCATGTCGAAGCCCAATCTGCTCTACTATTTCCGCACCAAGGAGGCGATCCACCGAGCCCTGATCGATCGCGTTTTGTACACCTGGCTCGAACCGCTGCGCGTCTTCAATCCGGAAGGAAATCCCGAGAGCGAGATCCGCAGCTATATCCGTCGCAAGCTGGAAATGGCCCGGGATTTTCCGCGCGAAAGCCGGCTGTTTGCCAACGAGATGCTGCAGGGTGCACCGCATGTCGAGGACGAGCTGAAGGGGCCGCTGAAGAGCCTTGTCGACGAGAAGGCGGCTGTCATCCGCGCCTGGGCGAAGGCCGGCAAGATTGCCAAATGCGACCCTTATCACTTGATTTTCTCGATATGGTCGACCACGCAGCACTATGCCGACTTCGACGTCCAGGTGCGCGCGGTCCTCGGGCAGGGGAGCTCCGGCGAGGGCCGGTTCGAGGATGCCGCCCGTTATCTGGAGCAGCTTTTCGTCAACGGGCTGATGATCCCGCAGAAGAAGGCGTAATCACCGGCATTCACTCGTCGCGCGGCCTGAGGACGACCGCCAGAAATGCCTCGATGCTCTCCCAGGTGTAGGGCTTCTGCAGGACGGGGATGTCCGCATAGGTGTCGCCCTGCGGGATGCTGTCTCCGTAGCCGGTCACGAAGCCGAACGGGATATTCATGCCTATCAGCCGGTCGGCGATGGGAAAGCTCGTCTCCACGCCGAGATTAACGTCCAGCAGCGCCATCTGGAGCGGCTGCTGGTCTAGGGCGGCGAGCGCCTGCGACACGTTGGGAACGGCGATGACCTCGGCAGCGCCGAGGCTTTTCAGAATATCCTCACCGTTCATGGCAATGATCAGATTGTCTTCCACAAGCAACACCGACATTCCGGCGAGCGGTTGTTGACCGAGCGGTGCGGAAGCAATCTGGCTGTCGATCATTTCTTTCTGCGGAGCGGTGAGTACGGCGGCGCTGACAAAGGTCACGAATTTCGCCGGAATGACAAAATCTGCTTCCAGGCCGCCTTCGGCAAAGCGGATGCTGGTCTCGCCGTCCAGATCGTAGATGAACGAGCGTCGGATGATCGTCGATCCGAAACCGACGCGCGTGGGTGTGGTCACGGCAGGGCCGCCGCTTTCACGCCACTGGATGCGCAGATTGCCCTCGGCATCCCGATCCCAGTCGATCGCAACGACGCCCGCAGCCGAAAGGCTGCCGTACTTGACGCTGTTGGTAACGAGTTCGTGGAAGACCAGCGACGATGTCGTAAAGGCTTTCGGGTCCAGCAGCACCTCCTGGCCGTTGATATCCAGTCGGCCGGAGGTCTTGCCGAGATACGCGGCACTTTCCGCTTCCAGCAGTTGCCTGAACGACGCCGGCGCCCACTGGTCCTGGGTCAGCTGGTCGTGGGCGCGGCCGAGCGATTGCACGCGTCCCTGAAGCTGCTCGATGTAGCCGTCGACAGAAAGATCTGCGGATTTCGAGTGGCGAATCAACCCTCCGATCAGGCTGAGGATATTTCGGACGCGGTGGTTGAGTTCGGCAATCAGCAGTTCCTGACGCTCGCTCGCAACACGCCGCTCCGCATTCGCTTCCTCGGAGAGGCGCAGGATCACTTCGATCAGGGCCACCCGGATCGTCTCGGCGACGCGCAGTTGAGGGGCGGTGAAGGCGAGGGAGTGGCCGCGCACCATTTCCGACCAGCTCTCGAAGCTCTTGCGCGGCGAAAGGCGTGGACCGCCCGGACCATACTCGGCAGGTTTGTTAGGATCGCCTGCCCAGCGCACGGAGCGGATGATCTCTTGGCGAAAAAGGATGACATAGTCACGGGGAGAGCGGGAAATCGGGATAGCCAGAAGGCCGCAGACATGGGTGCTCTCGTCCCAGTCCGGATACCAGCTTCGAATGCTGTCCGTTGCAAAGACCCTGCCTGCGGCATTTCGATTGAGAAGCGACGTCAGCTCGGCGACCTGATCTTCGGAGACGGTGGCGCCGCTCAGAGCCATGCGCCCGTCGATCCAGACGCCCACTCCGTCTGCCGGAATGACATCGGCGAGAGCGTCGATCAGCCAGGCGGGGTCATCGAGCAAGCTGGTATTGCCGGCGACCGATGTCAGCAGGCGATCGCCGATCTGCTTAGCCTTGCGCTCGTATTCAAGCGCTATCCGCCGTTCGCGGCTTTCCAGGCGCGAGGCGAACATCTGTCCGAGCAATTCGGCATTGGCGCGTCGTTCCAGCGAGGGCAGGCGAGGGCTGTAGTGATGGCAGGCAAACAGGCCCCACAGCGCACCTTCGACAACGATCGAAATCGACATCGATGCTTCCACACCCATGTTCTTCAGATATTCGATATGGATCGGCGATACCGATCGCAGAACCGACATGGAAAGATCGAGTGGCTGTCCATGTTCGGTAAGCTGCGGTGCGATCGGCACAGGAACGGCATCGACGTCGGAGATGATCCTGAACAGGTTGCGGAGATAGAGTGCACGCGCCTGTACTGGAATGTCGGAGGCAGGATAGTGCAATCCGAGAAAAGAGCCGATGCCCGATCGCGCCGCTTCCGCCACGACTTCACCTGCGCCGCTCTCGTCGAAACGATAGATCATAACGCGGTCGAAGCCGGTCAGTGCGCGCGCCTGCCGTGCGCCTTCGCGAAAGAAGGCCTGCTGTGTGTCCGTCTGGTCAAGGCGCGCGGTCATGCTGCGAATCGATATCGCACCACTTTCGTCGGCCGCAGGCGACGGCTCCGCCTCGATGATTATCTGTCTATCCGAAATATGCAGCGCAATGTCGAAGCGTGCGCCACCTTCACGCAGCACGACGCCGAACAGGCGTTCGACGGTATCCTGCCCGCGGATCACGGCCATCCGGTTACGCAGCGTGTGCACAGCGTCCGGGGTAAACAATTCCGTCAGCGGCCGGCCCAGGATCTGCTCGTGCTCCACGCCGATGAATTCGCCGAGATTGACAGAGGCCCGTGCAAT
This sequence comes from Rhizobium rhododendri, assembly GCF_007000325.2. GTDB lineage: Bacteria > Pseudomonadota > Alphaproteobacteria > Rhizobiales > Rhizobiaceae > Rhizobium > Rhizobium rhododendri. The sequence continues at coordinate 2,185,685 of NZ_CP117267.1, read as the reverse complement.
CAGCCAATCGGACGACAATGCCAGGAGAAAGCCGAACGGCTGTATCGTGCCGAGCTGGTGGATCGGCTCACGATCGCAATTGGTTAGGTCGATACGCTGCAATTCATCGGTCAAAAGGCGGATTTCTCCAGTTCGAGTTCGGCGGCGGCCCTGAAAGCGGCAAATACAGACCTAGCCGCCGCTATCGCGCGCTCCCTGTCAACGGGTGCAGCCGCATCCAGCCTATCCATAAACGCTTTCATGGCGCCTTTGGGTCCCTGGTAGGAGAGATATGCGGAGGGAAAATGTTCCGGTACGCGCTTTGCAAGCATCGCGCCGCCCAGTTTCGAACCTTCGATGACATAGGCTGCGCCCCAGATTTCATCGTCGGAGGAGAAGGCAGCCAAGGCGACAGGCGGGGGCATGACCAGCTCGAGCGTCGCCATGTCGGCCCGCAACAGATGGCTACGGCGACGCTCCGGCCAATCCGGGAAGATGCGGGCAATTCCGGCGGCCTCGAGAGCTTGCTCGGCTGCAGGAAGGGCGCGCGCGTGGCCTGTCAGAAATGCAGTATAGTGGACGCGATCGGTCATGTCGAAGCGACCAAACAGATGGTCGACAACATCATGGTACTCGGCAGTGCCGGCACGGAGGGCATTTCGAAAAGTCATTCAGTCGGCCCGAACAGCATATTTACTGCCCAGTGAGAGCACCAAGAACCCGGTATACCTGAGGGCTGGATTATATCCAGTCAAAGCCGAGTTTTCGGTTACTTTTCATGGAATCGCCAATTGTATAACGCCTACGTTGCCGGTTTCGATTGCCGGCCTGGCATTCCCGTGCGGGTCGATCCGACAGCAGGGGGCCGCCACGTAGCAAAAAACATGTGGCGGGCCCCGTTCCAATATCGATAACGGCTGACTGAGGACGAAAGGCTATTCGGCGGCCTGGCGTGCCATGGGGTTGTTGGGATGCGTCGTCCAGTTGGCGTAGTTCGGGTCGACAATCTTGCCGGTCCGTGTGTCCAGCGTGCCAGCCGGGAGTTCCTCCATGGTGATGCAGTTTTCGACCGGACAGACGCTGACGCAGAGATTGCAGCCAACGCATTCCTCGTTTTTCACCTCGAAATGCCGGATGCCATCGACCATGTTGGTGATCGCCTGGTGCGAGGTATCCTCGCAGGCGATGTAGCAGCGGCCGCATTTGATGCAGGCATCCTGATCGATCTTGGCCTTGGCGATGTAGTTGAGGTTGAGATACTGCCAGTCGGAGACATTCGGAACGGCACGGCCGATGACATCGTCGAGCGTCCGGTGACCCTTTTCGTCCATCCAGTCGGAGAGGCCGGTAATCATTTCCTGGACGATCTTGAAGCCGTAGGTCATGACGGCGGTGCAGACCTGGACGTTGCCAGCGCCAAGTGCCAGAAATTCTGCGGCGTCGCGCCATGTGGTAATGCCGCCGATGCCGGAAATCGGCAGGCCGTGGGTCTGCGGATCGCGGGCGATCTCAGCCACCATGTTGAGCGCGATCGGTTTGACGGCGGGGCCGCAATAGCCGCCGTGGCTGCCCTTGCCGCCGACAGTCGGGTTCGGGGCGAAATTGTCGAGATCCACCGAGACGATCGAGTTGATGGTGTTGATCAGCGATACCGCGTCGGTTCCCCCGGATTTGGCAGCGCGGGCGGGGTTGCGGATGTCGGTGATATTTGGTGTCAGCTTGGTGATGACCGGCATGCGGGTGTATTGCTTGCACCAGCGAACGACCATCTCGATATATTCCGGCACCTGTCCGACCGCAGCACCCATACCGCGCTCCGACATGCCGTGAGGACAGCCGAAATTGAGTTCAATGCCGTCGGAGCCGGTTTCCTCGACCAGCGGCAATATCGCCTTCCAAGCCTGCTCCTCGCAGGGAACCATGATCGAGGCGATCAGCGCCCGATCCGGCCATTTCATCTTGATCTCCTTCATCTCCCGCAGGTTCGTATGGAGGTCGCGGTCTGTGATGAGTTCGATGTTGTTGAGCCCGAGCAGGCGGCGGTCGGCGCCCCAGATGGCGCCATAGCGCGGTCCGTTGACGTTGACCACAGGTGGCCCGTCCTCGCCGAGCGTCTTCCAGACGACGCCGCCCCAGCCGGCTTCGAAGGCGCGGTTGACGTTGTAGGCTTTGTCCGTCGGCGGTGCCGAGGCCAGCCAGAAGGGGTTGGGGGATTTGATGCCGACGAAATTATTGCGCAGATCAGCCATTGTTCACTCTCCCCTTAGGCGACGGCAGCGGCGGGGTGCGCGACGGCAGCCAGCGTGCGGTTGATGGATTCGGCAGCGTCGCGGCCCTGTGCCACGGCTGACACCGTCAGGTCGTCTCCTCCGACAATGCAGTCGCCGCCGGCCCATATGCCGTCGACCGAGGTTTTTCCGTCTGCGTCGGTGGCAATGCGGCCTGCCTCCATCTGCAGAGTTTCGATGCCGGACGCCACGAGCGTCTGGCCGATGGCCTTGAAAATCTGGTCGGCAGCGATGACGCCGGTATCGCCGGTGCCGGTGAGGCGGCCATCGCGAAGCTCGGTATATTCGACCTCGATGCCGGCTACCTTGCCGTCCTTTTCGATGATGCGCTTCGGTGCCAGCCAATGGCGGATCATGACGCCCTTAGAGGCGGCCAGGTCCTGCTCCCACTCGGAGGCGTTCATGTGTTCCTTGCCCCGACGGTAGCAGATCGTCACCTCTTCGGCACCGAGCAGCTTGGCCTGGACGGCAACATCGATTGCCGTCATGCCGCCGCCGATGACGACGACACGGCGGCCGATGGCGATGTCGGCTTTGTCGGCGATCTGGCGGAGGTCCGAGATATAGGAAATGGCGTCCGCCACGCCCTCGAGATCCTCGCCTTCAGCCCTCAAGGCATTCACGCCGGTAAGGCCGAGGCCGAGGAAGACGGCGTCGTATTTGGCGCTGAGTTCGCCGAGCGTGAAATCGCGGCCGAGCATCTGGCCGTTGCGGACTTCTATGCCGCCGATCGACAGGACGTAATCGACTTCCTGCTGGGCAAAATCATCGACGGCCTTATAGGTGGCGATGCCGTATTCGTTGAGGCCGCCAGCCTTTTCACGGGCATCGAAGATGACGACGGCGTGGCCATTGACGGCAAGCCGATGGGCGCAGGCGAGACCGGCGGGGCCGGCACCGACCACGGCGATGGTTTTGCCGGTCGGCTCGGCGCGCGTATAGAACTGTTTTTGAGCCGCCATCGCCGCATCCGTCGCGTAGCGCTGCAGGCGGCCGATCGCCACTGGTCGTTCCTCGGCCGTGTTGCGGACGCAGACGTCCTCGCAGAGCTGCTCGGTGGGACAGACGCGGGCGCACATGCCGCCCAGGATATTCTGATCGAAGATCGTTTTTGCAGAGCCGATGGGGTTCCCGGTCGAGATCTGGCGGATGAACAGCGGGATGTCGATCGAGGTAGGACAGGCCGTCATGCACGGTGCATCGTAACAGAAATAACAGCGATCGGATTCGACGAGCGCCTCGTGGTCGCCGAGCCGCGGATGCAGGTCGGAAAAGTTTCGACCGTATTCCGCCGCGGTCAGTCGGCCACTTTTAATCCCAGCTTCCAGTCGTCCCATTTTAAGTTCCCTCTTATCAACGGCCAGTGCGTAAAAGCTAACTCAGGAAAAAAAATTTATCAAACGGTAAATTTTTGGAGATTTTAATCCGGTCAAGGGGAGGAACCTAGTCTCTAGGTATTTGTTTTTATTGACTTATGTTTAGGGAGCTTTCCGCTTTCCATTCCCCGCATGCAGCTGTGGGGTCCTGCACGGCAGACGCGCCGAGCTGGTTCCTGCCCAGAAGAGAGAATTATTTCGAATACGGTGGAACCAGCGGTACGCTGGACAGTTATCAGTGTGTCCTGATGATGAATGCACCCACCCAGGTGCGCGCCCCTTCAAAGCGTCGTCGGACGTCTACTCACGGTCCCCCTCCCGGTGAGTTATAAATCAGCCGTTGCGCGCCCTCGCAACGGCTGATTTTCTGCGTCTTCAAATGCATTATTTCTGGGGGGTGAGATCAGGATTGCTTCAGGATCTCGTATTCCGTTTCCGGAATCGTCAAGCGGTAGTCGAGATGCTCGGGGCTGACGCCGAGCTTGGCGCGGCCGTTCATCGACGTCGGTACGACGCGCTCCAGCACCGTCTTGCTGAAACTGTTGTCTTCAAAATCATTGGCGGCGCCAGGTGTCACGATCGTTTCCGACCAGACGATTTCGACGGCCTGCTTGCCTTCCCATTCGACGGCCTGACAGTCTAGCGTGATGCTGGTCGTGCCGGCGGCGATGGCGCCATGGGTGGCGGAATTGACGATGAGCTCATGCAGCGCCAGTCCGAGATGCACCGCGGCATTCGGCGTCAGGTGAGCATTGATGCCGTGGATCGGAACAGGAATGCTCGCGTCCGGCCAGTAGGGGGCAAACTGCTTCTGGGCGAGTTCGAAGAGGTAGGCGCCGCGCCAGCTCGAATCTGTAATGAGGTCCTGCGAGTTCGACAGCGACTGCAGGCGTCCCCGGAACTTGATCAGGAAGTTATCCAGCGACAGGGTGTTGCGCGCGGTCTGGGTTGCGATACCCTGGATGATGGCAAGCAGGTTCTTGGAGCGATGCGACAGCTCGCGCAGAAGCGATTTTAGAACCTTTTCGCGATGACGGCTTTCAGTCACCTCGAAGATCACGGAAAGGATGCCGTGGCTGGCACCATCGGTCCGTTCCATCTTGATTTCATAGATCTTTATGCCCTCTGCAGAGGGAATCGAGATTTCCGCCTTGGCCTGTTTGCCGCTGCTGAGCACGTCGCGCTTCAGGCCCAGGATGTGATTTCCATCCTTCTCGCCAAACAACGCGATATCGTCAATTCCGAGGGCTGCGATGCCGGTCAGATGTTCGGGAAGGTTCTCGAAATAGGATACCAGGAGACAGGCGTCCTGGTAGATGATCGAAACGCCCGCACTTCCGAGTGCGCGTTCCATCATAGCAGCCTTACCCTCGAACCCGAGCGGTGAGCTGGACGATGGATCAACGTTATTCACCAAGATGCCTTTCCTTCGCCTAACCGGATTGAAACCCGGGGTGTCCGACTAGGCGGGCACATCAGCCAAATCGCAAGTCGTTTTGTAAAAGCGCTCCGGGCTGACGGAACGCTTTCACTTTTCTATTGTTCCGTGGATCGAATGTCAGGCCGCGACTTTCGTCGATTCGTTGAAGAACAGCGCTTGGCTGATCAGTGCCTTCACCATGTCCGGGTTGAACGGCTTCGTCACCAGGAATGTCGGTTCGGGGCGTTCGCCTGTCAGCAGACGTTCCGGGAAGGCGGTGATGAAAATGACCGGCACGCTGGCGTTTTTCAGAATGTCGTTGACCGCATCGATACCAGAGCTGCCGTCTGCTAACTGGATGTCGGCAAGAACCATGCTCGGCTTTGTCGCATTGTAGAGTGCAACGGCTTCGGCGTGGGTACGGGCGATGCCGGTCACGCGGTGGCCGAGACTCTCGACCATCTGCTCGATGTCCATGGCGATGAGCGGCTCATCCTCGATGATCATGATGTCGGTTGCTACCTGACGGGAGATCTCGGTAGACGCCCTGTCAAGCAGGCGAGCCGTTTCGGCTTCGTCGAGGCCAAGAATTTCGGCGATCTCAGGCATGCGGAAATTCTCGACGGATGCCAGGATGAAGGCCTGCCGGGCTACCGGCGAAACCTTCGAAAGGTTTGCAGAGGCACGCTTCTCCCAGGCGTAAGGCGAAGTCGGTTCCGGAACCTGGACCGAGCTCGAACCGAACAGGGTGGTGAAAAGCTTGTAGAGCGCGACGCGATCGTTCGAAGTGTCCGGAAAGATGGAGATATCGGCAATAATGGCTTCCAGAACGGCTGCTACATAGGCGTCGCCGGAGGTCTGAGTGCCTGTAAGTGCCCGGGAATAGCGACGCAAGTAGGGGAGATGCGGAGCAATTCGAGTGGAAAGTGTCATAAAATAGCTCCCGTCAGTAGCCGTGGCATGTTTAACCGTCTTTAATAGGTTTATAACAGCCGGCAACCAGAAATGTTCCGAGGTGCTGGAACTTTTTTTCGCTGCATGCATTATGCGTCCACGTGATATTGGGTCTAGCATGTCCAGCCTCGATGACAACGTAAATGCGGTCCCTGACAACCCTAATCCGCGTTTCCGGTGTCGCCCGGAAACAAGCCTAACGCCAACACGTCCGAGAGTGAAATATATATGACAGCGTCCCATCAGGAAGACACGGAACAGCCAAGGCCCGATGTTAGAGTTGCGGACCTCCTCGATCCAAACAGCCAGATCGGCAGCCGTCTACGCAGCCTGTATGCCGCTGCACAGGACGAAGCCATCCCGAACCGCTTCCTCGATTTGCTTGAGAAACTCGACCAGGTCGAAATGGCGTCCGCAAAGTCGGTCGAGCGGGAGTAGGCTCATGGATAAAGTCCAACCAAGTTTCAAACGCGAGATGCTGTCTGCGCTGCCGAGCCTGCGTGCATTTGCGATCTCCCTCATCGGTCGCCACGACCGTGCCGACGATCTCGTGCAGGATACCATCATGAAGGCTTGGGCCAAGCAGGACCACTTCGAGATGGGCACCAACATGAAGGCCTGGCTCTTCACCATCCTGCGCAACGAGCTTTACAGCCAGATGCGCAAAAGCGGTCGGGAAATCCAGGACAGCGATGGTCTGTTCACGGAATCGATGGCGACCCATCCGTCGCAATACGGCGCCCTCGATCTTCAAGACTTCCGTAAGGCGCTGGAACAGCTTCCTGCTGACCAGCGTGAAGCAATCATCCTGGTCGGCGCTTCCGGCTTCTCATACGAAGAAGCCGCGGAGATTTGCGAATGTGCCGTCGGTACGATCAAGAGCCGCGTCAACCGTGCCCGCCAACGTTTGCAGGAACTGCTGCAGATCACCGGAGAGGCTGACTTCGGCCCGGATGCGACCTCTTCGCCGCTGACCTCAAGGGCGTTCGCGTTTTAATCCGTTGATCGTTTACAGCTTTGATTTGTCACAAAATAAACCCGCCGCACTTCGAGAGTGCGGCGGGTTTTTTATTGGCTTGGCGGGATTGCTTGAGCGAGATCGCTCAGTCGTCGTCGCGCGAGCCCATCACGGTGCTGAGCAGAAACGCGCCGGCAACGGCTGCAGCAAGCATCGGCTGCGAGCGCAACAGTCCGAGGCCCACCGTGGCCATGGATTGCGCAGCCAGCCGCTTTTCGCGCGCACGGCGCGCTTCCTGCGCGTTGATGCTGGCCATAACGATAAGGATGGCAACTGCGATCAGCAGGCAGCCGCCACCTAAGATCAACGACGCGTGGAGCGGGCCGTAGATCGTGCCAAGCCAGAGCGCCAGGGCAGACAGGCCGAACACATATGTGGTGAGGATGAAGACCGCTGCGATAGCAATGAAAATACCGTTGCGCTTGGTGCGCGCAACGGTGTTCTTCACGGAGCCCGATAGCAGCAAGCCAAGGATGGGACCCAGCATTGATGTTCCTTAGCGGCGTGCGAGCAAGACGAACAGCAAGCCGATGGCTGCAACTGCGCCGATCGAGGCTGTCGGATGCGCGCGTACAGTGGCGCGGACTTCCTTGGCGCTGCGAGCGTAGCCGTCCTGCAGCTGGTGCAACAGATCTTCGCTGCGGGCAAGCAGGTCTTCATAGCCGGATTCGGCCTGTGCGCGGATACGCTTGCTCTGGCTGGCGCCGTTCTTGCTGATGAGCTTGGTAAGCGCAGCGATCTCGCCGCGTAGGTTGTCCATCTGATCTTCGATGGTGTCTTCTATGTCGCTGATAGCACCATTGCGCTTGCTGCGGATGGTATCGAGGAGGGAGTTTGCCATTTTTGTTCTCCTTATTGTCAACGCGCCAATGCGTCTCTTCGTGGGAGGCCACTACCAACGTCAAAACTAAGCCGTCGGCATTGACCTATGTCGTTGACAGCTGAACGCGACGATGGTGGAAAAGTTCCATCTCAGGCGCCTGCTTCGGCGAACACGCTGTGTGGCAGCACAAACGGGATCGCCTTGTCGGGCACCCGATTGACGCGGAGCTCGCAGCCGAACACCGCATGCAGGTTTTCGTCGCTGAGAACGGATGCAACGGCGCCGTTGGCGGCCAGCCGGCCTGACTTCAGAAGCACGATCTGGTCGGCGAAGAGGGCCGTAAGATTGAGATCGTGCATAATCGCAATGACGCCACCGCCGGCCGCACAGAAGGCGCGCGACAGCTGCATGATCGCCAGCTGGTGGCTGATATCGAGACTGGAAACAGGTTCGTCGAGCAGCAGCCAGCAGGGCTTGCCGTCAACGACCGGCCGTGGGATCTGGCAGAGCACGCGAGCAAATTGCACACGCTGCTGCTCACCGCCGGACAGCTGCTCGTAGAGCCTCCCCTCGAAACCGGCGAGATCGACGGCGCGGAGAGCCTCCATGGCGATCCTCTCCGCGTGCTGCGGCTTGCTGTTGGCGCCTGCGGTGACGCCCATCAGGACGATTTCGCGCACCGAGAAGGGGAAGGAGAGAGTGCTCGCCTGCGGCAGGACGCCCCGTGAGAGTGCGAGCGCCCAGGGCTTCATCGTCCTGACCTCGTCCTTGCCAAGCCGGATCGAACCGCCATAGGCAAGCTCGCCGGAGATCGCCTTAATTACTGTCGTCTTGCCGGAGCCGTTCGGCCCACAGATTGCCGTCAGCTGGCCAGGGCGGGCGGTAAAGCTCACGCCATCGACCACGGATTTACCCGCAAGCCGGACGGAGAGGTTGGAAACGTCGATCACTTGTTGTCCTTAGAGGCTGAGCCGGGTGCGATTGCGCAGCAGGATCCACAGGAAGAAAGGACCGCCTACGGCCGCGGTGATGATGCCGATCGGCATTTCTGCCGGCGAGACGATGGTGCGGGCGAGCACGTCGGCGAAAATCAGCAAGGTTCCGCCGAGCAGTGCCGAGGCTGGAAGCAGGTAGCGGTGGTCGGGGCCGATCACCATGCGCAGGGCATGTGGGACGACGATGCCGACGAAGCCGATGCCGCCGCTGACGGCGACGGATGCGCCGGTTGCCGCAGCCACGACGAGGATGGCGACCGTCTTCAGCCGCTGCACCGGCACGCCCATGTGGAAGGCTGCGGCTTCTCCCAGCGTAATCGCATTGAGGCCCCTGGCGATCACCGGGATGGCGACGAGCGAGAGGACGATGATCGGCCCGGCGGCAGCAATCTTCGTCCAGGTGGCGCCGGCGAGCGAGCCCATGCTCCAGAAGGTGAGGTCGCGCAACTGCCTGTCGTCGGCCATGTAGACGAGGACGCCGGTGGCCGCCATCGCCAGCGCGCCAAGCGCGATGCCGGCGAGCAGCATGGTTGCAACGGATGTCTGACCGTCCCGAGTGGCGATGCGGTAGAGAAGCAGGGTTGTCACGAGGCCACCGGCAAAGGCGGCGAGCGGCAGGGCATAGATGCCGAGCACGGCGTAGATCGGTGCCGCCAGCGTGCTGCCGAGGACGATCATCACCACCGCGCCAAAGCTTGCGCCGGAGGAGACGCCGACAAGGCCCGGGTCTGCCAGCGGATTGCGAAACAGGCCCTGCATGATGGCGCCGGAGACGGCGAGGGAGGCGCCGATCAGGAAGCCGAGGATGGCGCGGGGCAGGCGTATATCAAAGACGATGATGTGGTCGCGCATGCTGAGCGCGGTGGCGGCTCCGGTCCCGCGAAAGAGATCGTGGACCACATCGAATGCGGAAGCATCAGATGCGCCCGTCGTGACCGAGAACAGCAGGGCGAACATAGCAAGGGCGGCCAGCGTGGCGATCACAACGACCGCGATCTGCGACCGGTCGCCGGCACGATAACGGGCGAGGCAATCGCGGCTCCTGGCCGCGATCCCCAGGGAGTGTCCGGCGGTATCGCTGATTGCCATGGCTCAGCCTCCGTAAATTGCGCGGTTGAGGTCGCGGATCGCGCTGGCAGTCCTCGGCCCGAAACCGAGAAGGTGCAGCCCGTCCATGTGGACGATCGCCTTGTGTTCCGCTGCTGGGGTCAGGGCGAGTGCGGGCTGCTTCAGAAGGTCCTCGTCGCTCAAAGCGTGTCCGCCGCCGCCGTTCATGATCAGGATGACGTCGGGCTTGGCTTCGATGATCGCCTCGTCTGTCAGCGGTTTGTAGCCGGGAAAAACGCCGACGGCGTTGATGGCGCCGGCGAGCGTGATGATGCCGTCGGCGGCAGTCCCGGTGCCGGATGCCATGATCTTGCCGCCCTGCGCATTGAGGATGAACAAGACGCGCTTGCGCTCCGTGAGCGGCCGCTTGTCTGATGCCGCGATGGCGGCGTCGAGATCGGCGGCGACCTTGTCATCCAGCGCGCGGGCCTTGTCGGGAACGCCGAGAAGGGTGCCGACGGCGGCGATCTTCTTCAGGATACCGTCCCGGTCGTAGCCCTGCGGCACGGTTTCGAACGGCAGGCTGGCATTGCGCAACACCGCGACGGCTTCCGGCGGGCCGGATCCCTCCACCGCGATAATGGCGGTCGGATTGACAGCCAGTATGCCCTCCGGCGATAGCGCCCGCATGTAGCCAACATCCGGCAGTTTCGTGGCGGCTTCCGGATAGACGCTGGTCGAATCGCGGGCGATCAGCCGATGTTCCTCGCCAAGCGCATAGACGATTTCGGTGATGTCGCCGCCGATCGACACGAGCCGCGATGTGTCCAGCTTGCGCGCCTCCTCGGCACTGGCCTGACCGGCGACGTGGTAGAATGCCGTCGCTCCGGGGATCGTCGGCATCAGCATGACGCTCAGGGTGAGCGCTGCCTGCCATGCCTTGATCCGGTGCAAATTCCGAATGGACTTCATCGTCGTATCCTCAGGCTGCAACGCTTTCGGCTGCCATTTTCGGCAAGGCCTCGATGATCTTCCGCCATTCAGGGCGCTCGTCCGAGCCTTCCTTGCGCTTGCCGAAGAACTGGATGATCATCTCGCCATCGGCGCCATAGGCTTCGAGCGAGCTGACATGGCCATCGGCGGTCGGCTTGCGCACCGCCCATGCCTCGGCGATGTCGTCGAGACGCAGGTGGAGATGGAAGGTGGGGTCCATCACGTTGATCCACGGCCCCATCGTCTTGATGCTGGCGATCGGACCGGAATGGATCTGGATGATGCCGTCATTGCCGACGAAGCACATGATGGGCAGGCCATCTGCGGCGGCAGCCTCCAGCATGGTTTGGACGGCGCCGCCGTCGAGCTTCCAGGCGTAATCGTCGCCGACTGTCCGGAGGGCCGACTGGCGGCCGATCTTCAGCTTCTTCAGCAGGGCGATGAACTCGTGGGTATCCCTCATCTGGCCCCAGTGGTCGCGCAATTCGTCGCGGCTGACCTCGCCGTCGACGCTGCCCTTGTCATAGCCGGACATGTCCTCGACGAATTCCTGAGACTGGTCCTCAATACGCAGTGCCGCCACCATCGCATGATAGGCGGCAACATCGGAGGCGGGGCGCAGGTGAACCTTGTGGACGGCGCTGCCGGCCTTGTCGAAGAACTGCAGGCTCAGCTTGACGTCATCGCCGTCGGTTTTGGTGACTGCAAAGCCGTGCACCCAGCGTGACGGGAAAATCCGTAGGTCGATGTTTTCGCCGAGGACGATGGCGGAATGCTTGCCAGACTTGATGTTCTCGTAGATGCCGATCTTTTCGTGCACGGCGCTTTCGTTGCGCGACAGGGCGAGCACTTCGCCGAGACTTTCCACATGCTCCAGGAAGCGATTGGCGCTGGCGTCGATACGGATGGCCGTGAGGCCTACTTCGGCAGCCACCAGGGCGGCCTCGGAGATGCCGAGACGGGCTGCGATATCGCGTTCGCGCATCTTCGGGTTTTCGGCGCGGAAGTTGCGGATTTCGGCGGGGCTTGGTCGGGTTGGGGTCGTCATCGTCAAATGCCCTATTTGTTGAGTATCAGTTTGCCCTGTCGGGTGATTTTCAGTCGGTAGATGAAATCTTCGTGCCGAATGACGATCTCGTTCTGACCGCGAAAGATCTCGGCGCTCTCGATCGTCCTGACCGTCTGCACCGCATGCGGCGGTGGGGTCGCTGGCGTCTTATCAGCAATCATCTGGCTTGTTTTTGCCTGCAAAATCATGGGATCGGGCCGGTCTACCCGGAGTTTTATCTTGACTCTCATAGTCATGGTTTCCTAAAGACGCAATAGGATACTAACTGAGTCAAGTTTAAATTTTCAGGCAACGCATCTCATGGTCGTTGCCGCCCTGAACCGGTGCAGGAGAGCCCTATGCGCTTGAAGACGATCGTCTGTTTATTTGTCTGCAATGTTGTCGTCGCGGCAGCGGGGGGATCCGCCTCGGCCCAGCAACAGACACCGGTTGCTGCTCGCCTGAATGTCGAGCTCAATGCTCTTACGCCATCGGCAAAGGGATGCATGATGACCTTCGTCGCCGAGAACGACATGGCGACGCCGATTGCCAAGATCTCCTTCGAACTGGCATTTTTCAACGAAAAGAACGCCGTCGACAAAGTGACCGTGCTCGATTTCCGCGATTTGCCGGTGGGCAAGAAGCGGGTGCGGCAATTCGATATGCCGAACCTCAAATGCGAGGCGGTCACCCGGGTCATCGTCAACGACACGCCAGTTTGCGACGGGCCGGCCGCCGGAGAATGCAAGGCGGCGCTGACGACCCGGTCGCAGACGCCAATCCCCTTCGAGGGTTGAAATCCCGGGCGTCGGGGTAGATCCCGGCCGCCCGCCTATTCCCCGAGCGGCGGATGCAGCGCATGACCAGTCCAGCCAAGTCCCGATCCAGACCATTTGCCGGCATCGATCCGCGCATGGGAGCCGTTGTCAACGACAACACGCCGCCGATATTTCCGGCCCACGAGCTGTCGGGACTTGACGAATTCCCGCGTCCCCCGGCTGCCGAGGCAGTCGTCCACTATGCGCGCTTTACCCGCATCGCGTCCTATCCGGCGCATCCCGACGCGGCGGCGGAAGCAGGCACGGCAGCGCCGCCGATCGACCTGCTGCCGGACGCGCCAAGGACGGTCCGCGCGGGAACGAGGACGGCAGGTCTTGCGGCAAGCCTTTGCTCGCTGCTTTTTCACGTAGCGGTGTTTTCGGCGCTGATGACGGCCGTCGTGACGTTGCCGGAAGATCCTGTCGAGGATGCCGGCGACAGTGTCAGTGTCGTCATGCTTGGAAACGGCGACGCAGACCAACAGGCCTCGGGCGAAGAGAACAAGGAGCCTCCCAAGCCCGACGAAATCGTTGCCGAGGCCGTCCAGCCGAGCAAGACCGAAACGGCCGAAGTCACTCCGGTCGAGCCGCAGCCGAGCGAACCCGCACCCGCTGTCCAGCCATCCGAACCGGTGCCGGAAGCTATTCAGCCTGATCCGGTGCAGCCGACGCAGGCGTTGAGCCAGGTCTCTCCGGAGACCGTCGTTTCTCCCGAACCGGAGGTACTGGCGGCGCAAGTGCCGGCCGAACCCACCGTCGTCCAGCCGCAAGCGACCGAGATCCCACTCGAGGAAACGAAACCGCCGGCAGCACCTCCGACAGATGCGGCGAGTGCTCCTGTCCCGCCCGCGCCGCCAGCGGAGATCATTCCGCCGGAGGCGACGGTTAAGCCTATCGAGAAGCCGACGCCACCGCCGAAGGTACAGAAGCCGAAGGACGTGGTGAAGAAGCCGCCGCCGAAAGCTGCGAAGATGAAGTCTGGCTCGAAGGGGGAAAACGAGCAGGATACCAAGCGCGGCTCGTCGGAAGGCACCGAAACAGCCCGCTCCGACAGCAATTCGGCAGCAGTCGGCAATCGCCAGGGATCGGGCAGCGCCGCCGTGGCGAACTATCCCGGCAAGGTACAGTCGCGCATCCGCCGCTCGGTGCGCGTGCCCTCCGAGTACCGGCGCATGACCGCCGCGATGACCGTACGCGTCCGGCTGACGGTCGGCGCCAGCGGCGAACTGAGTGCCGTGTCGCTCGCACGCAGTTCCGGCGTCCCCGATCTGGATGCCGCCGTGCTCGACGGCGTTCGCCGTGCCGCACCGTTTCCGTCGCTGCCGCCGGAGTGGGGAAAGCCCAGCTGGACCTTCACCCAGGAGGTGCAGGTCACAGGCAATTAGGGGAGACAAATAAGATGAGTAAAATAATCAAGTTTATACTTTACTCGAATACTCCAGTTTAATAAGGTCGCTCTAGGCCCACCGAAATCGGGCCGGGATGAAACCAGAAAAACGGAGTGATGGCATGGCGCGCAAGGGCAAAAGGGATAACCGCGAGGTGGCGATCACCGAGGCTGCGCCAGTGGCTACGGGTAAATCCCGATTGGACGGCCGCAGCTTTCTCTATGTCGGCGGACGCGATTGCCAGGTTGCCCATCTTCGCCAGATCGCCAGCAATTTCGGCGCCGAACTGTTGCACCATGACGGCGGGCTGCGGGAAGCGGTCTCGCGCATCGACACCGCGCTGCAGTCGGTAGACTGCGTCTTCTGCCCTATCGACTGTATCAGCCACGATGCCTGCCTGAGGGTCAAGACCGGCTGCAAGCGCTACGGCAAGACCTTCATCCCCTTGCGCAACGGCAGCAAATCCAGCCTCGAGCGCGCCCTTCACACCATGAACGACCGGGTTACGACACAATGACCGATAGCTCCGACAGCGTGAATATGATCGGCCTCCACAGGCTGGCGCCGACTGGTGAGGGCGGCGCTGCAGTGCCTGAGATTTCTGCGCTGATGGCGCGGCGGGGTACAGCGGCCCATGCGCCTGATGTCATTGTCTTTCCACGTGAGGCCGCCCGTCCGCCGGGCGAGGTGCCAGTCGCAGCCTTCGGACGCGATGCCGCGACGGGGAGAAATGTGGTTGCCTTTGCCGCTGCATCGGGCAAACATCGGCGATATTCTTCCAAGGCTTGAAAGGCCCGTAGGGCTCGAAAGGGATTACCATGTATATCGCCATGAACCGCTTCAAGGTAGCCGTCGGCTCCGAGGCGGAATTCGAATCCATCTGGAGAAATCGCGATTCCAGCCTGCCGGAAGTTCCGGGCTTCGTCGAGTTCCGGCTGTTGCGCAGCAAGACAAACGAAGAAGAGGGCTACACCCTGTTTTCCTCGCACACGACCTGGGCCAACGAGGCTGATTTCATCAACTGGACCAAATCCGAGAGCTTTCGGAAGTCCCACCGCAATGCCGGCGATCACAAGGCGGTCTATATCGGCCATCCCGTGTTCGAGGGTTTTAACGTGGTCCTAGGCATCTGAGCCGTCTGGCTGATCTCAATCGGGCGTCGGTCTTGTCCGCAAGAAGGCGCCTGCTGCCACGACCAGCCACCCGCCCATCATGGCGAAGCCGCCGATGGGGGCCGCCATCGGAAACAGCCCGGTTCCCCTTGCGTAAAGAGCCAGCAGATCGGCTGTGAACAGCAGGGTGCCGAGCCCCATCATCAGGCCGCCAAGCGGCGCGGTGCGAAGGCTGCGATATCCGATGTAGAGCGCCAGCAGGGCCGGCGCGTGGGCGAGGCACATGGCCGATGCCGACGCCAGCAGGTGCGTATCGCCACCGGCATGCGCGGATGCTGCGGCCAGGGCAACGCCTGCGCAGCCGAAGATGCCGGACATAAGCAGAAGGGTTGGGCGGACATAGGCTTTCATCGGGCTGCTATTCCTTGTTCTGCATGTGGTGGGCAAGGCGCTCGACCGGTTCCCAGATGATGCCCCTGAGTTGCTCGCTGGCAATCGTCTCATCCAGTGCGCGGCGAAAACAGAGCAGCCATTCGTCGCGCTCAAGTGGTCCGATAGCTGCGGGCAAGTGGCGGCTGCGCAGGCGGGGATGGCCGCGCTTGTCTGTGTAGAGCGGAGGGCCGCCGAGATAGCCGGTCAGGTATTCGTAGAATTTCTCCCGGCTGCCGTCGAGGCTCGGCGGGTGGATGGCGCGGCAGCGGGCGGCCTCGGGAAGCGTATCCATCAGCGCATAGAAGCGATCGGTCAGCGCGTGCACCGTTGGCGCGCCACCGATGGCTTCATACAATGTGGTCGTCTCTTCGCTCACCGCCGGCTCCTGCTTTGCATCCTACATGCCGCGCGGTCGACAATCCCGCAAGCTTCGATGGCTGGCTGCGGCGTTTCGGCGCTGCGGTCAGGGTTTCCGCTCGAAGCCATCGCTTTCGCCCGGCACCAGCTCCAGCGGCCATATCGTGTTGCAGGCGCCTTTCGGATAGAAGGACGCGTAGGCGGGCATGGTGGCCAGCAGGGTCTCGGCCAGTTCGACACCGAGATCGCGCACCGACATGCGAAAGCAGGTCAGCGTTGGCTGCAGGAATTTTGCGCGGGGCTCCTCGCGAAAGCCGATGACGGCGAGGTCGCGGCCGGGAATGACGCCTGCCTCCGTCAGCCGGCGGTAAAGGCCGATCGCCATCAGTTCGTAGATGAGGATGATCGCCGTTGGCCGGTCGTCAAGCAACAGCATCTCGTGTGCCGCCTGGTAGCCGCCTTGCTCGCTGGATTTGACCCTGAAAACCAGCGACGGGTCATATGCGATGCCGTGGCGCTTCAGGGCATTCCGGTAGCCGTCGAGAAAGATGTAGCCGAGATTGACGTCGTTCGATGGGGCAGCGACGGCAATGCGGCGATGGCCCTTGGCGATCAGTCGGTCGACTGAGCTGTTTGCGACGCCGTCGAAATCGAGATCGACCCAGGAATATTCGCCGCCGGATTGGCTGCGGCCGAGCGTGACGAAAGGGATCTTGGTGCGTGACAGGAGGTCCAGACGATGGTCGATTCGCTGCGTGGCAGAGATGATCATGCCGTCGACGATGCCGCGGGCGACCATGCGCTGCAGGTATTCGGTCGGATCCTCTTCGCTCGGGCAGGGCAGCATGATAAGGTCGAGCTTGTGCCGCGACAGCACGCTCTGCAGCCCGCTGGTGAGGCCTAGGAAGAAGTTGTCACCGTTCTCGTTGGTTTCCTTGCTCGATTCCATCATCAGGCCGATGACGTTGGTCGTTCCCTGGCGCAAGCTTCTGCCGGATTGGTTGGCGACATAGCCGAGTTCGACGGCTGCTGCGAGCACACGCTGACGCGTCTCGGCATTGACATCGGCCTTGCCATTGAGGGCGCGTGAGACCGTGCCGATCGAAATATCGAGGTGTTTGGCGAGCTGTCGGATACCCTTCATCGGCGGCGTTTTTCCTTCGGTCGGCAAATTCCGTTTTTCCCTCTCTTGACACAGCAAAACATTTCTGACTAGTCTCGTAAACGTTTACGGAGCCATTGTCATGGGAGATGACGCGCTCCGGCGGAGGAAAAGATTTTGACATTCAATGCCATTTTGTGCGGGTGCGGAGCTATGTCCAAAGGCTGGTTGCGCGCCATCGCATCTGACCCGGCGGTAGCCGCTGCCATAAAAATTGTCGGCCTCGTCGATCTCAACCGCGAGACGGCTGAGAACCTTGCCAAGGAGTTCGGCCTCGAAGGTGCCGTCATAGGCTCCGATCTCGGTGATGTCATTGCCCGGACGAAGGCGGACATGGTGTTCGACGTCGTCATTCCGGCTGCGCGCTTCGGCGTCGTGTCGACGGCGCTGAAAGCCGGCTGCCATGTGCTCTCGGAAAAGCCGATGGCGACATCGCTAGCGGAAGGTGCGGCACTGATCGAACTGGCCGCGGAGACCGGCAAGGTGCACGCCATCATCCAGAACCGCCGCTATATCGCCGGCATCCGGCGCCTGCGGCGCTTTGTGGAAAGCGGTGCCATCGGCGAACTGACCGGCATACACTGCGATTTCTTCCTCGGGCCGCATTTCGGCGGTTTTCGCGATGAGATGGATCATGTGCTGCTGCTCGACATGGCGATCCATACCTTCGATGCGGCGCGCTTCGTTGCCGACCGCAAGCCGCTGGCCGTCTATTGCGTAGAGACGAACCCGAAAGGCTCATGGTACCGCGACGGTGCATCTGCCCACGCCATCTTCGAATTTTCGGACGACGTCACTTTCACCTATCGCGGCTCCTGGTGTGCCGAGGGGCGGCGGACGAGCTGGGAAAGCCAGTGGCGGCTGACGGGCTCGAAGGGCATGCTGACCTGGGATGGCGAGGACGCTTTCGAGGCGACGGTCGCCGGCAACGAGGAGGGGCTGCTGCATGGCTTTACCCCGATCGAGGTGCCGGGACCCGAGCATGAGGCGGAGACCCACGGTCATGCCAGCGTCATCGCCAGCTTCCTCGAGGCCGTAAAGACCGGGCGGCCCCCTGAGACGGTGAGCAGCGACAATATCCGCAGCCTTGCCATGGTGCTTGGCGCCATCGAGAGCGCCAGGTCCGGACAACGCATCGACATTTCAGCCTGAAGACCTTCAGTACAAGGACAGAGATCGTGAATAATCCAGCCAATTCCATCCGCATCGGCACCATGGTCAAGGCCTCCGACGAGGACGCTGCCGCGCGCATTTCCAAGATCGCCGATCTCGGTTTCGAAAGTTTCGAGCCGTTCTTCTGGCAGACGACAAACGGCCAGAACCTTGCCGAGCTCGGCAAACGCTGCATCGATGCCATCGGCAATCGCGATATCACCATGTCGACACTCGGCATGTTCGGCAATCCGCTTGAGGAAGGCGACATGGACCTGCAGACGCTGCAGGGCTGGAAGGATTGTATCGACAACGCCCATCATTTTGGCGCCACTTGCGTTGCCGGCTTTACCGGCCGCGTCCGCAACAAGCCGTTGACCGACAGCCTGCCGCGCTACAAGCAGATCTGGAGCGAGCTTGCCAAGCGCGCCGCCGACAAGGGCGTCAGGATCGCCTTCGAAAACTGCGCCATGGAAGGCAACTGGGCGACCGGCGACTGGAACATCGCCCACAATCCGGATGCCTGGGAGCTTATGTTCAACGAAACTCCGGATGACAACATCGGGCTGGAATGGGAACCCTGCCACCAGATGGTCTACCTGATCGAGCCGCTGCCGCAGATCCGCAAGTGGGCGTCGAAGATCTTTCATGTCCACGGCAAGGACGCGACGATCCGCTGGGATGTAATCAAGGAGCATGGCATTTTCGGTAAGGAAGAATTCGTCCTCATGCGCACGCCCGGTTTCGGCGACAGCAACTGGACCGACATCATCTCCGAGCTGCGGATGGCTGGCTGGTCCGGCTCGATCGACATCGAAGGCTGGCATGATCCGGTCTACCGCAACGAGTTGGAGATGACCGGTCAGGTCCACGGACTGAATTACCTGAAGAAGAGCCGCGGTGGCGATTTCGTCGCGATCGCCGCCTGAGTTTCGCAGGATACTGAAGACGTGCATAAGGCCGGCGGGAGGACGCCGGTCCAATGGATAACCAAGAAGGAGGAGAACCATGGGTATCCGTAAAATCATGTTGCTTGGCGTCCTGGCTCTGGCCAGCGTGTCCGCATTCGGACTTTCGGCGAGGGCAGAGGACACAGTCATCACCGTCTGGTCGCTGGACAAGGATGGGCAACCGGCCCCCGATCTTGCCAAGCGGTTCAATGCGCTCAACAACGGCATCAAGATCGAATATCGCGAAATCCAGTTCGACGACGTTGTCAGCGAGGCGATGCGCGCCTATTCGACCGGCAAGGCGCCGGACATCATCGCCATCGACAATCCGGACCATGCACTGTTCGCATCGCATGGCGCCTTTCTCGATCTCACCGACATGATTTCCAAGTCGACGGTGGTCAAGCCTGCCAATTACTTCCCCGGTCCGCTGAAGTCGGTGATGTGGGACGGCAAATACTACGGCGTTCCGAAGGCAACGAATACTATCGCGCTTTACTACAACAAGGACATGTTCAAGGCAGCCGGGCTCGATCCTGCCAAGCCGCCGCAGACCTGGGACGAGCTGGTTGCGGATGCAAAGAAGCTGACCGATCCGGCAAAGAACGTCTACGGCCTGGCGTTTTCAGCGAAGGCTGGTGAAGAGGGGACGTTCCAGTTCCTGCCCTGGGCACAGATGGGCGGCGCCACCTACGACCACATCAACACGGATGGCGCTGTTAAGGCACTGACCATCTGGAAGCAGATCATCGACGAAAAGCTTGCCTCGCGCGATTCGCTGACACGCGGGCAATGGGATTCGACCGCCACGTTCAACTCCGGCAATGCCGCCATGGTCATTTCCGGCCCGTGGGAAATCGATCGCATGTTGAAGGATGCCAAGTTCGACTGGGGCACCGCGCTCCTGCCGGTTCCTGAGGAAGGCGCACAACGCTCGTCGGCCATGGGCGACTATAACTGGGCGATTTTCTCGAAGAGCAAGCACCCGGAAGAAGCCTTCAAGGTGGTGGAATATTTCGTGTCCCAGGACCCGACGATGTTCAAGGATTTCGGCCAGTTGCCGGCCCGCTCCGACATCACCATCCCGCCGACCGGCAATGCTCTGAAAGACGCAGCTCTGAAGACCTTCGTCGAACAGCTGAAATATGCCAAGCCGCGTGGTCCGTCGCCACAATGGGCGAAGATCTCCAAGGCGATCCAGGATGCCATCCAGGCGGCGCTCACCGGCCAGATGTCGCCGAAGGACGCGCTCGACCAGGCTGCCCAGAAGATCAAGGCGCTCGGCTGATACCAGCACTCTAGCCGGATGGCGGTGCAGATCCGCCATCCCCACAGTTTCCTCCCGGAAGGGGCCGTCTCGTCGCCAATGTAGAGATGGCCCCATTTCGAGATTGCAAGGCAGCACCGCCGTGCTGACCCACAGGGAGACCATGCGCAAAATCCTATCCAGTCTCACCGACGGTCGCGGTTTCGACATCACGCTTGTCGTCTTTCCGCTGTCCTTCCTGTTCCTGCTGTCCGGACTGCCGCTCATCTACAATGTGCTGATGAGCTTCCAGCAGGTCGACATGTTCAGCATGGGCACCTTCATCAGGCCGTTTGCCGGTCTTCAGAACTATATCGACCTGTTCCAGCTGCCGCAGACGCGCAGCATCCTTTTCAACACGGCGATCTTCGTCGTAGCATCGATTGCCGGCCAGTTTGCCATTGGCTTTGGCCTCGCACTGTTCTTCTGGGTGAATTTTCCCGGCGCCTCCTGGCTGCGCGGGCTGTTCCTGGTGTCGTGGGTGATGCCCGGTCTTGTTGTCGGCGCTGTCTGGAACTGGATGCTGTCCGGCGACTTCGGCATCTTTAATTTCATGCTCCGCGAAACCGGCATCATCAGCAGCAACATCTTCTGGCGATCGGACCCGAATTTCTCGCTGTGGGCCGTCATTCTCGCCAACATCTGGCTGGGTGCCGCGTTCAATATGATCCTTCTCTCCGTCGGCCTTGCCGCTATTCCGAAGGATCTGTTCGAGGCGTCCGAACTCGATGGCGCCAATGTCTTCCAGCGCTTCTGGACGATTACGCTGCCGATGATGCGCTCGACCATCGGTGCCGTGGTCTCGCTGGGGCTGATCTTCACGCTGCAGCAATTCGACCTGTTTGCGGCGATTACCGACGGAGGGCCGAACAACTCGTCCAACGTCGCGCAGTTCTGGGCCTGGGACCTGTCGTTCCGCCAGTACGACTTCGCCAAGGGGGCTGCAATTTCGGTCATCATGCTGGTCTTCGTCATTGTCGCTTCGGTGATCTATGTCCGGTCAACACGCCATGAGGTGCGGGGATGAGTGACACTTTCCGCAACAGGCTGATGCTGTTTGCCGCCATCGTGCTTGCCGTCATCTACCTCTTTCCGCTCTACTGGATGTATGTGACCAGTCTGAAAAGCGGCTCGGCGATGTATGTCACGCCACCCAGCTTCTGGCCGCACGATCCCCAATGGAGCATCTATGGCGAGGTGTGGGCAAGCCGCAACATGGCGCGCTACCTCTGGAACTCGCTGGTCATCGCCGTCGGTGCCGTCGTGCTGATCTCGATATTCGGCTGCGGGTGCGCCTATGTGCTGGCGCGGTACCGCAACCGCTGGATCGATGTCGGGCTGTTTCTGATCCTGCTTTTGCAGGTGCTGCCGCCGTCGCTGATGATCACGCCGATATTTGTCGGCTTCTCGCAGATCGGACTGCTCGACTACCCGCGTCTGTCCGTCATCATCGCCATCGCCGCGAACAAGATGCCGTTCTTCGTGGTGCTCGTGCGCGCTACATTCATGAGCGTGCCGATGGAACTGGAGGAGGCTGCGCTGGTGGACGGCAATTCGCGCATCGGTGCCTTCTTCAACATCGTCCTGCCGCTGGCCCGCAACGGTATCCTCGTCAGCGCCATTCTCATCTTCATGCAGGCCTTCGGCGAGTTCGTCTATTCGAAGTCGATGATCCAGGCGGCGGACCTGCAGCCCGCCAGCGTCGGGCTCAACAGCTTCATGGGCCCCAACACCACCGACTGGAACAAGATCATGGCCTATTCGACGATCTATGTGACGCCCATCCTTGCCATCTTCGTTCTTCTGCAGCGACGCATCGTTTCCGGCCTCACATCGGGAGCCCTCAAATGACCCTTCAAATCGAACTCAGCGGCGTCAACAAGTACTACGGCGCCTTCCACGCGCTTAAGGATATCAATCTGGCCATCGAGGACGGCACTTTCGTCGCGCTGGTCGGGCCGTCCGGCTGCGGCAAGTCCACGCTTCTGCGGTCGCTGGCGGGGCTGGAGAAGATCTCTGCGGGCGACATGCGCATTGCCGGCGAACTGATGACCAACGTGCCGCCGCGCAAGCGCGACATTGCCATGGTGTTCCAGTCCTATGCGCTCTATCCCCACATGACGGTCGAGGAGAACCTCACTTACAGCCTTCGCATCCGTGGCGTGAAGAAAGCCGAGGCCCGCAAGGCCGCTGCCGATGTTGCAGCCACCACAGGGCTGACGCCGTTGATGAAACGCTACCCGCGCGAGCTCTCTGGCGGCCAGCGGCAGCGTGTTGCCATGAGCCGCGCCATCGTCCGCCATCCGAAGGCCTTCCTGTTCGACGAGCCGCTGTCGAACCTCGACGCGGCGTTGCGCGTCCACATGCGCAAGGAAATCCGTATGCTGCACGAGCGGCTCAAGGCGACCTTCGTCTACGTCACCCATGACCAGATCGAGGCAATGACGATGGCCGATCATGTCGTTGTCATGAAGGACGGCGTCATCGAGCAGCAGGGTGCGCCGCTCGATCTCTACGACCGGCCTGTCAATCGCTTCGTGGCAGGTTTCATCGGCTCACCGGCGATGAACTTCGTGCCGGCACGCGCCGCTGCCGATGGCCGGAGCGTGGTGCTCGATTTTGCAGAAGGTCAGCGGATGCTGCCGATCTCCGGCCAGTTGCAATCCGGCCAACCGGTGCTTGCCGGATTGCGTCCCGAACATCTCGTCACTGCGCCCGAAGGGCAGGGGACGTTCGATATCCGCATCGACACCGTCGAATCGACGGGGTCCTCGACGTTCCTGACGACAGTCACGGTCCCGGAACTGACTATCGTCGAGACCTCCCGTCGGGGCGTACGGCCGGGGGATCGCATCGGCCTGTCCATCGACCCATCGCAGGTGCATATTTTCGATGTCACGACGGAAAGGCGCATCGAGGTGGGGTCGGCCAGTTGACGGGTTTATACAATTGACAAAACCGTCTGGACGGTATGTCATGCGGAATGTCCGACGCACACCACAGAAAAAAGCAACCCGTGCTTATCCGCCAGCAACTGCTTGCGGTTGCCGCGCGTCTGGCGGCTGAGCGCGGCGTCGCCTCTGTGACGCTGGATGCCGTAGCGGCTGCGTCTGGGGTCAGCAAGGGCGGACTCCTGCATCACTTCCCGACCAAGGCCAGCTTGCTGGAGGCCATGCTCGACAGCCTGCTGGACCATCTGGATGCGGCCATCGATGGGCAAATGCGCAACGACCCAGTGCCTTATGGCCGTTTCACCCGTGGCTATCTGCGTGCGGTCGTCGATCTCAAAGAGCGTACCGACACCCCCGGGGACTGGGGGCAGGCGACGCTGACGCTGCTGACCGACCCGGCGCTGCGGCGGCGCTGGCGAGACTGGGTGGAAAAGCAGAGCGAGAATTTCGTCGGTACGGATTCGTCCGTCGATGCCCGGATCGTGCGGTTTGCCACAGACGGGATCTGGCTTGCCGAGGTTCTCGGCAGTGGCGATGCAACACCCGCATCCCGGCAGGCGCTCGTCGACCGGCTTGTCAGTCTCACGCACAAATAGAAAGAAGAAGGCCCGATGGCGAATGCATCCGTTTATGGCCTGCTGCTGGTCGCCATCGTGCTGGAGGTAATCGGCACGACCGCGCTGCAACTGTCGCAGCAGTTCACGCGACCCTGGCCGATCGTCGTCCTCGTCGCGTGCTACACAGCTTCGTTCTACTGCCTGTCGATCACGCTCAAGGCCATACCCGTCGGCGTTGCCTACGCGATCTGGAGCGCGCTCGGCATCGTGCTGATTTCGGTTGTCGGGCTGGTGTTCTTCCGTCAGCGCCTTGATCTGCCGGCCGTCATCGGGCTTGTGCTGATCATCGCCGGAGTGCTCGTCGTCAACCTGTTTTCCAAATCGATTTCGCATTGAGCGCAAGGCCTGGCGCCCTTTCTCAACTCGGATGGCCGCTCTATTTGCTTCAACATCATGCGAGCTGGCAGCGTGCCCCGAAAAAGGCGGGAATGCCGCAATACAACAGAGACTCACGGGAGAGATGCTATGGCAAAAACAATTCGAACAGTGGTTTGGGGCGAGAATATCCACGAGCAGACAAGCGACGTGGTTCGCAAGGTCTATCCGGAGGGCATGCACACAGCGATTGCCGCGGCGCTGAACAGCGATGTGCGCATCGAGGCAACGACTGCCACCCTGCAGGAGCCGGAACACGGATTGAGCGAAGCGCGGCTGCGCGATACCGATGTCCTCGTCTGGTGGGGCCATGCCGACCATGGGGCTGTCGATGATGCGGTCGTCGAGCGCGTCGCCAAGCGCGTCTGGGAGGGCATGGGGCTCATCGTCCTGCATTCAGGCCATTTCGCCAAGATCTTCAAGCGCATGATGGGCACGCCCTGTGCGTTGAAATGGCGCGAGGCCGGCGAGCGGGAGCGCGTCTGGGTCGTCAATCCGAGCCATCCCATCGCCGCCGGTCTGCCGGAGAATTTCGTGCTCGAAAACGAGGAGATGTACGGCGAGGCTTTCTCGGTGCCGGAACCCCTCGAAACGGTGTTCATTTCCTGGTTCCAGGGCGGCGAGGTCTTCCGGTCGGGCATGACCTGGAAGCGGGGCGCGGGAAACATCTTCTATTTCCGCCCGGGTCATGAGACCTATCCGACCTACTACGACCCGAATATCAAGACAGTGCTGATCAACGCCGTTGCCTGGGCTTATAATCCGCAGGCCGCATTGACCGGCATCCACGACGCGCCGAACGTTCCCGTCGAGCAGGCGCTGGAGCCGATCACGGAGCGTGGCCCGAAACTGCACCAGGCCGGCGAAGCCGGTTACCGCTGAGGTCGAATATGCGTCTCATCATCGTTGGCACCGGCGTCATGGGCAAGAACCAGCTCGATCATTTCGCGCGCATAGAAGGCGTGGAGGTGGTCGCGGCTGTCGACAGCGATGCCACCCGGCTTGCGACCTTTGCCGACCGGTTTAATATCAAGACCCGGTTCACGTCGTTGGACGAGGCGATCGCCTGGGGGAAATTCGACGCGGCGACGAACGTCACGCCGGATCGCATGCACCACCCGACGACGCTCGCCCTGCTGGCGGCCGGAAAGCATGTGCTTTGCGAAAAGCCGCTGGCCGAGAACTATGAAAAGGCGCTCGAGATGACGGAGGCGGCCGAACGAGCCGGCGTCATCAACATGGTCAACCTGACCTATCGTAACGTCGCGCCGCTGCAGCGGGCCCGCGAGATGGTGATCGCCGGCGAGATCGGCACAGTCAAGCACGTCGAGGCGTCCTACCTGCAGAGTTGGCTCGTTTCCAAGGCCTGGGGAGATTGGCGCAGCGAATCCACCTGGCTCTGGCGGCTATCGACTGGCCACGGGTCGAACGGCGTGCTGGGCGATATCGGCATCCACATTCTGGATTTTGCCGCCTATGGCGCCGCCACCGATATCGACCACGTGTTTGCACGACTGAAGACCTTCAATAAGGCGCCCGGTGGGCAGATTGGTGAATACCGGCTCGATGCCAATGACAGCTTTGCGATGTCGGTGGATTTTGCCAACGGCGCCCTTGGCGTCGTGCATGCGACGCGCTGGGCAACGGGGCATCTCAACGAACTGAAGTTGCGGGTCTATGGCGAGCGCGGCGGGCTAGAAGTCATCCACCGTCCGGACGGTTCGGAACTGCGCGCCTGCGTCGGAGACGATGTGGAAACGGCGGAGTGGAAAGTCATCGACGTACCCGCGGTGCCGACCAACTACCAGCGCTTTGCAGAGGCTGTGCGCACCGGCGTTCCCCAGGATCCGAATTTCCGCCATGCCGCCAATCTGCAGAAGGTTCTGGATCTGGCGCTTGTGACGGAACTCGAGCGCCGCGAACTGAAAGTCTGAGGCGATCAGAATGCGGTGATGCGTGCCGGGATCGCGGACTGCGATGCTTGCGCATCGTAGCCGATTGCATACATACTAGCCGCAAACCGAATGGCTCTATAAGCCCAACTCCGACGCTCGACGATCGTCTTTCCAGCAGAAATTGATAGATATGACCGATACCCTGACCAATTCCTCTTCCGTAGAGCCAAAGCCTTCCGACCAGACTTTCGCCACGACCGGCATCGCGCCGATGGAGCGCCCGGGAGCCATGACGCGCTTCTTCATGGGCATCGTTGCCTGGGCCGAACGGCTGAACCTGAAATATGCCAAGCTCGGCAATCCCCCCGTCTACGACAATGCGACCTTTCCCTGGGTCGCCGAGATCGAGAAGGACTGGCCGCTGATTCGCGCCGAACTCGACCGCGTGTTGCTACGCCAGAGCGAATTGCCGACCTTCCAGGAAATTTCCACGGATGTGAAGACGATCTCGACGGACAGCCACTGGAGGACATTCTTTCTCGCCGGCTTCGGGCTGAAATCCGAGCAGAACATTCAGGCCTGCCCGGATACTTGGCGGGTCGTGCAGAAAATTCCCGGCATGAAAACGGCGATGTTCTCGATCTTCGAGCCGGGCAAGCACCTGCCGGCCCATCGCGGCCCCTATAATGGCGTGTTGCGCCTTCATCTGGGGCTGATCGTGCCTGAACCGGCTGACAAGCTGGCGATCCGCGTCAAGGACCAGATTTGCCACTGGCAGGAAGGCAAGGTACTCATTTTCGACGACGCGTATGAGCACGAGGCCTGGAACCACACCGACAAGACCCGCGTCGTACTGTTCGTCGACTTCAACAAGCCTACCCGTTTCCCGGCCAATTTCATCAATTGGATGCTGATGAACCTGGCGATCTTCACCCCATTTATCCGCGAAGGTCTCGACAACCACAAGGAGTGGGAAAAGAAGTTCTACGCCCAGGCCGAGGCGTTGCGGAACCGCAAGACGGACTAGGTCAACCACAGGCAGTTGCAGTGAGGCCGGGATTGCAATGGCATTGCGATGCCCTCGGCCTAAACCGCGGCGACACCGCCATCGACAAAGAGTTCATGTCCAGCGACAAAGCTACTCTCGCTTGATGCCAGGAAAAGGACTGCGCGTGCCACCTCGTCCGGTTTTCCCAACCGCCCAAGGGGTACGCTTCTATTGAGCGCCTCTTCGACTTCCGGTTGCGTGTCAAGGTAGCTGCGTATGAGGCGTGTTTCTGTTCCACCAGGCGAGACGACGTTGACGCGGATGCCTCGCTCCTTAAGCTCATTCGTCCAGCTTCGAGCGAACGAGCGCACCGCTGCCTTGCTGGCGTTATAAAGAGACTGGCTTGGCAGGCCTTTACTGCCAGCAATGGAGCCGTTGAGGACGACGGCACTTCCTGCTGTCATCAGCGGAAGTGCTTTCTGCACTGTGAACACCATACCTTTCACATTGACGTTGAAGATCGAGTCGAAATGCGTTTCGTCGATCGCATCGAGCGGAACGACCTCGTAAATGCCCGCATTGGCGAACACGACATCGACCCTTTGGTGGTCGCTTTGGATCCGTTCGTAAAGCCGAACGACGTCGGCAGACTTGGTGACATCACCTTGCACGCCGACCGCCCCGTGGCCGATCTCATTCACGGCCTCGGCGAGTAGTTCTTGCCGGCGTCCTGTGATGTACACGTACGCACCTTCGATGGCGAAAAGTTTTGCCGTTGCGAGGCCGATGCCGTCGCTACCTCCCGTTATCACCACGATTTTGCTTTCGAAACGTTTTGTCATTTCTTATTTACCTTTTTTTGACAAGTGGAGGATTGCTCCACTTGTAATATGGAGGTATCCTCCACTTGGCAAGCGATCAAGGAAAATAAGTTGAATGATGAACCCGCCCTCCGGGCTGACGCGAAAAAAAACCGCGAACTTATCCTTTCTGCCGCAGAGGAGCTCTTTCTGGAAAAAGGAGCGGGTGTTCCGCTGGAGGAGGTTGCCAAGCGCGCAGGCGTCGGTATCGGCACGCTTTATCGTCGCTTTCCCACGCGTGAGGCACTTCTGGCCGCTACCAGCAACGAGCGTTTCTTGTCGCTGGCGGAGACCAGCCGTAAGCGCGACCCAGATCTAACTCCAGGCGATGCGGTGCGAGCTTATCTTGAAGATCTTGCCAGGAACACGAGCACGTATCAGAGCCTTGCTGTTTCGATCGGGACTGTTATCCAATGCGGGACGCCCGGATGTAATGCGATTACCGCGGAAGGGCGTCGGCTGCTGCAGCGTGGACAAGAAGCAGGCACCATCCGCCGCGATGTCACTTACGAGGATTTCATCTACATTGTAACTGCCATCTCCATTGCCATCGAAAATGACGATTCATCGAAATCGCGTATCGGCCATCTGGTGGACTTGTTCCTGAATGGCATAAGCGTAAGAGGTTCGGATTAGCCATCACCGGGACAACTGCATCTTCTCTTCGACGCGACAACTGCCGTCGCATGTAAGCAATTGCATTATCCTGCTGGCATCGGCGATTGAAAAATCGGCTTTGCATCGCCATCTCTGGTCAGAAGAAACCGTTGGAGGTTACAATGACGGAATACAGGAAAACGGCAGAAGCCGTGGCCAAGCTGACGCCGGAACAATACCGGGTGACGCAGCAAAGCGGAACAGAACGTCCGGGCAGCGGCCCCTTGCTGAACAACAAGGAGCCTGGGATCTACGTGGACATCGTATCCGGAGAACCGCTGTTTGCCTCGTCCGACAAATTCGATTCCCATTGCGGCTGGCCGAGCTTCACCAAGCCGATCGAGCCTGCCTATGTGAACGAGGTGCACGATTCGTCGCATGGCATGGTCCGCATCGAGGTGCGATCCAAGCATGGCGACAGCCATCTGGGCCACGTATTTCCCGATGGGCCGCAAGATCGCGGCGGTCTTCGCTATTGCATCAACTCCGCGTCGCTGCGCTTCATCCATCGTGACCAGATGGAGGCTGAAGGCTACGGCGCCTATATCAACCAGACGGAGGAAGTCCAATGACCGAACGTGCTGTTCTTGCCGGTGGCTGCTTCTGGGGCATGCAGGATCTGATCCGCAAGATGCCCGGCGTCGTCTCGACACGCGTCGGCTATTCCGGCGGCGAGGTGCGCAATGCGACCTACCGCAATCACGGGAACCATGCCGAGGCCATCGAGATCAACTTCGATCCTTCGAAAATCAGCTACCGCGATCTCCTGGAGTTTTTCTTCCAGATCCACGATCCGTCGACGCCGAACCGGCAGGGGAACGATGTCGGCTCAGGCTACCGGTCTGCGATATTCTATGTCAACGACGAGCAGAAGCGGATCGCCGAAGACACCATCGCCGATGTCGACGCGTCGAAGCTGTGGCCGGGCAAGGTCGTCACCGAAGTCTCGCCGGTCGGCGATTTCTGGGAGGCAGAGCCTGAGCACCAGGATTATCTGGAGCGGATCCCGAATGGCTATACCTGCCATTTCATCCGCCCGAACTGGAAGCTGCCGCGCCGGACGCAGGCCGCCTGAGCGAAGGGCTTATGTCAAAGGGCCCGCTGGCATCAGCCAGCGGGCCCTTTTTCTGTTTGATGCGCTCCTCAGGAGGCGTTTTCGGTCGATGGCCTGTCGAGCGTTTCGACCAGTGTCGAACTGGCCTTGTTCATGCCGCGGACATCGACGCTTGCTCCTTGCGCCCTGAAGCGGGCAACCACCCGGTCCAGCGCCGCGACGGCGGTAATGTCCCAGAAATGTGCGCGCGACACGTCGATGACGACCGACTTGCCGGCAAACTCCGCGACGTCGAATGCATCGACAAACAGGTCGGCCGAGGCGAAGAACACCTGTCCTGTCACTCGGAAGGTGGATTGACCGTCAACCGCCGCCGGTTCGAGTGTCACGTCCATCAGTCGCGCCACCTTGAAGGCGAAGAACACGCCGCTGAGGAGCACGCCGACCGCGACGCCCATCGCCAGGTTTGACGTAGCGACAGTCACCGCCACGGTTGCCAGCATCACTGTGCTCGACATTTTCGGATGGATGACGATGGCCCTGAGCGACGACCAGTCGAAGGTGTCGATCGAGACCATGACCATGATCGCCACCAAGGCGGCAACCGGTACCTGCGATACCCATGGCTTCAGGAGCACCATCAGGATGAGCAGGAATGCGCCCGCAAACAGCGTCGAGAGGCGACCGCGACCGCCGTATTTGATGTTGCTCACCGTCTGGCCGATCATGCCGCAGCCGGCAATGCCGCCAAAAAGGCTGGCAGCCGCGTTGGCCAGGCCGAGACCGGTGGCTTCGCGGTTCTTGGAACTCGGTGTATTGGTGAGGTCGTCGACGACGCTGGCGGTCATCATCGATTCCAGTAGCCCGACCATGGCAATGGCAAGCGCCGGGCCGGCGATGATGCCGAGGGTTTCGAGCGTCAACGGCACGGAAGGCCACGCAAAGATCGGCAGGCTGTCGGGCAGCCGTCCGAGATCGGCGACGGTCTTTACCGGCAGGTGCAGCATGACCGACGCGACTGTCAAAACGACGATGCAGATCAGCGGCGAGGGGATAGCCGTTGTTATCAGGGGCAGCAGGTAGATGAGCGCGAGGCCTGCGGCAAGTACTGCATAGGTAGCCCATCCGGCGCCGATGACCTGTGGCATCTGGGCCGAGAAGATCAGGATCGCAAGGGCGTTGACGAAGCCCGTCCGTACAGACTTCGAGACGAAGCGCATGAGCACGCCGAGGCGGAGAAGGCCGAAGAGGATCTGGATGACGCCGGCGAGCAGTCCGGCGGCAAGCAGGTAGGGAAGGCCGTGGCTGTGGACCAGCGGAGCTGCCACGAGGGCGACGGAGCCGGCCGCAGCCGAGATCATCGCGGGGCGGCCGCCTGTAAAAGCGATGACGATGCCGATGACGAAGGAAGCAAACAGGCCGACCTGCGGATCGACGCCGGCCGCGAAGGAAAAGGCGATGACTTCCGGGATGAGGGCGAAGGTGGCAACTGCACCGGCCAGCATTTCACGCGTGGGACGGGCAGACCAGTCCCGGCTGAAGGACGATAGGATCATGTGATGAATTCTCGCAAAGCATGGCGATCGCCGCTGAAATGCGGTCGTATCCTGGCATGCACATATTTGCGTGGTCCGGCGGATCGGCGGCCGGAATAGCCACCCGGATTTTCACCGGGTCCAGTCGAATAAGCTCTTATAGCCAGACTCGATATTGCGGCGCAACAGAAAATGGCACCGCTTGCAGTTTTGCAGTCGATGCCATTCAAACGTTCAAAATCGCTGCCGAGCCGTTGGTCCGGCTGGCCTGATACCTTACTGCGCGGTGAAGAACGTCAGCAGGACCGTGCCCTTGTCGCCGAGAAGGCAGACGAAGCGATCGGATTTTCCAGTCACGCCCTTGCGAGAGAGATAGGCCTCGCCGAGCACCACCGTTTTCACCGAAACATCCTCGACCTTGGTATCCGCGGCGCTGACGGCCAGGCTCTCCATGTCAAAAACGATGTCGGTGATGTCGGGCGATTTTGCCTGCAGAGCGATCAGGCCGGTGGCCTTGCATGCGGTCACTGCAGGATCTTCCTTGGTCTGGGCGAGCGCCGGTGTCACCAGAAAGGCAGCGGCGACGGTGGCGAGGATCAATGTCTTGTAGGTCATGGGATTAATCTTTCCGCTGCGTTTCAGGTGGGTCGGAAGACGCGAAAAGGGCCAGCGCGTGGCTGGCCCAATCCGGTTGTCGGCGATTATTTCTTGAACTTGGAGTAGTCGAGCTTCGGGGCCTTCGTCAGGTCTTCCTTGGAGGTGTCGACATAGGCCTTCCAGGTGCCGTTATCGTCGGCGAGGGCGACAGACGATGGGTCGAGCACGACATAGCTTTCGCCGAGGCCGAGGAAGCCGCCGACGCTGGCGACGATGCCGATGACGGACTTGCCGCCGCCGATGACGATGTCGGAGACTTCGCCGATCTTGTCATTCTGCTTGTTGTAGATGTCGACGCCGATCAGCTTCGAAGTGACGATGTCGGTGTCCTGAATGTTGACGTACTTCAGGGGGCCGCTAGCCATCTTGCCCATGGTGATGCCTGGGCCTGCCATCGTGGCATCTGCCCCGGTAGCTGCCGACGTCTGAGCAAAGGCTGCACCACCGATGAGTGTGAGCGTCAGACCGGCAACGAGCGAACGGAATTTCATAAAGGACTCCCTAGGATTATGTAGGCCGACGACGTGTCGGCCAGTGCGGATAAGAAATTCCTGAAGATGAATGTTGTTCCATAGGGCGTTGTTTTAAATCGCTTTCCTTCAATCCGCCGATAAGTGTCTAATATAAGGAGGCCACTCGCTGAGCCCTGATAATTGCAGGTCATGCGCTGATATCGGCTGGAACAAAATGGCGGGTGAACTGTTTGGGAGCGTTGCACAACACACGCTGTCAGGGATTGGAAATGACCGTACGATACAGGCTCGGCTGCGATTTGTCGTACGAGGTTCTCGAGCCGACGACGTTCATCTTCAATCTGGAAGTTGCGAGACTGATGCGTCATCAGCAGCTCACCGAACGTTTGATCATCACCCCTGATCTGAAGCGCCGGACCCATGTGGTTCCAGATATCAACAATCGCTATCTCAGCATCGACGCGTCGCCGGGTCCGCTCCACCTTTCATATGAGGCTGAGGTGACGCTCGATGTCTTCCGCGCCGACCCGGAGACCATCGACGAGACGCCGCTGTCCGAACTGCCGCTCGATATCGTGCCGTTCCTGCTGCCGTCGCGGTTCGTGCCCTCGGACCGGCTGGCTGCCTTCGCCAACCGAGAGTTTGGAGCGATGCCTGGTGGGCACAGACGTGTGACGGCGATCTGCAACTGGATCCATGAGAATATCGATTACCGCCGGGGTGCGTCGAACGAGCAGACGACGGCCGACGAAAGCCTGTTGTTGCGGGCCGGCGTGTGTCGCGATTTCGCGCATATCGGCATTGCCTTCTGCCGCGCTCTGAATATTCCGGCCCGCTTTGTGTCCTGCTACGCATACGGGCTCGAGCCTCGCGATTTCCATGCTGTTTTCGAAGCCTACATGGGTGGCCGATGGTGGCTGTTCGATGCCACCCGCCAGGCCAATCTCGATGGTTTGGTGCGGATCGGCGTCGGGCGTGACGCGGCTGAAATCGCCTTTGCGTCTCCCTTCGGCAAAATGGAGCCCGGCCCGGTGAAGATCACCATCGAGCACGCGGACGGGTCGGGCGAGAAGCCCGGGCGGACGACGGATGCGATCTCCACGGAAGAGCCGGCGCCGAACGCCGGCGCCCAGTGAGGCCAATAAAAATCGCCGCCGTCCTGGCGGCTGACAGAGGTATTCATGACAAGAACTGACACGGGCCAGGCGATGCAACGCCACGAGTTGGTCAGCCGGTTGCGCCGCGCCCACGGCATTGCACGGCTGATGGACAGCGCCATCCGCATACCGGGCACCGGCATAAGCTTCGGCGCCGACTCGGTGATGGGGCTTATCCCGGGCATCGGCGACGCCGGCGGTGCGCTGATCGGCCTCGTTATCGTCAACGAGGCGAGACGGCTGGGCGTTTCGAACCAGTTGCTGCTGAAGATGCTGGGGAATATCGGGCTCGATACTGTCGCCGGGAGTGTGCCGCTGATCGGCGATCTCTTCGACGTCTATTTCAAATCCAACCGGCGCAATGTCCAGCTCCTTCTGGAGCATTTCGAAGTGGAAGAACGAGAGCTCTTTGCCGGAAGGCGTTAGCAGCTCGGGCACTCCGGTTGCGGAGTGCCTGATTGCGCATCAGCTTCGCGGCTTTAGGTTGTCAGGATCGTAAAGCGGTTTGTAGCCGACGGCGACCACCTCGACCGGATAGGTCTCGCCAAAATACTCGACTATCAGTTTGCGACCCATCTCGGCATGGGACCATGGCAGATAGGCAAGCGCGATATTCTTGCCGATCGTCGGGCCGTAGGCGATGGAGGTGGTGAAGGAGCGTCGGCCGAGTTCGTCGACCAGCGTCTCGCCGGTTTCGGGATCCAGGACCGGCAGGATGCCAACGGGGTAGCGCCCCACGCCCTTGGCATCGATGTTGTCCGTCATCACGAGCGTGCAGAGCATGGCCGGCTGATGGTCTCTGGCCCGATATTCCAGATGCTTTGCCTTGCCGACGAAATCCGCTTCCTTGACCTTGGGACGAGCCAGATCTGCTTCCAGAAGATTGTACTCCGTCAGAAGATCGGCATTCTGCAGGCGCAGGCTTTTCTCCATCCGGCGGGAGTTGGCATAGGTCTCGACGCCGAACGCCATCACGCCCGTTGCGCGCAAGGCATCCCAGACGGCAAGGCCGTCGTCATAGGCCATGTGCAACTCCCAGCCCTGTTCGCCGACGTAGGAGATACGGAACGCCGTAACGTTTTTGCCGCCGATCTTCAGCGGCTTGATGGCTGCGAAGGGGAAGTTTTCAGGGGCGAGGGCGGCAGGGTCTTCGACCACCTTCTGCAGCGTCTCCCGAGCATTCGGTCCCCAGATGCCGATGGTGATGTATTTCTCGGTGACGTCGGTGATGGTGACATCGAAGCCTTTGTCCTCTGCGACGCGGCGCATGTAGTGGAAATCGCGCGGGCCAGCGTCGGCGCCGTCGATCATCCGGCAGCGATCAGCCATGCGGATCACCGTAAAGTCGGCGCGAACCATGCCTTCCTCGTCGAGGAAGTGGGTGTAGATGCCTTTGCCAATATTGCCGTCGCCGCCGATCTTGGCAGCGCAGAGCCATTCCATCAGTTCGACGTGATCCGGGCCTTCGATATCGAACATGGCGAAATGCGACAGGTTGACGATGCCGCAATCCTCGCTCATCGCCAGATGCTCGGCGTTGGAGACGCGCCAGAAATGGCGGTTGTCCCACTCGTTCTCGCGCACGGGTACGCGGTCGGCGTATTTTTCCAGCAGATGCTCGTTGGCGGCATAGCCATGGGCGCGCTCCCAGCCGCCCAGTTCCATGAAGTAGCCGCCCAGTTCCTTCTCGCGCTCCCAGAACGGCGAACGGCGGACATTGCGGCCCTTGGAGAAGGGCTCGCGCGGGTGGACGGCGGGATTGTAGACCTTGGTGGCGGTTTCCGAGCAGCGATCCCAGATCATCTGCTCTTCCATCTGGTGCGGATAGAAGCGCGAATAGTCGACGGCGTGATGGTCGATGGAGGTGCGTCCGTCAGTCATCCAGTCGGCGATCAGCTTGCCCATGCCAGGGCCGTCCTTGACCCAGATGGCGACGGCATACCAGAGACCGCGCACTTTCTGGCTCTCGCCCATGGACGGACCGCCATCGGATGTCACCTGCAGCAGGCCGTTGAACGAATGGCTTTCGTTGTAGCCGAGTTCGGCCAGGATCGGCGTCAGTTCCATGGCGCGTTCCAGCGGCGCCAGCACCTGCTCGAGGTCGAGATCGCGCTGTGACGGCGACTGGCGGGTCTGGTGCTTTTCGAGCAGCTCGCGGGGATGACAGAGGCGCGGATTGGTTTCCTCGTAGTAGCCCCACTCGATCTGGCCACCTTCGGCTGTCTTCGGGTCGCCAGTGTCGCGCATATAGGCGGAGTTGCCCTGGTCGCGCATCAGCGGCCAGCCGATCTCCTTGCCGGTGCCTGCGAACTCGGTGTAGGGGCCGAAGAAGGTCAGCGGATGGTCGATCGGCATGACCGGCAGGTCCTCGCCAACCATCTCGGCGATCAGGCGGCCCCAGATGCCGGCGCAAACGACGACGTAATCGGCCTCGACGGTGCCCCGGTCGGTGACGACGGCCTTGATCCGGCCATTCTCCACCACCAGCGAGCGCGCGGAAGTGTTGGCGAACACCTTTAGCTTGCCGGAGGCTTCGGCCTGATCGACCAGCTTGCCGGCAACGGTCTGCGAGCGCGGAATGACGAGGCCGGCATCCGGATCCCAAAGGCCACCCTGAACCAGATCTTCTTCGATCAGCGGAAATTTCGCCTTGATCTCGGCCGGGCCGATCAATTCGGCGCGGGTGCCGAAAGCCTTGCCCGAGGCGACCTTGCGCTTGATCTCGTCCATGCGGCTGTCGTCCCCGACACGCGCGACCTCGATGCCGCCAACGCGGGCGTAATGGCCCATCTTCTCGTAGAAATCGATGGAATAGAGGGTTGTCCAGCAGGAGAGGAAATCATGGCTGGTGGCGTAGCAGAAGTCGGAGGCATGGGCGGTAGAGCCGATGTCTGTCGGCACGCCCGATTTGTCGATCCCGACGATATCGTCCCAACCGCGCTCAATCAGGTGGTGGACGATGGAGGCGCCGACGATGCCCCCCAGACCGATGATAACGACCTTCGCCTTGTTCGGGAACTCTGCCATGAATGCCACTCCGCTTCGTGTTGTGAGGCGACATTAGAACAAGCGGCGGGTCGACTGAAGCCTGTCTGCGACATTATCAAAATGCCCCACGACCAGCGGCAGATCTGCTCCTTCGGTCGTAGCGTATGGTATCAGCTTTGCGACTGGCTCTGCATCTGTTCTGCTTCGACTGTCACCTTCACCGTCAGGCTTTCCCCGGGCGTGCCGATGCGCATCCCTGAGACGGGAGCGGCGTCGCGGTAGCTGAGGCCTGTCGCAATCCGGACATAGCGTTCGTCCGGGCAGATGTCGTTTGCCGGGTCGAAGCCGATCCAGCCGAGGCCCGGCATGTAGGCTTCTGCCCAGGCATGCGTTGCCGTCTGCTCGGTAATGCCTTCCATCATCAGGTAGCCCGAGACATAGCGGGCAGGGATGCGCATGGCGTGCGCGGCAGCGATGAAGATATGGGCGTGGTCCTGACAGACGCCGCTCTTTCTCTCCAGCGCCTGCTCGGCTGTCGTCTCGGTATCGCTGGTGCCCTGGATATACTCGACAGTCCGGTTGATGGTGCCCATCAGCGCGTGCATGCGACCGATCTCGCTCTCGCCGGTCGCCGAACGCACCAGTTCCTTGGTCAATTTGCCGGCCTTGGTGAGCGGCGTGTCGCGTAGGAACAGCCAGAGCGGGCAATAGCCGGAGTGTGGGCCGATCACACCATTCAGCTCGTGCGTCTCGATCTCGCCCATAGCGACGATGCGGGTGCGATCCTGCGCGCCATCGAGCGACATCAGGTTGGTACGATTGCCGAACTGGTCGTCATATTCGACCTCCGTCTTGGCGCCTTCGACGGTCAGCGACCAGTCGAGCACGGTCTGTCCGGGGCCGGTGAGCGGCGTCAGACGCAGCCGCTGCAACGAGAATTGCGACGGTTCGTCGTAGCGGTATTCGGTGACGTGACTAATCTTCAGTCTCATGATCAAACCCGCTTATTGATTGAAACGATAACCGTCGGATATTTCCTGGCCGAGCTGGTTATTGCGCCAGACGAAGTTCTCGAGAAATTCGTGCAGGCCGTTGTTCATGATATCCTTGATCTCCAGCGTCTGCAGCATTTTGCGGATGCTTTCACCGGTGTCATGGGCAGCAAGACGTTCGCCATCCTCGCGGGCGAGATAGCTGAGATTGCTGACGATCTTCTCGTAGCAATAGGCGAGCGAGCGCGGCATCTGGCTGTTGAGGATCAGAAAGTCGGCAATGTTCGACGGCTTGTATTCCGCATCGTAGACCCAGCTGTAGGAGCGATGGGCCGAGACCGAGCGCAGGATCGACTCCCACTGGACATTGTCCAGCGATGAACCGACCGCCGAGACGGATGGCAGCAGCACGTAATATTTGACGTCGAGGATGCGTGCCGTATTGTCCGCGCGCTCGATGAATGTACCGATGCGGGCGAAGTTGTAGAGTTCGTTGCGCAGCATGGAGCCGTGGAATGCGCCACGAATCAGTCCGGCGCGACGCTTTATCGCATCGATGACTTCAGGCATTTCCGCCGCCTTCAGCCGTTTGCCGAGCAGCGCCTTGAGGTCGATCCAGCACTCGTTGGTCGCTTCCCAGGTCTCGCGTGTCAGCGCGGTTCGCACCATGCGGGCATTGTTGCGGCCGGCATCGATGCAGGACATGACGCTCGAGGGATTGTTGCGGTCGCGCAAAAGGTAGTCGATGGCGTCGGCGCCGGTGAGCTTGGCGTGGCCGACGTCGTAGGTTTCGCGGACGCCGGCGCTTTGCAGCACACCGTCCCAATCGTCTTCGACCGCGCCCATGCGGGTCAGCGACATGCGCATTCCGGCGTCGACCAGGCGGGCAATGTTTTCGGCGCGCTCGATGTAACGGAACATCCAGTAGAGGCCATTGGCGGTTCTTCCAAGCATGTCCGTATCAGTCCTCCAGTACCCAGGTATCCTTGGTGCCGCCGCCCTGGCTGGAGTTGACGACCAGCGAGCCTTCCTTCAGCGCCACGCGGGTCAGTCCGCCGGGAATGATCTGCACCTTGTCGGAAACCAGCACATAGGGCCTGAGGTCGACGTGGCGTGGCGCGATGCCCTTGTTGACCATGATCGGCACGGTCGACAGCGACAGTGTCGGCTGGGCAATATAGTTGTTCGGCCGGGCTTTCAGCTTCTCGGCGAACTCGGCGCATTCCTTCTTGGAGGAGGTCGGGCCAACCAGCATGCCGTAGCCGCCGGACCCATGGACTTCCTTGACCACCAGTTCGGACAGATGCTCGAGCACGTATTTGAGGCTGTCGGGTTCGGAGCAGCGCCAGGTCGGCACGTTCTCCAGAAGCGGCTTGCGACCGGTGTAGAATTCGACGATCTCCGGCATATAAGAGTAAATCGCCTTGTCGTCGGAGATGCCGGTGCCGGGTGCATTGGCGATGGTGATGTGGCCGGCACGATACACATCCATGATGCCGGGAATGCCGAGCGCAGAGTCCGCCCGGAAGGTCAGGGGATCGAGGTATTCGTCATCGACGCGGCGGTAGAGAACGTCGATTGCCTCATAGCCGCGTGTGGTACGCATCTTCACCTTGCCGTCGATGACGCGGAGGTCGGAGCCCTCGACCAGCTCGACGCCCATCATGTCGGCGAGGAACGAGTGCTCGTAATAGGCGGAATTGTAGATGCCGGGGGTCAGAACTGCGACGCGCGGCTTGCCCGAACAGCCGGGAGGGGCAAGCGACGCCAGGCTCTGGCGCAACAGGTTCGGATAATCCTCGACCGGGCGCACCTTGTTCTGATGGAACAGCTCCGGAAACATCTGCATCATGGTTTCGCGGTTTTCCAGCATGTAGCTGACACCCGACGGCGTGCGGGCATTGTCTTCCAGCACATAGAACTGGTCTTCGCCGGTGCGCACGATGTCAGTGCCGACGATGTGGGTATAAACGCCGCCCGGAGGCCGGAAGCCGATCATCTCGGGGATGAAGGCGATATTCTTCTCGATCAGTTCACGCGGCACCCGACCGGCGCGGATGATTTCCTGCTTGTGGTAGATGTCGTCGAGGAAGGCATTCAGTGCGATGACGCGCTGTTCGATGCCCTGCGCGAGCTTTCGCCATTCACGGCCGGAGATGATGCGCGGGATGATATCGAAGGGGATCAGCTTTTCCGATGAATCTTCGTGTCCGTAGACCGCGAAGGTTATGCCTGTTTTGCGAAAGATGTTCTCGGCGTCGCGGGACTTGGCAATCAGATGGGCGCGATCTTGGTTGTTGAACCATTCCGAATAGGTTTGATAAGGCGCGCGCGGGCTTTCACCGGCCGTTATCATTTCGTCAAATGCCAAAGCTGCGGTCCCCGTTTTTTCTCATTTGAATACAATGGCGGAAGCAATGCAAGAAGCATGCGCAGTTGGAGATAGAATTTCGGAACCAATGGGAAAGCCCGGCAAGCGCTGAAAGAGCTGGCATAGACAGAATAACTAATATGCGAAGCGTTCCGGCTGGCATGTTTGCTCTGCACATCCTTTGCGCAGCTGGCTATTTTTTCTGCAGGATGCCCTGCCGGCAGCAGCCGGAGGTCGATGCGCGAGGCAAAGAAAAAGCGGCGGAATTGCTCCCGCCGCTTCGTGAGGTCAGATGGTTTGGCTTACGCCTGTTCGCGACGGGGGCCTGGGCGACCGCCGGCTGGCTTGCGGGCCTGGCCGTTGTTGCCGTCTGGACGACCGCGGGCTTCGCCAGCCTTGTGAGCTGGACGGCCATGCGGCGGACGGCTGCGTGGTGCGCCGTTGTCGCCGGCTGGCCGAGCACGCTGCGGCGCCTTGGCCGGGCGGAAATCCGAGGTTGAGGCCAGATCGTTGTCAATCTCGCGCGGGGCACGTTCTGCAGTGCGCTGGCCACGGAAATCGGCATTGCGGT
This sequence comes from Rhizobium rhododendri, assembly GCF_007000325.2. Lineage (GTDB taxonomy): Bacteria > Pseudomonadota > Alphaproteobacteria > Rhizobiales > Rhizobiaceae > Rhizobium > Rhizobium rhododendri. The sequence continues at coordinate 2,144,926 of NZ_CP117267.1, read as the reverse complement.
TGTTTTCGCGCGCTACTGCCGGGCGATCACCGCGGGTTTCGCTGCGGAAATCACCGTCTGGACGCGGACGACGAGCAGGACGGCCGTCGGAGCGGGGAGCGCCCGATCCGGCGCCACGACCCTGGCCCTGGCCACCACCACGGTTGCCGCCGGCGCCGGAGCGATTGCCGCCACCGCCACCACGGGCAGGACGGGCACGGTCCGCAGGCGCTTCGCCGCTGGCAACCTGGATGTCGATGGACATCAGGCGTTCGATGTCGCGCAGAAGACGGATTTCGTCCGGAGCGCAGAAGGCGATGGCGATGCCGTCGCGACCGGCACGGGCCGTACGGCCGATGCGGTGAACGTAGGCATCCGGTACTTCCGGCAGGTCGTAGTTGTAGACGTGGCTGACGCCGGGGATGTCGATGCCACGGGCAGCGACGTCAGTGGCGACGAGAACGCGGGTTTCACCGTCCTTGAAAGACTTCAAAGCACGCTCGCGCTGGCCCTGGCTCTTGTTGCCGTGGATCGAGGCCGCCGCGAAGCCGACGTGCTCGAGATGCTTCATCAGCTTCTCGGCGCCGTGCTTGGTACGCAGGAAGACCATGGCGCGGCCGTCCGGGTTGGCGTTCATCGATTCCTTGAGGAGCTCGGTCTTGTGGTTCTGGCCGGAAACGAAGTGAACGAACTGTTCGACCTTGTCCGCAGCCTTGCCGGGAGGCGAAACTTCGACACGGGCCGGGTTGCTCAGGAAGTCGGCGGCGAGATCGGCGATGGCCTTCGGCATGGTGGCCGAGAACAGCAGCGTCTGGCGCTTGGCAGGCACCATCTTCGAGATCTTGCGCAGGTCATGCACGAAGCCGAGGTCGAGCATCTGGTCGGCTTCGTCGAGGACGAGGTAGGACACATGGCCGAGCGTCAGGGCGCGACGGGCAATCAGGTCGAGCAGACGCCCAGGCGTTGCGACGAGGATGTCGACGCCGCGTTCCATCTGCATCTGCTGCTTGTTGATCGAAGCGCCGCCAACGACGAGGCCGATCTTCAGCTGCGTCTTGCGGGTGTATTCCTTCAGGCTGGCAGCGATCTGGTTCACCAGTTCGCGGGTCGGCGCGAGGATCAGCGTGCGGGTGCTGCGGTGTTCGGGACGCTTGCCGTCCTTCATCAGCATTTCAATGATAGGCAGGCCGAAAGCGGCCGTCTTGCCGGTGCCGGTCTGGGCGAGGCCGACGAGGTCGCGGCCCTGCAGAACGAGCGGAATGGCTTCCGCCTGGATCGGGGTAGGGGTCGAATATCCCTGTTGGGTCAGAGACGTCACAATCTGTTCGGACAAGCCAAGATCGCTAAAAGTGGTCAATTCAATTGCCTTTCGAGGCGCCAAAAACGAGTTCGCCGGAACGCGTCTTGCGGTCCGGTCGGTCTCTGGCGTCAAGAACCCCGCGTGAAGTGGGAACTTGTAAGTTGGAAAATAGCTTTCCAGCGCATGGGACTGCCGCCATTCGGCAGTCGTTTTTCGAGCGCTTTTGTCCTTCTCTTGCGGGTCGTCTTTTTTCGCAGGGCACGCTCACGCGGCGGCCGGGAAGGTGAAAGCTGAGGGGCATATGGCCCTATTCGTCGCTGAAGTCAACTGTCAGCTTCGATAAACCAGCTGTCGGCAGCAGCGCTTTGTGTCGCAGCCAGATGCCATCGATGGAGCCTCAAAAGACCGGAACGCGTATGGTTAACACATTGTTAGCGGCCTGCTTGGTAAAAAGACAGACTGTATGCGTCGAACGAGCGAGGCTTTCTTGAAGAGCCGTGGTGAACTGTTGGATATTGCCTGTCATCGGATCACCGAGACCGACCGGCCTGCCTATGTCAAAAACAGCGATCTTCGATATGTCGCGGTAAACGAGGCTTATGCGGCATTTTTCGGCCGCGAAATCTCGGATTTCATCGGTTGTCGCAGTCACGAGCTCTCCCATCGCGCCGAAGATGCAGACCGCGAGGATAAAGAGCGCCGCGCCATCGTCTTCGGAACGGAAGAAACGTCGATCTGCTTCGCTCGGGATCGCCTATCGGCGTTCGAGGTGCAGATCGAAAGCTTCATGCCGGCGGAAGACCGGGCCTATATCTTCGGCATCTTTACCGAGGCGCCGCCCCAGATCGGTGCCAGCCGCTCGGTGGAACGTGTTTCGCCCGATGATGTCGCGACATCGATAATGCAGCTTGCAGACCCTGCGGTTGCTCTGGAAACCGGGTTAATTGCCGCCGCCGACACGTCGCTGCTTCGTTCGGGTGTGGTCGAGGAAATCTTCGGCCTGCTCGACATGGGAGTTGGCATCTACACTGCCGATCTCGAGCTTGCCTACTGCAACGGACGCTGGAACGACCTCTATCTGCGCTTGGTGGGCAGGGCGACGCTCGGCATGAACGCCCGTGACGTCTATTCGGCCGTTTTCGATTTCTGGTCGGGGAGGAGCCCCGATTCGATCACTGAGGACAAGCAGCGCTGGATTGAAATGCGACTGTCGATCCTTCGCGCCGAGCATAGCGATCTTGTAGAGCGGACGCCGGATGGGGAATGGCTGCGCTGTATCCACAAGCGCCTGCCGGATGGGTCCATCGTCGCACTGCGCATCGACGTGACGGCGATCAAGGAAGGTGAAGCGCTGTTGCGCAACAAGATCGACGAGGCGACGCTCTATCGGACTCTCCTGCACGATCTTCCGGTCTCTGCCTTCGTGCGCGGTGCCGATCACCGGCTCCTCTACGGTAACGAGGCATATTTCCGGATGACCGGCCTGACAGCGGAGGCGTCGCTCGGCAAGACGGAAGTGGAAATGTTCGGCGAGGAGGGAACGGCCTTCTTCGCGGAAAACGAAGCCATGTTGCGCAGCCAGCAGCATCTCGAATTCGAGGACGAGGTCGCCTACGCCCCGGGGCGCCAGCATGCGGTCGTTACGCGGCTGAAGGGTGTTTCCACCTCCACTGGCAATCACTATGTCGTCGGCTCGATGGATGACGTATCGACGCTGAAGCTGGGCGAGAGGCAGCTTACGGAGACGCGCGCGCGCGCCGAGCAGCTTAGTCAGGATCTGGAAAACATCATAGGTTCGCTGCCGACAGGCGTGCTGATCTTCGATCAGAATTTCGACCTCGAATATGCCAACGATGCCTTCTACGAGATATGGGGAATGTCTGAGGAGGATCGCCGGGAGGCGACGTCGCTTCGCGAGGTGATGCGCCGAAATCATGCGCGTGGCTATTTCGGCCCGGACGCCCCGCATTGGGAAACGCTCTACCAGGCGCGGATAGAGGCGATCTCCGGCCCCGACGGCAGTCTCCAGTCCGAAATCAGTTTTGGCGTGGACCGCCGGGTGCTGGTGGACGGTCGCAAGCTTTCCGGCAACCGGACCTTGCTCTGCTACGCAGACGTTTCTTCGCTGTGCCGGAAGGAAAGGGAGCTATCGGAAGGGCGTGAGGCACTGGAGCGCCTGGGCGAACTGATGACCGATGCGACGCATGCGATGTCTCAAGGGCTGATGATCGTCGAGGACGGCATCATCATGCTCTCCAACGATGCGTTGCCCGGTATGCTGCAGATCGAGGCGGCATCGCTGTCCGTCGGCAGGCGATGGCTGAAGATCTTCCGTCATTGTGCCGCGCGGGGCGACCTTGGACCCGCGCCGCAGGAGGCACTCGCTGCCTGGGCCGACAGGATCCGTCGTCACCAGCCGATTTCGGCAAACTTCAATATCCGTGGCGAGACGTGGCTGCACATGAACGCATCCATGGGCCCTTCCGGCCGATGGCTGGTGGTTTTCACCGACGTCACGGACATGAAGGACCGCGAGACGGAATTGCAGCGCCTGCTTGCCCGCAGCGAAGCCGCGGACCGGGCAAAGTCGGAGTTTCTGGCCAATATGAGCCATGAGATCCGGACCCCGATGAACGGTGTGCTGGGAATGGCGGAATTGCTGGGCAAGACCGGGCTCGATGCGCGCCAGACGACCTTCGTCGACATCATCTCCAAATCCGGCAACGCACTGCTGACGATCATCAACGACATCCTCGACTTCTCCAAGATCGATGCCGGGCAGATGCAGTTGCGGCAGACGAGCTTCGATCCGGCGGAAGCGGTTGAGGATGTCGCGACGCTGCTCTCGTCTCAGGCCGGCGAGAAGAATGTCGAACTACTGGTGCGCGTCTCACCGCGCCTGCCGTCGATGGTGATCGGCGACGCCGGGCGTTTCCGTCAGATCCTCACCAATATCGTCGGAAATGCGGTCAAGTTCACCGAGCACGGTCATGTGCTTGTCGATGTCGATGCGGACCCTGTGCCGGGCAGGGCCACCATGGTCACCATCCGTGTGACCGACACCGGCATCGGCATCTCGAAGGATCGGCTAGGCTCGATATTCGACAAATTCTCGCAGGTTGATTCGTCGTCGACACGCCGCCACGAGGGTACCGGCCTCGGCCTTGCGATCACCGCTGGGCTCGTGGATCTGTTCGGGGGTTATCTGGAAGTTGAAAGCGCCCTTGGCAGCGGCTCGACCTTCAAGATCCACCTGCCGTTGCCGACTGCAACCGGCTCGCGTGGCAAAGGGCAGGTTCCGGTCAACGTCAAGGGTGCACAGATCCTCGTCATCGACGATCACGCCATCAATCGACAGATTCTCACCGAACAACTTGCCGAATGGGGCTTCCAGAGCGTTGCCGTCGCCGATGGTCCGACGGGTCTCGCGATCCTGTCGGAGGCCGCCGACATCGGGGTCGCGGTCGATGCCGTCATACTCGACTACAACATGCCGGGCATGACCGGAGCCGATATTGCGCGCACGATGCGACAGGATCGACGCTTTGACGGGGTGCCGCTGATTTTCCTGACATCGATGGATGTTGCCGGCGCTGACAGGGAATACGCAGCGCTGAGCGGCGACGCCCACCTGATGAAGCCCGCGCGCGCAAACGTGCTCCGCAACACGGTGATCGAGGTCGTGCGCACGGCCCGTCAGCGTCGCTCGACCGGCGAGGCGCCGCGCCCGCTGGTGTCCGAGGCCCCGGAGGCCGTCGCGGGGCAGTCCGTCTCGGCTGCTGCAGTTTTTGTGACGGATAGGCCAGCGGAGAGCGTCGATATCCTGGTGGCAGAGGATAACGAGGTCAACCAGATCGTCTTCACGCAAATCCTGCAAGCGGCCGGCGCTCATTTCCTGATTGTCAGGAACGGCGAGGAGGCGGTCGCTGCCTACCGCCGGTGCACTCCGTCGCTGATCATGATGGATGTCTCGATGCCGATCATGAACGGGCTGCAGGCGACCCGTGCCATCCGCGAGATCGAAGCGGCGGACGGTGCCGGACGCCACGTGCCGATCATCGGCGTCACCGCCCATGCGCTCGAAAGTGACCGTGAACTGTGCATGGCCTCGGGGATGGACGACTATATGTCGAAGCCCATAAGCCCGGAACTGCTGGAAGCGAAGATCGGGCTGTGGATGAAAAATGCCAAAAGCTCCGATCAGCAATCAAGCGTCTGATAGACCCCTGACACCGCAGAGCATTTCGCGCTTTCCGGCAAAGCCCTTGCGTCGTTCGACGGCGAAGCCAGCAGCCTGCAGATTGCGGCGTACGAAACCAGCGGCGGCGTAGGTGGCGAACGTGCCGCCTTGCGACGTCTTGTCGTGGACCAGTTGCATCAGTTCAGGCGACCACATGTCGCCGTTGCGGGACGGCGCGAAGCCATCGAGGAACCACGCGTCAAAACCCGTTTCCGCGGCACCTACTCCATCTAGCGCGGGGCCGCAAACGACACTCAGTCGCGTCTGTTCGTCCAGTTGCAGCGAGACGATGCCTTCCGGCGTCTCGGGCCAGCAGGTGACCAGCGCCTTTCGTTCGTCATCGATTTCCGGCCAGCGGGACAAAGCCCGGTCGATCTCCTGTGCACGCATCGGATACAGTTCGAAGGACATGAAATGCAGCGTCGCGCCGGCCGAACGCTCGGTCTTCCATTGGCGCCACGTCTCGCAAAAATTGAGGGCGGTGCCGAAGCCGAGTTCGCCAATGCGGAATTCCGACCGGCCGTGCCAGCGCGCCGGCAGGCCGTTGCCGTCGAGAAAGACGTGACTGCATTCGAGGCGGCCATCGGTCTGGCAATAAAAATGATCGCCAAAGGCAGACGAATAAGGCATATCGCCGTCGCGCCATTCGAGCGGCTGGCTCATCGTCTGCGACGCGTCATCGGAAACTGGATCTGTCATGCCAAGAGCCGTTAATCCGGCAAAGCCTGCCGGTCAATCGTCTACCGCACTGCTGATCGTCGGCGGCGGCATCATGGGCCTCTGGGCTGCGGTCCATGCGGAATGCCAGGGCATCGAGACGCTGTTGGTCGACAGCGGCCTTCTGGGGTCCGGCGCCAGCGGCGGCGTGCTCGGCGCATTGATGCCCTACATGCCGGATCGCTGGGACAACAAGAAGCAATTCCAGCTGGCCTCGCTCGTGGCGCTCGAAGGCGATATCGCCGAACTCGAGCTCGAAACCGGCCTTTCGGCAGGTTATCGTCGCTCCGGCCGTTTCATCCCCTTGCCGAAGCCACACCTGCGCAAGATCGCCGAAGGCCACTCGCGCGATGCCGACGCCAACTGGCGCGAGGGAGACAGGCAATTCCACTGGAATGTCATCGACGATCCCGGAGAAGGCTGGATCGATCCGGCGTCGGGGGAAAGCGGCTTTGTGCATGACACGCTGGCCGCGCGGGTCGCGCCGCGTGGGCTGATCGCGGTTTTGTCGGCCTTCCTGCAAGGCGCGCGGAATGTCCGCATCCTTCAGGGCGTGGCAGTCGAGAGCCTCGATCCTGTCCGCGGCGTGGCGCATACCACGGCAGGCGATATTGGCTTCGGACATTGTATCCTCTCGGCCGGACATGCTGCCTTTCCGCTGCTGGGACAATTGACGACGGATCTGCAAAAGCCGCTGGGGCAGGCTGTCAAGGGACAGGCCGCGCTTCTTAAGGTCGATGTCGACCCCAACCTGCCAGTGATCTTTCGCGACGGTCTTTACATCGTGCCGCACGATGGCGGTCATGTGGCAGTGGGCAGCACCAGCGAAAACCAGTTCGACGATCCCCTGTCGACCGATGCGCTGCTCGATACGCTGCTGGCATCCGTGCGAGCCATGGTGCCGCTGCTGGCACAGGCCGAACTCGTGGAGCGATGGGCAGGCTTGCGCCCGAAAGCCATTGACCGCGATCCAATGGTAGGGCCGCATCCGGATCACCCCTCATTGATCGCGCTGACCGGCGGCTTCAAGATCACCTTCGGACTGGCACACCGGCTTGCTGCCATCGCTATCGGCGAGATCTCCGGTGCTCCGGCTTTCGCATCTGAAATGCCCGAAAGCTTCACCCTGGTGAATCACATTCGCGTGGCTTCGCGCACTGCGTGAAATTTGCCGGCCGCGCTTCGTCATTCTGTCACGCAAATCGCTTATCTGCATCGTTGCGCATGGACCTATCCGTGTGGCCGCGGCCCGGAGGAGGGATCATGCGCTATATCATTGGATTTACACCGCCTCCGCGCGATCCGCTGACGATGGTTGCTGCGAGCTGGCTTGGTCGGAACGTCTATACGGGCGAACGGGTCGAGGAGCCGGAGATTGGCGGTCTCGGCCTGCGCGAGGTCGCCTTTCATACCGCCCTGCCGCGTCGCTATGGCTTCCATGCAGCGCTCAAAGCACCGTTCCGACTGGCTGAGCCGACGGCTGAAGCCGCATTGCTGCGCGACCTCATGCGCTATTCAGGGACATTCGAGCCATTTCAAATCCCGCGCCTCGAAGTCGCACGGCTCGGCAATGCCTTTGGGCTCGTGCCGTCTTATCCGCTCAGTGCGCTGAATTATCTCGCTTCGGCGCTGACGCAGGAGTTCGATCATTTCCGCGCGCCGCTGACCGAGGCGGAAATCGATCGCTGCGATCCCGACCTGCTGTCGGCGACGCAGTTCGCCAACCTCCATCGTTGGGGATGCGCCGACGTGATGGATGAATTCCGTTTCAGGATGGCGCTGACGGGACCTGTGCATTCAGCAGACATGCCGCGTATGGAACGCGTCCTGCGCGATCTCTTCGAGCCTGTTCTGGCTGAACCGATTCTCGTCTCCAATATCGCCCTGATGATGGAAGAGAGCAACGACGGTCCATTCCGCGTCCACTCGCTGCATCCGATGGGCAAGGTCAGTGCGCGGAAATCCGCCTGACGAACCGTCGTCTGCCGTGCTGCAGGCGCTCACTTTCCGTCTCGACAACTCCGCTTTCGATGCTTACCGTCTGCCTGACTTCATGAGGTGGTTCGATGGTATCCGATATCTATCCGCGCGATCTGATCGGCTATGGCCGGACAACGCCCGATCCGAAATGGCCGGGTGACGCGCGTATCGCGGTGCAGTTCGTCATCAACTACGAGGAAGGCGGCGAAAGCTCCATTCTCGACGGCGATCCGGCCTCGGAAAATCTTCTCTCGGAAATCGTCGGTGCGGCAGCCTGGCCCAACCAGCGCAATCTGAACATGGAATCGATCTACGAATACGGCTCGAGGGCCGGATTCTGGCGGCTGTGGCGGATGTTTACCGATCTCAACGTGCAGGCGACCGTTTACGGCGTGACGATGGCCATGGCGCGTAACCCGGAGGCCGTAGCAGCGATGAAGGAGGCGGGCTGGGAAATTGCCAGCCACGGCTACCGGTGGCTCGAATACAAGGATTTTCCGGAGGAGGTCGAGCGCAAGCATATCGTCGAGGCCGTGCGGTTGCATACGGAACTGACCGGCGAGCGGCCCTACGGGATGTACCAGGGCAAGCCGTCCGACAATACGCTGCGGCTGGCCATGGAGGAGGGCGGTTTTCTCTATTCCTCCGACAGCTATGCCGACGATCTGCCCTACTGGGTGAAGGGCATCGACCAGAAGCCCTTCCTCATCATCCCCTACACGCTCGATACCAACGACATGCGCTTTGCGACCCCGCAGGGCTTCAACTCGGGCGACCAGTTCTTTGCCTATCTGAAGGATGCCTTCGACACGCTCTATCAGGAGGGCAAGGCCGGCAGCGCAAAAATGCTCTCGGTCGGGCTTCACTGTCGCCTCGTCGGCCGTCCGGCGCGCGCAGCCGCCCTGAAGCGTTTCATCGAATATGTCCTCGGCCACGAGAAGGTCTGGATCCCGCAGCGCATCGAGATCGCCCGCCACTGGCACGCGCACCACCAGCCGGGAACGCTGTAGATGATCATGCGCTACGACTTCGTGACGCGCTTCGGCGGCGTTTTCGAGCATTCGCCCTACATCGCCGAGCGCGCCGTCGACGCCGGCATTATCAAGGAGCCGCTGACGGCGGTTGGCATCCACGGCGCCATGGTGTCGGTGTTTCGTGACGCGACCCATGCCGAACGTCTGACGGTGCTGCGCGCCCATCCCGATCTCGCGGGCAAGCTGGCCATTGCCGGCAAGCTGACGATGGAGAGCCGGCAGGAACAGGCGGGGGCGGGGCTCGACAGGCTGAGCCCGGAGGAACACGCCCGCTTTTCCGAACTGAACAAAGCCTACGTTTCGAAATTCGGCTTTCCCTTCATCATCGCCGTCAAAGGCCTGACCAAGGACGACATACTCGATGCGTTCGAGATGCGTATCAACAACGACCGCGACACGGAGTTCGCGACCGCTTGCGTGCAGGTGGAGAAGATTGCCCTGCTGCGCCTTAAAACCATGCTTCCGGAGACTTGAATGACCTACATCGACCTGCCCGACATGCCATCCTTCACCGAGGGTGCCATCAACCTTGCCTCCGCCCGCCTCGGTGCCAAGGGCATCGATGTCTCCGACGAATTCTTCGCGCCGCTCAGCCGCATGCTCCAGGACGAGCCGCCCCACTGGGATGCGCTGGCCTATGACGACAACGGCAAGTGGATGGATGGCTGGGAAAGCCGCCGCAAGCGCGTTGCCGGCCATGACTGGGCGATAATCCGCCTTGCCATGCCGGGCAAGATCTTCGGTTTCGACGTCGATACCGGCTACTTCACCGGCAACTATCCGCCCCATTGCTCGATCGAGGCAGCCTTCGTCGAGGCAGGCGAACCGGATGCAACGACCGCCTGGACGGAACTGCTGGCAAAGTCGCCGCTCGGCCCCAGCGCCCACCATTTCTTCGAGATAGACGACAAGCAGAAGGTCTGGACGCATCTGCGGCTGCACATCTATCCGGATGGCGGCATTGCCCGGCTGCGGGTCTATGGCACGGCCTATTTCGACTGGTCGAAGGTGGGTGCTTCCGAGGAAGTCGATCTTGCCTACGTCTTCCACGGTGCCAAGGCACTGGCCTGGTCCGACGCCCATTACGGCCATCCGGACAAGCTGCTCGGCCCGGGCCGCGGTCGCAATATGGGCGATGGCTGGGAAACCAAGCGTCGTCGCGGGCCTGGCCATGACTGGGCAATCATTCGCCTCGGCCATGCCGGAAGAATCCATCGCGCCATCGTCGATACGGCATTCTACAAGGGCAATTTCCCCGATACCTGCGAGATTCTTGGCGCCTATCTGCCCGACCTCGGCGATAGCCTGACGGAGGCCGATATCGCCGCCTCCGAACAGTGGAAGCCGCTCCTGCCACGCACCAAGCTGCAGATGGATCACATCCATCCGTTCGGCAACGAGGCACTGGCCGACATCGGCCCGGTCACCCACGTCAGGCTGGCGATGCACCCGGACGGCGGCATCATGCGGCTGCGGTTGTTTGGGACGAAGGCTTGAGTTTTTTTTCTTCTGCCTCGCTGCGGTATGGTTGCATCGTCAGGAGTGTTGTGGCGATGAAGCCATCGGAAGTGCTGGATAGAAACAGGCAGGCGATTCGTGACGTTGCGGAGCGCTTCAACGCGGCCAATCCGCGCGTCTTCGGCTCGGTAGCACGCGGCGAGGATCGTCCCGACAGCGACCTCGATATTCTGGTGGATGCGCTTCCGGGCAGCACTCTCCTATCTCTCGGAGGCCTTCAGGACGCACTCGAGCAAATGATGCTTGGTACTTCGGTGCATCTTTTGACGCCGGGTGATTTTCGGGAAAATGTCCGGATGCGGGTTCTCGCCGAAGCAAAACCGATATGAGCGAAGATCGCATCGCCCTGATGCTCGATCGGATGCGCGCGGCCGCATCAGACGCCAACCGGTTTGCACCCTATGGCGACGTCATCGCTGAATCCGGACGGCGGTATCATGCGGCTGCGGTTGTTTGGGACGAAGGCTTGATTGCCGCGCCTTTCGTTCCTCCGGATTGTTGCCTATAATGATGGCTTCAGGAGCTTGGACATGAAGCCATCGGATGCCCTTCGAGACAACAGACAAGTGATACGGGAAATCGTATCCAATCGTCGGCTGGCAAATCCGCGCGTCTACGGGTCCGTGCTGCGGGGTGAGGACAGGGCCGATAGCGATCTCGATATTCTTGTCGACGCGATGCCCGGTACGACATTGTTGACGCTTGGCGGCCTGCAGGGTGATCTGGAGGCTGCACTCGGTGTACGTGTCGACGTCAAGGTGCCGGGCGATTTTCCGCCCAGGATCAGGGATCGCATCATCGCCGAGGCGGTTGCCATATGAGCGATGACAGGCTCGCCACCTATCTGGATCGCATGCAGTCAGCCGCAACCAAGGCGTCAAAATATGCCGCCGACGTAGGGCACGATGCGTTTCTGCTGGACGAGAGAACCCAGGACGCGGTGGTGATGAATATCATGGCGATCGGCGAGTGCGTGGTTAAGATCATGGATGGCCATCCCGACTTTGTTGCCCAGCATAGCGACATCCCGTGGCGCGACATCCGGGATATGCGTAACCGCATTGCCCATCAGTATTTCCAGCTGGATCTGGATACCGTCTGGTACACCGCCGCAACCATGCTTCCCGAGTTGCTCGATCAATTGCAAGGCTTGCGCAACTGGCGTGCTCAAGGCGAATGATGACACTTTCCCGATCTCTCGATATTCGGCCTCTCACCCGATCCGCCTTTGCACCTTTTGGCGATGTCATCGAAGCCGATCCTGCCAGGATGCGCCTCATCAATGGCGGCACGACGGAGCGGTTCCATGCGCTTGCCACGGCGGAGGCCGAGGGGGATGGCGCGGTTGTCATCATCAGCCTGTTTCGGGGCCAGCCTCGTGCCTTTCCCTACGCAGTCGACATGATGGAGCGACATCCGTTCGGCAGCCAGAGCTTTTCGCCCCTGTCCGGCAGGCCATTCCTCGTGGTCGTTTCAGATGACGAGGGTGGGCGACCCGGCCGGCCGCGCGTGTTTCTCGCCCGAGGTGACCAAGGTGTGAACTACGCCAGAAATGTCTGGCATCATCCACTGATGACGCTCGGAGAGGCCAGCGATTTTCTCGTGGTCGACCGGGACGGGCCGGACAACAATCTGCAGGAATTCTTTTTCGAGACCCCCTATATCATCGGAGCACCGACGCCATGCCCGGACTGACGACCCACGTGCTCGACACGGCGCTCGGCAAGCCTGCAGAAGGCCTGTACATCGTTCTTTCCCGGATCGACGGGGAGGTGCGGACGGTCTTGAAGACGCTCGTCACCAACGCAGATGGCCGGGTCGATGGCGGACCGATGCTGGTTGGCGACAGTTTCGTAGCGGGCACCTACGAACTGCTGTTTCACGCCGGCGACTATCTGCGCGGCACGGGTTGCCAATTGCCCGAGCCTGCGTTTCTCGATGTCGTGCCGATCCGCTTCGGCATCGCCGATACGACTGCCCATTATCACGTGCCGCTGCTGATCTCGCCCTACGGCTATTCGACATATCGGGGAAGCTGAGAATGAGATTTGCCGCGATCGCCGATATCCACGGCAACTTCCTTGCGCTCGAGGCCGTGCTTGCCGACATCGCGGCATTGGGCATTTCCGATATCGTCAATCTCGGCGACTGCTTCAGCGGGCCGCTGGACGCCGGCAAGGTCGGCGACCTGCTGCTGGCGAGGCCCATGGTCACCGTGCGTGGCAATCACGATCGCTATCTGATCGACCGTGCCGTATCCGAGATGGAGATCTCCGACAGCGTCGCCTATCGCCAGATGTCGCCGGCCCATCTTGAGTGGATCCGGGCCCTGCCGACGAATCTACTCTATAAGGGCGAGGCCTATCTCTGCCATGCGACGCCCGAGGACGACAATCTATACTGGCTGGAGCAGGTGTCGCCGGATGGAAGGGTTTCCCTGAAGCCGATCGAGGCGATCGAAGCCCTGGCCGTCGATATCCCGCAGCCTCTTATACTTGCCGCGCACAGCCACATTCCGCGCATGGTGCGCCTGCCCGATGGTCGCCTGATCGTCAATCCCGGCAGTGTCGGCTGCCCGGCTTATGATGATGACGCGCCCTATCCGCACAAGGTGGAGGCCGGTCATCCGCTGGCGTCCTACGCGATCCTCGAAAAGCTGGAAACCGGCTGGACGGCGACCTTCCGCAATGTTGCCTACGATCACATGGCCGCTGCAGGGCTCGCGCTCGCCAACGGACGGCCGGACTGGGCGAGCGGCCTTGCCACGGGCTGGCTGAGGTAGCAGTTGGGCCGAAGCCTCAGATTTGCGACAACTCCGAGATGATCGACCTATCGACATCGTTGATGTCACGCTTGCCGCAGAGTGCCATGGTGACGTCCATTTCCTTGCGCAGGATGCTGAGAGCCAGTGTTACGCCTTCCTTGCCCATCGCCCCGAGGCCATAGAGGAAGGGGCGGCCGATATAGGTGCCCTTGGCGCCCAGTGCGACTGCCTTCAGCACGTCTTGGCCGGAGCGTATGCCGCTGTCGAGATGGACCTCGATCTTGTCGCCGACCGCATCGACGATCCGTCCCAGCATCGAGATCGACGAAGGAGCGCCATCGAGCTGGCGGCCTCCGTGGTTGGAGACGACGATGGCATCGGCACCGGTTTCTGCCGCAGCCCTTGCATCTTCGACGTCCAGGATGCCCTTGAGGATAAGCTTGCCGCCCCATTGCTTCTTGATCCAGGCGACATCGTCCCAGGAGAGCTTGGGGTCGAACTGTTCGGCCGTCCAGGATGACAGGGAGGAGAGGTCCGATACGTTCTTGGCGTGACCGACGATGTTGCCGAAGGAACGGCGCTTGGTGCCGGCCATGCGCAGGCACCACATCGGCCGCGTCGCCATCTGGTAGATGTGCTTCGGAGTGAATTTCGGCGGTGCGGACAGGCCGTTGCGCAGGTCCTTGTGGCGCTGGCCAAGGATCTGCAGGTCTGCCGTCAGCACCAGCGCCGAACAATTTGCGGCCTTGGCGCGGTTGATCAGGTTCATCACGAAGTCCTTGTCCCGCATCACGTAGAGCTGGAACCAGAAGGGCTTCGTCGTCACCGAGGCGACATCCTCGATCGAGCAGATGCTCATGGTCGACAGGGTGAAGGGCACGCCGAACTCTTCTGCGGCGCGCGCCGCCAGCATCTCGCCGTCCGCATGTTGCATGCCCGTCAGTCCGGTTGGCGCCAGTGCCACCGGCATCGACACCGTCTGTCCGACCATGGTCGTCTGCAGCGATCGGTTCGTCATGTCGACCAGAACCCGCTGACGCAGCTTGATCTTGTGGAAATCGCTCTCATTCGCGTCGTAGGTCGACTGCGTCCAGGCGCCGGAATCGGCATAGTCGAAAAACATCTTGGGAACGCGGCGCTTCGCCAGGGCCTTGAGATCGGCGATCGTGAGCGGTGTGGACATCAAAACTGCCTTCATGGGTAAAAGGTGGCTTCGCCTATGCATAATTCCGGCGATTTTGCTGGCCGAATTTCTTCCGCTGCGAGCGCCGGGTCAAGGGCAAATGCGAGCTTTGGTGCCGACTCCGGGGTTGTCTTCGAGAAAAGCAGTTTCCGCATGGGTAGTCCCTGTGAAAGCGGGCAAGGTCTGCCCGCTTTCATGTTTGGCTGGTGACGGCTCAGAACTCTTCCCAGGAGGCGTTCTCAGCGGCGGCCGATGCACGTCCGCCAAAGGCGCTGGCGACCTTGCGGCCCAAGGCTCGCGCGGGAGAGGGGGCGGGGCGGGATGAGGCGGAGACGCTGCGAACAGCAGGCTTGGCGCTGACAGCCTCGCCGCCGACATTGAAGCGGGCCAGGAGTTCGTTGAGCGATGCAGCCTCGCGGGCCAGGCTGTGGCTTGCGGCGGTCGATTGCTCGACCATGGCGGCATTTTGCTGCGTGCCCTGATCCATCGTGTTGACGGCGGTGTTGATTTCCTGAAGGCCGACGGATTGCTCACGGGTGGACTCGACCATCGCATGGATATGGCGATTGATCTCCTGAACTTCGGTCACGATGACCTCGAGCGCCTGACCCGTCTGGCCGACGAGTTGGACGCCGGAGCGAACGTGCTCGCCGGAAGCCGTGATAAGCGCCTTGATTTCCTTGGCGGCCTTGGCAGACCGCTGGGCCAGTTCGCGGACTTCCTGGGCAACGACGGCGAAGCCCTTGCCTGCTTCTCCGGCGCGGGCGGCTTCGACGCCGGCATTGAGGGCGAGAAGATTGGTCTGGAATGCGATCTCGTCGATTACGCCGATGATGTTGGAGATTTCCCCCGACGACCGTTCGATCTCGTTCATGGCGATTACCGCCTCCCGCACAACGGCACCGGATTTTTCCGCGCCGTCTCGGGCCTTTGATACAAGGTTTCCAACTTCCTCCGCGCGGCGGCTCGAATCCTTGACTGTGGTGGTGATTTCCTCGAGGGCTGCTGCAGTTTCCTCAACTGAGGCCGCCTGCTGCTCGGTTCGCTTCGACAGGTCATCGGCAGCGGAGCGGATTTCGTTGGCGCCGGCGTCAATTCCACGCGCATTCCGGCCGACGTCCTGCAATGCTTCCTGCAAGTTTGCGACCGAGCCGTTGAAATTGGCGCGAAGACCATCGAGGTGGCTGACGAACGGTGTTTCGATGCGATAGGCGACATCCCCGCTGGCCAACCGGTCCAGCCCTGCGCCCAGCTGATCGACGACGAACTGCACGTTGGCTGCTTCCTCCGCTTTTTGTGCCTCGCGTGCCATCCGCTCGCGCTCCGACATGCTGCGGTTGCTCTCTGCCTCGGCTTCAAGGCGAAGGCGCTCGATGGCATTGTCGCGGAACACGGAGACAGCCTCTGCCATCTGGCCCACTTCGTCGCGGCGATCCTGACCTTCGACCGGGGCCTCGGTATGCCCTTGGGCCAGCGACGTCATCCGGTCGCGCAGGCGAACGATCGGTGCTGTGATGCCTTTCGCGGCCACGAATAGAGCAGCCAGGATACCGAGCGCGAAAGTGATCCCGACAACGGTCAGGGACGTCAAGATCGTGTGGTTGGTCTGCTCCGTGAGCTCGTCGCTCTTGGCGCCGACCGCCGCAATAATTTCATCGTTGAGCGCTACTGTATCCATGGCAACGGGAGTGATCAGGCTGTCGGCCTTGCCCATGAGGGCCTTGGCTTCGTCGCTCTGGCCCGCCTGGCTCGCACGCACCGACGCGTCTGTCAGGGCAATGATTTCCTTGATCCTGACGATCAGCGCATCGACCTGCCGGGCGCGATCAGGAAGACTTGTCTTCACGAAATCCAGCTTCCCGAAAAGCTGCGACTTGCTGGTTTCGTAGAGGTTTACAGCCGCGCCGAAGGCTGGATCCTTCGCGGAGTAGGTAAGTGCCCGATAAGCATTGTAGGCGGTCGCACCCAGGTTGCGGTTTGCCCTTGCCATTTCGACGGACGCAACGTTGTCGGTCGCAATAAACTTGGAGTAATCCGTATCGGCGGCCTTATAGCGGCTTGCGACGAAAGCCGTTGCTCCAACGCCGACGATGCAAAGCGGGATAATCAGCGACAGGATCTTGGTGCGGATGCTGGCGTTCTTGAGAATTGACATTTGTCCTCGGAGGAGTGGGCGGGCAACGAATGGGACGCAAACGTCGGCAGCAGGAGGCGATGCCTCCCGCTCTTGACGAAGCGAGCAACTCGGGGGTCCGGCGAAATGATGAGTGAAATGGCAAGCGGCAGGTGCCATCATGGCGGCCGAAAACGATCCCTTGCCGCTGAGACCATTAGGTCAGCTGGCTTTAAATAAGGGTAAATGCTGACTTGCTTTATAAGAGCTTTTTTAAATTTGGTACCAAATAGTCACAGTGCTGTCTTTGACGCCACGCCGGCAACATAGGTCTCCGCAATGGCCCGGTCGTCGCCCATGGTCTGCAGGAGGAAAAGCTCCTCGACCAGGCTTTTCACCACCTCCATTTTCAACGCCATGGCAGGCGTAGCCGCTGCATCGAGAACCACGAGGTCGGCGTCGCTGCCGGGGTCGAGCGTGCCGATGCGGTCGGCAAGAGCAAGCGCCTCGGCGTTCCCAAGCGTCATGTGGTAGTAGCTCTCCAGCGGGTTCAGCCGTTCGCCAAGCAACTGCTGGATCTTGTAAGCCTCGTCCATGGTGCGCAGCATCGAGTAGCTCGATCCGCCGCCAATATCCGTGGCAACACCGATGCGAACCGGCTTTTCACGACGTGCCAACGCCTTCAGCGGAAACAGGCCCGAGCCGAGGAAGAGGTTGGACGTCGGGCAATGCACGGCGATCGCGCCGGCCTCGCTCATTGCATCCGCCTCGCGCTCCGAGAGATGGATGCAGTGACCGAACAGCGTCTTGTCGCCGAGCAGGCCGTAGCGGGCGTAGATGTCGGTATAGTCTAGCGCCTCGGGGTAGAGTTCTGCGGTGAACTTGATCTCGTCGTGGTTTTCCGACAGGTGGGTCTGGATGTGCAGCTCGGGGAATTCGCGGGCCAGAGCGCCTGCCGCCTCCATCTGCTGCGGTGTCGAGGTGATGGCGAAGCGCGGCGTGATGGCGACGTGGTTGCGACCCTTGCCGTGCCATTCGGCGATGACGGCGCGGGTCTCGTCATAGCCGAGCTGCGGCGTATCGAGCAGGCCCTGAGGGGCGTTACGGTCCATCATCACCTTGCCGCCGACCATGCGCATGTTGCGCCGAAGCGCCTCGCGGAAGAAAGCGTCGGCGGAGGTCTTGTGGACCGAGCAATAGGCAACGGCAGTGGTCGTGCCGTGGCGGATCAGTTCGTCGTACAGATGGGTGGCAATGCGCTCGGCATGGGCGCTTTCGACAAAACGGCATTCCTCGGGGAATGTGTAGGTGTTCAGCCATTCCAGCAGATTGGCGGCATAGGAGGCGATGACCTGCATTTGGGGAAAATGCAGGTGGGTGTCGATGAAGCCCGGCATGATCAGGTGTGGACGGTGGTCGATTTCGACCGCATCGACTGGAGCCTTGGCCTTGATCGCATCGTAGGGGCCGCGTGCGACGATCAGGCCGCCTTCGAGCAGCAGGCCGCCATCGCTTTCGTAGACGTAGCTTCCGGTGTCGGAGAGGTCGTGCGGCGCGCGGCTGAAGGAGAGAAGCCGGCCGCGCAGAAGTGTGGAGGTCATTGCGTCTTGCCTTGATTGACGGAGCTTTCGAACCAGGCGACCAGCACCTTGCGCTCCTCCGGCGTCACGTCGGTGACATTGCCCGGCGGCATGGCGTGGCTGCGGCCGGCCTGGATGTAGATTTCGCGGGCATGCATGGCGATCTCGCTATCGGTCTCGAACATCACGCCCTTCGGTGCCCGAACGATCCCCTCGTAGGCGGGTTCTGCCGCATGGCACATCGAACAGCGCGTCGTAACGATGGCCTTTGCCGCCGGGAAATGGGCGTCAGCGGCGAACTGCTGGAAGGCCGGCGCGACGGCTGCTGCGTCCTTATCGCCGGACAGGATCTTCGGCACCGTCGACAGCCACATGATGACGATGAAGAGGATGACGGTGACGAGCCATGTCCAGGTCGGACGGCCCTTGCGGGCGTGGGTGGTGTTGAACCAGTGGCGGATGGTGACGCCCATCAGGAACACTAGTGCGGCGATGATCCAGTTATAGGCCGTGCCGAAGGCCAGCGGATAGTGGTTCGACAGCATGAAGAAGATGACCGGCAAGGTCAGGTAGTTGTTGTGCAGCGAACGCTGCTTGGCGATGACGCCGTATTTCGCATCCGGCGTGCGGCCGGCGATGAGGTCGGCGACGACAACGCGCTGGTTGGGCATGATGATGAAGAAGACATTTGCCGACATGATCGTCGCCGTGAAGGCGCCGAGATGCAGGAAGGCCGCGCGGCCGGTAAAGAGGTGGGTGTAGCCCCAGGCCATGAAGACCAGCACGACGTAGAGCAGTCCCATCAGCACCCAGGTATTCTTGCCGAGCGGCGACTTGCAGAGCTGGTCGTAGACGATCCAGCCGACGGCGAGCGACGCAAGCGAGATCAGGATAGCGACGGGAGCGCTGACATCGAGGACATGCCGGTCGATCAGAAAGAGGTCGGCGCCGCCGTAATAGACGATCGCCAGCATGAGGAAGCCGGAGAGCCAGGTGAAATAGCTCTCATATTTGAACCAGGTGAGGTGTTCCGGCATGCTGGCCGGCGCCACCAGGTATTTCTGCACGTGATAGAAGCCGCCGCCGTGCACCTGCCATTCCTCGCCATAGGCGCCTGCAGGCAGATTGGCGTGCTTCACGAGGCCGAGATCCAGCGCGATGAAATAGAAGGACGAACCGATCCAGGCGATGGCGGTGATGACGTGAAACCAGCGGGCCGCAAAGGCCAGCCATTCCCACGCGATGGCGTATTCGTACATATTCGTCCCCTGTCGCAGTCGCCCCACATTGGAAAATTTTCAGCGCGGAGGGAAGGGGAAGGCGGCGAATACCATGCTGTTTGTTGCGCCTGCGAACACGCGGCGGGAAGATGTGACGGTTCGGTTACAGTTGCAGGTGAGACGCGTGCCGAGCGATTGCCGATGGCGCCTGCCTTTCATGCGGTCGTGCCGTGAATTGCGGTCATCAGCCAGTTTCGGAAGGCTCTGATTTTCGGCGTGTTGCGCCGGCTTTCGGGATAGGCCAGCCAGTAATCGTGGCCATCGTCGCAAACCAGCGGAAAGGGCTGCAGCAGCCGTCCGGAGGCCAGATCGTCCCGGTAGAATTCGGGTGTCAGGATAGCCACCCCCTGGCCTGCAATTGCGGCGCTCGCCTCGAACGACTGCGCGCCCAGCCGGCTGCGGGGCCGGCTTTCCAGGTCAGGGTTTTCTACGCCCGCCGCCTTGAACCAGATAACCCACCAGGGATCGCCGGCATCGATGATCCTGAGCTTCAGCAGGTCTTCTGGCGCATGGATCCCGCCAATGTCCTCCGCAAGGCGTGGGCTGAGCATCGGGGTAAAATCGACCTTGATGAGCCGGTTGGCAGCAAGACCCTGCCAATTTCCGCCACCGCTTCGGATGGCAACGTCCGCAGTTTCGCGGCTGAAATCGATGAGGTCATCCGAGGTCTTAAGCCGAACGGCGATTGTTGGATGAAGAATTTGAAACGAGCCCAGATTGCGCGCGAGCCATTGCGACGCAAATGTCGGCGTCGAGTGAATGATCAGCGTCTCCTCGGCAGCCTCCCTCACGGACGCCATCGCCTCGTTCAATATCCCGAAGGCCTCGGTCACCTTTGGCAGCAGCCTTAGCCCGGTTTCGGTGAGGCTGATCTGCCGTGGTCGGCGCAGGAACAGGGCCTCGCCGATATTCTCCTCGAGCAGCTTGATCTGGTAGCTGACGGCCGTCTGCGTCATGCCGATCTCTTCGCCCGCCTTCGTGAAGCTGCCCAGCCGCGCCACCGCTTCGAACACGCGCAGCGCATTGAGGGGAAACTGCCTCGATAACTTCATGGATCAGTTCTCTTTATGCATGCAGACGGTTGTTCGATTGGAACTGCAGCATTTTCGGCGGCACACTGCAATCCCTGAGATCAATTAAACAAAGGTGAAGTCATGGCCTGCAATGCAGTCTCGCCGCTTGGAATGGCAAGACGGAGGATATCAATTCGTGGAAAATTGCTGCACTTTTTTACCAGACTGTTGCCTGCTGGCGGGAAGCTAGACCTCGATGCCACGCCGGACCGCGTCAAGCGCGATCTCGGTTTCCTCGACGGTCGCGATCCCCGCTATCGGGACCCATGGCTGCGGTAAGAGGTGAGCGCGGTCAGGATTTCGGCTGCGGTCATGGCGGCGATGACTTCGGGGCGTTTGTCCTTGACGGTGGCGCCGCCGATGGGCAGCGTCAGGCGCCCGAGCGAGGACTTGTCGCCGCCTTCGCGTGCCAGCCAATGGGCAAAGGTGGCGCGCTTGGTGGCCGATCCGATCATTCCCACATAGGCCAGATCGCTTCGTGCCAGAGCCTCCCGGGCGATCAGGAAATCGAGCGCGTGGTCATGCGTGAGGATCAGCACCACGCTGCCGGGTGGAAGCTCAGCAACTAGCGCCTCCGGCATGGCGAGCAGCCGTGTCGCGGTGCCATCGGGCAGCTCATCCAGTTCTTCCCTGCGGGTCTCGACGACGAGGGTTGCGACCGGCAACGGTTTCAGCGCCGCCGTCAGCGCCCGCCCGACATGGCCGGCGCCGAAAAGCGTCACTTGCGGGAAGGCTTCCGCCTCCCTATCCAGCCGCCTGTGGAGGTCCGCGATCGTCTCTGCACTGGCGAGACGGCAGCGCAACTGCGTCCGGCCACCGCAGCACTGACCGATCTCAGGGCCAAGCGGAATATCCATCACCTCGATGCCACCGCCGCCGAGCATCGCCCGCGCATTGGCAATCGCCAGAAACTCAAACTGCCCACCACCGATGGTGCCCCAGATGTCGTGTTGCGAAACCAGCATGAACGTGCCCGTCTCGCGCGGAACAGACCCTTGCGTGCCGGTGATCTCAATGAGGACGGCAGCGGGATTTTGCGCGAGGAAGGCGGCAAGGGAGGGGATCATGGCCTGGCCTCCGGATAGACGGAGAGCATCAAGGAAGTCCCCCCGGTCTCCCTCATTCCTGTGCCAGTCACAGCAATCCAGTGCGCCCAAGTCTTTGGGCGCGGGGGGCTTATCGTGGCCCGGAAGAGCATCCCCTCACGGCGCAGACGCGCCATGGCTGGATTCCTGTGACGAGCACAGGAATGAGTGAAGAGGTGAGTGTGCCGTAGATTTATCGGTGTGATGCGCAAGCGGCGGATCTGGACAATAAGTGCAATGCGGCCGTCCCCGGCGTACAAGGAGAGAGGGGAACAAGCGCCTCCCACTACCCTCATTCCTGTGCCTGTCACAGGAATCCAGTGCGCCCAAGTCTTTGGGCGCGAAAGATCTTCTGTTGCTAGTGGAAGCGTGCCCTCACGGCGCAGACGCGCCGTGGCTGGATTCCTGTTGCCAGCACAGGAATGAGGGGAGGTGTTGATTTGCCGAGGGTTTTTCGGTGCGGCTTCGGCTTCCCGGCACGGTTGTTGCGGTCCGGGGCGGGATATCGGCAAGTCGTTCGTCCTCATCGGCCTTTCAGCCGCTCTACGGCCATCAGCACCCGCTCGGGCGTAGCGGGAGCGTCGAGTCTGGGGCAGAGGCGGTAGTCGGCGACGCTGGCGATGGCCATGGAGAGGGCTTCGAGCACGGAAACGCCGAGCACGAAGGGGGGTTCGCCGACGGCTTTTGAGCGGCCGATGGTCGGCTCGCTATTTTCCGACCATTCGGCGAGCTTGACGTTGAAGATTTTCGGCCGGTCGGACGCGAGCGGGATCTTGTAGGTCGAGGGCGCGTGGGTGCGCAGGCGGCCCTTGGCGTCCCACCATAACTCTTCCGTTGTCAGCCAGCCCATGCCCTGCACGAAGGCGCCTTCGATCTGGCCGATGTCGATGGCCGGGTTCAGCGACCTGCCGACATCGTGGAGGATGTCGGTGCGGTCGATCAGATATTCGCCGGTCAGCGTGTCGATGGAGACTTCCGAGCAGGCGGCACCATAGGAGAAATAGTAGAACGGCGTGCCACGCCCTGCCTTGCGGTCCCAGTGGATTTTCGGTGTCTTGTAGAAGCCGGCGGCGGAAAGCTGGACGCGGGCGAAATAGGCCTGGTTGATGAGATCGGGGAAGGGGATCTCGATCTCGCCGACCCGAACCCGGTTCGGCAGGAATATGACGTCTGCCGGCTCGACATTCCACTTAGCGGCAGCAAAGGCGACCAGCCGCTCCTTGATCTGCCGGGCTGCATCATAGGCCGCCATGCCGTTGAGGTCGGAACCGGAAGAGGCGGCCGTGGCCGAAGTGTTCGGCACCTTGGCCGTTGTCGTCGCGGTGATCTTTACCCGCTCGATGTCGACCTGGAAGGCCTCGGCCAGCACCTGGGCCACCTTGGTATAGAGGCCCTGGCCCATCTCGGTGCCGCCGTGGTTCAGGTGGATCGAGCCATCCTGATAGACATGCACGAGCGCACCGGCTTGGTTGAACGCGGTCATCGTGAAGGAAATCCCGAATTTCACCGGCGTCAGCGCGATGCCCTTGCGGATGTAGCGGCTGCTGCGGTTGAATTCGACGATCGCCTGGCGACGGCCCCGGTAGTCGGCGGAGGCTTCGAGTTCGTCGACGAGACGGCCGATGATGTTGTCCTCGACCTCCTGGTGATAGGGGGTCAGCGTCCGGCCGGAGCCTGGCTGACCGTAGAAATTCAGCTTGCGGATATCCAGTGGATCCTTGCCAACAGCATAGGCGATCTCCTCGATGACGCGCTCGGCGCCGACGATGCCCTGCGGCCCGCCGAACCCGCGAAAGGCGGTGTTCGAGACGGTGTGGGTCTTCAGCGGCTTTGAGACCAGATGGACGTGCGGGTAGAAATAGCTGGAATCGGCATGGAAGAGAGCACGGTCGGTGACCGGGCCGGAGAGATCGGAGGAGAAGCCACAGCGCGCCGCAAAGGTGGCGTCGAGCGCGTGGATGCGGCCGTCTTCGTCGAAGCCGACCTCGTAATCGACCAGGAAATCGTGGCGCTTGCCGGTGGCGATCATGTCCTCGTCGCGGTCTGGGCGGAACTTGACGGCGCGGTTGAGTTTTTTCGCGGCGATGGCGGCGAGCGCTGCAAACTGGTTGCCTTGAGTCTCCTTACCGCCGAAGCCGCCGCCCATGCGGCGAACGTTGACGGTCACGGCGTTGGACGGAATGTTGAGGACGTGGCCGACGATATGCTGGATTTCGCTCGGATGCTGGGTCGAGGACCAGACGGTCACCTCGTCGTCCTCGCCGGGGATAGCCATAGCGATATGGCTTTCGAGATAGAAATGCTCCTGGCCACCGATCCGCATCTGGCCCTTCAGCCGCTGCGGTGCCTTTGCCATCTCGGTCTCGGGTTCGCCGCGCTTGAGGGTCATCGGCTCGTAGACGACGGGGCCGCCGTTGGCCAGCGCGCCATCGATGTCGCTCCAGTGCGGCAGGTCGCGATAGTCGATCTTGGCCAGCCGTGCGGCGCGGCGCGCAATCTCGCGCGTCGTGGCGATGACGGCGAAGATTGGCTGGCCGTGGAACTCGACCTTTGTTTCGGCGAGCAGCGGCTCGTCGTGCTTGCCGTTCGAACTGACGTCGTTAATCCCAGGCACGTCGGCGCCGGTCATCACCCAGATCACGCCGGGGACGGCGGCAACGGCGGAAAGGTCGATGCCCTCGATCTCCGCATGGGCCCGGTCGGACAGGCCCAGCGCCCCGTGCAGGAGGTTGGCGGGCTCCGGAATGTCGTCGATGTAGTCGGCAGCGCCGGTGACATGCTTGTGAGCCGAATCATGCTTCAGCGACGCGTGCATGGCGCCGTTGATGATCTTGCGCTTCTCGAATGTGGATTTGTCCATCACGCCATCTCCTCGAAGCGCCTGAGTTCCTGCGGTTCGCCCGTGGTCTCAAGATAAAAGCGCAGCAGCAGGTTCTTGGCCGTCAGCTGTCGGTATTCGGCGGTGGCGCGCCAGTCGGTCAAGGGCTGGAAGTCGGCATCGAAGGCGGGACGCGCCGCCTCGACGGTGGCCTCGGTCCAGGGTTTGCCGATCAGTTCGGCCTCGACGGTGCGGGCCCGCTTCGGCGTTCCGGCCATGCCGCCAAAGGTGATGCGGATGTCGTGAACGTCGTTGTTAGCGTCCAGCGTCAGGTAGAAGGCACCGAGCACGGCGGTGATGTCCTCGTCGCGGCGCTTGGTGATCTTGTAGACGGCGAATTTGGCATCGTCGGCCGGGTAGGGCACGAAGATGCTCTCGACGAACTCGTCCGGATGCCTGTCCTGCTTGCCGTAGGCGATGAAGAAGTCTTCCAGTCGCAACTGGCGGGTTCCTGCAGCGGAGCGCAGCTTGACGGTGGCGCCGAGAGCGATCAGCGGCGGCGGGCTGTCGCCGATCGGCGAGCCGTTGGCGATGTTGCCGCCGATGGTGCCCATATTGCGCACCTGGTCGCCACCGATACGGTCGATCAGCCGGCCGAGTGTCGGTACGCGGGAGGCGATAGTCTCGAAGGCGCGCGTATAGGTGACGCCGGCGCCGATTGTAAAGCCGCCGTCACCTGAGGTGATCGACTGCATTTCGGTGAGATGATTGATGAAGACCACCGGGTTCAGTACCCGCATCTGCTTGGTGACCCAAAGGCCGACATCGGTGGAGCCGGCAACCACGGTGGCATCCGGCTCCTGTGCCAGGATGCGGGCGAGATCGTCCATGGAGCCGGGGACGATCACGCGCTCATCGCCCGAAGATACGGTGATCGTCTCGCGGCTCTGCAGCGCCCAGAGCCGTGCCATGATGTCGGCTCGGGTCTTTTGCAAAGGATCGAACAGCGCGCTCGGGCGCAGCAGGCTCACCTGTTCGGCCGCCTTGACGATCGGCTCGTAGCCGGTGCAACGACAGAGATTGCCCTGCAAGGCCTTCTCGATGGCGGCGCGGCCTGGCTTTTCGTTGGCGAGCCAGAGGCCGTAGAGCGACATCACGAAACCGGGGGTGCAGAAACCGCATTGCGAGCCGTGACAGTCGACCATCGCCTGCTGGACGGGATGCAGCGTCCCGTCGCGGGCGGCCAGATGCTCGATAGTGACGACATGGGTGCCGTGCAGCGAGCCGACAAAGCGGATGCAGGCGTTGACCGATTCGTAATGCAGCCCGCCGTCGATCAGCCTCCCGACCAGAACCGTGCAGGCACCGCAGTCGCCCTCGGCGCATCCTTCTTTGGTGCCGGTCATGTGCCTGCCGATGCGCAGGAAATCCAGCAGGGTCTCCGTCGGCCGCAGGCTCGACAGGGCGATGTCCTCGCCATTCAGGATGAACCGGATCGTGTCGTTCATGGAGCCTCTTGCCGTTTGTCATAAACTTTCAACCTGCCATGGTTAGGCTGCAGTCCATCCTCCGTCAATCGAGACGTGCGTTCCCGTGACCTGGCGCGCCTCGTCGCTGGCCAGATAGAGCGTCAAAGCGGCAATTTCCTCTGCCTTTACGAACTCGCGCGTCGGTTGGGCCTTGAGCAGCACCTCGGTCTTCACCTGTTCTTCCGTCATGCCGCGCGCCTTTGCCGTGTCGGGGATCTGGCTCGCCACCAGCGGGGTGAGCACGTAGCCGGGACAGATCGCATTCACCGTCACCCCGAATTCGGCCAGTTCCAGCGCCGCCGTCTTGGTGAGGCCGAGGATGCCGTGCTTGGCGGCGACATAGGCGCTTTTGAAAGGCGAGGCGACCAGCGCATGGGCGGAGGCAATGTTGACGATCCGGCCGTAGCGCCTGGCCTTCATGAAGGGAATTGCCGCCCTGATGGTGTGGAAGGCGCTGGAAAGGTTGATGGCGATGATCCGGTCCCATTGGTCGATCGGGAAGTCCTCGATCGGGGCGACATGCTGGATGCCGGCATTGTTGACCAGCACGTCGATCCCGCCAAAGGCTGCCGCAGCGGTGGCGATCAGGTCGGCGATTTCGGCAGGCTTCGTCATATCGGCCGGATGATAAAGGACACTGCCGCCGGAGACCTCGAGGCTGGCGCGGATGGCCTCGATCTCGTCAGCTTCGCCGAAGCCGTTGATGACGACATTGTCGCCCCTGCCGGCAAAGGCGCTGGCGATGGCAAGGCCTATGCCGCTGGTGGAACCGGTGACGACGACTGTTCTGGCCATGCTCTGCTCTCTGTCCGCGCGTTGCTACTTTAATTTGAGGTTAGTCCCAAAGTCCTGCAACTGACAACCTGCCGCCGGCGGCAATAATTTTACCATTTGCTTTCTGTTCAGACGGGCGAGCCTGTCCTATTGGTGTCGTCTCGGGAGAAGGACGGACATCATATGAGCGGCTATATTCTGGCAATCGACCAGGGAACAACCTCGGCGCGGGCGATCATCTTCGATGACAAGATGAAGGTGGCAGGCGTCGGACAGATGGAGTTCCCGCAGATCTATCCGCAATCCGGCTGGGTGGAGCACGATCCGGAGGATATCTGGCAGAGCGTGCTTTCGACTGTGCGCGATGCCATCGCCGCTGCCGGCATCGAGGCCGGGCAGATCGCCGCGATCGGCATTACCAACCAGCGCGAGACGGTTGTCGTCTGGGAGCGCGACACCGGCAAGCCGATCCAGAACGCCATCGTCTGGCAGGACAGGCGGACGGCGGCCTATTGCGACAAGCTGAAACGCCAGGACCTGGAAAAACTGTTCACGAAGCGCACCGGCCTGCTGCTCGATCCGTATTTTTCGGGGACCAAGCTTTCCTGGATGCTGGCCAATGTCAAAGGCGCCCGTGCGCGGGCGGCAAGGGGCGAACTCTGCTTCGGAACGATCGACACGTTCCTGATCTGGCGACTGACCGGGGGCAAAAATTTCGTCACCGACGCCACCAATGCGTCTCGGACCCTTATGTTCAACATTGCCGACAACGAGTGGGACGAGGAGCTGCTCGACATCCTGCGCGTGCCAGCGGCGATGCTGCCCGAAGTCAAGGATTGCGCCGCCGATTTCGGCGTCACCGATCCCGACATCTTCGGCGCGGCGGTCCCCATTCTTGGCGTTGCCGGCGACCAGCATGCGGCCATGATCGGGCAAGCCTGCTTCGAGCCCGGCATGATGAAATCGACCTATGGCACCGGATGCTTCGCCTTGCTCAACACCGGCTCGGACAGGGTGCGCTCGAAGAACCGGCTGCTCACCACCATCGCCTACCGTCTCGATGGCAAGACCACCTATGCGCTCGAAGGCTCGATCTTCATCGCAGGGGCTGCGGTGCAGTGGCTGCGGGACGGCATGGGCCTGATCGGCTCGGCCGAGGAATCGGGCAGGTTGGCGGCCAAGGCCGATCCCGGACAGGATATCTACCTCGTGCCGGCCTTTACCGGGCTCGGGGCGCCGCACTGGGATGCCCATGCACGCGGCGCGATATTCGGGCTGACGCGTAACACGGGCCCTGCGGAATTTGCCCATGCGGCATTGGAAGCAGTCTGCTACCAGACACGCGACCTGCTCGACGCCATGCACAAGGACTGGAAGAAGCGCGCGGACGAGACGGTGCTCAGGGTCGATGGCGGCATGGTCGCTTCCGACTGGACCATGCAGCGGCTGGCCGATCTGCTCGACGCGCCGGTAGATCGCCCGACGATTCTCGAGACGACGGCTCTCGGGGCCGCGTGGCTTGCCGGCAGCCGCGCCGGCGTCTGGCCACAGCGCGAGGCCTTCGCCAAGGCCTGGGCCGTCGACCGGCAATTCGTGCCCGAAATGGACGAGGCGACGCGCGCGGTCAAGCTCAAGGGCTGGAAGGACGCTGTGCGGCGCACCCTGAGCGGCGGGTAGTCAGGCCGGAATCTCCGGCCCGAAGGATCTGAAAAACCGAATCGTATTAATCGCTTGCGTCACTCGGCGGGAAGGCTGATTCAACTGCTTCATTCAGCGCTTGAGCCAGGCATCCAGACCGTTAGCGGCGGCGCGGCCGGTGGCAAAGCACGCCGTCAGCAGGTAACCGCCGGTCGGCGCCTCCCAGTCGATCATCTCGCCGGCGACGAAGGTCCCGGGTCGGGCCTTCAGCATATAGCCCTCGTCGATCGCAGCCCAGGCGATGCCGCCGGCAGAGGAGATCGCCTCGGCTATCGGCCTCGGCCGGAGAACCGGGATCGGCAGCGCCTTGATCCAGCCGGGGAGACGGTCCGGATCGGCAAGATCGGCGGCGGGCACGAATTCCCGCAGCAGCGCGGTCTTGACGCCCTCGATGCCTGCTGCCTTGCGCAGGCGATTGGAGAGGCTGGCTTTGGCGCCCTGGCGGGCCAGGTCCTTTGCCAGCCGGTTTGCATTTCGCCCCGGTGCAAGGTCGATCGTGAGGCTGGCGCTGCCGGTTCTCTCAAGACGGTCGCGAAGGGCTGCGGCATGGGCATAGACGAGGCTACCCTCTATGCCATGCCGGCCGATGACGAATTCGCCCGGAGACGTGCCGGCATCCGAGGTGGCCGTCACGGATTTCAGCGGTGCGCCGGCAAAGCGGGTGACGATATCCTCGCTCCATTCGACATCGAAGCCGCAGTTTGCCGGGCGGAACGGCGCTATCTCGACGCCTGAGTCTGCGAGCGCTGTCGTCCATTGGCCGTCCGAGCCGAGCCTTGGCCAGCTGGCTCCGCCGAATGCCAGCAATGTCGCATCTGACGGTAGCGTGCGTTTGCCCTCCGGCGTCTCGAAAACATGGCCGTTATCGGCAAAGCCGATCCAGCGATGTCGCGCAAGGATGGTGACGCCTGCGGCCTGCAGGCGCTTCAACCAGGCGCGCAGCAGGGGCGAGGCTTTCATGGCGCGGGGAAAGACGCGGCCGGAGGAGCCGACGAAGGTTTCAATGCCCAGATCTGCTGCCCATTGCCGCACCGCATCCGAGCCAAAGGCGTCGAGGGCAGGGCGAAGCCTGGGATTGGAACTGCCGAAGCGGCTGGCAAACGCGGCATGGTCCTCTGAATGGGTGATGTTGAGGCCGGACTTGCCGGCCAGCAGGAATTTGCGCGCGACCGTCGGCATGCTGTCATAGACGTTGACAGCGTGGCCGGAACTGGCCAGCACCTCAGCGGCCATGAGACCTGCGGGGCCGGCGCCTATGATGGCAATTTGTTTTCTGGTCATCGTCTCACCGATTGGATTTCTGCCTCTTCTCGCGCTTGACGGGGAAAGGTGCAAGCACTGCGTCCAGGCATGCAGCCATTGGCGAGATCCCGGACTTGTCCTAGACTTCCGCTGCTGCATATGTCCAGGCAATCACCGAGGAGGAATGTCCCATGAGCGAAGAAGATACGGTCCGCGAAGCCGATATCGTCCGTCACGAGTTGTCGCTGACGCGGG
This sequence comes from Rhizobium rhododendri, assembly GCF_007000325.2. Taxonomy (GTDB): domain Bacteria; phylum Pseudomonadota; class Alphaproteobacteria; order Rhizobiales; family Rhizobiaceae; genus Rhizobium; species Rhizobium rhododendri. The sequence goes on along the minus strand of NZ_CP117267.1, from coordinate 2,114,764 downwards.
TCATTGCAGCGACGCCCGACAAGCTGTTCCGGGCATGGACGGAGCCGGAACTGCTGAAGCAGTGGTTTGCCCCGCTGCCGTTCAGGACCACGACTGCCGAGCTTGATCCGCGTCCGGGCGGCACCAGCTTCATCGTGATGCTCGGGCCGGATGGCGTGGAGTATCCCAACCGCGGCGTCTACCTGGATGTCGTCGAAAACCGCAAGCTGGTCTTCACTGACGCCTTCACCAGCGCCTGGATACCCTCGGCCAAGCCGTTCATGACCGCCATCGTCACGTTCGAGGACATCGGCAACGGCCAGACACGCTACACCGCCCGGGCGCTGCACTGGAGCGCAGAGGATCGCGAAACGCACGAGAACATGGGTTTTTACGAGGGCTGGGGCCAGTGCGCCGACCAGCTGGCGTCGCTGGTGGGGACGCTCTGAGCGCCGGATAGGCCGCAAATGACGGGCGCACAGGGAAAAAGGCATTGACGGACGAGCGAGGAGGCGCGAAAGCCAGCGCTCCATCCGTTTGGCCCGACAGGGCCGCTAGAGCCGGAATCCTGTTTCGATGATCATTTCAAGCGACGACGAATTCACCAAGATGAAGGACATCGGCCGTATCTGCGCAAATGCGCTGAAGGTGATGGCTGCAGCTCTCGAGCCGGGGATCACGACGCTGGAGCTCGATGCTATCGGCCGCAAGGCGCTTGAAGACGCCGGTGCACGGTCGGCGCCCGAGACCGTCTATCGCTTTCCCGGCGCGACATGCATCAGCGTCAACGAGGAAGTGGCGCACGGAATTCCGGGCCCGCGCGTCATTGCGGCCGGCGATCTCGTCAATCTGGATGTGTCGGCCGAAAAGGACGGGTTCTTTTCCGATACGGGCGCATCCTTCACGGTGCCACCGGTCAAGCCGAAGATCGAGCGATTGTGCCGCGATGGCAAGCGGGCGCTGTGGGTTGGCCTCAACCAGGTGCGCAGCGACGTGCCTTTCCTGCAGATCGGCAAGGCCGTCGGCGCCTTTGCTGCAAAGCACCGCTACACGCTGATCGCCAATCTGGCCAGCCACGGCATCGGCCGCTCGCTGCACGAGGAGCCGGCCGAGGTGTCGACCTGGGCCGATCCGAGCGAGACGCGGATCATGCAGGACGGGCTGGTCTTCACCGTCGAGCCTTTCCTGTCGCTCGGCGCCAGCTGGGCCGAGGGCGGCGACGATGCCTGGACCCTTTACAGCGATCCGCGCGCGCCTACCGTACAGTTCGAACACACCGTCATCGCCACCCGAAACGGGCCTGTGATTTTGACGTTGGCGGACGAATAAGGCGCCTGACCTGATCGGCGCGCAGCCTCGGCGACGCGGGCACGCGAAGCCAGATGCAACCTCCTGGCGGTGCGTGGCGCCGATGCGCTCAGCAATCGGATGATATCCTGGGAACAAGCCGTTACAAATGTGTAAGAAAGCGGGAAGAGCGTTGCCGCTGCTTTGGAACTGCCTTAGGTTCCCGCAAAATCAGCATCGGCTGATGCTTCCCATCTTCCCGTTCAGGAAAGCGATCTCTGTGTTTCATTCCTTCTTTCCTCAGCCCAAGGTGTTCTTCACCTCCCTCATCGTCTGGACGCTGGTTGCCATCTTTGGCTGGTATCTTGGCGCAGCGCATCTCGGTGTGACGTTAGGCTTCGGACCCGTTCCGGAAGATCAGCAGCCGATCGACCTGTCGTTCTTCCTGCTGCGCGAGAATCTCTGGTTCTACGGTTACTTCTTCCTTTCGGGCATAATCTTCTGTGGTTTTTGGCATCTGAAGGCAATCAATCACCCATGGAAGCTGTGGTCGGTCTGGGGCTCTGCGCTGATCATCTTCGTGACTTATTTCGGCGTCCAGATCAGCGTCGTCGTCAATAACTGGCGCCGGCCGTTCGGGGACCTCCTGCAGAATGCGTTGTCCAAGAAACCCGGTATATCAGTCGAGAATTTCTACGACCTGATGATTGTGTTCGCGCAGATCGCCTTTCTCAGCATGTTCGTCTCGATCGTCACCGACTTCTTCACCAGCCACTACATTTTCCGCTGGCGCACGGCGATGAACAATTTCTATGCGTCCAAGTGGGAAAAATTGCGGCACATCGAAGGTGCATCGCAGCGTGTTCAGGAAGACACTATGCGCTTTTCGAGCACGCTCGAAGGGCTCGGCATCACGCTCATCAATTCCGTCATGACGCTGGTGGTGTTCCTGCCTATCCTGCTCGCATTGTCGAACTACGTCACCGATCTGCCATTTATCGGAAAAGTGCCAAATTCGCTGTTCTGGCTGGCCTTGTTCTGGTCTGTCTTCGGGACCGTGCTGCTGGCTGTCGCCGGCATCAAGCTGCCTGGCTTGAACTTCCGCAACCAGCGCGTCGAGGCAGCCTATCGCAAGGAACTCGTCTACGGCGAGGACCATGCGGATCGCGCCCAGCCGGCAACGCTGACGGAGTTGTTCGGAAACGTTCGGCGCAATTACTACCGGATGTATTTCCACTACCTGTACTTCAACGTCGCCCGCTATTTCTATGTCCAGGCGGACGCGCTGTTCGTGGTCTTCATGCTCGTGCCGACGATTGTGGCCGGTACCATCACCTACGGCATCTTCCAGCAGATCTCGACAGCGTTTGGACAGGTCAGCAATTCCTTCCAGTATCTCGTCAACTCCTGGACGACGATCATCGAGCTGCTATCGATCCACAAGCGCCTCAAGTCCTTCGAGGCGGCCATCGACGACGAGCCATTGCCGGCGATTGATCGCCATTATCTGGAGCGTCAGGCGCAAAGCGAGAACCCGGAAACCTGAGAATTCCAGCGACAATGCAAAAAGGCTCCGGAGACGGAGCCTTTTTTCGTGGGGTCTGCAAACGGTACGACGTTTCAGAGCCCGGACGCCGTCTTGCCCCGTGCGGCGATCATTGGCAGGGCTTCGGAGTAGCTGATGCAGGCGACGTCCGGTTTTTGGCAGACGTCGCCGAGGAAGCGGTCGAGCGCTCGCCAGTAGGCGCCGGCATTCATTTCGACGAAATGGAAGCCGAGTTGAAGGGGGATGCGGTCGCCGTCATATTGCGTCTTGAACGCGGCTTCGTAGGCGTTGAGGCTGCGGTCCTCATAGGCTTTCGAATTGGCAGGGTCCTCGACGCCTTTCGAGTGGTGGACATAGAGATTGTAGTCCATACCGATCACCAGATGATGGTCCGGGCCCTCCGGGATGAGGGGCAGTCCGAAACGCGGCAGGCCATTTTCGGTCTTCGGCAGCATGGGTCCACGGGTGACGAGGCTGGCGTCGTAGACGAAGCCCATTTCCTTCTCGGCGGCAACGAGGCCATCGCTGGTGGAGAGATAGGGCGCGCGAAATCCCTTGACGTCGTGGGTGGCGAAGTCCTCCCAGCCCTCAGGTTCGTCGGTCGGGGCGCCGGAATTCTTCCAGGCATCGCGAAGCGCTACCTGTGCTGCCTTGAATTCCTGCAGCCAGTCGGCCTTGCTGAAATCTTTGCCGTCGAAATGGCCGCAGGCATGGCTGGAAATGTCGGCGCCTTCCTGGTGGGCGCCCCAGATGTTGGCGATGCGTGTGCGGATTTCCTCGTCGCTATGGGCAAAGCCGACATTCGACTTGCCAGGCCTATGCCCTGGTCCCTGATAGGCCTTGGCCTGATCGCGGTTCATCAGGAAGGTGCAGGAGAGAAAATAGGTGAAGTGAGCGCCATTGCGCCGGGCCATGTCTCGGCTCTTCGTCCAGAGCGCGTTGTCATGGGCGCCGTCAAAGGAAATCAGCACGATCTGCTTCGGTTTCTCGTCTGCCTGGGCTGCTATCGGCAGCACGAGGGAAAGGGCGAGGGCGGAGGCGGGGATGAAACGCAAAAGAAGCACCGTGTCAGTTTGCTCGATGGACGCCATTGGATGAGGAATGCGGCGAAGCTTTGATGCTGCTTTCAATTTTCAACCCGAGCCGATAGGGATGGTGGTCTTGATTCAAAGGATTTCCCCATGGCTTTGCTTGTCGTCAGCATCATACTTTTTCTCGGCGTTCACCTGATCCAGGCGCTGGCGCCGGGGTTCCGGCTGTCGATGATCGAGCGCCTCGGGCGTCCCGCCTGGATCGTCCTGCAGTCGGTCGCCAGCCTCCTGACGCTGGTGTTGCTGATCTATGCCTTCAGCATCGCCCGCTACGAGACGACGGTGCTGTATTCGCCACCGGCCTGGGCCTCGCACATCACCTTGACGCTTATGCTGATCGCCAGCATCTGTCTCGTGGCCGGCCTGCTGCCGGCCGGTCATATCGCCGCCAGAACGAAGCATCCGACGGTGCTGGCGGTGAAGATCTGGGCGCTCGCTCATCTTCTGGCAAACGGCGACAGCGCCGGCGTGCTGCTGTTTGCCTCCTTCCTCGCCTGGGGCGTTGTCGTGCGGATATCGCTGAAGCGCCGGGCTCGGGCCGGCGAAATCACCCCACGCCCGTTCGTGTCAGTGAAATACGATGCGGCGGCGGTCGTCCTCGGCATCGTGCTCTGGGGCGCCATCATCTGGAAGCTGCATGAGTGGCTTATCGGCGTTTCGCCGCTGGCAATGATGTGATTTCTGCGGTTCCCCCTTACAACGGGCGCAAAATCGGGTAGAAGGCGCGTTCATGCGCTGCATCCTGCCGGCGCGCTCCCTTTTATGCATGCAAGTTTTGGCCGGAGCCGGAGACGAGAATGGCATTCAACGACGACAGCTTCATCCGCGAAGTCAACGAGGAACTGCGCTCCGACCGGATGCAGTTCGTCTGGCGCCGTTTCGGCCGCCTGATCATCGGCTTCGCAGTGCTGGTCGTTATCGGGACGGCCGGCTATGTCGGCTATCGCTACTGGGCAACCCATCAGGCCGGCGACAACGGCGACAAGTTTCTCGCCGCGCTGGCGCTGGCCGACCAGAACAAGACCGACGATGCACTGGCAGCCCTCTCTGCCATCGAAAAAGACGGCAAGGGCGCCTATCCGCTGCTCGCCAGCATGCGTGCCGCGTCGCTGCAGGCGCAAAAGGGCGACACGGCCGGTGCCGTGGCCGCGTTCACCGCAATCAGCAAGCAGTCCGGCGTTCCCTCCGTTATCGCCGACGCTGCCCGCCTGCGCGCCGCCTTCCTGCTGGTCGACACCGGGACTTATCAACAGGTCTCCGCGCTCGCCGAGGAGATGGCCGTGCCGGCTAGTGCCTTCCGCCATTCTGCGCGCGAAGTCCTGGGTCTTTCCGCTTACAAGGCCGGCGATTTCGCCAAGGCCCGGCAGTGGTTCCAGGCCATCGTCAGCGACCAGCAGTCACCCCGCAATATTGCCAATCGTGCCCAGATGATGCTTGATAATATCGAAGCTTCGGGCAAAGCCCCGCAGACCCAGGGCTAAAGGAACACCAATCGCCATGAATTTCACGGTTGCGATCGTCGGTCGCCCGAACGTCGGCAAGTCCACCTTGTTCAACCGCCTGGTTGGCAAGAAGCTGGCGCTCGTCGATGACACCCCGGGCGTCACCCGTGACCGTCGTCCGGGCGATGCCAAGCTGATGGACCTGCATTTCACCATCATCGACACGGCCGGTCTGGAAGAAGCCCATGAGGATTCGCTCGAGGGCCGGATGCGCGCCCAGACCGAAGCTGCGATCGAGGAGGCAGACCTGACGCTGTTCGTGGTCGATGCCAAATATGGCCTGACGCCGCTCGACAAGGTGTTCGGCGAGCTTCTGCGGCGGCGCGGCAAGCCGGTCGTGCTGGTTGCCAACAAGTCGGAAGCCAAGGGCTCCGATGGCGGTTTCTATGACGCCTTCACCCTCGGGCTCGGCGATCCTTGCCCGATTTCGGCCGAACACGGCCAGGGGATGATCGACCTGCACGACGCAATCGTCGCAGCCATCGGCCAGGACCGCGCCTATCCGCCGGAAATCGAGGAAGACGAGGACGACGTGGCCGAGACGGATGTCTCGCTGCCGCTCGACGGCGACGATGTGTTCGACGACGAGAAGGAAGAAGAGCCCGATTACGACGAGACGAAGCCGCTGCGCGTCGCCATCGTCGGTCGCCCGAATGCCGGCAAGTCGACGCTGATCAACCGCTTCCTCGGCCAGGACCGCCTGCTGGTCGGCCCCGAGGCCGGCATCACCCGCGATTCGATCTCCGTCGACTGGGCCTGGCGCGGCCGGACCATCAAGCTGTTCGACACCGCCGGCATGCGCCGGAAGGCACGCGTCACCGAGAAGCTCGAAAAGCTGTCGGTTGCCGACACGCTGCGGGCAATCCGCTTTGCCGAGACGGTGGTCATCGTCTTCGATGCAACGATCCCGTTCGAAAAGCAGGACCTGCAGATCGTCGACCTCGTCATCCGCGAAGGCCGTGCTGCCGTCATCGCCTTCAACAAGTGGGACCTGATCGAGGACCGGCAGACCGTGCTCGCCGACCTGCGCGAAAAGACCGACCGGCTGCTGCCGCAGGCGCGCGGCATTCGTGCCGTGACGATTGCCGGGCAGACCGGCGATGGCCTCGACCGGCTGATGCAGTCGATCATCGATACCGACAAGGTCTGGAACAAGCGCATCGCCACCGCCAAGCTCAATCGCTGGCTGGATGCGCGCCAGGTCCAGCATCCGCCACCCGCCGTGTCCGGCCGCCGGCTGAAGCTGAAATACATGACGCAGGTCAAGGCTCGTCCGCCGGGCTTCATGATCTCGTGCACCCGGCCGGACTCATTGCCGGAATCCTATATCCGTTACCTGACCAACGGGTTGCGCGAGGATTTCGAGATGCCGGGCGTGCCGATCCGGATCCATTTCCATGCGTCGGAAAATCCGTTCGAGAACCGCAAGCGGAAGAACCCCTATCCGAGCAAGCGCAAGAAGGAACGCTGATCCTTCGGGACCGGTGCGCCTCTGCGTCGGTCCTCAGCGCCGTCTGATCTTGCCGTTTGCGATCCGCACGTTGTCGAGGAACTGCTGCGTTGCGGCTTCCCAGGAATAGGTGAGTGCCAGTTTGCGGGCGGCCTCTCGCGAGCATGAGAGCGCTCGCAGGCAGGCGCTCCTGAGGTCCTTGTCGACGGCGCCGGCGGTCGGATGATCGCCGAGAATATCGGCCGGGCCGGTGACCGGGTAGGCTGCGACCGGAACGCCGCTCGCAAGCGCTTCGAGAATGGTATTGCCGAAGGTGTCTGTCACCGATGGAAAGACGAAGACATCGCCCTGCGCATAGGCGCTGGCCAGTTCTTCGCCGAATTTCGCGCCGGTGAACAGCACGTCCGGGTAGCGCTTCTTCAGATCCTCCAGATCAGGTCCTCCACCCACCACCACTTTCGAGCCCGGCAGGTTGAGATCCAGGAATGCCGGGAGGTTTTTCTCCGTGGCGACGCGCCCGACGGTCATGAAGATCGGCCGGGGCAGGCCGAAGGGCGAATCTTCCTGTGCCTGAGGCCTGAACAGCGTCGCATCGATGCCGCGGCTCCACGGCAGCAGGTTGCGCACACCCTTGGCCTTGAGCTCGGCGGCAAGGCTCGGTGTCGCCACCATGCAGCCGAAGCCGCCATTGTGGAACCACCTGATGAAGGCATAGAGCCAGGACTTAGGGATCGGCAGGCGGGCTGCGACATATTCGGGAAAGCGGGTGTGGTAGGTGGTCGAGAACTGCATGCCGTTGCGCACGCACCAGCGCCGCGCCGTCAGCCCCAGCGGACCTTCCGTGGCGATGTGTACGTAGGATGGCTGCGTTGCCTCTATCGCAGCGGCAACGCGCCGATAGCTTGCAAGCGAGAGCCTGATCTCCGGATAGGTCGGGCAGGGGATGCTGCGAAACCCCTCTGGCGTCAGCATGGAGACGGTGACGCCCATGCGCGTCAGCTCACGATTGGTGTTCTCGATGGAGCGCACGACGCCATTGACCTGCGGGTGCCAGGCATCGGTGACGATGAGCAGTCGTTCGCCCAGGGCCATGTCCGGCGCCGGCGATTTCCCGGGGGCGATGTTCGATAGACGTTGCAGCATGGGTCGACTGTTCCATCCCGGTCGATCGCGGCGGCGCGGAACATCCCACGCCATCCGATGATTCCGGGCCTAGCCATTGTGACGACCGTCGATGATGAAAATATTACACCCTTCGGTTTGCTTCGATGGCAATGCAGCTTTAGGTCTCTTCGGTGTACTCTGGAATGCGCAAAGGAAGTCAATCTCATGGCCGATGCCGAACTTGCGACCCTCTACCGAGGCTATATCGACTGTCTCAACAGGCAGGATTGGACGCTCCTCGGTGAGTTCGTTGACGACGATGTGGAGCACAATGGCCGGCAGATCGGTCTTTCAGGCTATCGCGCGATGCTGGAAAACGATTTCCGGCAAATACCCGACCTGCAATTCGTCATCGATCTACTGATCGCCGATCCGCCGAGGATCGCCGCACGACTGCAGTTCGACTGCACGCCAGCGGGAACGTTCCTCGGCCTTGCGGTGAACGGACGGAAGGTCTCGTTTTCGGAAAACGTCTTCTACGAATTTCGCAACGACAAGATCCGGCATGTCTGGTCGGTCATCGACAAGACAGCCATTGAGGCGCAGCTTGACGGCAAGACGTCTTAACCAAGTCCGAGCTTCTCTCGCTCCACCAATGCGCCGTGCTCGCAGATCACGCGGGCGGCGATCTTCACGGCGAAGCGGGCTGCAGCGACAAGATCCTTGCTCTTCAGGTATTCGGCGAGGAATGCGCCGTTGAAGCTGTCGCCGGCGCTGGTTGTGTCGATGACCTCGGCAACGTGTTCGGCTTCGACCAGGGTGTCGCCAGCGACCGTGCTGACGGTCACGCCCTTGGCACCGTCCTTGACGACGACCAGGGGAGCGCCGAGCTGCCGGTAGCGGCGGATGGTGGCGGCAATCGATGGGTCGCCGAAATGGGCGGCCTCGTCGTCGTAGCTCGGCATGACAAGCGTTGCGGCGCGGGCGCCCTCGCTGATGGTTGCGTGCATGGTGTCGAGGCTGGTCCAAAGCCTTGGGCGCAGGTTCGGGTCGAACACCACCAGCTTGCCGATCGCCTTGGCGCGGCGCAGTTCCGAGAGCAGGGTTTCGGCGCTGTCGTGGGCGAGTATCGCAAGCGTAATGCCGGAGAAATAGACGACGTCGGAGGCTTCGATGGCTTCGCGCAGACGGTCGCCATCGACGGCAAGCTGGCGTGCGGCCGAGGATTCGCGCCAGTAGCTGAAGGTGCGCTCGCCGTCCTTCAGATTGATGAGATAGAGGCCCGGAGTGCGACCCCGGATGCGGCGGATATAGGATGTGCCGATCCCGGCGCCGCTCATAAAGGCCAGCATCTCGTCCGACATCGGATCGTCACCGACGGCCGTAAAATAATCGATGGACCAGTCCGATGGTAGGCAGGCCTTGGCGTACCAGGCGGTGTTGAACGTGTCGCCGGCAAAGCCTTTGCGCAGCAGGCCGTTGCCCGCCTGCGACAGTTCCACCATGCACTCGCCGATCGACAAAAAATGTCCGCCCACGATACTCTCCCTCATCGCATTCCTGCGCCTGCTGTAGGCCTTCGACGCAGGGCGGGCAAGGCCGCCGTGCACCGGAAGCGGCGATCAGTTTTCCGGGCTATCCATGTGATAACAGGCGGCAGTCTGGCCGGGGCGGACAGGCTCTGTCGCCGGCATGGCAGTGCGACAGATATCGGTGGCTTTCCAGCAGCGCGGCTCGAAAACGCAGCCGGGCGGCGGGTTCATCGGCGACGGCGGATCGCCCTGCAGGCGGATGCGCTTGCGGGTGCGGGCGACCTTTGGGTCCGGCACGGGGGCGGCCGAGAACAGCGCCTGGGTATAGGGATGGGCCGGACGCTGGAACACCGTGGCGCAATCGCCGGCTTCGACGATGCGGCCGAGATAGAGGACCAGTACGTCGTCCGAGATCAGCCGAACGACCGAGAGGTCGTGGCTGATGAAGATCAGCGTCAGTCCGAATTCCTTGCGCAACTTGCGCAGCAGCGAGATCACCTGGCCCTGGATGGAGACGTCGAGGGCTGAAACCGGCTCGTCGCAGATGATCAGTTTCGGGCGGGTGACAACGGCCCGCGCGATGCCGATGCGCTGCGCCTGGCCGCCGGAGAATTCATGCGAGTAGCGGTTGATCATTTCGGGCACCAGGCCGACGGCGGCCATGATCTCGCGGACGCGGTCCTGCCGTTCTGCGCGGCTGAGCTTCGGCTCGAACACGGTCAGCGGCTCGGCAATGATGTCGCCGACGGTCATGCGCGGATCGAGCGAGGCGATCGGGTCCTGGAAGATGATCTGCATGTCGCGACGGGCGGCGCGCATCTCCTCGCTCGACAGGTCGAGCAGGCTCTTGCCCTGCCAGAGGATGCGGCCCTTCTGCGCGTGGATCAGGCGCAGGATGGAGCGGCCGAGGGTCGACTTGCCGCAACCGGATTCGCCGACGATGCCGAGAGTCCGGCCAGCCTTGAGCTCGAAGCTGACGTCGTTGACGGCCGTCAGCATGGTAGCCGGCTTGAAGAAGGATTTCGACGGGATCTCGAACTGGGTCGTGAGGTGCTCGACCTTGAGCAGGGTCTGTTCAGCCATGGACGGGGCTCCGTTGCTGGTGACCAAGGAGGGGGTGGAAGCAGGCCGCGCGCCGCTGCGGTGCGAGAAGCCCCAACGGCGGCGGTGCATCGACGCAATCGTCCTCGACATGGGCGCAACGTGGCGAGAAGCTGCAGCCACGCGGCAGATGCTTGAGGTTCGGCGGCCGGCCGGGAATGACGGCGAGATCGTCGACATCCTGGTCGGGCCTCGGGATCGAGGCGTGGAGGGCGGCAGTATAGGGATGGGCCGGGTCGTCGAACAGGTCGTCCACCGGTGCGTCCTCGACGATGCCGCCGGCATACATGACGGCCACCCGCTCGGCGAGGCCGGCGACGACGCCGAGATCGTGGGTGATGATGACGAGCGCCGTTTTCATTTCCGACGTCAGGTCGCTGAAGAGGTCGAGGATCTGCGCCTGGATGGTCACGTCGAGCGCCGTCGTCGGCTCGTCGGCGATCAGCAGCTTCGGGCGGGTCAGCAGCGCCATGGCGATGACGATGCGCTGTCGCATGCCGCCTGACAGCTCGTGCGGATAGAGATTGAAGCGGCGATCCGGGTCAGGAATGCCGACGCGCTTCAGCATGTCGAGAGCGGTGGCGGAGGCGGCCCGTGCCGTCAGTCCACCGTGGACCTCGAGTTGCTCCGTTAGTTGCCGCGAGATCTTCAGCGTCGGATTGAGCGAGGTCATCGGGTCCTGGAAGACCATCGCCATGTCCTTGCCGCGGATCTGGTCGAGTTCGCGCGGCTTGAGGGAAAGCACGTCGCGACCTTCCAGCAGCGCCTGGCCGCTGGTGTGGCCGTTCTTCGCCAGCAATCCCATCAGGCCCAGGAAGGTCTGGCTCTTGCCGGAACCGCTTTCGCCGACGATGGCGATACGCTCGCCACGGCGGATGGTGAGGTTAAGCCCGTTGACGGCGGCGACATCGCCCTCCGGGGTCTGGAAGCGGATGGAGTAGTCCTTGAGTTCGAGCAGCGTTTCGCTCTTTTTGGCGTCCGACATGTCAGCGGTCCTTCGGGTCGAATGCGTCGCGCAGGCCGTCGCCGATGAAAAGCAGGCTCATCAGGAGGGCGACGAGGAAGACGGCGGGAAAGGCGAGCAGCCAGGGATCGGTTTCCATCGAGTTGGTGCCGTCGGCAATCAGCGTTCCGAGCGACGTCAGCGGCTCCTGCACGCCGAAACCGAGATAGGACAGAAAGCTCTCCGTCGCGATGATTTCCGGCACGGTCAGGGCGGCATAGATGACGACCGGGCCGACCAGGTTGGGCACAATGTGTTTCAGGATGATCTTGAACGGCCGCTGGCCGGATGCCCGTGCCGCCTCGATGAATTCGCGGTGCTTCAGCGACAGCGTCTGGCCGCGCACGATGCGGGCCATGGTCAGCCATTCCAGCGCGCCGATGGCGGCAAACAACAAGTAGACGTTGCGGCCGAAGATCACCATCAGCAGGATGACGAAGAGGATGTAGGGAAGGGCGTACATGATGTCGACGAAGCGCATCATGATGCTGTCCAGCTTGCCGCCGAAATAGCCTGACACGGCGCCGTAGAGGACGCCGATGATCACCGAGACGAGGGTGGCGACCAACGCCACGGCGAGCGAAACGCGCGTGCCGTAGAGGGTGCGCGCAAGCAGATCGCGGCCGTTCTGGTCGGTGCCGAAATAATGGCCGCTGGCGAAATCCGGAGGCGTGCGGAAGGCTGCCCAATCGGGATCCTCATAGCCGTACGGAATGAGGGCGGGGGCGATGAGGGCAGCCAGGATCAGCAGCGTCAGCACCACGAGGGAAATGGCAGCAGCCTTGTTGCGCAGCAGCCGGCGCATGGCGTCGCGGGTCAGCGACCGGCTTTCGGGAGCCAATCCTTCTGCAGCCCGCAATTCCTCTTCCAGCTGTTCGCGGCGAGCGAGATTGAGGATCATTGGGTTCTCACTTTCGGGTCAAGCCAGGCGTAGACGATATCAACGAGCAGGTTGAGCACGACGATCAGCGCCATGTAGAAAATCACCGTGCCGAGAACCATGCCGTAGTCGCGGTTGAGCGCGGCCGTGATGAAGTAGCGGCCGATGCCGGGCAGGCCGAAGATGCTTTCAACCACCAGCGATCCGGTCAGCAGGTAGCTGGCCGCCGGGCCGAGATAGGATATGACCGGCATCAGGGCTGGTTTCAGCGCGTGACGCATGACCGTTAGCCTCGGACCGATGCCTTTTGCCTTGGCAGTGCGGATGAAGTTCTGGTTCATCACCTCGATCATCGAGCCGCGCATCAGCCGCGATATCCGCGCCGCGTGGGGCAGCGACAGGACCGTGACGGGCAGGATCAGGAACTTGATCGAGCCGTCGCCCCAGCCGCCGACGGGCAGGATTCCGAGCTTGATGCCGAACAGCAGTTGCAGGATCGGCGCGATCAGGAAGCCGGGGAGAACGAGGCCGATCAGCAGGGTGCCGCCGAGCCAGTAATCGGCCTGCCGGTTCTGGTACAGCGCCCCGAGACAGCCGACGAGAACGCCGACCAGCACGGCGACGACAAAAGCGATGCTGCCGATGGTCAGTGTATAAGGCAGGCCGGACATGATCTGCTGGGTGACAGTGAAGTCCTGGTTGGCAAAGGAGGGGCCGAGATCGCCGTGGAGGACGTCGTACATGTAGATGAAGTACTGCTCGATCAGCGGCTTATCGAGGTTGTAATGAGCCGCCAGATTTTTCAGGATGACGGGCGGCAAAGGGCGCTCGCCATCGAAGGGCCCGCCCGGCGCCAGGCGCAGGACGAAAAAGCTCAGTGTCACGGCAATCCACATGACTGGGATTGTCGATAAAAGGCGACGGAATGCATATTTGATCATGGGCGTGGATAGGCTCCCTCCGGCAAGGCCAAAGGGAGCCCGTGTCCCTTACTCTTTGATTGACAGCCAGCGGGTACGGTGGATGTCCTGGATATTGTCTTCATATCCAGCGATCTTCGGCGACACCACGCTCTGCGACACATAGTAGTAGATCGGGATCGCAGCGCTGTCGTCGAGCGCGATCTGCTCGGCCTGCTTGAACAGGGCAGCACGCTTGTCGAGATCGGTCTCCGCATTCCCCTGCTTGAGCAGCGCATCGTATTCCGCATTGCTCCAGCGGCCGTAGTTCATGTCGACGCCCGTCGACAGGAGGTTGAGGAAGTTGATCGGGTCATTGTAGTCGGCGAGCCAGCCGGCGCGGCCGATTTCGACCTTGCCGTGCTGCATCTCGTCGTAATGCACCTTGGTCTCGGTGTTGTAGAGCTCGATTTCGACGCCGAGCGGCTTCCACATGGAGGCGATCGCGGCAGCGATGCGCTTGTGGTTGTCGTTGGTGTTATAGCGGAGCTGGGCGTGCAGCGGATGGTCCGGGCCGAAGCCTGCTTCCTTCAGCAGCTTCTTGGCTTCCTCGACCTTCTGGGCGTAGGGCTCGTCCTTCCACTTGATCTGGGCCGGCTCACCGTAATGGGCGGTGCCCGGCGGCACCCAGGAATACATCGGCAGTTCGCCGGTGCCGAGAACCTTCGGGCCGATGACTTCGCGGTTGACGGCCATCGACAGGGCCTGGCGGACGCGCTTGTCGTTGAACGGAGGCTTGGTGGCGTTGACGACGTAATAGTAGGTGCCGAGGAACGGCACAACGTGCGCCTGGCCGGGCATGTTGGTCTTCAGCCACTGGTACTGGTCTGCAGGGAAGGACGTCAGGATGTCGAATTCGCCGGCGCGGTAACGCTTGAGAGCGGCCGACTGGTCTTCCATGACGAAGAACTTCACGCCATCGATCTTGACGTTCTTGGCATCCCAGTACTGATCGTTCTTGACCGTCGTGACATAGGAGCCCGGGACCCATTCCGTCGGCTTGTATGGGCCGTTGGTGACGATGTTGCCGATCTTGACCCAGTCGGCGCCCTTGGCGTCGATGACGTGCTTGGGGAGAGGATAGGCGGTGTAGTGCGTCAGCGCATTGAGGAAATAGGGGGTTGCGTTGTCGAGGGTGATCTCGAGGGTCTTCGGGTCGATGGCCTTGACGCCGAGCTGGCTGAAATCGGTGATCTCACCCTTGTTGATCTTCTCGGCGTTCTTGATGGTGAACTGCAGGTAGGCGTATTCGGCAGCGTTCTTGGGATCGACGAGGCGCTGGAAGGCGAAGACGAAGTCCTCTGCCGTTACCGGCTGGCCATCGGACCACTTGATGCCGTCGCGCAGCTTAAACGTATAAACCTTGCCATCCGGAGAAATCGTCCAGCTTTCGGCCTGGCCCGGGATGGCGTTGTCCTTGGCGTCTTCGGTGGTGAGGCCCTCGAAGATGTCGCCGGCAATGCGGTTCTCGTAGTCGCTGGACATCTTTTGCGGATCGAGCGACTGGGGATCGCCACCGTTCTGGACGTTGAGCGTGGCGGCATGCGCCGACAGGGACAATAGCGATCCGACGAGCGCGGACGCGTAAAATACCTTGGTCAGATATGTCATGGAAGCCGATCTTTCTATGTTCGCCTTGTTAGCAAGGTCGTTCTTGTTCCCGCAGGTGAACTGGTCACGCAAGCAAGAGCGCAACGTATCGCAGCCTACCGACGATTCAACCCCTAAAACCGCGATATGGAAAACGACATGCATTTGTCTGTGGACGGCGTTTCTGTTGCTTTAACGAACCGTTCTGGGATGGGAATTCACCAGCGCGATTGTTTCGATTTGTAATTTTGCGGCCGCAGGCTAGTGTGCGGACACACCTGGATATTGAAGCGAAGGCGCATTGTTACATGAATTCAACGAGCGGAACGGCGGCGAAGGACTGGTGGCGTGGTGCGGTAATCTATCAGGTCTATCCGCGATCCTTCCAGGATACCAACAGCGACGGACTTGGCGACATCAAGGGCATCACGCTGCGTTTGCCCTACATCGCCTCGCTCGGGGTAGACGCGATCTGGCTGGCGCCGTTCTTCACCTCGCCGATGGCAGACATGGGGTACGATGTCTCCGACTATTGCGATGTCGACCCGATTTTCGGGACATTGGCCGATTTCGACGAGATGATGACCGCCGCCCATGCACTCGGGATCAAGGTGATTATCGACCAGGTGATCTCTCATACATCGGACGTCCATCCCTGGTTCGTCGAAAGCCGCACGAGCCGCGACAATCCGAAAGCCGACTGGTACGTCTGGGCCAACCCCAAGCCAGACGGCACGGCGCCGAACAACTGGCTGTCGATTTTCGGCGGCCCCGGCTGGGAGTGGGATGGTATCCGCCGCCAGTACTACCAGCACAATTTTCTGACCTCGCAGCCGGATCTCAATTTCCACAACCCGCGTGTCCAGGATGCGGTGCTTGCCGCCGTCAAATTCTGGCTCGACCGCGGTGTCGACGGATTTCGTCTGGATACGGTGAACTACTACTTCTGCGACAAGCAACTGCGCGACAATCCGCCGGCCTTGCCGAGCGACGATGCCGCCGGTCTGGATGCTCCCGATACCAATCCCTACGGCATGCAGAGCCACCTTTATGACAAGACGCAGCCGGAAAATATCGGCTTCCTGAAGCGGCTGCGAGCGCTGCTCGACACCTATGAGAACCGCGCGACCGTCGGCGAGGTCGGCGATGGCGCCCGCTCGTTGCAGACGCTGGCTGCCTATACGTCCGGCGGCGACAAGCTGCACATGTGCTACACGTTCGACCTGCTCGGGCCGGAATTCACGCCGGCGCATTTCCGTCGCTGCGTCAGCGCCTTCCAGGAGAGCGTTACCGACGGCTGGGTCTGCTGGGCGTTCTCCAACCACGACGTCGTTCGCCATGCCAGCCGTTTTGCCGAGACGGAGGCCGAGCGGGCTCGTGTCGCAAAACTTGCGATCTCGCTGCTCGCGACTTTGCGGGGCTCGATCTGCCTCTATCAGGGTGAGGAGCTCGGACTACCCGAAGCCGACCTTGCCTTTGAGGACCTGCGAGATCCCTACGGCATCCGCTTCTGGCCGGCCTTCAAGGGGCGCGACGGATGCCGGACGCCCATGCCCTGGGAAGCGGCCAGCGTTCATGCGGGCTTCTCGACAGCGGAGAAGTCGTGGCTGCCGGTGCCATACCAGCATGCGACACTGGCGGTCGACCGGCAGGAGGAGGATGGCTCTTCCGTGCTCGCCCACTATCGCCAGACGCTGGCATTCCGACGACAGCACCCGATGCTGTTCGACGGCGACCTGACTTTCCTCGCCACAAACGAGGATGTGCTCGCCTTCACGCGGGAAAAGAATGGCGAAACGCTGGTCTTCGTTTTCAATCTCGGACGGACGATGATCGAACTTTCGCTGCCACAGGGGCTGACGGTCAAGGCTGCCATGCCGATGCCCGGCTTCAACCCGAAATCGACACCGACGACAGTGACGCTGGAGGCGATGGATGTGTTTTGCGGGCTGGTGTGAAAAAAGTCAGCGCAGCAGCTTGTCGTAGTCTGTGTGGGATCCAATCCAGAACCAGATGATGGTCTGGCCGTCTTGCGCTGCAAGAGCCCTCCACGACAAGCCCACTCGGGCGGACCAAAGGTTGCCGACCTTCTTGAAATGAAGAGAAGGATGCATCGGGCTTGTCTTCAATAATTCGAAATTTTGGTCAGCCACCTTCTGCACACGTTCTGGCAGAGCCTCGTATGCCTGCCAGAATTCAGCAGTGGCGACGTGCCTCAAAGCGGCCTGGTCTTCCCTGACCGAAATGCGGAAAGGGCGCCAGCTGCCAGCCGATCGAGCTTTCCGTCTTTCTCGTCTGCCTCAATGCGACCGTCCCACCGCCTGGCTTGCAAGGCCTCGAACCAGTTACTGAAGGCCTCGAATTCCGTGGGATCGAGTTCCTCGACGGTCCGCTCTATATGCTCAAGCTTTTTCATTTGTGCTCCAGCGGCCTCGCCAGTCCGATGCTGGCGTAGGTTAGATATCCAGCATCCTGGTGACGATGAACATGGACGGAAGATACCACCAAACAAGCATGGCTTGAAGGCCCTGCAGGCCCGTTTACCCGATCAGCCTGAATGCATCGACATCCACCAGTCCCCTGTCCGAAATCTTCAGGTGGGGGATGACGGGGAGGGGCAGGAAGGCCAGTTGCAGGAAGGGCTCCTGCAGTGTCGAGCCCACCGCAAAAGCAGCGTTGCGCAGGTGATGCAAGGTGTCGCGGACGCGCTCGTAGGGTTCCAGGCTCATCAGGCCGGCGATCGGCAGCGCGATCTCGCCGGTGATCCTGCCGTCCTCGACGACGACGAAGCCGCCCTTGATCTCGCTCAGGCGCTGCACGGCCTGTGCCATGTCGTCCTCGCTGACGCCGACGACGCAGATGTTGTGGCTGTCATGGCCGACAGTCGAGGCGATGGCGCCCTTCTTCAGCCCAAAACCCTGGACGAAGGCGTTGGCGTGATTGCCGTTCTTGCCGTGCCGCTCAATGACGGCGACCTTGATGATATCGCGGGCAAGGTCGACGGTCGTCTGGTTGCCGACCGAGGGCAGGCGGAAGCGGCGATGCTCGGTGATGATCTTGCCGGGTAGCACGCCGATGACGGAGGTTTCGCCATCGGTGAAGGGGACACCGAAATCGGCAGCATTGACCGTGCGCGCCTTGACGCTGTCGAGGCCGACGGGAGCGATGCTTTTGCGGGTGGCAAACAGCGCATCGGTCACCAGCCTGCCGCCGGCAAAGACCATGCCTGCCTTGCAGCTTTCGAGGCTGTCGACCACCACCAGATCGGCGCGCCAGCCGGGCGCCACCAGTCCGCGATCGCGCAGACCGAAGGCCCGGGCCGCCGAGATCGAGGCGGCGCGATAGATCGCCAGTGGCTCGACGCCGGCGGCGATGGCCGTACGGATCATGTAGTCGAGATGGCCCTGCTCAGCGATGTCGAGAGGATTGCGGTCGTCGGTGCAGAGGGCGATGAAGGGCGAAAGGCGCTCGGTGATAATAGGCATCAGCGCGTGCAGGTCCTTGGATACGGAGCCTTCTCGCACCAGGATATGCATGCCCTTGCGGATTTTCTCCATGGCCTCTTCTGCGGATGTCGCCTCGTGTTCCGTGCGGATGCCGGCTGCGATGTAGCCGTTCAGGTCGTTGCCTCTGAGGAGAGGGGCATGGCCATCGATATGATCGCCCTGGAAGGCTTCCAGCTTGGCCATGCAGATCGGATCCTTGTGGATCACGCCCGGGAAATTCATGAACTCGGCGAGGCCAATGACCTTTTCATGGTCGCGGAACGGCAATAGCCGCTCGATCGGCAGATCGGCGCCCGAAGTTTCCAGATGGGTGGCGGGCACGCAGGACGACAATTGGACGCGGATGTCCATGATCGTCTCGAGCGCCGAATCGAGGAAGAACTGGATGCCTTCGGTGCCAAGCACGTTGGCAATTTCGTGCGGATCGCAGATGACTGTCGTCACGCCGTAGGGCAGCACGCAACGGTCGAACTCGTGCGGTGTCACTAGCGAGGATTCGATGTGCAGGTGCGTATCGATGAAGCCGGGCACGACGATGCGGCCGGTGATGTCGATCTCCTCGACGCCGATGTAGTCGCCGCAGGTGCCGACGATGCGGTCGCCGCAGATGGCGATGTCGGAGGCGACGAGCTCGCCCGTCACCAGATCGAAGAACCTCCCGCCCTTGAGGACGATGTCTGCAGGCTTTCTGCCGACACCCTGGTCGATGAAGTCTTCGAGAGGTTTGGTCATGGCGATGCGCTTTCAATCAGTATGGACGTTCGTCGCGAGTCTAGCCTGTAATCAGCCAGCCGGGGAGTGAAATATTGTCAGCGCCGGGCGGCACCTGACGTGCATCCCCGCGACCGCTCCTGTTTCAAGGTCTGTTAAATTAGATGTTCGATATCAAGCTTGTTAAGCTTTCTATTGTATACGTCGGCCTTTAGAAGGTTTGATGATTGCAGAAGGATGCCAGGCCGATGATTGAAGATGGCTTGGATTCGCCGAATTTGATGGCCGGCTCAGCCGATGCGCTGTCGTGCTCCGGATGCTGAAGCGTATCGCTCTCGATCAGGTGCGGGCCGGAATGTTCATCGAGGACATGGAGGGTAGTTGGGCCAGCAATCCCCTGCAGAAGCGGCGGTTCGTTCTCGATGCCGTCGCTGCGAGACAGCTCCGGTCAAGCAAGGTCAGCGGCGTCGTGATCAATACCGCCAGGGGCGCCGACCTGTCATCGGCCCCAGCGTCAGACAACCGCCATGGCGGGGCTGGCGAGATCTGCCTGCAGCAAGCCGCTGCCGCAATGCAGACCGTGCGACAGTCGGTAACTCAACTCAAGGATCTGTTTTCGTCAGCTGCCAGCGACGGCCCGGTGAGCGTCGATCAGACCAAGGCGATTGCGAGAGCAATCTCTAAGTCGGTCGATGACAACCCCGCAGTCTTCATCAGTGTCACCCGCCTGAAGGACAAGGATGAGGCGACGTTTGTCCATTCGGTCGCGGTTAGCGCGCTGATGATCCATTTCGGCCGCTATCTCCGACTGGACGAGGCAACCGTCGAATTGCTCGGCGTCGCTGGATTGTTGCACGACATCGGCAAGATCAAGGTGCCCCGCTCGATCCTCTGCAAGCCCGGCGTGCTGGATGAAGCCGAGACGCGCGTAATGCGCGACCACCCAATGCTGGGTTACGATATTCTGACCCAGCAGGAAGACATCCAGCCAATGGTCACGGACATCTGCCGCCACCACCATGAGCGCGTCGACGGCAAGGGTTACCCGGACAAGCTCTCGGGCCGCAGCCTGACCTACTTTTCGCGGCTGGCCGCGATCTGCGACGTCTATGATGCCGTCACCTCGGTCAGGCCCTACCGGAAGCCCTGGTCTTCAGGAGAGGCGCTGAAGTGGATGCTCAAGCGAGACGGCCATTTCGACCGCCAACTGCTCAACAAATTCATCCTCTGCCTCGCTGTGTCCCAGCCGGTGCAGCCGTAGCGTCAGCCTCCAGACTCTTCTGGCATCGTTTTGCCGAGAAAGTCCAAGATGAGCTCCAGCACTTGCCTATGAATGGCTTCCCGATCCCGCCCGCCGGCATCTTGACAGACGATTCCGTCGCCCGGAGATTGTTGCTCGATCTTCCCAGCGGCGCCAGGTTTGCATAACTGCATAAAACTGAAGTGCAGGGCTCCGGGTATCGTCATGTAGGTCGTCGATATCTGCGGCAATTGGGCTGCCAGATACGCGGAGTCCTTGTTTGTGGCCGCGATCATCGCGGCCCTTGCGACGTCTGTGCCGATATCCTCCCCCGCTGCGAGCACCAAAATGGGGATTTGTACTGCAGCGAGGCTTTGCTGAGTAAAGCCCCGGGACGGCCCGAGGTCGAGGGAGACAACGGCCCTAAATTTCTGGTCCTTCATGCCTGTGCCGACCAAGTGCGAAGCGTTCGCAGGGTCTCGCAAGCCAAGGGATTCGAAGACTTTGCACGCGACGGTACCAAACTGCTCTGCGCAGTGGGTCATGAGGAGAGCGGGGTCGAACTGTCCGCCGGCGAGTTCGACAACCGTCCAGCCGCCAAGTGAGTGGCCAATACCAGCGATTCTGTGCGCGTCAATCTTGCCTCCCAAACTCGCATCTTCCAGCATCGCACTGGCAACTCGACTGAGGTCTTCGGGCCGTCTCCAGAGTTTTGCGGCCTCCTCGGGTCGGCGGTCAAATGTCGTCGTGCCGGGATGGTCGGGGGCAGCCACGACATAGCCGTTGGAGACAAGCGCCGCTGCAATCCAGGCGAGATTTCGCCAGCTTCCCCCGTAGCCGTGAGACAACACGACCAGCGGGTGAATTCCTGCTTTAATTGCCCCGTTCAATATAACGCGCTGGCCATAAAATGCGGGTGTTTCTCCGACAACCGTCGCCTGCTGTCCCGTGTCCGTCGGATACCATATTGCGATCTGCAGTGGTCGTTGGGGTTCATCACCCGCAAGCGTTGTCTGCCGAAAGCCCACATCGTCGGATGCATGGGCCGAGCAAGAAGCCACGAGTAAAAGAAGGAGGATGAAAATTCGGTTCAGCATTAAGCGCTCCCATTGTTTGGAAGCAAGTTCCTGCCAGTAAAGCCTGACAGCGGAGACCGATAACGCGATCGAGGTCGTTCGCTGGTAACGAAAAGGCGGGCCGAGATCTCGTCGCGACCCGCTTCTAGGCTACCTTCAGATATTGTTCTGCAGAACCTCCCGCAGGGTGCTGAAGATCTGGTCGATGTGGTGTTTTTCGATGATCAGCGGCGGGGAGAGGGCGATGATGTCGCCGGTGGTGCGGATGAGCAGGCCTTTCTCGTAGGCTTTGAGGAAGGCGCTGAAGGCGCGCTTGGTCGGCTCGCCGGCGATCGGGGCAAGCTCGATGGCGCCGATCAGTCCGATGTTGCGGATGTCGATGACATGGGGGCAATCCCTCAGCGAGTGGATTGCCTCCTCCCAGTAGGACGCAAGTTCGGCGCCGCGTGTCAGAAGGCCCTCGTCCCTGTATGTGTCGAGCGTGCCGAGCGCTGCGGCACATGCCATCGGGTTGCCCGAATAGGTGTAGCCATGGAAGAATTCGATCATGTGCTCGGGGCCGTTCATGAACGCATCGTGGATCTCCGAGGTCACGAACACGGCGCCCATCGGGATGACGCCGTTGGTCAATCCCTTGGCCGTCACCATCATGTCAGGCATGACGTCGAAATAGTCTGCTGCAAAGGGGGTGCCGAGGCGACCGAAGCCGGTGATGACCTCGTCAAAGATCAACAGGATACCGTGCTTGGTGCAGATCTCACGCAGCTTTTTCAGGTAGCCCTTCGGTGGCAGGATCACGCCGGTCGAGCCGGACACCGGTTCGACGATGACGGCGGCGATGGTCGAGGCGTCGTGCAGGGTGACGATACGCTCCAGTTCGGAGGCGATGTCGCCGCCGAATTCCGGCTGTCCTTTGGTAAAGGCGTTCTTGTCCGGAAAATGGGTGTGCGGCATGTGGTCGACGCCGGTGAGCAATGTGCCGAACATCTTGCGGTTGGAGACGATGCCGCCGACCGAGATACCACCGAAATTGACGCCGTGGTAGCCGCGCTCTCGGCCGACCAGGCGGAAGCGCGAGCCGTTGCCCTTGACCCGGTGATAGGCCAGCGCGACCTTCAGGGCCGTCTCGACCGACTCCGAGCCGGAGTTGGTATAGAGGACATGGTTCATGCCTTCGGGTGCGAGGTCGACCAGCCGGTTGGCGAGTTCGAAGGCCTTGGGATGGCCAAGCTGGAAGGCCGGGGCATAGTCGAGCTCGCCTGCCTGCTGGCGGATCGCCTCGGTGATCTTCGGCCGACAATGGCCGGCATTGACGCACCAGAGACCGGCCGTGCCGTCCAGCACCTGGCGCCCGTCGTGGCTCGTGTAGTGCATGTCCTTGGCGCCGACGAAAAGCCGTGGCTCCGATTTGAACTGGCGGTTTGCCGTGAACGGCATCCAGAAAGCCCTGAGATCGTTGGGCGCTGCGTTCATACGGTCGGACATGCTGTTCTCCACGGCCGCTGGTCATCCGGATCGGCGACGCAGCTCATTATTTATCGTTCGGTCAAAATATCAGCCGGCCCGAGGTCGTCAAGCCGATGCCGGCATTTATAACGCCGCGATCTGGGATGATCGATCGGCCTGAACGAAAAAGACCGGCAAGGGGAACTTGCCGGTCCAGTCTGCAATCATACTCGGCGCAAAAACAGGCGCGGGCGCCTGTTGTCGAACCTGAAACAATTCACCGTCGAAAGCCAATCTCCGGCCGTCAGGCAGCAGATTTGCTTTTTTCGGCCTCGCTATAAATATCCTCCAGAGTCGACAGAACCTTCATGACGGGTTCGGAAGAACTGGAGTAGTAAATCGTTTGAGCATCACGTCTCGTCTTGACCAATTTCTGTGCCCGCAGCTTGGACAGGTGCTGCGACAGGGCGGATTGGCTAAGCCCTACCTGGGTTGCGAGAACGCCAACCGGCACCTCGCCCTTGACCAGGCTGCACAGGATCATGAGTCTTTTCGGATTGGCCATTGCGGACAGCAGGGCTGCCGCCACGGTGGAATGGTCGGACAAATTAATTGTTTTCATTTTTTCAAATCTTCCCAATGCGGATCGTACATCAGAAGCGGGTGAATATCTCATTGGCGAAATCAACTGACGCCGAAAGATACTAAATCGCGGCAAAGATTGTATATACCTAAATTTAAGGTACTCGGTTTGCTATTTTAGCGATAACGAATTCTAGATCCGCAAGATCTTGTACCGGCTCGCTAAACTCGTAGCGAAGCAGCTTATCCCCCCAAAAAAGGTCGAAACCAGCCAAATCCGCGCCATATATGTGGCACGCTTCGTGTTTTTCAAGCTTTAACGTGGCTGCAATATGGGTTGCAAGGTGTGGGTATGCACCCAGCAAATCTTGTACTCCCGCACGCCAAACGGCCGCCTCCGGCTCTGGCAGAACGCCACGAATCACCAGGTCGTCGCCACTCAGCCGATAGGCTTTTCCAAAGCCGCCGTTCAGGCTTGCGGCCTGCGGAACCAGACGGAAAAACTGGAAATCCGTAAAATCTATATAGAGCCTGGCGCGGGGATGACGGGCGAGAAACCGGTCGCGAAGCAGATGATGTTCGCGTGTGTCGCGTGCAACTTGTTCCCCCAGGCACTCGACGCTGAGGCGCGCATGGGCGAGGGGATCGCCCTTGCCGGGCTCTCCCGTCAGGAGCGATGCGCGCGGATCTGCCTGGAGCGCCTTGGTGTGGGCTGAAAGCGTGGAGACGAGGATTACCGGCACACCATCCCAAGCGGTGCCGACCAGCACGCGACTGATGGCTGGAAAACCGGTGTCGGGGGCGATGACGGCCATTGCCGCATAAGGCGCCGACCGCATCAGGATGCGGCCAAGCCTGCGCGCATCCTCATCCGTCTCGCGGAGCACGGAGCGTGGTTTTTCAGTCGCCAACTGTCTCCTCCGATACTCCGCTTCTGGCCGGGCCTACCCTCGGGTGCGCCTCTAGCGACGATGGCTGGTGAGGCCGGCAACCACGTCCTGCGCGGTGATGGTGCCGATGATCGCGCCGTTATCGACAATGCCGATGCTGCCGGGCTGGCGGGCGAGGGCATCGAGAATGTCGATCAGCGGCGTCGAGGCCTTTGCCGTTGCGGTCACGGTGCCCGGCGTGGCGGAGTGGCCGACGCCCGGCTGCATGACGTCCCCGGCCGTCAGCATGCTGATCGGGTTCATGTGCTGGACGAAGTCGGCGACATACTGGTCGGCCGGGTTCCTGACGATCTCCTGTGGCGTGCCGCACTGGATGATCCGGCCGCCTTCCATGATGGCGATGCGATTGCCGATGCGAAACGCCTCGTCGAGATCGTGGCTGACAAACAGGATGGTCTTCTTGAGCCGCCGCTGAAACTCCAGAAGCTCGTCCTGCAGCCGGGTGCGGATCAGGGGGTCGAGGGCCGAGAAGGGTTCGTCCATCAGCAGGATCGGCGCGCCGGTGGCAAAGGCGCGGGCAAGGCCGACACGCTGCTGCATGCCGCCGGAGAGTTCGTTGACGCGGCGGCCGGCCCATTGCGTCAGGTTGACCAGTTCCAGCTGCTCGGCCACGCGCTCCTTGCGCTCGATCTCCGGCACGCGGGCGAGTTCGAGGCCGAAACCAATGTTGTCCGCCACCGTCCGCCACGGTAGCAGCGCGAATTGCTGGAACACCATGGAGACCGTGTGCATGCGCAGGTCGCGCAATGCCTTGGCGCTGCACTTGTAGGGATCTATCGGTCCGTCCTTGCTCTCCACGGTGACACCGCCGCGCACAACGGGTGCAAGGCCGTTGACGGCGCGCAACAGCGTCGATTTGCCGGAGCCGGACAGCCCCATCAAGACGAGGATTTCGCCTTCCTCGATCTCGAGCGAGGCATTGGCGACGCCGAGGACGAGGCCCGTCTGGGCGCCGATCTCGTCGCGCGTCCTGCCCTGGTCCACCAGCGCCATGGCTGCCTGCGGGCGGTCGCCGAAGACGATGCTGACATTGTCGAACTTGACCACGGCCGTCATACGGTTTCCCCTTCGTCGAAGAATTTGAAGGTGCGGTCGAGGACGATCGCCAGAATGACGATGCTCATGCCGGAATCAAAGCCCATGGGCACGTTCATCTGACCGAGCGCGCGCTGGACGAGCGCGCCGAGACCGGCAGCGCCGACCATCGAGGCGATGACCACCATCGACAGCGAGAGCATGATCGTCTGGGTGACGCCAGCCATGATCTGAGGCAGGGCAAAGGGTAGCTCCACCTTGGTCAGCACCTGCAGCGGGGCCGCGCCAAATGCCTGTGCGGCCTCGATCAGTGCCGGCGGCGTCGAGATGATGCCCAATCGTGTCAGCCGGATCGGTGCGGGCACCGCGAAGATCACGGTGGCCACCAGGCCAGAGACGGCGCCGAGGCCGAAAAGGATAAGGGCTGGAATCAGATAGACGAAGGTGGGAATGGTCTGCATGAGGTCGAGAATCGGCCGCAATATGGTGTAGAACCAGGCTCGTCGCGCGGCCAGGATGCCGAGAGGGACGCCGATCACCATCGACACGAGCGTCGCCGCCAGCACCAGAGCGAGAGTTTCCATCGCCTCCGTCCAGTAGAGCTGGTTGTAGATCAGCAGCATCCCGAGGGCGGTGAAGATCACCACGCCGACATGGCGGCGGATCAGCCAGGAAATCAGGCAGAATACGGCGATCATGAAAAAGGGGTAATAGGCCTCGAAGGCGGTGCCCTCGGTAAAAGTGCCGAGCAGCACGTAAAGCAAACCGTCGATAGCGCCGCCGAGAATGGCGGAGACAGTGTCGAAGAAGCCGCTGAGGTTTCCCGTCAGCCAGTCGACGACGACCTGTGCGCCCTTGCCGATCTGGATCTTGTTGTTTTCGTCAAGTAGCCATGTATGGAGCCAATCCATCGCGTTCCCTCGCTGAGATCTGCAGCACCGGATAGATGCGCGTCACAGCCTTCACTCCGTGATGGCTGAAGCGGTGACACGCGTTGTTTCCGGCAAGAATAAGGACGGCGGGGCCGCCCTTTCTGCTGTCGGGCTCAGAGGCCGAGCGACTTCTTCACGGCCGCTTCTGCATCACCGCCATCGGCGGTCGTCACGCCTGCAAGCCATGGCTTGATGGTCTCAGGATGGGCTTTCAGCCATATCTTGGCGGCGGCCTTACCCTGCAGGCCCTTGTCCATGATGAGACCCATGATCTCGTTTTCCATGGGCAGCGTGAAGGAGAGGTTCTGCAGGAACTTGCCGACGTTCGGGCATTCGGCGACATAGCCGGCGCGGGTGTTGGTGAAGACATTGGCGCCGCCGAAATTCGGCCCGAAAACGTCATCGCCACCGGTCAGGTAGGTCATCTTGTATTTGGTGTTCATCGGGTGAGGGGCCCAGCCGAGGAAGATGATCGGCTTCTTCGACTTGTCGAGCTTGGTCACCTGGGACAGCATGCCCTGCTCGGAGGATTCAATGACTTTGAAATCCTTCTCGTCGAGGCCGTACTTGTGACCCTTGATCATGTCCAGCACCAGCTTGTTGCCGTCATTGCCGGGCTCGATGCCGTAGATCTTGCCGTCCAGTTCCTTTTCGTGCTTGGCGATGTCGGAGAAGTCCTTGATGCCGAGTTTGCTGCCGAATTCATTGGTGGCGAGCGTGTACTTGGCGCCTTCAAGGTTGGCGCGAACCGTGTCGATCGTCTTGGCGTCCGTATACGGCTTGATCATCGGCGCCTGCGACGGCATCCAGTTGCCGAGGAAAACGTCGAGCTGCTTGTTGGCAAGCGACTGGAACACGATCGGAACGTCGAGATCCTTGATGTCGGTCTTATAGCCGAGTGCGTCGAGGATGTAGGTTGCAGTCCCGGTCGTGGCCTGGATGTCGGTCCAGCTGACTTCGGCGAAATGGACGGTCGAACAACTTGCCGGCTCCGCCGCCGATGCGACAGAGGGGGCGATGACCGCTGAAAAAAGCGCGGTGCTGAGGCTTAAAGTGAACAAAGTCAATTTCATCATTGTGTACTCCCAGTTTTACGTTCCCAAGCAATCACCAATAACCGACATTTACAAGCGGTCTCGCTGCATTTGCGGCGCTTTGGCGGTATGGAATGCGACACCTCCAATTTTCACAGTGCTTGATGCGCAGGCATTTGCACGCTGTGGAGCCAGCCGGCGTGATTTCCTGTGGCTTACGTCAGCCATGGCTTTCCTTCGGCGCTTCGCGATTCCATGAAGTGCGCAAAGGAGACGTTGATGGCGAAGCTGTATTTTCACTATTCCGCAATGAATGCCGGCAAATCGACGATGCTGCTGCAGGCGTCCTACAACTATCAGGAGCGCGGCATGCGCACGGCGATCCTGATCGCAGCTTTCGATCACCGGGCCGGCAGCGGCAAGATTGCCTCGCGCATCGGCCTCGAGGCCGATGCCGTGCCCTTCGACCGGGATGACGACCTGTTTGCGACAATCGAAGCAATGCACGCCGAGGGTCCGCTTGCCTGCGTCTTCGTCGACGAGGCGCATTTCATGACGGCGCCGCAGATCTGGCAACTGGCGCATGTCGTCGACCGCCTCAACATTCCTGTCATGGTCTACGGACTGCGCACGGATTTTCGTGGCAAGCTGTTTCCGGGCTCGCAGGAACTGCTGGCCATCGCCGACGAGCTGCGCGAAGTTCGGACGATCTGCCATTGCGGGCGAAAGGCTACCATGGTGGTGCGCTTCGACAGCGACGGCAAGGTGCTCCACGAGGGCGCGCAGATCGAGGTCGGCGGTAACGAGCGATATGTCTCGCTCTGCCGTCGCCATTGGGAAGAGGCGATGGGCGACGTCTGAGGTCAAACGCTCTGGCGGCTGGACCGTTATGCGTTGAGCGTCCAAGGGCTCGCGCGGATTGAAATCGGGAGGCGATATGAAGACGTCCTGCTGTTCCACCATTATCGTTGCGGCGCTGCTGTCGGCGACCTCTGTCCTTGCCGACGGAGATCCGAAGCTCGGGGCGGGCGTCTTCAAGAAGTGCGCCGCCTGCCACACGGCGACCGAGCCGGTGAACAAGGTCGGACCTTCGCTGATGGGCGTGGTCGGGCGCCCGGTGGCGTCGGTTGCCACCTACAGCTATTCGGCTGCGATGAAGACCTTCAGTGCCGATGGCAAGGTGTGGGACGAGGCGCTGCTGCACAAATACCTGTTGAGCCCACAGGCTGTCGTCAAGGGCACCCGCATGAGCTTTGCCGGCGTCAAAAGCGACAGCGATGTCGACAATCTGATCGCCTATCTCAAAAATCCGGCGGCGGCCCAATAGGCCTGCCATCGGGGGATGGTTTGCGCTACTCTGGATGCACCCACCCGCCGCGATCAGCAGGAGCCCTCATGGCGCACGGCCAGTTTCCAGAACGCGACATCGCACAGCTTCGGCGACTGCTGGACGATGCCTGCAAGGGAATAGCTGCTGCCGAGGCGGCGCTGGCGCATCACTCGCGGCCGGAGGCGCGGCTGACAGCAATCAACTTTCCTCTCGAAGAAACGCTCCTCGGCGAAGCCGTTGGTTTATGGAGCGAGTGGAGGGACCGAGTAGCAGCCCTTCTGCGTCAGCTCGATACCCAGACGGCCGCAGCCTTGCTGCAATATGAACGATTGTTCGACGAGACTGCGGGGCGTCAATCTCAGGGTTTTCTCAGGCGACGCGTGCATCTCGGCAATGCTGCGCCGGAAACGATAGCGCTCGATGTGGTCGAGCTGCTGTCGGTATCGGCAGCGCTGGACAGGATGCTGGGCGAAGCCGGACCCTTTCTCGCTCTGCATCACCGCGTTTGCGAAGCCCACCTGCAGCAACTGGTCATTCGTCGCCGGCAGCTGGACGGCGATCTGGACGAGGCAGGGCGACGGCTTGCGTCCCTAAAGGCGCGGACGCACGAGCGCCTCTCCTCGACGCCGCCGCAGCGTGGTCCGTCGCTGGATGCTGCATCCGAGGAAGAACGCAAAGAGTTGGCGCTCGATCGTCAGGCGGCTGATGTGAAGGATAAGATGCTGCGGTCCGAGCATGAGACCCTGTTGCGGCTGATGACCGACGACGAGGATTTCCTGGATGTGCTGAACGGCGGGATCGCCGCAGTCAACGTCATGGTTGCCAAGCTCGCCGTCGATGTCGAGCAGCGCGTCGCACTGCTGAAGGCGGCAAACGAACAATCGGCGACGCAATGCGAGGACCTGCCGGCCGGGGTCGAGGACCTTGTTGCTGCGTTCGAGGCCAACCTCCTTGCCGGACATGATATCCTGCTTCGTAAACAGGCTGCTGACGAGGCTTTCGCGCGCCGTCTGGAGGTGGCGCCGTCGCCTCGAGAGCCGGCAGTCGACGACGAGGAAGATGTGCCTGCGGCGCCGCAGCAGCAACCGGCAACGATTTAATTCAGCCGACGCGGTTGCCCTGTGGCCGGGGAGGTCATATCTGCTGGAGCACCAAGACCGTTAGGAGACATTGCATGCTTGATCCGATCGTTGCCTTCTTTGCACGGATGCTCCAGGCAATTCGACGTGGTCTTGGGCTCCTGTTTGTCTGGGCGACGTGGCCTTTTCTTGCAGCGCATGGCTGGTACCGGCAGCGCAACTGGATCATCAAGGTGCCGGTTGCCGCTCTCGTCGTGCTGCTGGTCTGCCTCTACGGCTACTTCCTCGTTCAGACCCAGTCCTGGACGGGCTTCAACACCCACTACATCGATAGCTACAAGCTTGCCGACCGCAAGGCTGCCGGCCAGGATCTGACCCCGGTGCCTGTCGCGACCGATGCGCAGCCGGCCACAGCCGCCACGCCGAAACGTTGCGAGACGTCGGCTATCGTCGATGTTACAGCCGACCTTGTGGATTTCAACGTCAACCGCAATGCGTGGATTTCGTCCATGCTCCTCTTCAAGCTCGGGTTTTTCGGCCTGAGCTGGGACGATACGCCATTCCTCGACAACAAGGCGTCCTTCCAGCGCGGCGTCAACCAGGCGGTTCGCAGGACCTCTATCGAGCTTGTGGATGCGCTGGGCCGCGTGCGCGGAACATCGGGTATCAATTCGGACCTTCAGAATGCGCGCGGCAATCTCCAGTTCGACGAGTCCAGCTGGTATTTCGGTTTCCAGCCGTTCGGGCCTAAAACGCCGACCCCGAGCTACTATCGGGCCTCGATCAACAGCCTGCGCAAGTTCAATGTCGATCTCGGCGCCTGCAACGCCACCTTCGACGGCCGTGCCGACAACCTGATCGAGTTCATCGACCGCATTTCAAACGATCTCGGCAGTACGTCGGACGTGCTGGCCGAACGTTCCGAGAACCATAATTTCGGGTGGTTCGACACGCGCGCCGACGACCGCTTCTGGTTCGCCTACGGACAGCTCTACGGATATTACGGCATCCTCAGCGCTGCCGGCGCCGATTTCTCAAAGGTCATCGCCGAGCGCAACGTCGGAGCACTCTGGGGCGATACGATGAAGCAATTCCAGGCGGCGCTGCGCATCCAGCCTTGGATCGTCTCGAACGGGCGCGAAGACGGCCTGATCATGCCCAGCCATCTGGCGACGATGGGGTTCTATATCCTGCGGGTGCGCTCCAACCTGGTCGAAACACGCGCGGTACTCGGCGGGCGGTAATTCGCTGCTAAGTTCTTGGCGGGAGGCTTATGTCAGCTGATGAGCTTGAGCCGGATGGCTTTGGCCACGAGTTGCGTGCGGTTGACGCAATTGAGCTTCTTGATGGCATTGGTCATGTAGGCGTTGACGGTGTGGTCGGACAGAGTCAGGATCTGGCCGATCTCCACCGAAGTCTTGCCTTGCGCAGTCCAGCGAACGACTTCCATTTCGCGCGCCGACAGCATGGCTGCGGGCTCGTTGCCGTTGCGCTTGATGCCGTTATAGGCGGTGGCGGCATGCAGCAGGATGACGCAGAGTTCGTTGAGTTCCGCCTGCGAGAGGCTGTTGCGATTGCCCGCCATCGAAAAAGCCAGTCGCTCGCCATCCGACGCATTGACCGGAAAATGCATGCCCATCGTCCGGCCGCGGCTTTCGAGAAATGTCCGGAGTTCGCGGGGGAATTCCATTTCAGGAGAAGGGGCCCGTTCCGCCAGGTTCCAGCAGCGCGGAATTGCCGAATCGCGGTCTCGACCGACTAGGGGATAGATGCGCAGCAGGTGGCCGCGGTCGAAGTCGCGCAGATTCTGGGCTGGTGCCGAAGTCTCGATAATCAGCGGTGTCAGCAGCATGTCCGAGGCCGATGGCGCGTTGCAGAGCATGAAAGAGGCAAATCCGAACGACTCCGCCGTCCTGTTCAGCGCCTGATGAAGCATTGCGCGGGTGCGCGCCGCCGCCAACTCGGCGGACAGAAACGTTTGTCGTCCAGAAGCTGTCATGTATGACATTCGAGCAAGGCTCATTCAGTTTGTGTTACCGCTATCAAATACGCGAAACAGGCCGGAATACGAGTCAAAAAGCTTGCGGTAACGCAATTGGTGCATTTGCGCTAAAAAACAACTTTTGCAACAGGGGGCCTCGTTCGCTCCCTGTGAATAAGCTCTTTGCAGGTGGGGTGGACGGCGGCGGCATCCTGAGTGTCTGTTGTTACCGATCGCTTGCCAACCTTGCAAATCAGCGCCGTCGTTGCTATCCATTGTCCTCCGAAACATCACCTCCGAGCCGATTGATGATGCTGACTTCGCTGACGCGGGCCGTTCCTTCGCGGTTGAACCAGGTCTTGCGCCTTGTGGCGACAGTCGTTTTTGTGCTCGCCGGCCTTGAAACGGCAAATGCGGCCGAGCCTCCCATCGATCGTCCCATGGACTTCGTTCTGATCCATGGCGGTACCCCTTATTGCCGGGATGGCGGATCCTGTGCCGACTGGATTGCCGCCGAAGGGCAGATCATGTCGGACTCGCCCCGCAAGCTGCAGAAGCTGCTGAAGAAAATCGGCAAGAAATCGCTGCCGATCGTCGTCCGCTCGCCGGGCGGGGATGTTGCGGCCGCCATGCAGATGGGGCTGATCATTCGGCGCCAGGGGCTTTCGGTGGCTGTTGGCGGGACACGCGCCGATGCCTGCGACGGCAGCGAACCGCTATGCGACGCGGCGCGGCAAAAAGACGGCTCGATGACCGGCGAGATCTATTCGAACGGCGCGGTCTGCCTGTCGGCCTGTCCGTTGCTACTGGCCGGAGGCGTCAGGCGGATTGCAAGTCCCTTTGCCTTGATCGGCGTCCACCAGATCACGACCACATACCGGGAAATGCGCGTCCAGTATCGCACCGAGTACGAAATGCTGAACGGCAAGAAGAAGATACTGTCGCAGCGCGAAGTCGGCCGGAAAATGGTCGGGCAGCACGACACCACGAAGCTCGGCAACAAGCAGAAGGCGGCGCTGATCGCCTATCTCACCAAGATGGGGGTCGATCCGGATCTGTTCGACCTGATGATGAGCGCCAATCCGCAGTCGATCCGTTTGCTGACGCAGGTCGAGGCGCTCAATCTGAAAATGATGACCGAGCAATCTTCCGCCGGCCAACTCGCCGCAGCCGGTGCCTGCCCGCGCGAGAAGACGATCTCCGACTGCGTCGTATCCATGATGCCGGCGCCACCCCCGCCGCCGCCCAGCACGCCGCAGTCCAAGCCGCTGCCCGACGAGCCCGAGCCTGGCATGCCGCAGCCGCTCGAGCGGCAGGCTTTGCTGCCGGTCGTCCATTCTCTGTCGGGCCGGGCTGCCTAGGCGTTATCCTTGCCCTTCGCCTGTCCCATGATCTTCTCGAGGTAGCCGAGCATCAGGGCCGAGACGACGAAGGCGAGATGTATCAGCGTCATCCACATGATCTGCGCCGTTTCGAACTGCGCCATGTTCAGGAACACCTGCAGCAGGTGGATCGAGGAGATGGCGACGATCGAGGAGGCGACCTTGATTTTCAGGCTACCGGAATCGAGCTTGCCGAGGAACGATACCTCATCGTCTTCTTCATTGGCTTCATCGAAGCGGCTGACGAAATTCTCATAGCCCGAGATCATCACCATGACGACGAGACTTGCCACCAGAGCCGCGTCGATCAGGCCGAGCATGGCAAGGATCATGTCCGACTCTTCCAGCGAAAAGACGCTGATGGCGATCTTGTAGAACTTGTAGCAGAAGGAGAGGGCGTACATTGCGAGAGACGCGGCCAGCCCGAGATAGAAAATGACGAGCAACCAGCGGCTCGACAGGATGATGCGTTCAACGATTATTTCCAGGGATTTCACGGACGACCTCACGGGTTTTGATTTTCCGAAGCAGCATTAGCCATATGATTATGCCGTAACAAGCCAGTGGCGCTCCTTGGTCCGCTGCCGACTTTTTCTCACCCAAGTCTGCGGCATGCCGGTTCACAGCGGTTTGCTATTCGTTTATGCGCAAGCGAGATAAACGGCGCGGTCGCATGGAGATTGACTGATGGCTACGGTAAAATCCGATATCGAGATCGCGCGCGCCGCGACGAAGAAGCCGATCTATGAGATCGGGGCAGCGCTCGGCATTCCGCCTGAGCAACTGGTGCCCTACGGTCACGACAAGGCAAAGATCAGCGCCGACTTCATTGCCGGGCAGGCGGGCAAGAAGACCGGCAAGCTGATCCTGGTGACGGCGATCAATCCGACGCCGGCGGGCGAGGGCAAGACGACGACGACGGTCGGTCTCGGCGATGGGCTGAACCGCATCGGCAAGAAGGCAATGATCTGCGTGCGTGAACCGTCGCTCGGGCCGTGTTTCGGTACCAAGGGCGGGGCTGCCGGCGGTGGCTATGCGCAGGTCGTGCCGATGGAAGACATCAACCTGCATTTCACCGGCGACTTCCATGCCATCACTTCGGCCCACAATCTGCTGGCGGCGATGCTCGACAACCACGTCTACTGGGGCAATGCGCTGAATATCGACATCCGCCGCATTACCTGGCGGCGGGTGATGGACATGAACGACCGGGCGCTGCGCGATATCGTCTCGTCGCTCGGCGGCGTGGCCAACGGCTTCCCGCGCCAGGGCGGCTTCGACATCACCGTTGCCTCCGAGGTGATGGCCATCCTGTGCCTTGCGTCGGATCTTGCCGACCTGGAAAAGCGGTTGGGCGACATCATCGTTGCCTACCGCTACGACAGGTCGCCGGTTTTCGCGCGTGATCTGAAAGCGGACGGCGCCATGGCTGTTCTGCTGAAGGACGCTTTGCAGCCGAACCTGGTGCAGACCCTGGAGAATAGCCCGGCGCTTGTGCATGGCGGCCCGTTTGCCAATATCGCCCATGGCTGCAATTCGGTCATTGCCACCCGGACGGCACTGACGCTTGCGGACTACGTTGTCACCGAGGCCGGCTTCGGCGCGGATCTCGGGGCGGAGAAGTTTTTCAACATCAAATGTCGCCAGGCGGGGCTGAAGCCGGATGCGGCGGTGGTCGTCGCCACGGTGCGGGCGCTGAAGATGAATGGCGGCGTCACCAAGGACGATCTCGGCCGCGAGAATGTCGAGGCGCTGGTCACCGGCTGCGTCAATCTCGGCCGCCATGTCGAGAATGTGCGGAAGTTTGGCGTGCCCGTCGTCGTCGCGATCAACCACTTCACCTCCGATACGCACGCCGAGATCGAAGCCGTCAAAGCCTATGTCGCCGGTCTCGGTGCCGAGGCGATCCTCTGCCGCCACTGGGCGGACGGCTCGGCCGGCATCGAGGAACTGGCGCACAAGGTCGTGGCGCTGACACAGTCCGGCGAGGCGAAGTTTGCGCCGCTCTATCCGGACGATCTCCCGCTGATGCAGAAGATCGGCGTCGTGGCGACCGAGATCTACCATGCCGGCGAGGTGACTGCGGACAAGGCCGTTCGCGACCAGCTGAAGAGCTGGGAAGACCAGGGATACCGCCACCTGCCGGTCTGCATTGCCAAGACACAGTATTCATTCTCGACCGACGCGGATCTGCGCGGCGCTCCGGAAGGCCATGTCGTGCATGTGCGCGAGGTGAGACTGTCGGCCGGTGCAGGCTTCGTCGTTGCCGTTACGGGGGAGATCCGCACCATGCCCGGCCTGCCACGCTCGCCTGCCGCCGAGCGGATCATGCTGAACGAGCAGGGCTACATCGAAGGTCTATTCTAGGCTTGATCCATCGATTCAACACGCTGCAAAAGTGAGTCCGCGCTTGTCGCCAAGTCCCTGATATTCAGTGACAATAGCGGAAGTCACCGTTGCGTTTCAGGACGTCCATGTGGAAGTGATGCTCATGGGCGGCGTCGCTTTCGGGATCGAGGACGGTCGAGAAGTACAGGCAGCCTGACGCACTGACGGCACGCTGGAACGCACCTGCCAGCGTCGAGTCCTCCTTGCGAGGCTGCACCTCGACAGTCGTCCCATCCTTGAATGTGAAACTCGCGATGTCGATGGCATTGCCCCGGGCGTGCTCGGAGATCTTGCCAGTGCTCGCGTTGTTGCGCAGGCGGCAGATATAGGTCGAGGCCTGGTTGATGGTGACGATCGGGCCGGCGGCCTTCAGCGCAGCCTCGCCTGCCGGAATGACGCTTTCCTTCATCCAGCGGGAGAGGGCAAGCGCCGCCTCGCAGCGCAGCGTGCCTTCAGGCTTGAATTTCACGCCTGGCAACGCTTCCGAGAGGCTGATGGGCTTGTCGATGCCACATCCATCGCCGTCGTCGATGCGGGGCAGATCCTTGAATACCGCCCCCATGGCTTGCAGGTCTTTCAGGCAGGCGTGATGCTCCGCGTCAGATTCCGGTTCGATGGTGAGCGGCTCGGCCGGTGGATTTCCCTTGCCATCGGTGGCGTTCGACACCGGTGATTTCTTGTCGTCCTTGCCGGCGTCGGCATCGGGCTTGCTTGTATCGGCATCGGGTGTCGTTGCCTTCGTGGCGGGCGCGTCGCCACTTTGCTTTCCGCTGGTCGTGCCATCGGAGGGCGAGGCTTCGGTGCCAGGCTTTGCAGCGGGTGTTTCCGGTGCCGGTGCCGGCTGCGGTTTTGGCTCGGGGATGGGAGCAACCGGCTGCGCTGTCTCCGCAGGCTTGTCGTCCGGTCGCGTCTCTGGCAGCGGGCCGGTTTGTGGCAGCGATGCAGCAGTCAGCAGCGTCAGGCAGGCGACAGCGGTGGCAATCCGGAAAAGCATATGGTTTCACCCGTTTCGATATCTTACGGGACGCAACGTTTCTAAGCCAAATTCGTTGCAGATCGGCAACAAGCCGGGCAGTCGTTAAAACATGATCATTGCATTCATGATTATATCGGCGCTATATATTGACAATCGTAGTCATGTTTTTTATCGGGCAGAAAGGAGGCGGATATTTCTGCCTCTTTCCGTCCGCCTAGCCAGCCCCTTGGGCGCCTTGCAGCGTGCCAACCAGCCAGCCCGGTACATCACCTTGAAAGGAATTGGTTATGGTGCTCCGGCGATCCCGCTCGGTTCTCTTGACGTGCACGGCGTTTCTGGCGCTCGGCATTCCCACCGCATCTTTTGCTCAACAGGCAGGGACTGCGGCTTCGGCGTCTACTGCGACAGAGCAGACTGACAGCACGACGCTGCAGAAAATCGTCGTGAAGAATGCCCGCAACACGGTGCAAAAAGGCTCGGTTGCGGACTCGCCACTGGCGGCGCACACCACAAGGGAGACCCTGGAAAAGAAGCAGGTCGACGACCTCAAGGACTTCGGCAACACCGTCGATCCGAGCGTGTCCTATAATGACGTTTCGAAGAGCGTCAACATTCGTGGGCTCGAGGCGGATCGCGTGCTGACGACCACCGACGGCATCCCCCTGCCGTACTTTTTCGATAACGTCTATAGCTACGGCGGCGGCGCGGACACCTACGATTTCACATCGCTTTCTTCCGTCGACGTGTTGCACAGCGCCGATTCCAGCCGCG
This sequence comes from Rhizobium rhododendri, assembly GCF_007000325.2. GTDB lineage: Bacteria > Pseudomonadota > Alphaproteobacteria > Rhizobiales > Rhizobiaceae > Rhizobium > Rhizobium rhododendri. Next base: position 2,077,321 of record NZ_CP117267.1, on the reverse strand, counting down.
CCGGTTCGGGTGCGCTGGGCGGCGCGCTGATGCTCCATACGCTGGAGCCGGACGACGTGATTGGCGACGGCCAGACCTTTGGCGGAATGTTCAAGCTCGGCTTCGATGGCTCCGATCACTCGATCACCGCTTCCGGTGCGGTCGCCAAGAAGATCGAGAACACCTCCGTGCTGTTCCAGTCTTCCTACAAGTACGGGCACGAGTCAGAATCGAACGGCGATGTCGCTGGCGTCGGCAGCAAGAGAACAGTGGCCGATCCGGTTGACTACAATCAGCGCAACCTGCTGTTCAAGATCCGCCAGGAACTCGAAGGTGGTCATACGATCGGCCTGACGGCGGAACACTATGGCTATAACTCGACCCGGGACTACCTGTCCTATTCGCTCTATGGCACGACCTACAACGACTACAAATACAAGCAGGACAAGTCGCGCGACCGGGTTTCGCTCGACTACAAATACGATGCGACCTCTGCAGACAGCTGGATCGACAGCGCCTTTGCCACCCTCGACTGGCAGAAAAGCGGTCGCGAGGAAGGCATCCTTGCAAACCGGCTGACGACGCCAAAGGGTGAATACGATCGCATCATGGAAAGCGACGAGCGCGATCTCGGCTATACGGCTTGGGCGAATTCGGACTTCACGACCGGCGTGCTCGATCACAAGCTGACGTTCGGTAGCGACTTCCAGTTTGCCAGCAGCAGCTATTATCTGAAGGGCGTCGATTCCTGCACGACGCCGCCCGTCGGCTCGTGTGCCTTTTTCCACACCAACCAGAATTATGCGCCAGATGTGGACGGCTACAAGTTCGGTGCCTATGCCGAGGACAAGATCAGCGTTGGCAACAGCCCGTTCTCGCTGACGCCCGGCCTGCGTTTCGACTGGTACAAGCAGGCTCCGCAGGATACGGCATCCTATCCCGCCGGCACGCCGGATGGCCAGAACGGCAGCCATTTCTCGCCGAAGCTCAGGGCTGCCTGGCGGGCGACGCCTGATGTCGAGCTCTATGCGCAGTTCGTCACGGCCTACAAGGCCCCGAATGCCTACCAGCTCTACGTCGACTACGACAACACGCCGATGTACCGGTCGATCGGCAATCCCGATCTCAAGGCTGAAACCAGCTGGGGCTTCGAAGGCGGTGCCAACCTTGGTGACGACGACTTCGGCGGTCATGTCAGCGCCTACAGCACGCGCTACAAGAACTTCATCGACACCTCCGATTTTATTCCCACGCCGGGATATGCGGTCGGTACGGCTGAGTACATCAACATCGACAATGTCCGTATCAACGGGATCCAGGTCGATGGGCATAAGAAGTTCAACAACGGTATCAACCTCCACGCCGCAGCATTTTACGCCCGCGGGACGAACATGGATACCGATGAACTTCTATCGTCCGTCGCTCCGCTCAAGGCCATCCTGGGTGTAGGCTTCGAGCGCGAGACATGGGGTACGGATCTGAGCATGGTTGCCTCTGCGGCCGTCTCCGATAAGTCCTCGGCGTCGTCCAAGCCTCCGGGATACGGTATCTTCAACCTCACCGGCTGGTGGAAGCCTGAAACGCTGAAGGGAATGACCCTTCAGGCAGGCGTCTATAACCTGACCAACAAGACCTACTACGATGCCCTCGAGGTCAAGGACGTCACCAATGCGACCGAAATCTACTCGGAATCCGGTCGCTACATCAAACTGGCGATTTCGCAGAGGTTCTAGAAACCAGCAGCTGAAGGGCGGCGCCATGGTGCCGCCCTTCGACGTTTTACGGCTTCCACGACAGTTGTTTCGCATGCGTTCGAATGCTATCGATCTGCTTCAGTCTTTTGAGAAAGGAGGGCCGCAATGATCACGACACTCTGGCGCAATCGCCAGTTCGGCCCGAACGATGCCCTGCGGATGCGTTTGCAGGGCTGATCAGAGGCTGTAACTTTCCCATACCCTTTCTGGTCTGCCCTTTTGGCCTGCAGCTGAACGCCTGCGTTCGCGCTGCATCCTGATAACGACCGAGACGAACTGCCGACGCGGGTTGGTGGTCGTTGCCCGGTCAGACCAGAGAACTGAAAATGTCTTCGATCACCTTACACAATCTCGCCGTCACCCTTGGCGAGCCGCTGTTCTCCAACCTCAATTTCAGCCTCACTGGTGGAGATCGGGTCGGCATCGTTGCGGCCAACGGCCGGGGTAAATCCACACTTCTCAACTGCATTGCAGGCCGTCTCGAACCGACGGCAGGCGACGTCACGCGGTCGCGCGGGCTGACAATCGGGTATGTCGAACAGAACGTCGCGCCCGCCTTGGCGAAATTGCCGTTTCATGCGGCGGTCGCGCAGGCACTTGCACCCGGGCAGGCCGACAGCGAGAGCTGGCGCGTCGATGTGGTGCTCGATACGCTTGACGTGCCCGAGGCCTTGCGCGAGCGGCCGCTTGCACAGCTGAGCGGTGGCTGGCAGCGGCTGGCGCTGGTGGCCCGCGTCGCCGTCACCGAGCCGGACGTGATGCTGCTGGACGAGCCGACCAACCATCTGGACCTGTTCAAGATTGCGCTGCTGGAGAACTGGCTGAACGCTCTGCCGCGCGCCGTCTCGGTGCTTGTCGCAAGCCACGACCGGGCGTTCCTGGATGCCGTCACCAACCGCACGCTGTTCCTCAGGGCCGAGCAGTCGCAGCAGTTCCAGCTTCCCTACAGCATGGCGAGGGCCGCGCTCGATAATATCGATGCGTCGCAGGAGCAGCGCTACGAGAAGGATGTGAAAGCCGCGCAACAATTGCGGCGCCAGGCAGCCAAGCTCAAGAATATCGGCATCAACTCCGGCAGTGACCTGCTGACCGTCAAGACCAGGCAGTTGAAGGAGCGGGCCGACCGCCTCGAGGATGCGTCCCGGCCGGGCCACCGTGAGCGCTCGGCCGGAGCCATAAGGCTTGGCAGCAGCGCCAGCCAGGCGAAGGTCCTCGTGACCCTCGACGACGCCACCGTTGCCACACCGGATGGAACGCCGCTCTTCAAGACCGGCAAGCTCTGGATCCGCCAGGGCGACCGCATCGTGTTGCTCGGGGCCAACGGTGCCGGCAAGACACGACTGATGGAGATGATCAGGGGTGCGATAGAGGTGGCAGGCGATGGGGCGGCGCCGGTGCGCGCCACGCCTTCGCTGGTGCTCGGCTACAGCGACCAGTCGCTCGCCAATCTTGCCGACGCAGATACGCCGCTGGCAACGCTGTCGCGGCTGTTTGCGCTGGGTGAGCCCCGGGCGCGCAGTCTGCTTGCCGGAGTAGGCATCGGCGTCGAGATGCAGGGACGGGCAATCGGCCGGCTCTCGGGCGGCCAGAAGGCGCGGCTGGCGATGCTGGTATTGCACCTGCGCCAACCCAATTTCCATCTCCTGGACGAGCCGACCAATCATCTCGATATCGAGGGGCAGGAGGCACTGGAAAGCGAATTGCTGGCGGAGGGTTCGACCTGCCTGCTGGTGTCGCACGATCGCAGCTTCGTCAGGGCGGTCGGCAACCGCTTCTGGCAGATCGAGCGAAAAAAGCTGGTCGAGGTGGATGGACCCGAGGCGTTTTTCGCCTCGGCACAGCCGTCGGCCTGAGTTCGCGCGGTTTCGGGCGGCGGTCGCCCGCCCGAAACTTTCAGCGGAATTGGCGCTTGCGCATCTCCGCATCTCGCGCTAACAATTTGTCCATGAACATGTCTTCGAACAGTGCATCTTGGTGGTGGGCTCGCTAACAGCGGCCTCGATCAATCGTGTTCAAAGACGACGAGTAAGCCGCCCGAGAGTTTCAGGCGGCTTTTTTTGTATGTAAAGCGCCTGTCATCCGGGCCTGAAGAAGCGGAGAGACGGTCATGGTTACGATCCTGCGGGATGACGGTGCGGAAATCTACGAGACCAAGGGCGGCATTACCGTGACGCGCCAGCGTCGGCCAATCGCCTATGACGACGCAGTCTCGTCCTACATCGACAAGCTGGACGAGCGGCGCGGCGCGGTGTTTTCCTCCAACTACGAGTATCCGGGCCGCTACACGCGCTGGGACACTGCCGTCGTCGACCCGCCCATCGGCATCTCCTGCTTTGGCCGCAATGTCTGGATCGAAGCCTATAACGAGCGTGGCGAGGTCATCCTCGGGTTTATCGAGGCTCGGCTGCAAACCGTGCGCGAAGTGGCCCTCGGTGCGTCGACGCCGCGTCGGCTCGACCTCATCGTCAAGGCGCCCGACCGGGTGTTCACCGAGGAAGAACGGTCGAAGATGCCGACGGTGTTCACCGTGCTGCGCGCCGTCACCGACCTGTTCTACTCTCAGGCTGACGCGGCCCTCGGGCTCTACGGTGCCTTCGGCTACGATATCGCCTTCCAGTTCGACGCCATCGACCTGAAACTGACGCGTCCCGCCGACCAGCGCGACATGGTGCTGTACCTGCCCGACGAGATCCTCGTGGTCGACAACTACGCCGCCAAGGCCTGGATCGACCGCTACGACTTCGAAAAGGGCGGGCTGACCACTGATGGCAAGGCCGGTGATATCCCGCCGGAACCCTTCCACCACACGGACACCATTCCGCCGAAGAGTGACCATCGCCCGGGCGAATTTGCCGAGTTGGTGAACAAGGCGAAGGAGAGCTTTCGCAAGGGCGACCTGTTTGAGGTCGTTCCCGGGCAGAAGTTCATGGAGCGCTGCGATTCCAAGCCGTCGGATATTTCCAAGCGTCTGAAGGCGATCAATCCGTCGCCCTATTCGTTCTTCATCAACCTCGGCCACCAGGAATATCTGGTCGGCGCATCGCCAGAGATGTTCGTGCGCGTCTCCGGCCGTCGCATCGAGACCTGCCCGATCTCGGGCACGATCAAGCGCGGCGAGGACCCGATCGCCGATAGCGAGCAGATCCTCAAGCTTCTGAACTCGAAGAAGGACGAATCCGAGCTGACCATGTGCTCGGACGTCGACCGCAACGACAAGAGCCGCGTCTGCGAGCCGGGCTCGGTCAAGGTCATCGGCCGCCGTCAGATCGAGATGTATTCGCGCCTGATTCACACCGTCGACCACATCGAGGGGCGCTTGCGCGACGACATGGATGCGTTCGACGGATTCCTGTCACACGCCTGGGCCGTCACCGTCACCGGTGCGCCGAAACTCTGGGCCATGCGCTTCATCGAAAGCCGCGAAAAGAGCCCGCGTGCCTGGTATGGCGGCGCCATCGGCATGGTCGGCTTCAACGGCGACATGAACACCGGTCTGACGCTGCGCACCGTGCGTATCAAGGACGGGATTGCCGAAGTGCGGGCCGGCGCTACGTTGCTCAACGACTCCATCCCCGAAGAGGAAGAAGCCGAAACCGAACTGAAGGCATCTGCCATGCTCTCTGCCATCCGCGATGCAAAGTCTGCCGGTTCCGCTAAGACCAAGCGCGATGTTGCTGCGGTCGGCAAGGGCGTCAGCATCCTGCTTGTCGACCACGAGGACAGCTTCGTCCACACGCTCGCCAACTACTTCCGCCAGACCGGTGCCACCGTTTCGACGGTCCGCACGCCGGTGTCGGAGGAGGTCTTCGACCGCCTCGACCCCGATCTGGTCGTGCTGTCGCCGGGGCCCGGCAATCCGAAAGATTTCGATTGCAAGGCGACGATCAAGAAGGCACGGGCCCGCAACCTGCCGATCTTCGGCGTCTGCCTCGGCCTGCAGGCGCTGGCCGAAGCCTATGGCGGCGATCTCAGGCAACTGGCTGTGCCGATGCACGGCAAGCCGTCGCGTATTCGCGTACTGGAGCCCGGTATCGTGTTTTCAGGCCTTTCCAGGGAGGTGACCGTCGGGCGCTACCACTCGATCTTCGCCGACCCCTCGACCCTGCCGCGTGAATTCATGATCACGGCGGAAAGCGAGGATGGCACGATCATGGGTATCGAGCACACCAAGGAGCCGGTTGCAGCGGTGCAGTTCCACCCGGAATCGATCATGACGCTCGGTGGCGATGCCGGCATGCGAATGATCGAGAATGTCGTGGCAAACCTCGCGCGGCGGACAAAGACCAAGGCGGCCTGAGGTTTCTCTGAAAGGCGGCGGACGATCCCGCCGCCTCGACGGAGCCGCTATTCCTGCCGCTTCACGGCGCGCATGTTCATCGTTGCGCGGATGCTGAAGCCGAGTGCCTGGTAGAGCGCGATCGCCGCCGTGTTGCCGACATAGGCATGCAGGAAGGCTACCTCGCCGCGGGCGGCGATTTCGCCGGCGACAAAGCGAAACAGCAGGCTGCCGAGACCGCGACCTTGGAAATCCGGATGGGTGCAGAGACCGCTGAGTTCGCCGAAGCCGGGCAGGCGCATGCGCTGGCCGGCCATGGCCACTAGCCGGCCCTCGATCCTGACGCCCCAGAATGGGCCGAGCCTTTGTGCGCCGAGCGTGAACGGACCGGGCTTGGTCAACAGTGCCAGTTCCAGCATCTCGTCGGCGTCGCTTTCGTCCAGCAATTCGATCCGGGGATCGGTGATCCGCTCATGCGGCCGGTCGGCTGTCATCTGGTAGAGTTCGCCTTCCGCAAGGACGACAATTCCCTCGGGAATCACAATCGGACCGGCTTCCACGAGGACTATCCTTTCGTCTCCGATGGGCAGGTTTGCCAGCGCCTGAAGGCTTTCCGGCGCGTCGTCTGCAGCGGCGGCAAAGGGAACGGTCGATGGCGCAAACCGCTTGGCAAGGGGGCCGCCGATCGCCAGCGGCGCATGGCTCGTCTGCAGCGTGTTCCAGACAGGCCTGTCGAGTATATGCGCCACGGCGATTTCTCCTGATTTTTGTTTTTCGCTTCGCCATATCACTTTTCGGCGGGCAGGGGTTCGATACCTTGCCAAGGCTATCGCTTGTATTTGCGATCGCCTCGAAGATGCCATAGGGGATAGCCAAGCGACCCGCGAAGTAACAAGCACGGCGCCAGGCGGTCAAGCCAGGGCGCAGCGTCAGAACGAACAAGGAGGCTTGAAGCCATGCCCAATACCGATGTTTCCGGCCTGTCCATGCTCGGCAGCCACACCGAAACGCCCACCAGCCCCGAGACTGCAATCCTCGAAAAGGTGCCGGCCACCCATCAGGGTACCGAATACCTCGTGCGCTTCACCGCGCCCGAGTTCACCTCGCTCTGCCCGATGACCGGCCAGCCGGATTTCGCCCATATCGTCATCGACTACGTGCCCGGCGAATGGCTGGTGGAATCGAAGTCGCTGAAGCTTTTCCTGCATGCATTCCGCAATCACGGCGCCTTCCACGAGGATTGCTCCGTCTACATTGCCAAGCGCATCGTCGACCTGCTGCAGCCGAAATGGCTGCGTATCGGCGCCTACTGGTATCCGCGCGGCGGCATCCCCATCGACGTCTTCTGGCAGACCGGCAAGCCGCCGGAAGGCCTGTGGTTGCCGGACCAGGGCGTCCCGACCTATCGCGGTCGCGGCTGACCCTCATTAAAAACGCCGCGCTTCAGGCGAAGCGCGGCGTCGCATCGGGGCTCTGCGAAAACGTCAGACGTTGAAGCTGTCGTCGCCGCCGCTATCGTAGGAATTGTCGAAATCGGTGTCGCTGTCGTCGCTGACCAGGTTCTGGTCATTGGCATTGTCGTCGTTTCCAGCGTTCTGGTCGTTGTTGTTGCCGTTGCTGTCGCCATAATAATTGTTGACGACCGTTTCCTCGACGGCGGGTGCTGCGGCCGGTGCCGCCGCTGCTGCTCCAAGGCCGCCAAGCCCTGCCGCTGCGCCACCGATATGCGGGCTGAACAGGCTGCTCAGCGATTCCGCCAGCATCACGCCGCCGGCAACGCCGGCTGCCGTGCCGAGCGCACCGCGCAGAAAGCCGCCGCCGCCCGACTGGGCCTGCGGCTGCTGGCTCCATGGGCCAACCGGCTGCTGCTGCTGGTTCTGCTGGCCCCAGGGACCCTGCTGCGGTTGCCCATAGCCCTGCTGTGGAGCCGAATAGCCTTGCTGCTGGCCATAACTCTGCTGGGGCGGGGCGGCACGCTGTGGCTGCGGTGCTGCGGATTGTCCACCGCCGAAAATGGAGCCGAGGCCGCCGAGGAAGCTTCCGCCACCTTGCGAGGCGGCGGGCTGGTGTTCGGCACTGTCCTGCAGTTCCTTGACCTGGTCTTCGAGCTGCTTGATGCGGTCGGCAGCGGCCTTCATGCCCTGCTCCTGGACGATGACCGCCTGGGCGAGCAGGTAGGGCGCGGTGGGATTGTCGCGTACCGACTGGTTGATGAAGGCTTCGGCGTCTGCATCGCGCGGGGTCGCCGCTGCGGCTTTGACGCGGTCGAAGAGAGAGCTAAGCAGTTGACGTTCTTCGGGCGACATGACGGCTCCATGAAAACTTTGATGCGATTCCGGATCGCATCACCTGACGTAGGAAGGGAATTCGGCTTTTCAAAGCCCTGCCAAGTTACATTTCGGTAATCGGGTCGGTAATGGGCAAAGCGGCAAGGATATCTTCACCGGTTCCGTGGCTTGTCTTTTTCCCGCATTGTTTTACGCATGGAACAGCATTATGTGCGGCATACGACAAATCACGGTGGAGAGTTGTTCATGAACGACGACGAACAGGAAGACAAGAAGACGGAACTGCCGCTCGGCAAGGAAACGGAGGCGAACCTCTTCAAGTCGCGTTCGATCTTCATTTATGGCGGCATTACGCAGGAATTGGCGCAGAAGGTCTGCTCGCAGCTGGTCGCCCTTGCCGCTGCCAGCGACGAAGACATCCGCATCTATGTCAGCTCGCCCGGCGGCCACGTCGAATCCGGCGATTCGATCCACGACATGATTAAGTTCATCAAGCCCAAGGTCTGGATCATCGGCACCGGCTGGGTTGCATCTGCCGGCGCGCTGATCTTCGTCAGCGTTCCCAAGGAACGCCGGCTTTGCCTGCCGAACACCCGCTTCCTGCTGCATCAGCCCTCGGGCGGCACACGCGGCATGGCATCGGATATCGAGATCCAGGCCCGCGAGATCATCAAGATGAACGAGCGCCTGAACCGGATCTTCGCAGCCGCGACCGGCCAGCCGCTGGAAAAGATCGCCAAGGACACCGACCGCGACTACTGGCTCTCGGCCGAAGACGCCAAGACCTACGGTCTGGTCTCCCGCATCGTGACATCGCAAAGCGAACTCTGATTGTTGCACACCAAGCGCCCTTGCCTGCATAATGCGGGCGAGGGCGCTTTTTTGTTTTTGGCAATGTGCTCGGCTGCATCGTTTATTCTGCACCGAACTCACCGTCTCGTTCTTTTGATCTTACGTTTCAAACAGCCATCTTCGTTACAAAATGACGGTGAAGTGCTCTTGCGCCAATCCGGCCTGTAATGCTCCATTGAGCTCTCACGCCCTTACGAGTCATTACCGCCGCCATGCTCAAAGATCTTTCCGCCCAAGCCGTCTTTATGGGCTGCCTCACCGCTTTCGTTGGATTTGCCAGTTCCTTTGCGGTGGTGCTGCATGGGCTGCAGGCGGTTGGGGCAACGCCGGGGCAGGCGGCTTCGGGGTTGACGGTGCTGTCGATCTCAATGGGGCTCTGTGCCATTGTGCTCAGCCTGACGACGCGGTTGCCGGTGAGCATTGCCTGGTCGACGCCGGGTGCGGCGCTGCTGGCAAGCTCCGGCGCGATTGCCGGCGGGTTCCAGGCGGCGGTGGGTGGCTTCGTCGTCTGTGCGGCGTTGATTATCGTTGCAGGGCTGTTCCGGCCGCTGGGGCGTGCGGTTGCGTCTATCCCGGCGCCTCTCGCCAATGCGATGCTTGCGGGCGTGCTGATCGGCTTGTGCTTCGCGCCGGTGAAGGCCATCGCCTTCAATCCGTTGCTGGGATTGCCGATCGTGCTCGCCTGGGTCGTCGTCGGCGCTTTCCGGCGGCTCTGGGCGGTTCCTGCTGCGCTGGCCGCTTTTGTCGCCGTGCTGGCATTCGGGGTGCAGATGCCTGCGGGCGCGCTGTCTTCGCTCGAGCAGTCGCTGATGCCGCGCCTGGAACTGGTCCAACCGCTGTTCACCATGGCCGGGCTGGTGTCGATCGCGCTGCCGCTGTTCATCGTCACCATGGCGTCGCAGAATATTCCCGGCATCGCCGTGCTCAAGGTCAACCAGTACGATCCGAAACCCGGTCCGCTGTTTGCCGTGACCGGCCTATTTTCGCTTGTGAGCACGCCTTTCGGTGGGCATGCGGTCAATCTTGCGGCGATAACGGCCGCCATGTGTGCGGGCAAGGATGCCAACGCCGATCCAGACCGCCGCTATTGGGCCGCCGTTATCGCCGGCATCGTCTACATCGTCTTCGGACTGCTTGCCGGCGCTGTCACCGCCTTCGTCGCGCTGGCGCCGCCCATCCTCATCGAAGCGGTGGCCGGCCTTGCACTGATCGGCGCCTTCTCCGGCTCGGCCATGGCTGCGTTTCAAGTGGTCGAAACGCGCGAAGCCGCCGCGGTGACATTTCTGGTCACCGCATCCGGCGTGTCCTTCGGCGGCATTTCGGGCGCATTCTGGGGGTTGATTGCCGGTGGGCTGATGCTGCTGCTGCAAGGTGCGGTAAGAAAGCTGCCTGCGAACCGCTGAATAAGGTACTCTGGCGGCTTTGCCGCCTCTGCCGCCTCTGTTTTGTCCTACAGTTAGGCTCTTTGTATTGAACCCGAACAAATGCAGAGGCCCTGCTGATAGGCAGCTCTCCTCAGAGAGCTGCGCCCTGAATTTTCGACGGTCAGGTGTCGCAACGGTGCAAGTAGCAGGTCTAAATGGTGCAAATGCCGAAAGACTGGGCGGGGCTTGCTTCTTTTTTGCCCCGACGGTATACAACCAATCATGAAGTCTACAGGCGCAAAAATTTCCAGCCAGATTGCACGCGGTCGCATCGCCCTGCGTGACAACTCGCGCGCCTTCACGTCGCTTCTTCTCCTCGGCCTTACGCGCGGTTGCCGGGTCCGTTGAGGAGCGCCCGGCGGCCGACAAGCCCGCCCGGCATTCGCTCCTCGACCTAGCATCCGACAATCATTCAAGGCCCACATTCAAAGCCGCTTTTGTCATCGCCAAGCCCCAGCCGATCGGCTATGAGGCGGGCAATCGACGGCACGAGGAAAAGACGATGGACGAGCAGACTCATTCCCCCGCTGGCAAGTCTCCTGCAACCATGTCCCGCTTCAAGGGCATGGCCAAAGCTGCCGAAAAATACCGTGCCTATCCGCAGGTCAACATCCCCGACCGTACCTGGCCGTCGAAGACGCTCACCAAGCCGCCGATCTGGTGCTCGGTCGATCTGCGCGACGGCAACCAGTCTCTGGTCGACCCGATGGGTCATGACCGAAAGGCGCGCATGTTCCAGCTGTTGCTGGAAATGGGCTTCAAGGAAATCGAGATCGGCTTTCCGTCAGCCTCGCAGACCGATTTCGACTTCGCCCGCTGGTGCATCGAAGAAGGCAATGTGGCCGACGACGTGTCACTGCAGGTGCTGGTGCAGTGCCGGCCCGAGCTGATCACCCGCACCTTCGAATCGTTGGAGGGTGCAAACCGGCCGATCGTGCACTTCTATAATTCCACCAGCGAGCTGCAGCGTCGCGTAGTGTTTGCCAAGGATGTGCACGGCATCAAGCAGATTGCCGTCGATGCGGCCAAGATGATCACCGACATGGCGTCCAAGGCCGGCGGCGACTATCGCTTCGAATATTCGCCTGAGAGCTTCACCGGCACCGAGCTGGAGGTGGCGCTGGAGATTTGTAACGCCGTCATCGCCGAGATCCGGCCAACAGCCGACAACAAGCTGATCATCAACCTCCCGTCGACCGTCGAGATGGCCACGCCGAACGTCTATGCCGACCAGATCGAGTGGATGTGCCGCAACCTCGACAACCGCGAAAACCTGATCATCTCGCTGCATCCACACAACGACCGCGGCACCGGCATCGCCGCTGCGGAACTGGCCCTGCTGGCCGGCGCCGACCGCGTCGAGGGTACCTTGTTCGGTAACGGCGAGCGTACGGGTAACGTCGATGTCGTGACCATGGCGCTGAACATGTTCACACAAGGGGTAGACCCGCAGATCGATTGCTCGGACATCGAGCGGATCAAGGAAGTCTACGAATATTCCAACCAGATGACCATTGCCGAGCGTCATCCCTATGTCGGCGAACTCGTCTACACGGCCTTTTCCGGCTCGCACCAGGACGCCATCAACAAGGGGATGAAGGCGAGCAAGGTCGCCAACACCTCTGTCTGGGAAGTGCCCTATCTGCCGATCGACCCGCAGGATGTCGGGCGCTCCTACGAGGCGATCATCCGCATCAATTCGCAGTCCGGCAAGGGCGGCATCGCCTACATCCTGCAGCAGGACTACGGGCTGAACCTGCCGCGCAACCTGCAGGTCGAGTTCCGGCAGGAAATCCAGAACATCACCGATGTCGAGGGCAAGGAGCTGCCGGCCAAGCGCATCTACGATCGTTTCATGGAGCTTTACGTTCAACAGCCGGATGCCCGCATCCGGTTCGTCGATCACCACATCTTCGCCGATCCCGAGCACAAGGGGCAACGGATCATCACGGCCGAAATCACCGACGGTGGCGAACTCAGGAAGATCGAGGGTCGTGGCAACGGGCCGATCGATGGCTTCATCAATGCCTTGTCGGCCTATCTCGGCGTCGAAATGTCTGTGGAGGATTACTCCGAGCACTCACTCCAGCATGGTTCGAACGCTGCGGCGATCTCGTATGTGGAGACTTCCTATCCGGGTGGGAAATTGTTCGGCGCCGGCGTCAACACCAATATCGTTGCGGCGTCGCTGGAGGCCATAGTCTCGGCCGCCAACCGGGTTCTCGCCTTGAAAGCCGGCTCCTGAAGCCCATCGCTCCCGCTTGAAACATCATCTCATCGAAATGGCGGCCCGGCAGGCCGCCATTTTGCGTCTGGCACAGTTCAGATCGCCACCGACACGCGGTTGGCGATATCGTCGAGCAGTGCGTCCGAGGATGCGCCGACGATGGCATAGCCGACCCCGGCGCGGTGCCAGGGAACGATGCCGATATCGTCCTTGATGATCTCGTTGAAATCGCTGCCATCGGTCCCGGCGCTGTCCTTGAAGAAGCAGACCGAAACGATTTCACCGTCGATGTTGCGGTAGACGAGCTGTCCGGTCGGCTTGCCGCCCGCTACCAGCAGACGCGCGCCTTGAAATACCAGGCCCTGGCTCGACAGATCGGGCAGGTTGAACTTGACGCCGACGGTCGAGGTCAGCCACGTCATGATCTCATCGCTCTCTGTGGCGCCGAGTTCGACGATATGGCTGGACTGGCGCAGATAGATGCGTTGGGCAGCGGCAAGGTCGTCGGGCCAGGTTCGTGCCTGGTTCGGGACCAAGGGGAGGGTGAGGCGGGCAGCGCCCGGCTGGGTGCCGAAGAGATATCCAATGCCGCCGCCGATGACGAAGAGGATCAGGGCCGCCGCCAGCGCCTGCTTGCCCGACGGCGCGAGCTTCACGGCCGGCCGCGAAAGCCGCCGCGCTTCACGGACCTTCGGTGCCGGAGCGCTCTTGATCGAGCGCACAAGCGCCAGAGGCACCGGCTCCTTCAGGAGGTCGTCGAAAACCTTGCGTCCGATATCTGAGCCCTGCCGCAGGTTTTCATAGACGCGGCCGGTGTCGGCATCGGCGGAAATCAGATCCTCCAGCGTGCGCCTCTCTTCAGGGCTGGCCTCGCCATCGATATAGGCGGCTAGCCGCGCTTCGATCGGTGTCTTGCGGATATCCTGCACTGTCATGACCTCTGGCTGAGACGATTGCGCCCGGCGGCGGCAAAGGCCAGGCGGGCATTGGCAAGCCGGGAGGCGACGATCGACAGCGGGATGCCAAGGATATCGGCTGTCTGCTTGTAGCTGTGGCCTTCGACATCGGCGAGCAGGAAGACGCTGGCAAGGCCCTCTGGGAGCGCCGTTATCGCCTGATGGCTTTCGCTGCCTTCGGTCGGGCGCGGCTGCTGCAAAGTGGCGTCGCCTTTCTGGCCGGCGACAGCTCTCGGAGCGCCGGCGCGGACCCGGTGCCGGCGAGATTCTTCGACCCACACCTGCCGTGTCATCGCGTAGAGCCAGCTGTCCAGCCGCTCTTCCGTATTCCAGAGATGGATTTTCGCGACGCTGCGCTGACAAACCTTTTGCAGCAATTCGTCGGCATCTGCCACGTCTCCGGTCAACGTCACTGCGAAGCGTCGCAACTTGGGCAGCAGGCCAACGAGGTCGCGACGAATGTCCGGGGCAGGGATGGGAGCGCGCATTGTCTTTCCACGATGAAGTGACCGTCACCGGACGCGGGTTTGAATTTTCGACTACATGATAAATGCATCGGACGTTCGCACCAGCCTTTGCAAGGCTGATGTCGGTCCACGCATCGAGAAGACATCCATGACAGCGATATGACCACTTCCCGACCCGTTTCGCAAGTCGGCATAAAGGCTTCGTTGACCGGTGCGACAGATGATCTCAGATGCAGACGACCATTGGCAGGAGATATCGCAGTCTTTCCGAAGTAAAAGGCGCGGTAACCATAAAACTGTTGTTTCCTGTAAGGATCCAGCGGCAATCATGGCTGCTTCAGGACGCAAATATATCGGTGCCCTCGGCAGAGATGCCATCGCCCCGGTGGTTGAGGCTGAAGCGCTCGGCTTTCAGGCTCCAGGCGCCCGGACCGCCCGATATCGAAAACATGTTGTAGGCGGCGGGAGGCTTGGACCCGCCGACGCCTTGCGACGCGGAGGCGATGCCGACCACCGGGACACGGCCTATCGGCCCGCGCAGCCAGTGAAGCGTGTTGAGGTGGGTATGGCCATGCAGCACGAGTTCCGCGCCACCGGTCGAGACGACGGCGGCAAAGCGGCGGATGCCGATCATGCGCTTGTGGAACGACGCGGCCCCGCGGATCGGCGGATGGTGGATCATCAGCACGCGAAACAGCCCGGCTTCGCCTGCGGCCCGCAGCATATGCACCGTCTCGCGCGCCTGGCGCGATCCGAAAAAGCCGCTAGCGGAAAACGGCAGGGTGGCAACGGCCGTCGAGCAGCCGATGATGGCGACGCGGTCGCGTATGCGGAGGTATGGGAAGACGTGCATGTCTTCCTCCCAGGCAGCCGGCGCAAGATCGCCGCGCACATAGGGATACCAGGCGCGCACGGATTTCTCATAGGAGCCCGGTACATAGGCATCGTGGTTGCCCGGCACGACGGAGGTCGTTGCCGGCGGCCCGATGGTTGCAAGCCACTCCGCAGCGGTGCGGATCTCTATCTTTGTGCCGAGGTTGACTAGATCGCCGGTGACGCAAAGATGGTCCGCCTCCTTCGCCTTGATGTCTGCCAGCAGAAGATCCAGAGTGCCGCCGAACAAGTGCTTGCGCCGGTTCCGGTGCCAGTTCACAAATCCGGTGATGCGCTTCGAGGCAAGCTCCCAGAGGGAAAGCCGTGGGAGCGGGCCGAGGTGGATATCGGAGATATGCGCGAGTTTGAACATGGGTGAGACATAGAACAGTCTCGTTTCAAATCAAATGCTTCGTATGCCTGCACAAGGGGAAGTTTTGGCAGGCCCGCCCCTACGGGCCGCTGAGAGAGGGATGGCATGGACGACGACCTGGTACAGGAAGGGCGCGGGTGGAAGCACAGGCTTGCCGGCCCCCTGGCACATCTCTATTTTGCACTGTCGCGCGGCATGACGCTCGGGGTGCGGGCTGCCTGCTTCGACAGCGAGGGGCGAATTTTCCTGGTTCGCCATTCATACCTGCCCGGCTGGTACATGCCTGGCGGCGGTGTCGAAAGGCACGAGACCGTGAACCAGGCGTTGGCCAAGGAGCTGCGGGAGGAAGGCAATTTGGCCATTCTGGGCACACCGACCCTGATAGGCATCTATTTCAACCGCTCCGTCAGCCGCCGTGACCACGTGGCCTTCTACCGCGCCGACGTCGAGCAGACGGCGCTGCGCGACCCTGACTGGGAGATTGTCGAGAGCGGCTTCTTCGCCCTCGACGCCCTACCGCCCACGACCACGGCCGCCACCCACCGGCGGCTGCAGGAAATCAACGGCAACCTCGCACCCACCGGCTACTGGTAGGCGCCGGGCGCTACAGCGCGCCGCGACCGTGTGGCCGGTTGAAATCGAGTGCCGGGCCCAGAGGCACGATGCCGGTTGGATTGATGGTCTTGTGGCTGGCGTAGTAGTGCCGCTTGATGTGCGCCATGTTGACCGTCTCACTGATGCCCGGCACCTGGTAGAGTTCGCGCAGGTAGCCGGGCAGGTTGCGGTAGTCCTCGATACGCCGGATGTTGCACTTGAAGTGGCCGACATAGACGGCGTCGAAGCGAACCAGTGTCGTGAACAGCCGCCAGTCGGCTTCCGTGATCGTGTTGCCAACAAGGTAGCGGCTTTTCCCCAGGCGGGCGTCGAGACTGTCTAGGGTCGCGAAGAGTTTTTGCACGTGCTCTTCATAGGCGTCCTGCGTCGTCGCAAAGCCGGATTTGTAGACGCCGTTGTTGACCGTGTCGTAGACGATGGCGTTGATCTCGTCGATCTCGGTCCGCAGGGGCTCCGGATAATAGTCCAGCGTGACGTCGGTAAGACTGTCGAAAGCGCTGTTGAACATCCGGATGATTTCGGAGGACTCGTTGTTGACGATCGTGCCGGTCCTGGTGTCCCAGAGGACGGGTACGGTGACGCGCCCGGAATAATGAGGATCCGCCCTGGTGTAGATCTCCCACATGGCATTGGCGCCGAAGATGTGATCGACCGTGCCGCCGTCGCGGTTCTTGAATTCCCAGCCGTTCTCCAGCATGAGCGGATCGACGATCGAGACGGAAATGATGTTTTCCAGCTTCTTGAGCTTGCGGAAGATCAATGCCCGGTGGGCCCATGGACAGGCGAGCGCCACATAGAGGTGATACCGACCGGCCTCGGCCTTGAAGCCTCCAGTGCCGGATGGGCCGGCACTTCCGTCGGCGGTCACCCAATTGCGAAACTGCGATGCAGCCCGCTTGAAATGGCCCTTGGTTTCCTTGGTGTCGTACCACACGTCTTGCCAGACGCCGTCAACCAGCATGCCCATGTCATCGTCCTTTCGAATTGCCTAGAATGATACATACGCTGCCGGGCAGAATTTTCGAGCGTGCAAAGATTGAACAGTCCGTTGCTGTCGCATTTGCCGCATTTTACGTTGGACGAGGCAAATATTTCCTGCTATCGGCCTCGGCACACTTCAAGGACTGTGATCGATGACCGTAACCAGAGACCTGCGACGACGCTGATGGACCCGAACGCCGCATCCGGCGTTTCCGAGACCCATCCCTTTTTGTCATCTGGTTTGTTACGTTTCATGCACAAGCACGATCTGGTCTACCTCACCGAGGACGCGTCCCACGACGCCGTCATCGAACTCATCAACGAAGAAGCCTTTGGTCCAGGACGGTTCGTCCGGGCGGCAGCGCGTATCCGCGAGCAGGGTCCGCACGACCGGTCACTGTCGTTCATCTGTGCAGACGACGGTGAGACAGTCGCATCCGTCCGGATGACGGCCGTCATGGCGGGTGGCGTCAAGGGCCATCTTCTAGGCCCACTGGCTGTCCGGCCGTCGCACAAGAGCCGGGGCATCGGCCGCGAACTGGTGCGCATTGCCGTCGAAGCTGCACGGCGGAAGGGCTCGGAGGCGGTCATCCTCGTCGGCGATCCGCCTTACTACGAGCCGCTCGGTTTCGAGAAGGTGGCCTATAACGCGCTTGCCTTTCCGGGGCCGGTCGATCCGGGCCGGGTGCTTGTCGTGCCGATGGCGGATGACGTGCATGCGCGGCTCAAGGGCGCCATCGGCTGGACTGAATAGCGTAGCTTATCAGGGTGTTACGGCGAGCTGCTTCTGCAGGAACGTCCGGCTGCGACCGAGCGGGAAGTCGGCGAGCGTACCGAAGGCAACATAGCCCTGGCGCTGATAGGCCCGCAGCGCCTGCGGGTTGAAGGTATCGATCCAAGCGCTGTGGCATCCTCGTTCCAGGGCTTCGGCCTCCGCCTTGGCGAGCAGCCTGCCGGCCATTCCCTGGCCACGCAGCGCTTCGGGAACGAACAGCCATTGGGTGAACAGCCAGCCCCAGGCAGTCACGCCCAGCAGGCCGCCGATCACCTTGCCGTCGTCTCCGCGAATGAACACGGCCAGCGAGCGACGCTCGGGAGGCCCGACGTCCGATGCGTTGAACGACATCAACCCGCTCATGATCACGGCCATGTCGCCGTCCAGAGGCGCGTCGGTCAGGTCGAGGGTTGCCATGGCTATCGTCCTTCGCGCCACCAGGTCGCCGTCAACAGGAAGAGCAGGGCGGCGAGGCCGAGGAACCCTGCAAACAGCGGCAGTGTGTTGATGCCGCGCAGAACCGTCTCGTCTGTCAGCCGGATGCTCATGCGCTGGTCGTCGGCGATGCGCACTGCACCCCGCACCGGCAGGACCGGCGGCACGACGACGCTGTCGCCGGCCGAAGCCACGCGCGTCACCAGCCCCTTGGTTTGGCTGGCCAGCGGCTTCAGCGTCTCCGTTGTCGAGATCATCGCCTTGAATTCCGGTGCATCGACGGCGCCGACGTGGACGAGTGTCGACAAGTTGCCATTGGTGATCTGGAACAGCCCGATCTCGTCGGTGTGCTTCTCGGCACGATAGAGGCCGGGCTCGCCCTGTGCCAGCTTGACGGTCTCCGACTTGCCGGAAGGATATTTGATCGTCGCACTGCCGGGATCGTCGCCGATTGTCTGGCGAGTGATCTGCAGCGTGCGGCCGGATGCGGTGGCGGTCAGCGCTTCTTCCTCGAGCGCCGGTTCCTTCATCAGCCAGTGGGCGATGCGCCTGTAGAGCGCCACGCTCGGGCCACCGCCCTCGAAACCGCGTGACCACAGCCAGCCCTGGTCGGACAGCAGCATGGCGACGCGTCCTTCGCCGGCACGGTTCAGCACCAGCAGCGGATGGTTGTCGGCACCGACCATCACGGTCTGTCCCTGCGGCGGCTCGACATCGACCGTGCGGAACCAGCGGCCCCAATGCGGCGGCTCGACATCCGAGCCGTCGAGGCCGCGGGTGACTGGATGTTTGCGGCCTTCCTCCGACAGGCGGGGATAGAAGGCCTTGTCGATCATCTCGCCGGTCGGCTCCGCCGGGAGCACGGATTGCAGCGGCGTCAGGGCGATTGAATCCTGGCCGGCATGTTCCGGTCCGGCGGCAATCAGCAGTGCCCCACCGTTCTGAACGTACTGGGCGATGTAGTCGTAGTAGAGGATCGGCAGCACGCCGCGATGCTGGTAGCGGTCGAAGATGATCAGGTCGAAATCCTTGATCTTGTCGACGAACAGTTCCCGTGTCGGAAAGGCGATCAGCGACAGCTCGTTGATCGGCGTACCGTCCTGCTTTTCCGGCGGACGCAGGATGGTGAAGTGCACGAGATCGACCGAGGCATCGGATTTCAGCAGGTTGCGCCAGGCGCGCTCGCCGGCATGCGGCTCGCCCGAGACCAGCAGCACCCGCATGTTCTGGCGGATGCCCTCGATCAGGTGGACGGCGCGGTTGTTGGCGAGCGTAATCTCGCCGGGCAGTTCGGCGACGGAAAACTCCAGCACATTGTTGCCGGCACGCGGCACCTTGAAGCTGAATGGCGTTTCCTGGCCGGGGGTCGCCTGCAGGGTGGCGATCTCGTTGCCGTTCATTTTCACCGTAACGGGGGCCGCGCCGCCGGGGCTTGGGCCATCGTCGACGACGCGCAGGGTCAGTTGCTGTTCTTCGTTGACGATGCCGAAGCGAGGGCCGCGCACCACTTCGATGCGACGGTCGTATTCGTTGGCTTTGCCGGTGATCAGCCCGTGGATGGGAGCGTTGAAGCCGAGCGACTGGGCGGTCGAGGGGATATCGTGGATCTGGCCATCGGTGAGGAAGATGGCACCGCCGATGCGAGCCGGCGGCACATCGCCGATGGCACCGGCAAGCGCCGAGAACAGCCGCGTCGCCGGGGCATCGGTTTCCGCCGTATCCTTGGACTCCACATAGCGCGGCTCTATGCGCGGGAAGGCGGCCAGCCGGTCTTTGAGTTGCGCCAGGGCACCGTTGGTCATCTTGATGCGTTCGGGCGTCAGCTGGCTCTGGCTGCGGTCGATGATGACGGGAACGATGGTCGAGAGCCGGTCGCGATCTTCCTGCATCAGCAGCGGGTTGGCGAGTGCCACCAGCAAGGCGAGGGCTGCGAGTGCGCGGAGCCATGCCCCACGCAAGCGACGCCAGATGGCGAAGGCGGCGATGACGGCAACGACCGCGGCGAAGGCTATAATGTCCGGCCAGGGGAGAAAGGGTTGGAAATCCAGCGTCATGCTATTGCCCCAGCCGTTCCAGCAGATCCGGAACGTGGACCTGATCGGATTTGTAGTTGCCGGTCAGCATATACATCATGATGTTGACGCCGGTTCTGAAGGCATATTCTCGCTGCATGTCGTCCTGCGGCACCGTTGGCAGCAACGGTGTGCCGTTGTCGTCGACAGCCCAGGCGCCGGCAAAATCGTTGCCGGTGATGATGATAGGTGTCACGCCGTCCGATGTGGCTGCCTGCTTGGTACCGGTGTCGGCGCGGTTGTCCTGATGGGATTCGATCCACAGCGGGCTGCCGGTGTAGCGCCCCGGAAAACTCGACAGCAGATAAAAGGATTTCGTCAGCACGTGCTTGGCGGGAACGGGCTCGAGTGGCGGTATGTCGAGATTGGCAAGGATCGCCTGCAGCCGTTCGCCGTTCGGGCCGGGAGCCGAATTGTCGCCGACGGAACTCAATGCATCGCGCGTGTCGAACAGCACCGTGCCGCCGGAGCGCATGTAGGCGTCGATGCGGTTCATCGTAGCAGTGCTGGGCATCGGTGCGGTCGAGGTCACCGGCCAGTAGAGCAGGGGGAAGAGCGCCAGTTCGTCCTTGGCGGGATCAACGCCGACAGGCGGTCCGGGTTCGAGCGTCGTGCGGTAGGTGAGGAAGTCGGTGAGGCCCGCAAGTCCCCGCTCGGAAATCCGATCGACTTCGTCCTCGCCGGTAACGATATAGGCCAGATGCGTCTTGTCGAGCCGTGACAGGATGACGTCGTCGCCGGGCCTCGCATCGTCGGCGCGCATGTCGACCGGGTGCAGGAAAGCCGCCGTGGATAAGGCGATGGCGAGAATTGCGGCGGTCTTTGCGGCTGAGCGAGATAGCCGCCGGATGCCGCTGAAGGCGCCGTTCATGAACAGCACGGCAACGCTGTCGGTGAGCAGCAGCAGGAGGGCGATGGTGAACAGCACCGGCTTGGCGGACCATGCCTGTCCGCCGATCAATCCTTCTCGCTGCACCACCATGGAAGCGGATGCGTCGAGAGGCTTCAGTTCGGCGCCCTCGGGCAGGACATTCAATGCGGTAAATCCTTCTTCCGAGCCGTAGAGACCCGGCGGGTTGTCGAAGCTTGCGAGCAGAGGCCCCTTCTTGCCGGTGTCGAGGGGCCGGGCACTGCCGGTCTCACCGTTCAGCGCACCCTTGGCCGTCAGAAGCCGATACGGCGGCAGCGTACCGGCGGATGATTTGGCGGAGCCATCGGCGGCAGTGACGCCGCCGGAGCGGGACATCTGCACGATACGGCGCAGCATCTCGACGAAATCGCCGGAAATCGGCAGATCCGACCACGACGCCTCGGCGCTGACATGAAATAGCACGATGCGGCCGGCGGAGACGTTTTTCTCGGTGACCAGCGGTGTTCCATCGGCAAGGCTTGCCCATGTCCGCTCGGCCAGATCTGGCGTCGGCTCAGCCAGAACCTGACGCTTGACCAGCACGTTTGATGGTTTTGGCATGCCGGCAAACGGCCCGAAAGCCGGAAAGTCGGCGAGCGGTTGCGGCTCGGCCCAGGACATGGCGCCGCCCAGCGCCCGCTCGCCCTGGCGCAGGATCACAGGCACGAGCGGATCGTCGGCGGGTGCTGCAGCAAGGCGCGGACCGGCGAAACGGATCAACGTCCCGCCATTGGCGATCCAGCGCTGCATCGGGGCATAGGCATCTGCCGGCAGGCGGCCGATGTCGGCCATGATGATGACAGACGGATTGCCAGCCAACAGCTCGGTGATCGATTTCGCCAGATCGTCTGCTTCCGGATTGACGAGGTCGGCGAAAGGCGAAAGTGCCTTCTGGATATAGTAGAGCGGCGAAAGCAACGGCTGGAACTCGTCGACGGCCTGGCCGGAGAGCAGGGCAACGCGGCGACGCTTGAAGCCGTCGTCGAGGAGATGAACCGAGCCTGCGGTCGTGTGTCCATCGATGCTGACCCGGGCAAAGTCGTTGCGCATCTCGAAGGGCGCGGTGATCGTGCCCGATGCGACCGATTGGCCAGCGGTAAAGGCGAGCTTGCCGGCAGCGATCGGGCGCCCCTGGGCGTCTTGCGCGCTGAGCGTGAAACCGGCGGGGCCGGCGCTGTCGAGGCGGCTCGCGGTGACGGTCATGGCGTCGGCGGCGTTGGCGGCCTTGGTCAGGACGATGGCTTCACTGGCATCGCCCTCCAGCAGGCGCAGGTCTGCGGGAGCCAAGGACGCAAGCTGCTGAACCGTATCGTCTCTATCTGAAGCAGCAATCCCGTCGGACAGGAAAACGAGCGTGCCGGGTTTGGCGCCACCGAGAGCCGACTTCAGGGCCTGTACGGCGCGGGGGCGATCCGGCACCAGCGGCATAGGGGCTGCGGCATGTAATTTGTCGCGCGCTGCCATCGCGGTGCCGGGGATGGCATCGTTGGTCTGGTTGGCGGTGAACGCGATGACGACGGGCGTCTCGCTGGCATCGGCATCGCCGATCAGCGCGTCGGCGGTCTGCACGCGACGATCCCAATCGGCAGCGCTCGCCCAGCTGTTGTCGATCAGCAGAACGAGAGGTCCCGCCTTGGAAAGGGTGTTGGTGCGCGGATTGAAGACGGGATCGGCGATTGCAAGGATCACGGCCGCCGCCATCAGCATACGCAGCAGCGTCAGCCACCACGGGCTGTTGGCCGGGGTTTCCTCTCGTCTGAGCACCTTGGCCAGGATCTTCAGGGGCGGAAAGACTTCTATCTGCGGGCGCGGCGGCGTCATGCGCAGCAGCCACCATATCGCCGGCAGGGCGATCAGAGCTGCCAGCATCGCCGGATAGGCAAAGCCCAGCGCGCTCACAACTGACCACCATGGGTGGCTCTGGTGGGCATGCCGGACAGGTAGGTGTGCACGGCGACAAGCGCCTCGGAGGCGAGGTGGTCGGTGCGGTGGGTGACGAACGTCCAGCCGAGGTGGCGCAGCGTCTCTCCGAGGCTGTCTCGACGCGCCAGGTAGGCACGCTGGTAATCCTCGCGGATGGTCTCGGCGCGGCCGGCCACCAGCTTTTCGCCGGTTTCCGGATCGGTGAACTCGGTGCGGCCGCTATAGGGAAAGGTTTCCTCGGCAGGGTCGGCGATCTCGACCACATGGCCGCGCAATCCGCGCCGGGCAAGAGGGCCGAGACGGGCCATGATGCTATCGGCATCGTCGAGGAGATCGCCGATCAGCACGACGTCGCTCCAGCCGCGGATCATCGCCGTCTGCGGCAGGCCACCGCCCAGCGGCGCGTGCATCAGCGCCGTTGCCAGTCTTTCGGCAGCGTTGCGGGCGGAAATCGGTTCCATGATGCCGGGGCAGCCGATACGCTCGCCGGAGCGGGCGAGGATTTCCGCCAGTGCCAGCATGACGACCAGCGCCCGGCTTTCCTTGGAGACATGACCAAGCGACGACCTGAACATCATCGACGGCGACATGTCGGCCCAGAGCCATATGGTGTGCGCCGCTTCCCATTCATGGTCACGGATATAGGTATGGTCATCGCGGGCCGAGCGCCGCCAGTCGATGCGCGACAGGCTCTCACCATCGCTGTAGGGGCGGAACTGCCAGAAATTCTCGCCGATACCGCGCTTGCGGCGGCCATGCCAGCCGGCAATCACGGTGTTGGCGATGCGTTTCGCCTCGACCAGGCAATCGGGGACGAGAGCTGCCCGTTGCCGGGCGCGGGAAAGGGCATCACTGCCGGATGTCGGATTGACGATCTGTCCGATGGATGCCACGCGGCGCTCTCTCCCTAGGTCCTGGCCTGCTTGACCAAGTCGGAAATGACGTCGCGCACTGACATGCCTTCGGCGCGGGCGACGAACGTCAGCGCCATGCGGTGCTGCAGGATCGGTTCGGCGAGCGCGTGTACATCGTCCAGCGACGGGGCAAGGCGACCCTGGTAGAGGGCGCGGGCGCGGGTGCAGAGCATCATCGCCTGGCCGGCGCGCGGGCCCGGTCCCCAGGCGACGTGCTTGTCTGTTGTGGCATTGCCCTGGCCCGGTCGGGCCGAGCGGACCAGCGACAGGATGGCATCGACGACGCTGTCGCTGATCGGCATCTGGCGGATCAGCTTCTGGATTTCGGACAGCCTGCCGGCATCGATGGCAGCGCCGGCCTTGGCTTCCGACATGCCGGTCGTGTCGAGCAGGATTCTGCGCTCGTCGGCCAATTCCGGATAGCCGACGTCGACCTGCAGCAGAAACCGGTCGAGTTGGGCTTCCGGCAGCGGGTACGTGCCTTCCTGCTCCAGCGGGTTCTGGGTGGCGAGCACATGGAAGGGCGCTGGCAGGTCGTAGCGCTGGCCGGCGATCGTCACATGATATTCCTGCATGGCCTGCAGCAGCGCCGACTGGGTGCGGGGCGAGGCGCGGTTGATTTCGTCTGCCATCAGCAATTGTGCGAAGATGGGGCCTTTGAGGAAGCGGAATGAACGGCGACCAGTGTCGTCCTGGTCCATCACTTCCGAGCCTAGAATGTCCGATGGCATCAGGTCGGGGGTAAACTGTACGCGGCTGGCTCCCAGCCCGAGCACGTCGCCGAGCGTCGTCACCAGCTTGGTCTTGGCGAGGCCGGGAACGCCGACCAGCAGCGCGTGACCGCCGGCCAGAACCGCGAGCACAGTCTTCTCGACGACGCTTTCCTGGCCGAAAATGACCTTCGATACCTGGTCGCGAATTGCGGCGATATCGGCAAGCGCACGCTCTGCAGACGCAATCATGGCCTTGTCGTCGAGGCTAGCCTCTGTCGAATTGATCATGCCCATGTGCATCTCCGGCGGCTGAAAGACGGGTGTGTCGATTCGCAGTTCATACAGATTTGCCCCATACTCAAGAGAATTTATCCCTCACAACAATGCTGACAAGCGCGTCTCGAATGACTATCTCGTGTGACAGCAAGAACTAGCGACGAACCGGGACGGAACAATGGCAGCCGAGGAAATCAGCGCGACGACCGACGCGGCAGGCCTGGCTGCCCTGATTTCGCGCGCCGCCGGAGATGCCGGAGACCACGCCAAGGGGCCTCCACCGGTCGACAAGTGGAACCCGCCCTTCTGCGGCGATCTCGACATGGAAATCCGCAGCGACGGTACCTGGTTCTACATGGGGACGCCGATCGGCCGTGCGCCGCTGGTGCGATTGTTCTCGACGGTGTTGCGCAAGGACGAGGACGGTAAGACCTATCTCGTGACGCCTGTGGAAAAAGTCGGCATCCGCGTCGTCGATGCGCCGTTTCTGGCGGTCGAGATGACGATGACGCAGGTCGACGGCCATCCGCTACTGACATTCCGGACGAACGTTGGGGACGTCGTGGAGGCAGGCGAGGACCATCCGCTGCGCTTTGTCGTGCATGGCGACAACAACGAACTCAAGCCCTATCTGCATGTGCGCGGCCGGCTGGAGGCGCTGGTGTCACGGGCCGTCATGTACGATCTGGTGGCTCTCGGCGAAACGCTCGACATCGACGGCGTCGCGATGTTCTGCGTCCGCTCCGGCGGCGCGACTTTCCCGATCATGCCGGCGCTGACGCTGAATGCCCTGGCAGATGAGTGAGTTTCCGCTTTATTCGGCAGCCGAATTCCGCCGCCGCGCGCTCAACCAGACGGGTAACCCCGTCGAGCTTGCCTGGCGTGAGCACGGCGATCACCTTCTCAACCGAGAGAGAATTCTCGACGTCGAGGGGATGACGCTACGCGACGCCGCGGTGCTGGTGCCGGTCATCGACGAGGGAGACGACGCACGGGTCATCTTTACGCAGCGCACGACAAATCTGCGCAAGCACTCCGGCCAGATCGCCTTTCCGGGCGGCGCCATAGATCCGGAAGATGCGTCGCCGGAGGCTGCCGCGATGCGCGAGGCTGAGGAGGAGATCGGCCTTGCCAATCTGTTTGTCGAACCGGTGGCCCGCTTGCCGCATTATCTAGCTGCGACCGGGTTCCGCATCACGCCGATCCTTGCGGTCGTCAAACCGGGTTTCGAGCTGACGCTGAGCCCGACCGAGGTCGAGGATGCGTTCGAAGTGCCTCTGTCGTTTCTGATGGACCCGACGCACCACATGCGCGACAGCATGGAGTGGAAGGGCAGCGAGCGTCATTTCTACCGCATGCCCTACGGTCAATGGATGATCTGGGGCATTACCGCCGGGATCGTCCGGACATTGTACGAGAGGCTTTACGCATGACGACTGTTGCCGGAGAGACGTGGTTTGCGGATGCGGCGCTCGGACAGGTTCTGGCGCTGCTGAACAGCGACGGCGGCGAGGCGCGCATCGTTGGCGGGGCAGTCCGCAACAGCCTGATGGGGCTCGATGTCGCCGACATCGACATCGCGACGACGCTGCTGCCGGACGCCGTCGTGGCCCGCGCCAAAGCGGCCGGCATCAAGGCCGTACCGACCGGCATAGCGCATGGCACAGTGACGCTGGTGATCGATGGCAAGCCGTTCGAGGTGACGACCTTGCGCCGGGACGTCGAGACCGACGGGCGTCATGCCGAAGTGGCTTTCAGCACGGACTGGCAGGCGGATGCCGAACGCCGCGACCTGACGATCAATGCGCTCTATGCAACGGCTAGCGGCGAGGTCATCGATCTCGTTGGCGGCCTCGCGGACATAGAGACCAGGACCATCCGGTTCATCGGCGAGCCGGCAACGCGGATCGCCGAGGATCATTTACGCATCCTGCGCTTTTTCCGTTTCTTTGCCTTCTATGGCACCGGCCGGCCAGACGCGGCGGGCCTCAGGGCCTGCGCCGGGGCGCGAGGCACACTGGCTTCGCTGTCGGCCGAGCGCATCTGGTCGGAAATGAAGAAGTTGCTGGGAGCACCCGATCCGGGGCGTGCGCTGCTTTGGATGCGGCAGATCAGCGTGCTCACCGATATCCTGCCGGAAACCGAAAAATGGGGCATCGACGCCATCCCGGCGCTTGTCTCCACCGAACGGGCGCTTGGCTGGTCGCCGGATCCATTGCTGCGGCTTGCTTCCATCGTGCCGCCGGATGCCGACAGGCTGGCAAAGCTCGCGATCCGGTTGCGCCTGTCGAAGGCAGAGGCGGCGAGGCTTACCGCATGGGCCGCCGCACCCGTCATCGACGACGAGATCTCTGACGCAGCGTTTCAGAGATTGCTGTACGGCCATGGAACAGAGGGTATCCGCACCAAGTTGAAGCTCGCGCTTGCTGTGGCGCGGGGCAAGGCGGAGGGCGACTTCGCCGAGATGGCGCGAACGGCACGCATCGGCAAGCTGCTGGACCGCGCAGGCGGCTGGCAGAAACCGGTCTTTCCTCTCAGCGGAGCCGATGCGTTGAAAGCAGGAATTGCTGCCGGCCCGCGCGTGGGCGAGGTGCTGGGCGATCTTGAACGCCAGTGGGTCGAAGAGAATTTTGCGACCGACAAGGCGACCCTGCTGTCGCGGCTGCGAGAAATGGTCTGATTTTCAGGGCAGCCTCCGCTTCACTGCGGAAGCTGCGCCCGATGATGGTGTCACAGCCCGCTCAGCCTATTCAGGCATTGCCCAGGCTTTGAAAAGCTCCGACGTCTGGTGGCGGTGGGCGACGGAGCGCCTGGCGATGCGGTCCTGCGGAATACGGGATACATCGTTGGCCGGCCGGCCTTTCAGTTGCATCTTCACCTGCTCGATGAAGCAGGACAAAGGCAGATCGGAGCCGCTTCGGATGCGCTGGTCCTCCGCCAGCCTCCTGATAAAATCAGGAGTGTCCATCGCACTCGCTGTGGTCGGGGTAGGGGCTGCACTGCTCTTCGTAGACATGACAATCCTCCTCTGACTGTACCATGTTCAAGTTAAAGTAGTAGCAACGCGTTACTTTGTAAGACCCTCACGTTTTGTTGACATCAGGGCCAACGAACCACGGGCGGCAGGGACGACAGGATAGACTCTACATTGCCGCCGGTCTTCAGGCCGAAGATCGTGCCGCGGTCGTACAGAAGATTGAACTCGACATAGCGTCCGCGGCGAATCAATTGTTCGTCCCGGTCCTGCTCTGTCCACTGCTTGTTGAAGTTCGACCTTACAATCCGCGGGTAGACCATCGAAAACGCCCTTCCGACATCGCGCGTGAAGGTAAAGTCGGCCTCCCAGCCGCCGTCCTCCTCGCTCGAATGAAGCCAGTCGTAGAAAATCCCGCCGATGCCGCGTGATTCGTTTCGGTGCTTCAGGAAGAAATACTCCTCGCACCAGGCTTTATAGCGTGGATAGTCTGCAACCTTATGACGGCCGCAGGCGATCTCCATGGCACGATGGAAAAGCTGGCTATCGGGATCTTCCTGTGTTCGCCGGTTATCAAGGACGGGTGTCAAGTCGGCGCCGCCGCCGAACCAGCGGCTGGTCGTGACCACCATGCGGGTGTTCATGTGCACGGCCGGCACGTTGGGATTGACGGGATGGGCGATGAGCGAGATGCCGGAGGCCCAGAAGCGCGGATCCTCATTGGCACCAGGGATCTGGCTGCGAAAATCGGGGGCAAACTCGCCGTGCACGGTAGAGGTGTGGACGCCGACCTTCTCGAAAACGCGGCCTTCCATCATCGACATCCTGCCGCCGCCGCCATCGCTTTCGCGCTGCCAGTCCTTGGCAACGAAGCGGCCCGGTTCCTGGTCGGCAAGCGGGCCAGTCAACTCGTCTTCCAGCGCCTCGAATTCCGCGCAGATCGTGTCGCGCAGGCTTTCAAACCAGCCGCGCGCAGCAAGCTTCTTGTCCTCGATGTCGTCAGGCAATCCGGTTGGAAGCTGTGGTCTTTCCATAAGTATCTCCGGTGCCATGTGTGCAGCGGCCACGACTCGCACGGCCTTCAAAATCGGTTTTTGCATAACAGCAAAGCAAGGTGGCAGCCAGCATCCCCCGCTTGAACACCGGCATAATCGACTCGCAAAATGAACCGTCTGGTATTATCTTGGGCGCAAAGGCAAGGTTTATCATGAAGATTACGGGATCGCCGCCCCTTGATGGGCTCAAGCGCCAGATCGACCGCCACCGCCGCAGCAAGCTTGCCGGCGGCAAGGGAGATTTCGTGCGCGAAACCTATTGCCTCAGCCGCCCCGACGCGCGCGAAAAAGCCCGCCAATGGTTCGACGATTTTCCGAAGGCTGCCTACTGGACGGAAGTCGAAAGCTGGCGACAGGTCGAGGGCGACCGCATCGAATTCACCATGCGCCGCCTGCCGACCGCAGACTGATCGCTTTTTTGCGCCGGCGTTTGACGCTCATTCGTTAGTACCGATTTCCAGGCTCATCCCGCTAGCTATCACTCAGCTGCGTTCAGCAAGCGGCTTTCGATCAGCAGGCCGCTTTCATCGAGGATGGGGTGGGCGACGGAGACGATGTGGGCATTGATCCGCTTGAGGTCGCGCAGCATGTCCAGATGCAGCGAACTGGTCTGCAGGCTGTCCATTCGACCGTCACGCAGCCGGGCGATATGGCGATCCGAAGACTGCTTCTCGAGCCGGCGGACATCGACCTTCACTTCCATCATTTGGCGGGCGAGATTGAAATCGCGCGTCACGAGGATCGTCTGGGCTACCCTCAGATTGTCGATGGTCATGGTGAACAGGCGCTGCAGCTCGGCAAAGCCGTCGTCGGAAAAGGCGAGGCCGTGGGCGATCTTCTTTGCCACCTGCTCCGAAAGGCCTTTCTCGATGATATCGCCGATATGTTCGAGATTGATGGCGTAGTCGATGATGACGATCGATCGGCGGCTGGTTTCCTCGTCGAGCCCGCCACGGCCGAGCCTGGAGAGGTAGACCTTGACTTCCTGCTGCAGCCGGTCGACGCGCTTTTCCAGCAGCGGGATTTCCTTCAACGATGCCAGGTCGTTGTTATCGAATGCGGTCTGCGTGCGGATCAACATGCGTTCGATGAGATCGCCGACGGCCAGAACTTCGCGGGTTGCGCTGGCGACGGCAACCACAGGCGTGCCGAGAGCCTGTTCGTCGAGGAACCTCGGGCTGTCATCGGTCGCGGCATCGGCAGGCACCAGCCGCAGCATCAGCCTTGAAATCAGGGGAGAAAACGGCCAGGCGAGGGCGGCAAGCGCGATGTTGAACATCAGATGCGCGTCGACGGGCAGTTTTGCGGGCACAAAGCCGAGGCCTTGCAGAAGGGCGCCAGCGTGGCCGGCCAATGGCATGGCAATGGCGCAGCCGATGGCACGCACGATGAGGTTGCCAAGCGTCACGCGGCGGGCGGTTGCGGGACCGGACATGGTCGCGACGACGGGCGGAACGGCGCCGCCAAGGTTGGCGCCGAGCACCAGGACAATGGAGAGAGCGGGCGACAGGATGCCGGTGGAGGCGAGCGACAGGATCAGCACGACAACGGCAAGGCTGGACGACGAGATGAAGGCGAGGGCGGCCGAGAAGATCAACGCGACCGGCAGGGCGCCGTCGAGCAGGCCGATGAAGGCGGCAAGCGCCTGGGATTCGCGGATCGGTGCCGTTGCCATGCTCAGTAGCTGCAGCGACAGCAGCATCAGGCCGATGCCGATCAGCGCCGTGCCTGCGCCCTGCTGATTGCTCGACGAGCGGCGGTAGAGGACGATGCCGATCAGTATGATCAGCGGCGACAGCCATTCGATGCCGGTTGCCACGATCCATGCGGTCACGGCGGTGCCGACATTGGCGCCGAGCAGCACGATCTGTGCCATGGACGGGATCACCAGGTCACGTTCGACGAAAGACGCGACCATTAGCGCGGTCGCGGTCGAACTCTGCAGCGCGATCGTCGCGACGAAGCCGGAGACGAAGGAACGGCCGCTGCTGCGTGTCCCGGTCGCCAGCCCGGTCCGCAGGCGGGCACCGAAAGCGCGGGTGACGCCGTCCTTTACCTGCGACAGGCCGAACAGCAGCAATGCCACTGCGCCGAACAGGTTGATCATGACCGTGGTTGAGTCCATTTTTCGCGGGATTTCCTTCTCATGCCGTAGGGTTCCGGCATCGACCGGAGACTGAAAAGGCACGTAATTTCAGCGCTGGAAAGAGCCGCACCCGGCAAAGTTTGCTCGTCGGCTAACTATTATATGGACAAAACCCGCTGCAAATCAACGCTTGTAGCGACATCTAAAGGTCAAATTTGCGTCACTGGTGACAGCGCGCCCTCAGGCCCAGCGTGTCTGGCGCAACGCCTCGCCCGCGATCATTGCCGCCGACATCGCAACATTGATGGACCGCTGGCCCTCTACCATCGGGATGAGGATGCGACCATCGGCTCCCTCGTGGACCGCATCCGGAACGCCGGCGCTTTCCCGACCGAACAGCAGGATGTCGTCGGAGTGGAAGACGAAATCGGTGTAGCGGTCCGCGGCCTTCGTCGAGGCAAGGATCAGGCGGCGCCCGGTGCCGCGTCGCCAGGCTTCGAAATGCGTCCAGCTGATATGACGGGTCAGGGAGACCGCGGCGAGATAGTCCATGCCGGCGCGCTTGAGGTTGCGGTCGGAGATGTCGAAGCCGGCGGGCTCTATGATGTCGACGGCAAGATCGAGACAGGCGGCAAGCCGTAGGATCGTGCCGGTGTTGCCGGCGATATCCGGCTGGTAGAGGGCGATGTGCAGGGCGGTCATGGCTCCTCGACTATCCGATCGGCAGCAAAACCCGCAACTGAAATGTGCGGTCATCAACGTCTCTGATGAGTCCCATTGCAAGTTCTGCATGTTCGCGCCGTCTTAGGGGCTTTTGCAGCCGTCGCTTTTGCGATAAAAGACGCCTTGTTCACAACGCAAACCAGCAGGAGGCGCTAATGGATCGATTTTTGGCTGTTCGTCTCCCGGTGCGTACGCCGGTGTTTCATCCGGTTGTCTCCGTCAGGATCTGACGACTTTCTCCCTTTCTGAACCATCGCGCGGCTGATACGGCCTCGTTCTTTCCGCGACCGCTCCCATATGACGCTGCGAAACCATTGGACGCAGCGGCGGGATGCGGCTTCGACGTTTCTGGAGCATTTTATGTTTGGCTGGTTTGAACGGCGTCTGAACCCATTCCCGAGCGAGGAACCCAGTGTTCCGCCGCACGGGCTGTTTGCTTTCTGTTGGCACTACACAAAGCCTGCAGCCCCCTGGCTTGCCGCCATGGGCGTCCTGACGATGCTGATCGCCATCGGCGAGGTCACGCTTTTCCGGTTTCTTGGCCAGATCGTCGACTGGCTGTCGCATGCCGACAAGGCAACGTTCCTGCAGACGGAAGGCGCCACGCTTTTCTGGATGGCGGCGATGGTGCTCGTAGGCCTGCCGGTCGCAGCCGTGCTGGACTCCATCATCATGCACCAGGTGTTGCTCGGCAACTATCCGATGATCGCCAGGTGGCAGATGCACCGGTTCCTGCTGCGCCACAGCATGACGTTCTTTGCCAACGAATTTGCCGGACGCGTTTCCACCAAAGTGATGCAGACGTCGCTTGCCGTGCGCGAAACGGTGATGAAGCTGCTCGACGTTTTCGTCTATGTCGTCACTTACATCATCACGATGATCGTCATCGTCGGAACAGCGGACTGGCGGCTGCTGCTGCCGCTGCTGGTCTGGCTGGCGATCTACATCGGCATCGTCAGCTTCTTTGTCCCGAAGCTGCGCAAGATCGCCGCGACGCAGGCCGACGCGCGCTCGACCATGACCGGTCGTGTCGTCGACAGCTACACCAATATCGCGACCGTCAAGCTGTTCTCCCATGCCGGCCGCGAGGAGTCCTATGCCAAGGCGGGCATGGATCTGTTCCTGCAGACGGTTTACGGGCAGATGCGCTACGTCAGCCTCTTCCAGGCATCGGTCTACATCAACAACTGCGTGGCACTCTTCGTCATCTCGGCGATTTCCATATGGTTCTGGCTGAACGGCGCCATCGAGGTCGGCTCGATCGCGATCGCCATCGGCCTGGCGATGCGCGTCAACGGCATGTCGCAGTGGATCATGTGGGAAGTCTCGGCGCTGTTCGAGAATATCGGCACGGTCTATGACGGCATGGAGATGATGACCAAGAAGCACGACATCATCGACCGGCCTTCGGCTCCGACGCTGGTGGCGCAGAAGGGCGCAATCCGCTTCGATCATATCCGCTTTCATTACGGCAAGGCGAAGGGTGTGATCGAGGATCTGACGCTGGATATCCATGCCGGCGAGAAGATCGGCCTTGTCGGGCGCTCCGGCGCAGGCAAGACGACGCTGATGAACCTGCTGCTGCGCTTCTACGAACTGGAGTCCGGGAAGATCACCATCGACGGGCAGGATATCGCCGGCGTGACGCAGGAGAGCCTGCGTGCGCTGATCGGCGTGGTGACGCAGGATACGTCGCTGCTGCACCGCTCCATCCGCGATAACATCGCCTACGGTCGCCCGGATGCCACCGACGCTGAGATCATTGAGGCGACCAAGCGTGCCAATGCATGGGAGTTCATCGAGAACCTCGTCGACTTGAACGGCCGCAGGGGTCTCGATGCGCAGGTCGGCGAGCGTGGCGTCAAGCTCTCCGGCGGCCAACGTCAGCGGGTGGCGATTGCCCGGGTGTTCCTCAAGGATGCACCGATCCTGATCCTCGACGAGGCGACCTCGGCACTCGATTCCGAAGTCGAGGCGGCCATCCAGGAGAACCTGTTCGCGCTGATGCAGGGCAAGACGGTCATCGCCATCGCCCACCGGCTGTCGACGCTGACGGAGATGGATCGGGTCGTGGTTCTCGACAAGGGCAAGCTGATCGAGACCGGCAGCCATGCCGACCTGATCACCCGGGGCGGCATCTACGCCGATCTCTGGAACCGCCAGTCCGGCGGCTTCCTCGCCGACCATTCGACGGAAGCGGCTGCGGAATAGGCGCGGTAACGACAAGGCAGCGCGTCGTCATACGATGACGCGCTGCAGGCCCGGAACGCGCATGAGCGCAAGGCTCAGGAGCGTTGCCAGCCCGAAGCACAGGAGGGTCAGGATCCCGACCCTCCAGATTTCATCGTTGCCTAGGACGGGTGCGAGCAGCCAGAGGAAAAAGACGTGGCTTGCGTAGACAGTCAGGCTGATCCGGCCAGACCACGCGAGCCGATCCACAAACTGTGAACGCGGTATCTGGCGCACCCCGAGAAAACACGTCAGGCCGACCAGATAGGTGGCGATGGTGAAGTCGTGGCTGATGAAAACGGCTGCATTTGAAACGCGGTAGATCATCCATTCCTCCAGGATGAGGCCAATGTAGGAGAGACAGATCGCCGGGACCGCCCATCTGCCCAGCCTCCAGTTTCCGACCTTGGCGCAGAGGCCGAGGTAGACGAACAGCGGTGCTATGAACAGGCCTCCGCGTTGAGGACTGCCTGGCATGTGAAGCACATTGTGATAGCTGCTGAAAATCACGCCAATGGCTGCAAGGACGACGCATAGGGCGCCCGTGGCCCTGATGCCGATGAGGCTCGTCCCCGCCGATACCAGCACCAGCGCAAGTCCCAGTGCCGGCAGAAACCAGAGGTGGAAAGCGGTGCCTCCAGAGATCAGGTCGCGCGGGCCGAATGACCATTGCTGGATCGGACAGATTTGCAGGAAGACGAAGTAGGCGAACATCCAGAACAGGTAGATCGGCAGCAGGCGTTTCAGCGGCTTGAAGACCACCGATAGATCGAGCCTCGCCAAGGGTTTCGGGAAATAGCCGCTGGTGATGAGGAAGAACGGCACCGAAACGCGACAGGCGATGGCGACGAGTGCTGCCCATGCGGGGTGAGGCGGATGCTGCGCCGGAGGCAGGCAATGCAGCAGAACGATAACGAACGAGAACACATAGCGCATCGCATCTATGGAGGTGTTGCGGTCTGGCCTGGCGAGTAGGATTTCGTCGGCCATCGGCAAATCTCCTCGAGGATGGGCAGGTCGTCTTCGTTTGCGTGCCGCTCGAGTGCAAGCGTCATTGTCAGGTTTTGGTGAACTCTCGATGTCCGACTGATTGTCTGCCCGCGAATTTGTGCCGAAAGGGGGCAAAATCACGCTGCGTTCGCCGGCTGCTCCCGAGCGGAAAGGCGGTCGCCAACGTGACGGACGTGCAGACACTTGGGGCGAACCAACCCTTTGCCCTCCGTAGAAAACTGCCTATATCGCACACATGTTGATCCGCACCGTCGTCCGCCTTTTCGAGACATGGCTCGATCCGTTCTATCGCAATGACGAACTGCGGCCGCCGCAGTCGCTTTACGCGTTCATCTGGTACTATGTCCGCCAGGCCAAAGGGCCGTTTCTGGCGATGGCAGTGCTCGGTGGTGCCGTGGCGATGCTCGAGGCGGCGCTGTTCTGGTTCGTCGGCCATCTCGTTGACATCCTCGACACGGTTCCCAAAGGCGATGGCTGGCACGGGCTTCTGTCCGGTCACGGCTGGTCGTTGCTGGGCATGGTTTTCGTCGTGCTCGTCGTGCGTTTCATCGTCGTCAGCCTTGGTGCACTGGTCGAGGAGCAGGTGGTCGTGCCGGGCTTTCTGAACCTGGTTCGCTGGCAGGCCTATGTGCATGTCGCCCGCCAATCGCTGAGCTTCTTCCAGAACGACTTTTCCGGGCGGATCGTCACCAAAGTCTGGTCTGCCGGCCAGTCGACCGGCGATCTCGTGGTGTCGTTGCTGCAGGTGGTGTGGTTCATCATCATCTATGCGGCGTCCACGGTAGCCCTTGTCGGCGGGCTCGACTGGAGGCTGGCGCTGATCGTTGCCGTCTGGATCGGCATGTTCTGCCTGCTGGCACGCTTTTTCGTACCGCGCATCCGTCGCCATGCCCGCGATGCCGCCGAGGCCTCGTCGATGCTCAACGGCCGCATGGTCGATGCCTACGCCAATATCCAGACACTCAAGCTCTTCGGCCGCGAGGACCGCAACGATCTCTATATCCGCGACGGCTTCGACCGCTTCCAGGCGGCGGTCATGCCTTTCACGCGGCTGTTGACCGGGGTGCGCTCGTCGCTCGCCTTGCTGTCGGGTGTGATGATCACCAGCATTGCCGCCTTTGCGATCCAGCTTTGGCTCTCCGGGACAATCACGACGGGCGGGGTGGCCTTTACGCTCAGCATGGTGCTGCGCCTCAACATGTTGTTCGGCCGGATGATGACGCAGTTCAACTCGATCATGCGCAATCTGGGGACCATCCAGAACGCCGCGGAGATGATCTCTCAGCCGATCGGGCTGGTCGACCGGCCGGACGCAAAGGCGCTGGTGGTGTCGCGGCCGGAGATTCGCTTCGAGAAGGTCAGGTTTCATTATGGGCGCGGCAGCGGCGTAATCGAAGATTTCTCGCTGGTCATCAAGCCTGGTGAAAAGGTCGGTATCGTCGGCCGCTCCGGTGCCGGCAAGACGACGCTGGTTAACCTGCTGCTGCGTTTTTACGATCTGGAAGCCGGCAGCATCCTGATCGACGGTCAGGATATTTCCGGCGTCACCCAGGAATCGCTGCGCGCGGCTATAGGCATGGTGACGCAGGATACGGCGCTGCTCAACCGCTCCATCCGCGACAACATCCTGTTTGGTCGGCCTGATGCGGGCGCCGACCTGCTGCTTCAGGCTACCAGGCGGGCCGAGGCGGACACATTCATCGCCGATCTCGAGGACCAGAATGGCCGCAAAGGCTTCTCCGCCCATGTCGGTGAGCGTGGGGTCAAGCTGTCCGGCGGCCAGCGTCAGCGCATCTCCATTGCCAGGGTCATGCTCAAGGATGCGCCGATCCTGGTGCTCGACGAGGCGACCTCGGCACTGGATTCCGAAGTGGAGGCAGCCTTGCAGTCCAATCTGCTGGCGATGATGGAGGGCAAGACGGTTCTGGCAATCGCCCATCGGCTGTCGACGATTGCAGCCCTCGACCGCCTCGTTGTCATCGAGAAGGGGCGGATAATCGAGGATGGCAGCCACGCGGAACTGCTCTCGCGCAACGGCCTCTACGCCGAGCTCTGGGCGAGGCAATCGGGAGGCTTCATTGCCGTCGACGCGGAATAGTCGGGCTAACGGGCGATGGTGAAGTCGGTGATGAGCCCGTAGTGGTTTGACCCCATGGCATCCTCGATCCGACGCACGGATTTCAGCTGCAGCGGCGGCCTCGCAAACACGTGATCGATGGCGATACCTAAGGCGCCGGTCTCGATCGGCCAGGTCGCGGGCTCCGGGAAAACGTGGTCCAGATTGCTGCGGCGGAGAAACGCCTGCATGTCTGGTTCGACCACGGCCGCATTGAAATCGCCGGCGAGCAGCAGCGGTTCGCCGACCGCGTTCAAGTCGTCGGACAGGGCAGCCAGTTCGTCGGCATGGAAGTCGTCGAAATAGGGTTTGCTCAGATGGGCGGAGGCGAAGGCGATCTTCTGGCCATCGATGTCGATGGTCGCCAGAATGAACCGGTTTCTCCACAACCCGCTGAGGCTACCAATCGACTGCGAGAGGAACGGGCGTTTGGACATCAACAGGCTGTCGCAATTGTCCTCCATCACGCCGCAGCCGATGCGGTATGGATAGATGGCAGCCAGTCGCGTCATCTGCGACAGCATCGGCGGCGCCTCGAACATTTCCACGACATCGGCCTTGGAGTTGAGAACGAGATCGGCAATTTTTTCCGAATTGGCGAAATTGTCGCCGTCGATGTTGAAAGACAGCAGCCGGTAGGATGGCTGCGCGTCAGCGGGAGCCGGCGTTTCTGCGCGGGCCTGAAGCAGGACGATCGAATGACCGGTGATGGCGATCGCCACGACCAGCATGGCGATGGCGTACCAGTGGCGACGCACGGCAAGCGCCAGCAGCGCTCCGACAATGCAGGCGATGCCGATGTGGGTCTGCAGGCTCTCGAAGAAGGCGAGGATCCACAGGTGCGTGACATAACGGGCCGCCAGGATGCCGAGAATGCAGGTGGTCACCACCGATATCACGCAGTAGATGGTATCTCTCATGACCCTGGGTAACCTCTGGATGGGCGCTTCTGTGGAGCGACTAGCACGGTGCCCCTGTTGTTGCAACGCAGCAAGTTTGCGATAGTTATTTTTGCAGTGCAACGCGGGGATTTGCTTTGCGAATTCGTCGGCAATTCATGCGGTTACCACAATACCCCAAGCGTAGACGGTTTTGATCTGTCATGCGCCCATAAAACTGTAGTTTTGCCCGCGACATTGTGCCCACCTCCGCTGGCAAGACTGGACATGGCGTTCGATCAAGCTTAGAAACCGGCTGGGGGCGGAGAAAATCTATGGCAGAATTGTGGCCTGGGCGATTCGCCGGAGTTGAAGGATTGCCGCGGCACATCCGCGGTTCTGCGTGAAGAGGAGGGGCCGCGTGAGCGAGAACGACACGAAGAGCGAGACCTTGGGCGAGCCGACGCGGCGCGATTTTCTATATATAGCAGCCGGCATGGCCGGCGTGGTCGGTGCCGTTTCGGCCGTCTGGCCATTTATCGACCAGATGCGGCCGGATCAATCCACACTGGCGCTTGCTTCCGTCGAAATCGATGTTTCCAGCCTTGAGCCCGGCATGTCGTTGACAGTCAAATGGCGTGGCAAACCGGTCTTCATCCGCAACCGGACAGAAAAAGAAATCGCCGAGGCCAATTCCGCCCCGATCGGCGATCTCAAAGATCCGGTCGCGCGCAACGCCAACCTGCCTCCCGAAGAACCAGCTAGTGACGTCGCCCGCTCGGCCGGCAAGGGCAAGGAGAACTGGATCGTGATGATCGGTTCCTGCACCCATCTCGGCTGTGTGCCGCTCGGCACGTCGGGGGAATATGGCGGGTGGTTCTGTCCCTGCCATGGGTCGGTCTATGACACTGCCGGTCGTATCCGGAAGGGTCCCGCACCCATGAACCTCGCCATACCGACGTTCGCATTTACATCCGACAAAGTGATCAAGATCGGTTGAGGGGGATACTGAATCATGAGTGGTCAATCAACCTACGAGCCATCCACCGGACTTGAAAAGTGGATCGACTCGCGGCTTCCTTTGCCGCGTCTGGTCTATGACAGCTTTGTCGCCTATCCGGTGCCGCGCAACCTGAACTATGCCTATACGTTCGGCGCTATGCTGGCTGTCATGCTGGTGCTGCAGATCCTGACAGGCGTGGTTCTGGCGATGCATTACGCCGCCGAGACGACCGTGGCGTTCAATTCCGTCGAAAAGATCATGCGTGACGTCAACCATGGCTGGCTGCTGCGCTACATGCATGCCAACGGTGCCTCGTTCTTCTTTGTCGCTGTCTACCTGCACATCGCTCGAGGGCTGTATTACGGTTCCTACAAGGCACCGCGCGAGGTTCTCTGGATCCTTGGCGTCATCATCTACCTGCTGATGATGGCGGCCGGGTTCATGGGCTATGTGCTTCCCTGGGGCCAGATGTCGTTCTGGGGCGCGACC
Source organism: Rhizobium rhododendri (assembly GCF_007000325.2). Lineage (GTDB taxonomy): Bacteria > Pseudomonadota > Alphaproteobacteria > Rhizobiales > Rhizobiaceae > Rhizobium > Rhizobium rhododendri. The sequence goes on along the minus strand of NZ_CP117267.1, from coordinate 2,037,674 downwards.
GTGATCACCGGCTTTTTCTCTGCGCTGCCCTACGTCGGTGAATGGGTCCAACAATTCCTGCTTGGCGGCTTTGCCGTCGACAATCCGACGCTGAACCGCTTCTTCTCGCTGCACTACCTGCTGCCGTTCATGATCGCCGGCGTCGTCGTGCTGCACATCTGGGCGCTGCATGTGGCGGGCCAGACGAACCCGACCGGCGTCGAGATCAAGACCAAGACGGATACGGTGCGCTTCACGCCCTATGCGACGATGAAGGATGCGCTCGGTGTATCCGTGTTCCTGCTGGTCTACGCCTACTTCGTCTTCTACCTGCCGAACTATCTTGGCCACGCCGACAACTACATTCCTGCCGATCCGCTGAAAACGCCGGCGCATATCGTGCCTGAATGGTATTTCCTGCCGTTCTACGCGATGCTGCGCTCGATTACCTTCAACATCGGGCCCATCGACTCGAAGCTGGCCGGCGTGCTCACCATGTTCGGCGCGATCCTGGTGCTGTTTTTCGTGCCGTGGCTCGATACGTCGAAGGTTCGCTCGGCTGTCTACCGTCCCTGGTACAAGGTGTGCTTCTGGCTGTTCGTCGCCAACGCAATCTTCCTCGGTTGGCTCGGAGCTATGCCGGCGGAGGGGACCGGGCTTTTCGGCCTCTTGTTCCATGGCGACCTCAGGGGCAATTACGTCGCCTACTCGCAGTTCGGGACACTCTTCTACTACGGCTTCTTCCTGGTGATCATGCCGGTCCTCGGCCTGGTCGAGACACCGCGACGAATACCGAACTCGATCACCGAGGCGGTACTCGAGAAGCAGAACCGCAAGTCCGCTCCAGCGGTCGTGGTCGGGGCATGAGCGTGGCGATGGGGAAGACGATGATGAGCAAGTTTGCTGCCGGCTTTCTGACGCTGGCACTCCTCGCCGGCGCAGGCACGGCGCTTCATGCCGAGGACACCAAGCCGCCCGCCGAGGCAACACCGGTCTATCCGCTCAAGGAGCCGCGGGAGCAAAAATGGACGTTCGCCGGTCCCTTCGGCTACTACGACAAGGCGCAGCTGCAGCGTGGGCTTAAGGTCTATGCCGAGGTCTGTTCCGCCTGCCATTCGATGAGCCTCGTGCCGTTTCGCACGCTCAGCGATCTCGGCTATTCGGAGGCGCAGATTAAGACCTTCGCCGCCAACTACGAGACGCAGGACGGACCGAACGCGCAAGGGGAGATGTACACCCGGAAGGCTGTTCCATCCGACCATTTCCCGTCGCCTTTTCCCAACAAGGAAGCGGCTGAGGCTGCCAACCACGGTGCCGCACCGCCGGACTTCTCGCTGCTTGCCAAGGCGCGTGAGGTCGAGCGCGGCTTCCCGGGGTTCGTCTTCGATATTTTCACGCAGTATCAGGAGAGCGGGCCGGATTACATATACTCGCTGCTGACAGGCTACGAGGAACCGCCGGCCGGTTTCCAGGTGCCGCCGAACGGGCACTACAATCCGTACTTCCATGCGGCAGCCGTGCTGGCTATGCCGAAGCCGCTGTCGGATGGCCAGGTGACCTATGACGACGGATCGCCCCAGACGGTCGACCAGTACGCCCGCGATGTCTCTTCCTTCCTGATGTGGGCCGCCGAGCCGCATCTGGAGGAGCGCAAGCACACCGGCTTCATGGTCATGGTGTTCCTGCTGATCTTCACCGTCCTGATCTATCTGGTAAAGCGGTCGGTCTACGCCAAGACCGAGCACTAAGAAGGACAATAGGTTTAAGACGATGCCGCCTCGGGCGGCCTCGTCATTGCTAGGTTCGAAGCTGTCTCTGCTTGCGCAATGACGATTACGCTTTCGGCTGGACATGGCTGGCTGCTCCACCCTATTGGTGGCTTTTTGCAACGAACAGCAGCAGGCTCCTTCGCCAATGACAACCCGTGACAATGAACTTATCCGATCGATCCGCTCCATTCCGGATTATCCTAAGCCCGGCATCATGTTCCGCGATATCACTACGCTGCTCGGCAATCCCCGGGCTTTCCGGCGTGCCGTCGATGAACTTGTGCAGATCTGTGCCGGCATGAAGATCGACAAGGTCGCCGGCATGGAAGCGCGTGGCTTCATTCTCGGCGGCGCTGTGGCTCACCAGCTGTCTGCCGGCTTCATCCCTATCCGCAAGAAGGGCAAGCTGCCCCATGAAACAGTCAGCATCGCCTACAGCCTGGAATACGGCCTCGACGAAATGGAGATGCACCGCGATGCGGTCATGCCCGGCGAACAGGTGATCCTTATCGACGACCTCATCGCCACCGGCGGCACCGCTGTCGGCGCGACGCAGTTGCTGCGGCAGATGGGCGCTGAGGTGGTGGCTGCCTGCTTCGTCATCGACCTGCCGGATCTCGGTGGTCGCCGGAAGCTCGAAGCGCTGGATGTGGCCGTGCACACGCTGGTGGAATTCTCGGGCCACTAGCCGGTTCCCGAGCCATCGAGAGCGGCGTCACTCGAATTCGAGGACGCTACTTTCGAAACGGAGAACCGGGATGCCGTCCTGGTTCCCGCCCTCGCAGAGGATGGTGTTGATGATCCATCCCGGGCGCGAGGCGAGGCTGCGGCTCGACAACAGCGTCACCGAATAGCGCACCGTGTCGCCGGCAAAGATCGGTCGCAGCCATTGCAGGTTCTTGAAGCCGGGCGAGGGGCCGAGTTTCGGCGTTTTCAGCCCTTGGCCTTCGAGGCGGGCGGTTTCTTCGTTCCAGAAGGCGACGAAGGTCTTCATCCAGGCCGAGCAGCTGTGCCAGCCAGAGGCGCAGAGGCCGCCGAACAGCGATTGTCTCGCCGCTTCCGGATCGACGTGGAAAGGCTGAGGGTCAAAGCGCGTCGCATAGGCGACGATGCGATCCGCGTCGAAGGTATAGGTGCCGATATCGACCTTGAGGCCGATGGCATAGGTCTCCGCCATGGTCATGCCGGACCCCGTGCCGCAGTCTCGATGCGGAACATGATGGAGTTTTCCCCGAGGCTGACGATCTCGCCGCGTTGGTTCTCCACCTCGTGACGGAATTTGACGATACCGATCCCCGGGCGGGACCGCATGGGACGGGACTGGAGCACCGTGGAACGACCGGACAGCGTATCGCCGGCGAGGACCGGCTTGCGCCATTCCATGAGGTCGATGCCCGGCGAGCCTTCGGAAAGCGAACGGCACAGGAAGCTGTCGAACATCATCCGCATGAACATCGACGAGGTATGCCAGCCCGACGCTGCAAGGCCTCCGAGGATGCTGGCGCGGCCGGCTTCCTCGTCAAGATGCATCGGCTGCGGATCGAATTCCTGCGCGAATGCGATGATTTCCGCCGACGCCACCGCCATCGGGCCGAGCGGAAAGCTGCGGCCGACGGTGAAATCTTCGAATGCAAGTCTCTCGTCAGCCATCGCGGTCTCCTCCCGTTTCGCGCGATACGGCTTGCGCCGGATCAGGTGTTGAAGCGGAAGTGGATGACGTCGCCGTCCTGGACCACGTATTCCTTGCCTTCGTCGCGGCCCTTGCCAGCTTCCTTGGCGCCGACTTCACCCTTGAAGTTGATGTAGTCGTCGTAGCTGATGGTGAAGGCGCGGATGAAGCCGCGTTCGAAATCGGTGTGGATGACGCCGGCCGCTGCCGGTGCCTTCGTGCCACGCGCAATCGTCCAGGCGCGCGTTTCCTTGGGGCCGACGGTGAAGTAGGTGATGAGGTCGAGCAAGCTGTAGCCGGCGCGGATCAGGCGGTCGAGACCGGCTTCCTCTAGACCGAGGGCCTCCAGAAACTCCTTGGATTCCTCATCCGGCAGCTGCGCCACTTCGGATTCGATGGCAGCCGAGATGATGACGCATTGCGACCCTTGCGCCTTGGCCATTTCTTCCACGGCCTTAGTATGAGCGTTGCCGCTGACCGCATCGCTTTCGGCGACGTTGCAGACGTAGAGCACCGGGTGCGACGTCAGCAGGTTCAGCCCCTTCAGGATCTCCAGCTCTTCGGCGTCGAGTTTCGGCAGCAGGGTGCGGACCGGCTTGCCTTCGTTGAGGAGCGCGAGCGACGCGTCCATCATCGGCAACAGCGTCATCGATTCCTTGTCGTTGCTCTTGGCGCGCTTGCGAGTCTGCTCGGTGCGGCGCTCCAGGCTCTCGAGATCGGCCAGCATCAGTTCCGTGTCAATTGTCTCGGCATCGCCGACCGGATTGATGCGGCCTTCGACGTGGGTGATGTCGTCGTCTTCGAAGCAGCGCAGCACGTGCACGACAGCATCGACTTCGCGGATATTGGCGAGGAACTTGTTGCCGAGGCCTTCGCCCTTGGAGGCTCCGCGCACGAGGCCTGCGATGTCGACGAAGGAAATGCGGGTCGGGATGATTTCCTTCGAGCCCGCAATACCGGCCAGCTTCTGCATGCGCGGATCCGGCACGGCGACTTCGCCGGTGTTCGGTTCGATGGTACAGAACGGATAGTTGGCCGCCTGAGCCTGCGCCGTCTTGGTCAGCGCATTGAAGAGTGTGGACTTACCGACATTCGGAAGGCCGACGATACCGCATTTGAAGCCCATGGCTGTGACACCTGATTTACTGGAAATGTTCTGTGCGTATGAGATAAAGGAGCAGGGCGGTCAAGCCTTTCGGCACCTGCAGGGCCGTTGTCTTGAAGGTATGGCGGATTTGCCCTACAATCCGCGACGAGGCGATGGGATTGAAAGGCGGCGCGATAACGTCAAAAGGCCGGTCGATTCTATCGGGGGCGCTATGGTTTGCCCATCGGCCGCGCTGGTTATCGAGCAGGGGCCTCAGCTTGTAAGACACGCATGTTCGTTCTTGAACATTGTCCGCTTGAACACAGCCTGTCGCAGCGCAATATAAGGCCAAGTCGAGCCCAGCAGAGCTCCGGCGTCTTCAGGAGACGGATTTTCCATGAGTGCCAGCAGTACAAACCTCAAACCCAAGACCGTGACCAAGCCTAAGCTTGAGCAGCCCAAGATGTACAAGGTCATCCTGATCAACGACGATTTTACGCCGCGCGACTTCGTCATCATGGTGCTGAAGGCCGTGTTCCGCATGAGCGAGGAAACCGGAGCGAGGATGATGATGACAGCCCATCAACTGGGTTCCTGCGTCATCGTCGTATGCGCCAAGGACATTGCCGAGACCAAGGCCAAGGAAGCCACCGACTACGGCAAGGAAGCCGGATTCCCGCTGATGTTCACCACCGAGCCGGAGGAATAGGCGGGGAGAGCATTGTTGCCTGGGAGGCTATCCTCTTTTGACGTTCAATCGTTGCGGATCTGGAAGCCGGCCTTGTTCTGGGTGAAACCGCAGCTTTCATAGAAGCGATGTATATGTTCGCGCTGCCGCTCTGTCAGCAGCATCACCTTGTAACAGCCGGCGGTAAAGGCGACATCAATGGCGTGCAGCATAACAGTGCGCCCATAGCCTTTGCTGCGTTGCTCCTCCAGCGTCACGACATTTTCGATGAGAGCGTAAGGTCGAGTTCCACGGGTAAGGTTGGGGATGATCAGAAGCGTTGCCGTGGACACCGGTCGATGGTCGGCGGTCCCGAGAAAGACACGGAGGCCCGGCTGCGCCAGCATTTCTGCGTAAGCGGTCTGCGCCGCATCCGCCGTCGGTTCGGGATCGGCGGGGTTTAGTTGCCGGTAGAGGTCGAGAAGCTGGTCAAGGTCCGAAGCTTCGGCCTGGCGTACGGCAAACCCTGCTTCCCCGCTGCCGGTCATTGGTCGCCGTCCTTACCGCCAAACAACTTCTTCAGCATGTCCGCCATCGGTCCTGTGGTCGGCAGGGCCTTGGGCTGGTTGAAATTGCGTGCAGCGCGGATGTGCGACTGGCCTGGTGGCTTTCCCGATGCGGCCAGCTTCGGTGCCTTTTCTTCCGACGACTTGTCGCCGACAGCGAGCGCCAGCTTGTTCATCAACTGCGAGTCCTCGTTGCGGACAAGCATGTCGGCGTGGTCGGCCAGCGTTTCGAGCAGAGGCTCGAGCCAGGTCTTGTCGGACTTGGCGAAGTCGCCGAGCACGTAGCTCTGTACCAGGTCCTTGACGCCGGGATGGCCGATGCCGAGGCGAAGGCGGCGATATTCCCGGCCGGCATGGGCGTCTATCGACTTGATGCCGTTGTGTCCGCCATGGCCGCCGCCCGTCTTCAGCCGTGCGCGGCCCGGAACGAGATCGAGTTCATCGTAGATGACGACGAGATCCGAAGGCTGCAGCTTGTAAAAGCGCATCGCCTCCGCGACGGACTCGCCCGACAGGTTCATGAATGTTTGCGGCTTGATCAGCAGTACCTTCTGGCCATCGAGTTCACCTTCGGCAATGACGGCCTTGAACTTCTTCGTCCAGGGCGAGAAGCTGTGGCGACGGTGGATGGCATCGACGGCCAGGAAGCCGATGTTGTGGCGATTGGCTTTGTACTGGGGGCCGGGATTGCCGAGGCCGGCGATAAGAAGCATGGCTGTCGTCCTTTCGCAGATGACGGAGCCGTTCATCGACGCGAATGGGTCGTCAAGTCAAGACGGATTTTCTGACGGGTGAGGGGGCCAAGCGTCAGTTTTCGAGCGCCATGCCGTATTGCTCGAAGAGTTGCTTCTGCGTTCCGTCGGCGATCAGTGCGGTCAAGGCAACCTGCATCTTCTGGCGCAAATCCTCCGGAAAATCCTTGTGGCAGGCGATGCCAATCACCTGGCGCGATAAGAGGACGACGCGCTCCAGCGGCTTGCCCTCCTTGATCAGCTTGTCCATGTAGGGTTCCGATAGCGGCATCATGTCGATGCGGTCGTTCATCAGTTTTTTCAGCGTCGCCGACATGGTGGTGGCAACGTCGATCTTCGGGAAATCGAGATTGCGCAGCAGGGTCTCCGTATAGTCCTCGCGCCAGGTGCCGACGGAAAACTGCCTTGCTTGCTCGAGGGTTGCAGCGTTCACCGCGGTGCCGGTATGCTTGACGAGGAAATTGCGGTCGATCAGCAGTGGCTCCACCCATTTGAACAGGGCATCGCGCTCCGTTGTATGGGCAGTTGCAAATACGCAGTTCATCGGTGTCGTGCGGGCTTGTGAATAGGCGCGAGCCCAAGGGACGACGTCGATGGTAAAGTCGTTCAATCCGCGCATCAGCAGCTTGATCTGGTCGACGGCAGCGCCCTTGATGTCGCTTCCTTCGCGGTAGCTGAAGGGCGGATATTCTTCGGTCACGAAGGATACGGTCTGCGCCTCGGCCGTGACGGTGAGATGGGAGGCGATCAGGAGAGGCAAAAGCATTTTGATCATGGGCTTCTCCCGCGCGAGGTTCAGGATGCGATGGCCATGCTGCTGCGACCGCCGGGCATGCGGCCTGCCAGCGTTTCCATCAGCGCATCCGGATGCTGTGGCCTGTGGAAGAGATAGCCCTGGCCATAGTCGATACCCATGGCGATCAGCGTCGCGCACTCGTCCTCGGTCTCTATGCCTTCTGCGATCACCGTACAGTTCATCTTGTGCGACAGGGTCGTGATGCTTTCGACCAGCATCCGGCTCTTGCGACGGACGTCCGGAGACGCGTCGTTGATGGCCTTGGTGAACGACTGGTCGATTTTGATGATGTCGACTGGAAAGCGGTTGATGTAGCTCAGCGACGAATAGCCCGTCCCGAAATCGTCCAGTGCGATGCGACATCCGAAACTGCAGATCTCATTGATGATGTTGCGGACCTCGGGATTGTCGTCCATCAGGACCGCCTCGGTGATCTCGATAACGATCCGCTGCGGCTTGATTTCGTGGCGCATGAGTAAACCGGCGATCAGGGCCGGCAGTGCCGGCTCGAACTGCAGCGGCGAGAAGTTGATCGCGAGATAGACATCCTGCATCCCGTCGAGCTTGGAGATGCGGGCGAGGTTGGCGATGGCTTTTTCCATGATCCGCGTTCCGATGCGGATGATGGATCCCGTTTCCTCGGCGATATCGATGATCGGCTTTGGCGGCAGGATGCCCTTCTGCGGATGATGCAGGCGCATGAGCGCCTCGAAGCCGGCGATCGCGCGATCCTCGATGTTGACGATCGGCTGCAGGTAAGCCTCGAACCAGTCTTCGGTCAGCCCAGTCTCGATGAAGGTTTCGACCTCGGCGCGGCCACGTGCGTCGTCCAGCATGCTGTTGTCGAAGATCTGCGCGCCATTTTTGCCCTCGCGTTTCTTGGCATACATGGCCATGTCGGACTTCTGCAGCAATTCGGAGGCGTTGGCAGCGTGGCGCGGATAGATAGCGATACCGATGCTGGCGCTCAGGCGGGCGTCGCCGACGAACGGGGCTGCGAAGATCTCTGCGACGCTGGCTGCCATGGCGAGTGCCTTTTCTTCCGCGTCTTCGGACAAGATCAGAATTGCAAATTCGTCTCCGCCGAGGCGGGCTGCGATGTCACCCGGCGATAGGTGGGCCTGCAGGCGCGCGACAAGTTCGCACAGTGCTGCATCGCCGGCAGCGTGGCCGAGATTGTCGTTGATCCACTTGAAACGGTCAAGATCGATAAACAGGCAGGCGAGTTCCCGGTGACGCAGGTCTGCCTCGTTGATCTTGGCATCGAGCGCGGTCTCGAAACCCTGGCGGTTCAGGAGGCCGGTCAGGTGATCGGTGATCGCCTGGCGCAGATTGCGGTCTTCGGATTGCTTGAGTTCGGTGACATCCGTCATGACCGACAGCGACCGTCCGCCCTTGACGGCTGTCGATTCCAGGATGAGCAGGTCCATGATCCGGCCGTCGATACAGGGGAACTTGACCGTCACCTCGATCTGCGGTGCGGCCCGGCCGTGTTGCTGCTTTCGCTGAATGTATTTCTCGCGGGACTGTTCCATCAGCAGGCTGGCGAAGGGGCGGCCGAGCACCTGCTCCCGTCGGTAGCCTGTCGCGGCCAGCCAGTAATCACTGACGGCGGAAATGCAATCGTTCTCGTCGAGGGAGAACAGCATGGCGGGCGTGAGGTTGTAGGTATCGGTTGCGCCGCGATGGGCGAGCTTCAGCTCCGTCTCCTCGCGCTCCAGCTTGATCTGCATCTCGTTGAAGCTGCGCGCCAGCCGACCCATTTCGTCGTTCGACTGCCAGTCGACGTGGTGGCGGGAGCCGAGCTGGCGTGTCGCCTCGATGGCATGGGCGAGCCGCATCAGCGGCTGGATGACAAATATCCGGTTACCGATCAGGGCTGTTCCGAAAACGGTCAGTACGGCGAAGATGAAAATCGAGATGAAGACGATCTCTTCGTGCTTCAGTCCGTCGAAGATGCCGAGTTGCGGGTAGAGAACGGTGATGGTGCCGAGCGTCTTCTTGCCGTCCACCGTGTTGTAGGTGATGGCGCGCGAGATCGATTCCAGCTTGCCGTCGAAGGATTTGGGAATGGTCGACTGGGTGATGTCCAACTGGCCGGATGTATCGCGGACATTGACCTGGACCTGCTCGCCCTCGGAGACAGTGGTGGCGCTGACCTGGGTGATGGTATCCTCGTCCAGATCCCAGAGGGGCTTGGCAAGCGCCTGTGCATTGGCGGCCAGCAAGACCGTGATGTGATCGCGGATTTCCTTCTCGGCGCGTTCCGACGAGAGAAACAGGAACAGCACGAACAGCGGTGCGACAAAGACCAGAAGGGCGCCGCAGACGATCGCAAAAAACCTGTTTTCGACGGAATTGTTCATCGCGTCCGAATCTTCCCCTGGTTGAAGGTGGCGCTCGAGCGATGTCGATCGGACGGCTGCAACTCTGTGGCGTAAAGTTTCACAGATTTGTTAAGGGTTGCTGAAACGGCGGGGTTAACGGTGTGGTACTGCGGTGCCCGAGGCCAATGGTCCCAACTTGGTTGCAGGCACGAAAAAACCCGCCGTCCGTTGAGGATGGCGGGTTCTGATCTCTTCGACGTTTTCGGAAAAGCTTACTCTTCCGAAGTGCCTTCTTCTTCTGTCGTTTCGTCTTCAACGACGTCGACTACCGGCGGAACGATCGTGGCAATCGTGAAGTCACGATCGGTGATCACAGGCTGTACATCTTTCGGCAGTGTAACGTCCGAAATGTGGATGCTGTCGCCGATCTTCAGGCCGGTCAGGTCGACCGAGAAGGATTCCGGGATCTTGTCGGCAGGGCAGGTGACTTCAACGGCGTGGCGAACGATGTTGAGAACGCCGCCGACCTTGATGCCAGGGGCCTTGTCGTCGTTGAGGAAGTGAACCGGGATTTCAACGGTCACCTGGGTGTTGCCGGAGACGCGCAGAAAATCGACGTGCAGAACGAAGTCACGGACCGGGTCGAGCTGGTAGTCCTTCGGCAGGACGCGGTAGGACTTGCCGTCGACTTCGACCGTTACGATCGTTGTCAGGAAGCCACCGGCGTGAACGCGCTTGGTGACTTCATTGGTGTTCAAGGTGATGGAAACGGGAGCCTGCTTGTCGCCATAGATGACAGCAGGAATGAGACCTTTGCGGCGAAGTTCACGGGCGGACCCCTTACCGACCCGTTCGCGTGCGTCGGCCTTGAGCTGATAGCTTTGGTTGCTCATGGCAATTCCTTTCAAGATTACTGGAGAGTCTTGGCCTTTGCGGTGAACCGCGTGGCAAGACCGGAGGACGGCCGAAACCGGCCCCATCCGCATTGCCTCCAAGGGTGTCTGCGCGGACGCGTGGCGTATAGGGCAAAAGACTGTAAAACGCAAGACTACCGGCCGCATCGCGACGGAAACGCGATATTAACGCCGAAAAGCGGTTTGGCCTCGTCTTCTGGAGACGGGAATGTCAGGCTATTTGCGCCGGGTATTCTACGGAAAATCGGTTGCGGTTTCTCCGACATGCGAGACTTGGGCATTTACCGAAGTGCGGAACCGATCCGCGTCGCATGGATAATATCGGAGGCGGTCGGGTTTCGGCGGATCGACGGTTGACAGGTTGTAGCGTCGTCTTTCACAGTCGCCCGGTGCAACGGCATAGGGAGAGTTGTTATGCGTTACCGGACCATCGCTGCTGCAATCGTTCTGACAACCGGTCTTTCAGGCGCATCTTACGGCGCCGAGGTGAACGAGCAGGGTGCCAAGGATCTGCGTAACTCGCTCAGCGCGTTCCTGCCCCACGATATCGCCAGCACTTTCCTCTCCGTCAAGCCGATAGGCAATCGTTACGAGGTTACCTACGACCTCACGAAGTTGCTCGACCGGTTTCCTTCCCCTGATTTCACGATTTCCGGCCTTAAGCCGCTCACGATGTTCGCGGCGCCTGCGGAGAAGGGCTTGTGGAACATCGATGGCGACAATTCCCTCGATATTTCCGCTCATTCCAAGCTGGGCGACGGGCCGGCGACCGATATCCAATATCAGATGGGGTCGATGGTCTATAGCGGGGTGTTCGATCCTGCGATCAGCTACATGCGCTCGCTGGATGCGACGGCGAGGGACTTCAGAATGTCCTCGATCTCAGGGGCTCAAAAGGTCGAGGCTGGCGCTGCCGGCATGACCTACAAGTTCTCGTCCATCGATACGGCCAGGCCGGGCACCGTCGATATGCTCGCCAGCGGTGCGATGCCCAGCTTTTACGAGAAGATCGCCGGCCAGGCCTCGGGCAATGCCGAGATCAAGGCGGACAATATGACATTCGACGCCAAGGCGACCGGCGTACCGATCAATGCATTGCGCGATCTCATCCGCTTTGTTTTCGAACACGCCGAAGCCAAGAAGCTGTCGAAGCGCGGTGGCGAAAAATTCCAGAAGCTGGTGCGCAATGCGCTGCCGCTGTTCGGCTCGCTCGAGGAAACCGCCGTCGCCAGCAATCTCTCGGTACTGACCGATGTCGGGACGGCGTCGCTGGACAAGCTCACCTACTCCTTCAAGATGAACGGCCTGACCGAAGCGTCCAGCATCGGCTTCGGGCTGAGGGCGGAAAAGCTGAAGCTTGCTTCCGGCCTGGTGCCAGAGGGCTACGAGGCGCTGGTGCCCGACACGACCGTGGTGGAAGTCGGTATCCCCGACATGAACTTCGCGGCGGCTGCCGACATACTGCTGAACACCGATTTCTCGACGCCGGAGGGCCTGTCCACTGAAAGCGGCCGGAAGATCGGCAGTGCCATCTTTCCAAACGACAAGCTGACGATCGACTTTCCCGAGATCAGCGCGGTTTCCAGCGTTTATGATATCGCTGTCTCCGGCAAGGTTGTCTCCAACCTCCAGCAAACCAATCGCTACGCGTTGCAGATGAGCGTGCTTTCCCGCGACTACGACAAGACTATCGCCTTCGTCCAGAATGCCGCAAAGACCGACGCTGAGCTTAACCAGATCTCCTTTGGGATGATGATGGCGAAGGGATTTGCCAAGACCGATCCGGACGGCCGGCAGCGCTGGGATGTGACTGTGACCGAGGATGGCGCCTTCACCGTCAATGGCCAGGTAATCACCCCGGCAAAGTGACGACGCCTTTTCGAGGAGCTGCCCTTCACGTGCCGATACCAATGGCAAGCTGCACTTAGGCATTGCGCTTGCCGGCGTTTCGCGCGAAGATTTCAGCTTCGAAGCCTTGGGAGGGGCGCATGCACAATGAGATGGCTCATGCGGAGCGGGTCTACGCCAGCGCGCAGCTTAAATCGGCTGCGGCGAGTTCACCGATCATAGCCTCCTGGCACCGCTGCATGTCGATGTATCAGCTGGCGCCGGAGCAGAACCGCGCACCGCTGCGCCTGACGGATGAGGAGTTCCGGCTGGCAAGGGAGCAATCGGCACAACTCATCGTCGAAGCGACCGACGAGCTCGACCGCCTGTTCCTGACGGTCGGCAAGGCCGGCTGCTGCCTGCTTCTCACCGACAGCAAGGGCGTTGCGCTGGAGCGGCGCGGAACCGGCAGCGAGGACAAGGATTTTCGCAGCCTCGGGCTTTGGCCTGGCGCCGTCTGGAGCGAGGCCAGCGCCGGGACCAACGGCATCGGTACAGCACTGGCCGACGAGCGTTCGGTGACTATCTATCGCGACCAGCATTTTCTCTCTTCGAACATCAATCTCAGCTGCACGTCTGCGCCGATCCGCGACCATCGTGGGCAGCTGACGGCCGCGCTCGATATTTCGACCTGCCGCGAGGACGTCAACGAAATGGCGCTGGCCATCCTGTCGCAGGCGGTGCGCGATGCCGCGCTTCGCATCGAGACCAATCTCTTCCGCAGCGCTTTTCGCGGCTCCCGAATTGTCATGGTTCCAAGCGGCAGCAATCCGGCGGCAGCGCTTCTGGCCGTCGACAAGGACGACCTCATTCTCGGCGCCACCCGCGCTGCAAGGCTGGCGCTCAAACTCGACGATGCCCGGATAAAGGCTGGACTGCCGGCATCCGATGCCTTGCACGAGGATCGCAGTGACGATGGCGCAGACCTCATGGAGGCCGAACGCGCAGCCCTGCGCCGCGTGCTGTCGCGCAACCACGGCAACGTTTCCCAGGCAGCCCAGCAGCTCGGCATCAGTCGCGCGACGATGCACCGCAAGATGAAGAAGCTCGCGCTTCACTGACATTTCAGTCGGAGCTGACGATGGGCAATACGGCTCGCACGCAGTCTCATGAGGCTGTGTGGACCGAGCCGACCGGGTAGATGTTGCCTATCGTGTGATCGTTTGCCTGTCGCATAGGCATCATCTTGTCTCACAAGTGAAACACTGTGCACTGCGGCATTGATTGCCGGCTCTACCTCAGGCGCCTTTCCGGGTGCAGGTTCCTCCCATCGATCCGCAGGATCAGTTCACCCAGGGAGAATGACATGCTGCATCAGAAAATCGTCGAGTCGCCGTTCAAGCTGAAATACGGCAACTACATCGGTGGCCAGTGGCGCGAGCCGATCTCCGGAAAATACTTCGACAACACCACCCCCGTGACCGGCGGCAAACTCTGCGAAATTCCTCGCTCCGACGAGAAGGACATCAACGCTGCCCTCGACGCCGCCCATGCCGCCAAGGATAGCTGGGGCAAGACGTCCACCACGGAGCGCTCGAACATCCTGATGAAGGTGGCGCAGCGTATGGAGGACAATCTAGAGCTGCTCGCCAAGGCCGAGACTTGGGATAACGGCAAGCCGATCCGCGAAACCATGGCGGCCGACATTCCGCTGGCAATCGACCACTTCCGCTATTTCGCGGCCTGCATCCGTGCCCAGGAAGGCTCGATCGGCGAAATCGACCACGACACGGTCGCCTACCATTTTCATGAACCGCTCGGTGTCGTCGGCCAGATCATTCCATGGAATTTTCCGATCCTGATGGCCGCGTGGAAGCTCGCGCCGGCGCTTGCTGCCGGCAATTGCGTGGTCATCAAGCCTGCCGAACAGACGCCGGCGTCCCTGCTGATCTGGGCCGAACTGGTCGGCGACCTGTTTCCTGCCGGCGTTCTCAACATCGTCAATGGCTTTGGCCTCGAAGCTGGCAAGCCGCTGGCCACCAGCCCGCGCATCGCCAAGATTGCCTTCACCGGCGAAACCTCGACGGGCCGGCTGATCATGCAGTATGCTAGCCAGAACCTCATCCCCGTGACGCTGGAACTGGGCGGCAAGTCGCCGAACATCTTCTTCGACGACGTCATGTCGCAGGACGACGATTTCCTCGACAAGGCGCTGGAAGGCTTTGCGATGTTCGCGCTCAACCAGGGCGAAGTCTGCACATGCCCCAGCCGGGCGCTGATCCAGGAATCGATCTATGACCGCTTCATGGAAAAGGCCGTCAAGCGCGTCGAGGCGATCAAGCAGGGCAATCCGCTTGACAGCGCCACGATGATCGGCGCGCAGGCCTCCAGCGAGCAGCTGGAAAAGATCCTGGCCTATCTCGACATCGGCCGGCAGGAAGGCGCGGAAGTGCTGACTGGCGGCTCGCGCAACGACCTCGGCGGCGAACTCGCCAACGGTTTCTACGTCAAGCCAACGATCTTCAAGGGCCACAACAAGATGCGGGTGTTCCAGGAAGAGATCTTCGGCCCCGTGGTCTCGGTGACGATGTTCAAGGACGACAAGGAAGCGCTGGAGATCGCCAACGACACCCTTTACGGCCTCGGTGCTGGTGTCTGGAGCCGTGACGCCAACCGTTGCTACCGCTTTGGCCGCGAAATCCAGGCGGGACGTGTCTGGACCAACTGTTACCACGCTTATCCGGCCCATGCGGCATTCGGCGGTTACAAGCAGTCGGGCGTCGGCCGTGAAAACCACAAGATGATGCTCGATCACTACCAGCAGACCAAGAACATGCTGGTGAGCTACAGCACAAAGGCTCTCGGTTTCTTCTGAGAGCGGTGCGAATGGCTGAAGCTATCGGCCCTCTCCCTGACAAAGGGGGAGGGCAAAGCGTTTGCAGGAGGCGAGATGTCCGAAACCATCAATGGCGAACCGAGGGTTCTGGCGACCGATGCGGCGCTGGAGTTGATCCGCGAAATCCAGGTCGACCATCCCCACGTGCTTTTCCACCAGTCCGGCGGCTGCTGCGATGGATCGTCGCCGATGTGCTACCCCGTGGAGGAGTTCATGATCGGCGATCATGACGTGAAGCTCGGCGAGATCGGCGGCGTCCCGGTCTACATATCCGGCAGCCAGTTCGAAGCCTGGAGGCACACACAGCTGATCATCGACGTTGTGCCGGGCAGGGGCGGCATGTTCTCGCTCGACAACGGCCGCGAGAAAAGGTTTCTGACGCGCTCACGAATGTTCGACGGAGGCGAAGCCTGCGCGATCCCCTTGGTGAAAAGGGTCTAGGAGTCATACATTTGCGGTGACGGCAGTCTCAGTCGAACAGGCTGGAAACTGATTCTTCCAGGCTGGTCCGGTTTATCGCCTCGCCCATGAGGCTCGCCGTCGAGATGACGCGGATGTTGTGGGCAGATTGTACCGCTGTCGTCGGCTGGATCGAGTCGGTGATGACCAGCTCTTTCAGTTTCGACGATGTTACGCGGGTGACGGCGCCACCGGACAACACCCCATGGGTAATGTAAGCGGTGACACTAAGGGCGCCGTTCTTCAACAATGCTTCGGCGGCGTTGACTAGCGTACCGCCGGAATCAACAATATCGTCGATCAAGATGCAATCTTTGCCATGGACGTCGCCGATGATGTTCATCACTTCGGATTCGCCCGGGCGGTCGCGCCGCTTGTCAACGATCGCGAGCAGACAGTCCAATCTTTTGGCAAGCGCCCGTGCGCGAACTACGCCGCCGACATCAGGGGAAACAACAGTGATGTTGCTGATGTCGTAATGCGCCTTGATGTCCCGCGTCAGGATTGGCAAGGCGTAAAGATTGTCTGTCGGGATGTCGAAGAAGCCCTGAATTTGCCCGGCGTGAAGGTCGAGTGTGAGAACACGGTCAGCCCCGGCCTCGGTGATTAGGTTGGCCACCAGCTTCGCAGAAATGGGCGTGCGCGGACCGGGCTTGCGGTCTTGGCGGGCATAACCGAAATAGGGAAGAACGGCAGTAATGCGCCGAGCGGAAGACCGACGCATTGCGTCGATCATGATCAGCAGTTCCATCAGGTGATCATTAGCAGGATATGAAGTAGACTGTACAAGGAAGACGTCCTCGCCGCGGACGTTTTCCTGGATCTCGACGAAGATCTCCTGGTCTGCGAACCTGCGGACAGTTGCCCTGCCCAAGGGCACGTTGAGATAATTGCAGATCGCTTCGGCAAGTTGCCGGTTCGAGTTCCCTGCGAAAACCTTCATTTTGGTCCGCCCATTTCCAGTTTGATAGCCGCGCTTTTAACCGCCCCGGTCTCGAATGCAAGGGCTTAGGACAAGTGAAGCCCAGAATTGTGTGTAGGGGGGATGCTATGCACCGCGTGTCTGACGCCAGCCATTGAATTCGGCGATCGTCTTCGAGGCGATTTTCTGCATGACGGAGGGCGGAACAGCGGCCCATGGATCGCCGCGCTTCAGCGGTACGCTCTCCGTGCCCTGGATACGGTGCAGGCGTCCGCCGGTGCTGTCCAGCACGTCCCAGACGTAGGAGACGGTGATCTGGGGGCCGTCTGCAAAGGTCGTGAGGTAGCCTTTCAGAATGTAGGCGGCGGCGGTGTCGCCCGATCCCTTGATCGTCAGCCCGTTGGCGCGCGCCTCAACGCCCAGCTGTCGCGATAGCGGCGTAACGGCCTCAACCGGTCCTCCGATAATCGGCAGGAAGCGGATGGTGTTGCCGTCGCTCGCTGCAGCCGGCGGAAGCGATGCTTGCTGCTGCTCGCCATCGGGCTGTTGTTGCCCGGCGTCGGATTGATCGCTCTGCTCGGCGGCCTGTTGTTGCTCTTGCGCAGGCTGCGGGTCGCTCAGTCGACGCTCGGCCTCGCGTTGCTCGTCGGATTGCGACGGCAGGGAATTTTCCGCGTCATCCTGACCCTGCGACATGCCATCGTGGAGCGGCTTGGACGCAACCGGGTTGCGGCCGCCGCTGCGCAGCGCATCGGCCTGCTCGTCCAGCGTTGCGGATGAACTGCCGGTGGTGCTGTAGCCCTGCTGCTGGTAGCTGGATTGATAGCTGTCCCGGGTCTGGGCGCCATAAGTCGGCTGGTGGGGAGCCGCCGCCATCCGCTCGACCTCGCGCTGGGTGACCGGGGCGGAGGCGACATCGTCGCCGATACCGACCCGAGGTGTCAGCGCGTCGGTCGTGTTACAGGCGGACAAGGCCGCGAATGCGACCACGATGATCGGTATCGACCTGACAGACACCATGGTTCCTGCGTCCCTTCATCGCCCGGTTGAGCCGGCGGGTGACAGGACAGCATCGGCTTGATCCTCGTTCCCGCTCGAAGAGACAGGATACGCCCTTACCGGTTAAGAAATTCGAGCGGATGGCGCGAAAGAGTTTTGGGAGCGTCCGCGGTCGTCAGGTAGGTCTGGCCGAGGGTCATCGCCGTGCCGGTGTCGGAATCCATGATGATCATGTGAACGAACAGCGACATGCCGGGCTCGATCTCCTGCGGATTGCCGATGTGGAACATCTGCTGTTCCATCCAGGAGGGCGAGAAGCGGGCGCCGAGGGAATAGCCGCAGGCGTTGAGCCGGTGCCGCGCCAGGCCGCGCTCGTCCATGATCCTCGCATGCATGTCGAACACGTCGCCAAAGTTATGGCCCGGCTTCATCACGGTCTCGATGGCCTGGATAGTTTCGAGGCAGGCGCTGAACAGCTCGCGGTGGCGATGTGTCGGCTCGCCCACGACGATCGTGCGCATCATGGCAGCATGGTAGTGGGCGTAGGTACCGGCCCACTCCAGCGTCAGTTGGTCGTTGGCATCCAGCTTGCGACGGCCCGCCTTGTAGCGGCAGAGAAGGGCATCGATGCCGGAGCCGATGATGAATTCGTTGGCCGGATAGTCGCCTCCGCCGGAAAATACCGCTCCCTGCATGGCTGCAAGGATCGCGGCTTCATCGCCGCCGGGCCCGGTCAATGCCAGCGCCGCATCCAGCGCATCGTCGGCAAGGGCTGCCGCGCGCTCGACATAGGCAAGTTCGGTCGGGCTCTTTACCAACCGGAGACGGCCGACGAGGTAGGAAGCATCGACCAGCTGGGCGAACGATGTCAGCTGATCGTCGAGCAGGCGTGCGACGCGGCCGGTCATGCCGTGCGTATCGTATTCGACGCCGATGCGGGCGCCGAGCAGGTCCATTTCGCTCAGCAGGTTCTTCAGATCGAGCGTCGGGTCGGCGTTGATGCGGTCGACCCAGATGTGGATGTCCTCGATGATGGAAGTCTGGCGCGCCTGGCGCAGGTCTGCCGAGCGGGTCAGCAACGTCATGGTGCCGTCCGCCTTTACCACCAGCGTCTGGAAGAAGCAGTAGCCGAAGGTATCGTAGCCTGTCAGCCAGTACATGCTCTCCTGGGCAAAGAGCAGCATCGCGTCGAGCTTCTCCTCTTCCATCTTTGCCGTCAACCTTGCGAGGCGGTCGGCGAATTCGGTGCGTTCGAAGTGCAGGGCCATGTTAAAACGTGTCCTCGATTGCGATGGCTGAGATCTGCCGGCCGTAGTCTTCCTGGCGCTCATGGGTCGTGCGGCGGTAGGAAAAAAAGCGGTCGGCATCGGGGTAGGTGCAAAGGCCCAGGCTTTCGGCCGTGACGCCGGCTGCCGTCAACCGGTCGATGGTGAGGGCCGGCAGGTCGAACATCGCGTGGCCCTGATTGGCCGACCCCGAGAAATAGCGCGTGTAGGCCGGATCATGGGCGAGGAAGCGTTCGACGAACTCCGGGCCGACTTCGTAGCTGCTGCTGCTGATCGACGGGCCGAGGCAGGCAACGATCGATCTGCGCTCTGCGCCAAGCGACACCATCGCGTCGATGGTGTTTTCGAGTACGCCTGTCAGCGCACCCTTCCATCCCGCGTGGGCTGCACCGATCACCCGGTTCTTGGCATCGGCAAAAAGGATCGGGCCGCAATCGGCTGCCAGCACGCCGAGCACTATGCCGGGCACGGCTGTCACCAGCGCGTCGGCCTGCTGTCTTGTGCCGTCATAGCCGGCATCGATGGTAACGACGTCGGCGGAGTGGATTTGATGGACGGTGGCGAGCCTTTCGACCGGCTGGCCGAACCACGCAGCGACCCGATGGCGGTTTTCCTCGACCGCAGCCCGCTCATCGCGGGAGCCGAGTCCGACATTGAGGCCACGATAGATACCCTCGGAGACGCCGCCTTGTCGGGTAAAGTAGCCGTGGCGGATGCCGGGACGGCCGATTGCCGCCAGCAGCGGGCTTTCCAGGGGTTGCAGCAATGAGTCGTCCTTCACGTCCGGTTTCGTCTGGCTTGCGCAGCCGTTGCCTGGCGTGCGGTCCGCTGCTTCGATGGCGCAGATGTTTTCCCCACGGCAGGCGGGCTGTCAATCCACCGGGCGGAACGGCATCAGGTCGATGGCCGGACTGGAAACTGCCAGCACCTTGAACAGTTCCCCCATCTTGCCTTCGCCAGCGCCGGCCAGCCTGTCCACGGCTAGCTGGATATCGCGCTGCACCGTGCCGTCCTGTCCCCGGCCAAGCGCACCGGCGCGGTCCGCCAGTCCGAGCCCTATCAGGAAATCGCCTTGGTAGGCGCAACCGTTGACGTGGATGCCTTCGGCGAGCGCTGCTTCGGCAAGGCTCTGGAAATCGACGTGGCTGGTGAGGTCCGCTTCGCCGGGATGGGCGAGCGGCGGATCGTATTCATGCATCCGCACGGCCTGCAGCGTGTCGCCGAAACCCGTCGACAGATGGCCGTAGTCGATGATGACGGCAGTGCCGCCATTGCTGCCGAGCCGCTCGCAGATGGCGCTCATCACCGCCTGGCGGGCAGGGGCGATTTCAAAGACAGTGCCGAGCGGCGTCTTGGGCGCGGATTCAGGCATCAGTGCTGGATCGAGGGTTGCGATGCCGGCAGCAAAGCTGAGCTCGTCATCGATGTCGAGCACCACCACCCGCTCGCGAAAGCCCGTTGCGGTGCGTACAAACTGGCGGATCGGGATGGCATCGAACAGCTCGTTGGCGGCCAGCAGCGTGAAGCCATGGGGGACGTCGTTGAAATCCACATGCCAGGCGACCTTGGCGCCATGGGACTGCAGCGTCTCCTGCTGGATGTCGCGCAGTCGTTCGCTGGTTTCGACCAGATGCACCTGCATGCTGTCGTAGAGCAGCGGTGCAAGGCGCCGAATGACGCGCAGCATGTCCGACATCATCGTGCCGCGACCGGGGCCGATCTCGACAAGGCGCACACCCGGCGGCGTGCCGTGGCGCTGCCAGGCATGCACCATGAAGACGCCGATCATCTCGCCGAACAGCTGGCTGACCTCTGGCGCGGTCACGAAGTCGCCGGAAGGGCCGAAGGGTTCGCGCGTGCGGTAGTAGCCGTGCTGCGGGTCCGCGAGGCACAGCGAGAAATAATCGGTGACGCTGATCGGCCCGTTGGCGCGGATGATGGTCTTGATCTTTTCCCCTAGCGCGGTTGTCATCGCATCTCCCCCGAAACGCTCAGACTGGATGTCGCTGGATGGTATCGGCCCGGACAGCCCGAACAGCGCGTATGGCAGCCCAGAGACCGAGCAGGATCATCGGCAGCGACAGCACCATACCCATGGTCAGCCAGTCGGTACCGAGGAGATAGCCGAGCTGCGCATCCGGTTCGCGAAAGAACTCGACGAAGATGCGCGACAGCGCATAGCCGGTGACGAAAACGCCGCTGGTGAGGCCCGGTCGCTTCAGGGTCAGCAGCCAATGGGTGATGACAAACAGCACCAGGAACAGCACGATGCCCTCGAGGCCTGCCTCGTAGAGCTGGCTCGGATGACGGCTGAGCGGCCCGCCTGTCGGAAAGACGATAGCCCACGGCACCGTCGAGACGCGACCCCAGAGTTCGCCGTTGACGAAATTGGCGATGCGTCCGCAGAACAGTCCGATCGGCACGACGGTGGCGATGACGTCGAACAGGCTCCACATCGGAATGCCATTGCGGCGGGAGAACAGGATCATCGCGACGGTCGAGCCTATAAGGCCACCATGGAACGACATTCCTCCGTTCCAGATTTCGAATGCGCGCAGCGGATTTTCGCTGACGGCTTGCATGTCGTAGAACAACACGTAGCCAATGCGACCGCCAAGCACGATGCCGAGTGCAATCCAGACAACGAAGTCATCGAGATGGGCAATGGTCATCGGCGCCTTGCCATCACGCCACAGTCGTTCGTTGGTGACCAGACGCCTCGCATAGCCCCAGCCGAGCAGGATGCCGATGACATAGGCAAGTCCGTACCAGTGTATCGCCAGCGGACCTATGGAGAAGGCCACCGGATCGATATCCGGGAAGGGAATCATTGCCATAAGAAGGGCGGGTGTCTGCAAGGTGATCGATCCAATAATGCGCGCTGAACATGCTGCCGAAACGAGGCATGATGATGTCGATTAAACCGAACCATGACAATTGCAAGCGCTGTGCTGAGTTGCCCACGGCTTAAACCGCTTGCAACGGGACTTCCGAAATCCTAACTCAACACTATCTTGGAGGTGAAAACCCTTCACCGGGCCGTTGGCCGCAAAGGAGAGCAGCATGACCACAGGACCGAACCGCATCATGGATGAATTCGCCAAGCTGATGACCGATGCCGCTGGCGCCGCGCAGGGCGTCCGCCGCGAAATCGAAACCGCCTTCAATGCCCAGGCCGAACGCTGGCTTAACAGCATGGACATCGTCAAGCGCGAGGAGTTCGAAGCCGTGCGCGAAATGGCGGTCAAGGCGCGTGACGAAAACGATGCGCTCAAGGCCCGTATCGAAGCGCTCGAGGCGAAGCTTTCCGCCAAGGCAAAGTGATTTCAGCCCCCAAGGCTGGTCCGACGGGCATGGTGGATCTCCACCATGCCCGTTTTGTTATCATTTGAACGAATTTTTTAAGACCTGTGGACATGTACAAAAAACTCAATCGCCAGAGTCATTTATGACTCGCTTCTGAATCGATCTCGCAACACCTTTCCACAGGCGGATCGGGGATTTGTAATTTGAGGGGATGGCGCCGGCCTACAGCGCCTATACACTGATTTTAAATGATGATTCGGAACGGCCTTGGTAAGCTCCGGGCATGGTGGTCACGATATACTGGCCCCGTTCAACATCATCCCAGTGGTTGTGCCGGAGTTACTGTCTGCAGGGTAGTGTGTTGAAGCACAAGCAGCTGCATTCACTCCGGTTGAAAAGGTGCTGTATGAGCCTGATGGAAATTGAACTTGAGCGCCAGTCCAACCCGGTCGATATGATCGAGTTCGTCGCTGCCAATAACGACTGGTCCTTCGAGAGGTCGGGCGAAGACGAGATCGCCATGACCGTAGCCGGCCACTGGGCCGATTATCACGTGTCGTTTTCATGGATGGAAGAGTGCGAGGCCCTGCACATTGCCTGCGCGTTCGACATCAAGGTCGCAGAAACCCGCGTCAACGAAGTCATCCGTCTGCTCTCCTGCATCAACGGCCAGGTGATGATGGGTCATTTCGACCTGTGGCGCCAGGAAGACGTGGTGATTTTCCGCCAGTCGCTGCTGCTCGCCGGTGGCGCCGAGCCGACCAACCGTCAGGTTGAAGTGCTGCTTTCCAACGGTCTTGAAACCTGCGAAGCGTATTATCAGGCCTTCCAGTTTGTCGTCTGGTCCGGCATGGAGGCCAAGAGCGCGATGGAAGCTGTCCTGTTCGAAACCGTTGGTGAGTGCTGATATGACGCCTGCCGCCGCTTCCGTCCCTTCTTCGGGGCCGATCGTTCTGGTCGGTGCTGGTAATATGGGCGGCGCGCTGCTGACTGGCTGGCTGAAGAGCGGTGTTGCCGGTTCTTCGGTGATCGTCGTCGATCCGGGTCCGGCAGCCCCGATGCTGACGATGATTGCGGAAGCCGGCGCCCGTCATGTCACCAGTTTGCCCGAGGGTATAGAGGCCGGCGTTCTTTTTCTGGCGCTGAAGCCGCAGGTGATGGAAGCGGTGCTGCCGTCGCTGCGCCATGCCGTGGGCACTGAGACAGTCATCGTATCCGTTGCGGCCGGCAAGACGCTGGCTTTCCTCGAGACCCATCTCGGCAAGGCAGCCATGGTCCGCGCCATGCCGAACACGCCGGCCATGGTCGGTCGTGGCGTCACCGGCGCCTATGCCAACGAGGCGACAGACGAGCGCCGTCGCCAGATCGTCCAGAATCTCCTGAAAGTTTCCGGCCCCGTCGAATGGGTGCCCGAGGAAGCAGATATCGATGCCGTCACGGCTGTTTCCGGAAGCGGACCGGCCTATGTCTTCTATCTCGTGGAATGCATGGCGGAGGCAGGTCGCAAGCTTGGCCTGCAGGCGGACCTCGCCATGCGTCTTGCACGGGAAACCGTCGCGGGAGCTGGCGAACTTCTTCACCAGCTCCCCGACGATGCGTCGAGGCTGCGCCAGAACGTCACTTCGCCGGGCGGCACCACCGCAGCGGCTCTCGCCGTGCTGATGGCAGAGGACGGCATGCAGCCGTTGTTCGACGAGGCGATCGCTGCTGCCCGTCTGCGTGCGCAGGAACTGGCTGGCTGACACAACGGAGCTCCCCATGACCGAAGAGATCACCTATGGCGATTTCGAGAAGGTAGACATCCGCGTCGGCACGATCGTCGAGGCGGAGGATTTTCCGCAGGCACGCAAGCCGGCCTTCAAGCTGAAAATCGATTTCGGCCCGGAGATCGGCATCAAGAAATCCTCGGCACAGATCACCGTCCACTACACAATTGAAACGTTGATCGGTCGCCAAGTGCTCGGCGTCGTCAATTTCCCGCCACGCCAGATCGGGCCGTTCCGCTCGGAAGTGCTCACCCTCGGTTTCGAGGACGAGGCAGGCGCCATCGTGCTTGCCGCTGTCGAGCGTGGCGCGCCGAACGGGCGCCGGATGATGTGAACGGCATTGCCGCTCAGTGGATATCCCGCGACACTGGGTCGGTAACGCTGAAATCGAAAAACTCCGCTTCGAAGCCGGCGCGCTGCGGTGAGCAGAAGGCCGGGCCGACCATCAACTCCGTGATCGCCGGGTTGAAATAGGCGAGCCTTGCCATGCGCCAGTCGGTCATTGCGTCCGTGCGGTACTGGATGAACAGCGCGTCGCCGTTGCGGGTCACACGCACCGACAAGGCATCGAAGTCGTGATCGAGCCTGAAGGCCGACCAGTCGGAATGCCCGTTGGTGACGACGACGCTGAAATGCTTGGCGCCATCTGTAAATTCGATGCCGCATTTGACCCAGTGCGTCGCGTCGTGGCGGATCATCAGGCCCGCCTGGTCATAGAGATGTTCGTAATGGCCCGAAAAGCTGACGCTGGCCGTGAAATCGCCGTGGCGTGGCTGGTGCAGGAAGTGGCCGTCGTCCCGGTGGAAGCCGTAATAGGTACCCTGCCAGAAGTCGGTTTTTTCGCCGGACCGGACGAACAGTCGTCCGTCGCGCAACTCCGATAAAGGCGGTTCATTCAGCCAGGTCATTGCCGAAAGATCGAACGTCATAGGGCCTCCTCAGGCAGGAATACGGACGGTGGCTCTCAGGCCACCAAGAGGACTGTCACCGAGCGTGATGTTGCCACCATGGCTGCGGGCGATGTCGAGTGCGATCGACAGACCGAGGCCCGTGCCGGAATTGTCCAGATTGCGTGCGGCGTCGAGCCTGAAGAACGGCTTGAAGACGTCCTCGCGGTTGGCGGCCGGAATGCCGGGGCCGTCGTCATCGAAAACGACCGTCAGCCAGCGGGCGCTGTGCTTGGCCTCGATACGCAGGGTATTGGCGTAGCGCCGTGCATTCGAGGCAAGGTTGGTGACCAGCCGGTTGAAGGCGTTGGGGCGGACGGAGACGACGTTGTCGCCTTCGAGTTCATAGGCGAACGACTTGCCATGCAGGCTGAAATCGACCTCCAGCCTGTCGAAAAGATCGGTCAGCTTCAGGCTTCCGACGTCCTCCTCCGCTTCGCCACGAGCAAAGGCCATGTAGCCCTCAAGCATGCTCTGCATGTCCTCGACGTCCTCGTTGAGGCCCGCGAGGTCAGGATTGTCGCCGGCCAGCGCCAGTTGCAGCTTGAACCGCGTGAGGACAGTGCGCAGGTCATGGCTGACGCCGCTCAGCATCGCCGTGCGCTGCTCGATCTGGCGCTCGATGCGCTCGCGCATGAGGATGAAGGCGAGGCCGGCGCGGCGGACTTCGTCGGCGCCGCGTGGCAGGAAGGTTTCCATCTTCTGGCCCTTGCCGAAGCTCTCGGCGGCCCTGGCCAGCGCTTCGATCGGCCTGATCTGGCCGCGCAGGAACAGAACCGCGATAATGATGAGCACCAACGAGGTGCCGACCATCCAGAAAATGAAGATCTGGGTGTTAGAGGCATAGGTCTGGCTGCGGCGGGCAAAGACCCGCAGGACCTTGTCCTTCAGCTTTATGCGGATTTCGACGACGCCGGAATCACCGACCGTATCGATCCAGAAGGGCAGGTTGATCTGCTCATGGATTTCCTCGCTGAGGATATCGTCGAGGATGGAGAAGAACGGTTTGGAAAGCGGCCTCGGCAGTTCGCTGTTAGCCTCGATCGATATGCTGAGCCCGAGTTTGTCGCGAGCGATACGGGTGACTTCGGTGTAGTCGGCATCCTGGGGATAGGTTTGGATGATGTCGATAATGCTGGCGATATCGCGGGTCGTCGCCATCGACAACCGCTGGGTCACCATCTGCCAGTAGCGCTCCATGAACACGGCGGCGACGACGGCCTGCAGCAGGATCATCGGGATGATGATGATCAGCAGCGAGCGCGTATAGAGACCGGTCGGCAGGCGGCGACGCAGCCAGCGGTTTGCCGACTTGATGCGCGACGTCGGCACGTGCTCGTGGTTGCGCCTGATCGTGTCGAATGCTGCCATCGTTACGGGTCCTGCCGGCTCTGTCCGCTTCAGTCTAGTCGATGCTGAGACGGTAGCCTATACCGCGCACCGTCTGAAGCCAGACGGGGTTTGCAGGATCGTCCTCGATCTTGCGGCGCAGCCTGTTGATCTGGACGTCGATGGTGCGCTCGCCGACATCGGCATCATCGCCGATCAATTCATGGCGCGGAATGGTTTCGCCGGCTTTCCTTGCAAACAGCAGCATGATGTCCTGCTCGCGGTCGGTTAACCGTATGACCTCGGAGGCGCGCTTCAATTCCTTGCGCGACAGCGAGAAGGTATAGGGGCCGAACATCACCTGTTCGATCTTCGGTGCATCGGCCGGCGAGTTTCGTTTCAAGATGTTGGTGATGCGAAGCACCAGTTCGCGCGGATCGAAGGGCTTGGAGAGATAGTCGTCGGCTCCTGCCTCCAGGCCGGCAATGCGGGAATCGGATTCGGCGAGAGCCGTCAGCATGATGATCGGGATGTTCTTGATCTCCCGCAGGGCTGCGGTGAGCGATATGCCGGATTCGCCGGGCATCATGACGTCCATGATGATCAGGTCGAAATCCAGACCTTCGAGCTTGCGCCGGGCCTCTGCGCCTTCGGCGGCAACAGTCACGCGAAAGCCTTTCTCCATCAGGTAGCGGTTGAGAAGGACCCGGATACGGGTGTCGTCGTCCACCACCAGAAGGTGCGGGGCATCGTCCGAAATGGGCATTTTTGTCGTCATTCAATCCGTCTCGTTTTTCTGTCGATCCTGCATCCCCCGCAGGAAGGCCTTGACGCTGTCTCGCGCCGGAGCCGAACTTCCTTCGAATGCCTTTTCAATACGGCGCGATTGCGGCTCGGCCAGCGCCAGCGCGAGGTCGCGCCCTGTTCTGGTTGGATAGAGCCTGCGCTGTCGCCGGTCTTCGTCGCCGGCAACCTGATGAATATAACCCGAATCAATCAACTGTTTGAGCACCCGCGCCAGACTCTGCTTGGTGATCTTGAGAGTTTCCAGAAGGTCCGCAACGGTCATGCCCGGTTCACGGTTAACAAAATGCACCACGCGGTGATGAGCCCGGCCAAAGCCGCCGATGGCCAGAATTGCGTCCGGATCCGAGACGAAATCGCGATAGGCGAAGAAGAGAAGCTCAATGATCTCGAAATCGATGCCCCCGGTATCCTGAAGCGGCGTCGACAGCAGGTCCGATTTCTCGTTCTCGTTCGTCTGGCGTGGCACCTTGGCACATCCTTCCTCTTTTGGGACAGGGATAACCTAGCGCAGAGCGGCGGCGGTGTCGTTCACGGAATGAACGTCATCCAGTGTTTGCAGGGTTTTAGCCTGGCTGCTCACCTGTCGGCGGAGGAGAGGATAGGACAGAGCATTCTTTTCTATCGTCTCTGGGCTGCCCCGACCGGCATTTGACGTTATATCGATCCTTATCGTCACTCAACGCGCGAGGCGTCCATGGGCATGCTCCAGGCCGGCATCATTCCGGTAACTCCCTTCCAGCAGAACTGCACCATCCTGTTCGATCCCGACACCAAGGAGGGGGTACTGGTCGATCCCGGCGGCGATGTCGACGTGATCCTGCAGACCGTCAAGGAAAACGGCATCACGCTGAAGGAGATCTGGCTGACCCACGGCCATATCGACCACGCAGGCGGTGCCAAGGAGGTCAAGGAGGCGCTGGGGCTGGAGATTATCGGACCCCACGAGGACGATCTGCCATTGCTCGGGCAGATTGAGGCTCGCGGTCGGGCCTTCAACATCGAGGGTGTCCAGAACGTCATTCCGGACCGCTTCCTCAAGGACGGCGATATCGTCTCCTTCGGCGAGCACGAGTTCCAGGTGTTCCACACGCCCGGCCATTCGCCTGGCCACGTCATCTATTTCAACAAGGTGCAGAATTTCGCCCTTGTCGGCGACGTGCTGTTTCACGGCTCGATCGGGCGTACGGATCTCCCGGGCGGCAATCACCAGCAGCTGCTGGACTCCATTCGCGACAAGGTGCTGCCGCTTGGCGATGCCGTCGGCTTCATCTGCGGCCATGGGCCGGGCGGGCAGATCGGCGAGAAGCGCCGCAGCAATCCCTACCTGCGAGGTCTGTGACCTCGGCATAAAAAAAGCGCCGCCGGAGGGCGACGCTTTTGTATGATGGCGGATGATCGCTCAGCCGGCGGTGCAGAAGTGACGTGCGCCGTCGTAGCCGACATAGGTGCCGGTCCGGCCGTCGAAAGTGGCATACCGGTCATAGCAATACCGCGACCACTGAGGCGACCACGGACGCAGGCCGCCAGCGTAGTAGGCCGGCGGCGGGGGTGGCGGTGCGTAGTAAGCGCGACGCGGGTAATAGTAGCGCGGCGGGGGCGGCGGCGCGTAGCCGTCGTCATAGTAGTAGCCGGGTTCGACATAGCGTGGCTGGCTGGCGATAGCCGAGCCGACAATCAGGCCGGTGGCGAGGCCAGCAGCGCCGAAGCCCCAGCCGTTGCCGTGATGATGCCAGCGATCGTCGGCAGCAGCCGGTGTCAAGGACGCCACCGTCAATGCGACAGCAGCGGCCGACAAGATAATGGTCTTTCCGAGAGTCTTCATGGTCCTGTCCTTGCAGAGAAACTTGAACAATTGTTTCGTATGCTTCGATTGTGCCAATCTAGCGGCAGCAAGGTGAACCCAGACTGAATATTGATGGCTCTCTCTGCCTGAGTTTCGTGTAAAGGCAGAGACCCGGTTTACGCGGAAACATGCAGGTTGACGGCCTTCGGCCCCTTGCCACGACGATCCGGCTCCGTGTCGAAGCTGACTTTCTGGTTTTCAGTCAGTCCATCCAGGCCGGAGGCCTGTACGGCAGAGATATGCACGAAGATATCCGCGCCACCGTTGTCAGGCTTGATGAAGCCGAAGCCCTTGTCGATGTTGAAAAATTTCACGATGCCAGTCTCGGCCATGCCTTATGTCCCTCTCTCGCTGCCCGCCATGCCCGCGGACAGCACCAGTGTCTCAACCCCTTGCGGGAGTTTTCAGGCGGTTCTCGAATTTTAAGGAATTGTCCCGTCTCTCGAGCCTTGCCCAAAGACGACCTGTAAACATCGCTCTTGGACGAGGCGGACCGGAATATTTGCGTTCCCGGTGCGCAATTCTTTTTAGGACTTTCCAAGCTCGTAAAACGCCTGAACGGGTCAAGTGTGCTGTCTTTGTTCGCCTTTGGCAAGGGAAACTTTAAAGCGTCGGAAGCGCCTCGATCCCATGACTTGCGCGGAGTGTGCTGCCGTCGGCGGCAATTTTTCACCAGCCAGGCTACGCGTAGCTTTTTTCCATCGTCGACAACGGATTTCGTGCGCAAATTTTTTCGCGAATTCAGCCGGTTCGATCCCGTCGCCGGAGGACCTCGGGGACGATCTCGACGACGAGCATGGCGGCAAACATCAGGGCGCAGCCAACATAGCCGATCGGCGAGATGGTTTCCCCCAGGAGAAGCGCCCCAAGCGAGGCGCCGAACAGCGCTTCCGACGATAGGAAGATCGCTGCCTGCGACGACGTCGTATAGCGCTGGCCGATGACCTGCAGCGCGAAGGCGAGCCCCGACGAAAAAACGCCGACATAGAGGATTTCACCGAGCGAGGCGCGTATGATGTCGAAGCTGATCGGCTCCAGCGCCGCAGCGATAACAAGCCCGGCCACGGCGCTGACGGCGAATTGTACGGCGGACAGCATCAGCGGGCGGCCGCTCTCGGTCACGGCGGTGCCGGCGAGAGTGATCTGGATGGCCCAGAAGATGGCGCAGACGACCGTCAGCATATCGCCGACCGTCAGCCGCGACAGCGCGCCGCCGGACAACAGGAAAATGCCCAGCAGCGCCATCAGGGCGCCCGGCCAGACGATCCAGTGTGGCGGACGCCGGAGAATGCCGACGGCGATCAATGGCACGAAGACAACATAGAGGCCGGTGATAAAGCTCGAATTGGTGACGCTGGTGGTCAGGAGCCCGATCTGCTGCGTGGCAGCACCTCCGAACAGCGCAAGACCGATCAGGATAAAGGCGCGCCAGTGTTTCGGGCTGACGGGCGTGGCGGCGCGGCGGTTTTCGAACCAGGCGAACGGAAGGATGACGACTGCGGCCACGGCAAAGCGCAGGCCGATGAACCAGAGCGGCCCGATGGCCTGCATCGCCGTCGACTGGGCGACGAATCCGCCGCCCCAGATCGCGGCTGCGAGCAATAGAAGAAGATTCGCCTGAACGCGCGTCATGTCATGCAACTGGAACTTATGGGGAGGGCAGACTAGGCGCGAGTGCACCCTGATGGAGTGCGGCTTGTTAGCAGCTGCTTTTCAGGCAGGCAAGGTCAGGTTGTGCGGCTGCAGGGCTCAATCGACGGCGCGGGAAATCCGGATGAGCGCGCCGTCGGTTGCGTCGGTTGTAAGAAGCAATGCGCCGTCGGGGGCAACGATGACATCCCGCAGCCGTCCGAACGCGCCGGTGAACATCCTTTCGCGCTCGACTATTTTTCCGGAGGCATCCTTTTCCAGCCGCGAAAGCAGCTTGAATTTCAGCGCGGCCACCAGGAAGTCGCCGTTCCATTCGGGGAACATCTTGCCGCGATAAACGGCAAGTCCGCCAGGCGCGATCGAGGGATCCCAGTAAAACAGTGGCTGCTCCATGCCCTCCTTTTCGGTGCCGACGCCGATCTTTTCGCCGGAGTAGTCACGGCCGTAGGTGATGACAGGCCAGCCGTAATTCTTGCCGGCCTCGGGGTGGTTGATCTCATCGCCGCCCTTTGCGCCGTGCTCCACGCTGTACAGCGTTCCGTCGGCGCTGTCGAAGGTGAGGCCTTCCGGGTTGCGATGACCCTTGGACCAGATTTCCGGCAGTGCCTTTGGATTTTTCCTGAACGGATTGTCGGCCGGTATGCTGCCGTCGGTATTGATGTGGATAATGGAGCCGGCGTCATCCTCGAAATCCTGCGCGCGATCCATCTCGCCACGGTCGCCAAGGCCGACGAACAGGCTGCCATCGGCCGCTATGGCGATGCGAGCGCCGAATTGCAGCCCGCCGCCACTGAGGCGGTTCATCAGGAACAGGCGCTTGACGTCCGTCAGCTGCTTTTCGTCCGGGGAGAGACGTGCGCT